>JAECRT010000022.1:42700-49755 GCA_016000085.1 Sphingomonadaceae bacterium
CGAAAGTCAGGCGGCCGAGACGATCTGGTCCACGGCGCTGCGATGGACATGCGCCTGCGCGGCATGGGCATAGCCCGCCCGCTCGACGATACGCTTGGCCAGCACGGCGGCATGTTCGACCGCTTCCTTGCTGGCGGGCGGCAACGGCACGATGACCATCGGCCGGGGGATCATCGTCTGCATGGCGCTGGCGGCGTCATCGACATTCAGATTGCCAGCCCCGCCGCGCAGATCGGCCAATATGTCGGCGATCCGGGCATGCACTTCTGCATATTCGGCGGCGCTGGCGACATCGTCGTCGATGCTGGCGACGTTCGTCTGTGGTGCGGGGGCGCGCGCTTCCCGTTCCGGCGCAACGGCGGCCCTGCTGGTCGACACCGGCTGAACGGCCTGTACCGGCGCAGGCGCACGTGCGGCGGTCCGATCGACCGGCTGCAACTCGCTACGAGAAATATAGTCGTTCATGACGCACCATCATAATGCGTCCCCATGAAGACATTACGGATGATCGCGGCTAAACTTTAGTTCACCATAAGATTTTTTTGATGTGCCCTGAATAGATACAAGGCGATCAGGATCGGGATCAGTCCTGGCCCCGGCGCCCCGGCCATCCCCGCCACGATCTGAAGCAGGGGCAGGAAAAAGGCAAGCATAACGCCCGTGCGCCCCTGCTGCCCCGCCTCCAGCATCATGACGGCCATCGCCGCCAGCGCCAGCGTATCATAGGACAACATATAGGGCGTCGCCGACACAGCGCAGGCCAGGAACAGCAAATTTGCGGACAGGTCGGCCGACGCGGGGCGCGGGACGAAGCGCAGGCATACGAGCGCGACGGCCAGCAGCGCCAAACCTATCTGGAGCATCGAGGCGACCTGCACCGGCACGCCGACGACGCGCAGGTTCATGAACAGTGTCGGCATGAACGGTCCGGCCAGATGCTCCGGGTCGCTCAGCACCAGCGACTGGTTGGCGATCCCGGCCGCGACATAGGCGTGCCAGACATCCACCCCCCAAAACAGCGCCACCAGCCCCACCATCATCAGGCAGGACAGGGCCGCAGCGACAAAGGCGCGCCAGTTGCGGGTCACCAGAAACAGGATCGGGAACAGCAGCGCGATCTGTGGCTTGACCATCAACAATCCCAGCAGCATCCCCGCCAGCACCGGGCGGCTTTCCCGCCAGCGCAGCACGGCCAGCACGATCGCTGCGGCGAAACAGGCGAACTGGCCCGACATGATGCCGAACAGGGCGGCGGGCGACACCAGCACAAGCGCGATGATCCGCCAGTCCGCCGTCCACAGCCGCAACGCAGCGGCCAACGCAACCAGTCCCGCCAGCGTCCACAACAGCAAGGCAGGCAGATAGGACAGCAAACCAAATGGCGCAGCGATCAGCAGCGCGACCGGGGGATAGGACCAGAGCTGGCCGGGATAGCCCTCACCCACGATCGGCCCCAACGCGGCGAGATAGGTCGGCATATGATAATAGCGCGCGGGGTCGCTTTCCCATGCCGCGCGCCCATACATCCAGATGTTGAGGAAATCGCGCCCCACCACCAGCGACGTGCCGTCACGCGCGATGCCATGGCCCGGCGTGATGGTCAGCAGATAGGCGGGCACGAAGACCAGCAGCAACAGCGCCGCCCCAATCCACAACAGGCGCAACCGCTCCGCCATATCGCGCCCTATTGCTTCCGCCCGTCAGCATCGAAGCGCAGGTCGTCCGGCACCGTGATGAAAGGCCGGTCGATCTCGCTCGCCATCCGGTTCTCGACCCGGAAGACAAAGGCCAACACCGTCGCGACCGCCATATACAGGCCTTCGTTGACGATCTGCCCGGCGCGCGACGTGAAATAGATGGCGCGGGCGAGGTCGGGATATTGCAGGACGGTAACGCCATTCTGGTCGGCCAGTTCGCGAATGGACGCGGCCACCGCATCGCACCCGCGCGCCACCACGACCGGCGCGGCATCCACGCCCGGCTTGTAACGCAGCGCGACCGCGAAATGGGTCGGGTTGGTGATAATGACGCTGGCCTCGGCCACAGCCTTGCGCGTCGATCCGTTCAAGACCTCGAACTGGCGGCGACGGATCTGGCCCTTGAGTTCGGGCGATCCTTCGCTCTCCTTATGCTCGTCCTTCACTTCCTGCTTGCTCATGCCCAGTCGTTTGCCGCGCTGCATGATCTGCGCGGGCACATCGATGCCCGCGATCAGAAACAGCCCGCCCGCCATCACCAGACAGGTCAGGATGAACATATTGCCCAGGTCCGCCATGGCGGGCGCGACGCCCATCTTGCCCAGCGCCGTAATCGCGGTCAGCCGGTCCCATATCATCCACACGCCAATGCTGCCGAGCAGGCCGACCTTGGCGATCGATTTGACCAGTTCGATCAGCCCTTGCGTCCCGAAAATCTTCTTCAGGCCCGCGCCCGGGTTCATCTTCGAGGCCTTGGGCGCAAAGGCGCCGGGACGAAAGCCCAGCGACCCCAGCAAGGCGGGTGCGGCGATCGCCGCCAGGAACGTGGCCAGCAGCACGCCCGCCACCGGCAGGGCAATCCCCGTCAGCAACGCTAGGCCGCGCTTCGCAGGCGAAAAATCGACGATATCCTCACGCCGGAAACGCAACGCCTCGGTCAGCATGTGCGACAGCGAATCGATCAGCGACGGACCAGCGATGGCCAGCCAGCCGATCCCCGCCATCACCACCAGCGCCGTGCCCAGTTCGCGCGACTGGAGAATGTCACCCTTCTTGGCGGCATCATCCAGTTTCTTCTGGGTTGGTTTCTCGGTCTTTTCGCCGCCGCCGGTATCGCCTGCCATCGCCTATTGCCCTTCCGCAATGGCGCGGGCCTGTTCCAGCCCGGACTTGAGCGCAACGGTCATGCCTTCGGCCATGATCGGCGCGGCGATCGCCAGCAGCACCAGCCCCGCCATCATCGCCACCGGCATACCCACGGCAAACAGGTTGAGCGAGGGCGCGGCACGGGCCAGCATGCCCATGACGATCTGCACCAGCACCAGCGCGAATGCGACCGGCAGCGCGACCGTCACGCCAGATCCCAGCAAAGTCCCGCCAAACTCGATCAACCGCCAGATGGTGTTGTTGGCCAGCATCGGCCCGCCAGGCGGTATCGCCTGATAGCTTTGCACCACGAAACTGGCGAGCAGCAGATGGCCGTCCATGCCCAGCAGCAGGAAGGTCGCCAGGATGGACAGGAATTGCCCGACCGCCTGCGTCCCCTGCCCCGACGACGGATCGACCATCGCCGCGAAATTCAGGCCCATGGCGTTGCCGATCGCTTCGCCCGCGACGAAGGCGGCAGCATAGCCGATCTGCACCGCGAACCCCATGGCGAGGCCGCACATGACTTCGCCGATGACCATCATGATGCCTTCGAAGCTGGCAATGCCATCCTGTGGCAGGACAATGGTCACGCTGTTCAGCGCGGCAAGGCCCAAGGCGAGGCTCAGGATCAACCGCAACTGGATCGGCACCGAGGGCGCGCCAAAGACGGGCGCGGCGATAAACGCCGCGCCGGGGCGGATCATGGCGATCAGCCAGACCCACAATTGCGCCTCCACGCCCGCGAAGCCGGGTGCGATCATTGCCGCCTCTTCATTGCAGCAGGTCCGGAATGCGTTCGAATATCTCGCGGGTGAAATCGGCGATCAGCACCATGATCGACCCGCCGAACAACGCGAGCATGGCGCCCACGACCAGGATCTTGGGAATGAAGCTGAGCGTCTGTTCGTTGATCGATGTCGCCGCCTGCACCATGCCGATCAACAGGCCCACGATCAGCGCTGGGATCAGCACAGGCGCAGCCGCCAGCGCCGTGATCCACAGCGCCTGCTGGGCCAATCCCATGAAGAAATCAGCGTTCTCCATGACCTAGCCCACCATGGCGGAAAGCGCGTGCCGGGTCATGTCGCGAACGACCCCGCCAGTGACCCCATGGTCAGCGCCCAGCCGTCGACCAGCACGAACAGCAACAGCTTGAACGGCATGGAAATGATCGTGGGCGACAACATCATCATGCCCAGCGCCATCAGCGTCGACGCCACCACCAGATCGATGATGAGGAAGGGCAGAAAGATCATGAAGCCGATCTGAAACGCGGTCTTGAGTTCGCTCGTCACGAAGGCGGGCAGCAGGATGGTGAAAGGGATATCGTCGGGCGTGCGGAAGGCTGGCGCCTTGGCCAGCCCCTGAAACAGCTTGAGGTCGCTTTCGCGCGTCTGCTTGGTCATGAAGCCGTGCAGCACCTTGGCCGACCGGCCGACCGCTTCCTCGATGCTGATCTGCCCCTTGCCATAAGGGTCGAAAGCCAGCCCGTTGATCTGGTCGATCGCAGGCCGCATCACGAACAGCGACAGGAACAGCGACAGGCCAACCAGCACCTGGTTGGGCGGCGTCTGTTGCAGACCCAGCGCCTGCCGCAGCAGCGACAGGACGATGATGATGCGGGTGAAGCTGGTCATCATCAGCACCAGCGACGGCAGCACCGTCAGCAGGCTCATGAGGACAAGGATTTGCAGCGACAGCGACAGCGAGCGACCGTCACCCGAAATCTGGCCCATGGCGCGGCTCAGCGCACCGCTATTGTCGACCGGCGCGGGCGGCACGGCGGCGGGCGCGGCCTGCGCCAGCGCGGGTTCGACCATGGCCAATCCGGCGACGATCAGGACGCCGCCGATCAGCAACATCCTACCGCGCACGATAGGGGTCGCCTTCCGCGATCTTCTCGATCCGGTTGCGCGTGACCGCGACCAGTATCTTCTTGCCCTCGAATTCGACCACCGCCAGCTTGCCGAACGCGCCCATCGGCAGCGCCTCGAGCAGCTTGAGCGAGCGATCGCCCTGCCCCGCCATCATGCCGGGCTGATATTTGCGCCATAGCCACAGTGCGCCAAAGGCCATGCCGCCCACCAGCGGCAACAGGATGAGCAATTTGACGAAATACCAGGTCATGCAACGAGAGCCCGCAAATGATGGTTAATGCGCCCTGCGATCCGCAGTTTCTTCCGCCAAGGCAAGCGCAAAATCAGTGCGGCGCGATCAACCGCGCCGTTCGATCCCCGCGAGGCGGTTTTCGGTCGCGGCGATGTCGATGATGCGGATGCCATAGCGGCCGTTGACCGTCACCACCTCGCCCTTGGCGATCAGCGCGCCATTGACCATGATGTCGAGCAGGTCGTCGGCCTGCCGGTCCAGTTCCACGATGCTGCCTTCGGCCAGGTCCATGACCTCGGCCAGCCGCAGCGACGTCGATCCGACCTCCACCGACATGCGCACCGGAATGTCCGCCAGCAGCTTGAACTGGCGGTTGTTCGTCATGCGGCTGATGGGGTCTTCGCCGCGCTCCATTTTGGGCGCTTCGCTCATATCGCTCATTGATCCGGTCCTTGTACGAGTTTTTCAATCTGGAAAGCCGCGCGGCCATCCTGTTCGCCTATGCTGCCATGGGCGACGATGCGGTTGCCCACGATCAGCGGCAGGGAGCGGCCGATCGTCACGGGAATGATGTCGCCGGTCTTGAGCTGCATCAGTTCAGCCAGCGAAAGATTGGGGCGAGCCAGCACCGTGCGCGCGGGCAGGCGGATGTCGCGCATCCGGCGAGCGATGCGCGTCTGCCAGACCGGATCGCTCTGTTCGTCATCGACCGGCAGTCTCGATCCCATCAGCGGCTCGACGGCGCGCAGGGCGGACAGCGGAAACAGCAGGTCGATCGGCCATTCCTGGTCGCGGGTAATGCTGATCTGAAAGCGTTGCAGCACCATCTGGTCGTCGGGCTGGGCGGCGGCGGTAAAGCTCACGCCGGTTTCGCGGAGCACCAGCGCAGGCTCCAGCGGCAATATGTCGGCCCATGTCTCCACCAGCCGGGCCATGATGGTTTCCGACAGGCGTGCGATCAACCGATCCTCGGTGGGCGTGAATTCACCGCGCGGCGGCAGCGGGCGGTTGCCGATCCCGCCATAAAAACAGTCGACCAGCGTCGAAATCATCGCCGCATCCATACGCAGCACCATCTGCCCCTTGAGCGGGAGCAGGCGATAGATGGACAGGCTGGCGAAGTCCGGCACGGCCTGGGACCAGGCTGAAAATTCGAGCAGCTGCGCATCCTGCGCCACGACATGCGGCCGCATGCCGCTGATCGGTTCGATCAACGCACGAATACGCCGGCCAAGCTTATCGCCCAGCCGGTCGAGGCCGGACAGCATTACCGGCGCCTGTGATTCACCCCGCCCGAAGGCGTAGGTCTTAACGTCGTCCATCATAGTCCCCTGCCCGGTGGGCCGGGGGACTTCCCGGCCTTCTGGGCAGTGCTATTGAATAACGAAATTGGTAAAATAAACGTTATCAACGCCCCCATAACCCGTCTTTTGCTTCAAAATATCGTTAATTATGCCCTTAATCTTGCCTTGGAGCGCCTGCTTGCCCTGCGGGGTGGACAATGCCTCCTCCGGCTGCTGGGCCAACATCATGAGCACCTGGCTGCGGATCGCCATCTCATGCGTCTTGATCGCATCGATCACGCGCAGGTCATAATAGGTCGATACCGCAATCGAAATCTGGGCAAAGGCGTCGGTGTCCGACATGTTGGAGGTGAAGGGCGCCTGCAACTGGAAATAGGTGGCCTGATAGGCGGCCGGGTTGGCCGGTGTAGGCAGGTCGACGCCATGACCAGGAGGGCTGCCCGCTGCGGGATGCGCGCCACCGCTACCGCCGCCATGCTCGCCTTCACCGCCGCCGCCGCCATGGGCCTTAGCCACGTCTTCGGCGCTTTCACCCGCCAGGACGAGCACCGGCTTGTTGGGATCTTCCTTCGGCCCTTCGGCCTTGGGACTGAAGAAACCGGCGGCATACAGGCCGCCTGCGGCTCCCGCGCCCCCGACGACGACGCCGACGACCAGCAGCAGGATCATTTTCATGCTCCCGCCCTTTTTCTTTTTGGCCTTTGGCTCGTCACTCATCGTTCAAATCCCCCGGAATAGCCCCGTTCACGCATAGCGCGCACGAACGGCCTCGCGGGAGCTGTCTCCCGTGTCGGCA
>JAECRT010000086.1:0-2491 GCA_016000085.1 Sphingomonadaceae bacterium
GATCCAAGTTTGGCTCGCATCATGGCCAAGCAAAGCTATTTCGACATATTCAACGGAAAGGACCAGTGAAGCGGGGAGCATCATGCTCCGCGGCTTTTGAAGGATGTCAGCTTGCTCCGCGTCAACAACGGCTAAAGCGCACGGGTCTGAGGCGATGACGCCAGGTTTCGTGTTCCCTTGACAAGGAGAAGATGATGACCCGCAAAATCCGTCAGCCGCGCCGCGTCCGGCAAACCAACCACATCCCCAATCCGCATTCATCCTGGACACGCAGGGACCATGGGGACAGTCCCGCTATAGCCATTGCGCCCGATGATTTCTGGGCGCGACTGGGGCTGTAATCAGCGCATAATCCTATGTGCTTCGACCATGCTTTATCGGAACACGACGGTCTTGTTACCGTTCAGCAGCACGCGTCGGTCGGCGATCCAGCCGACGGCGCGCGCCAGCACCTGTGCTTCGATGTCGCGACCGATGCGGATCATATCCTGCGCCGTCGCACGATGATCGACACGATCCACTGCCTGCTCGATGATCGGCCCTTCGTCCAGATCGGCGGTCACGAAATGGGCGGTCGCCCCGATCAATTTGACGCCGCGATCGTGCGCGCGGTGATAGGGGCGCGCGCCCTTGAAGCCGGGCAGGAAGCTATGATGGATGTTGATGCAGCGGCCCGCGAGCCGCTCGACCAAGGATTCAGAGAGCACCTGCATATAGCGGGCGAGGATCAGATAGTCCGACCGGGTGCGATCGAACAGGTCGATCAGCGCGGCTTCCTGGGTCGGCTTGTCCCCGTTCGAGGGCAGTTCATGATAGGGAATGCCGTGCCATTCGGTGATGCGGCGCATGTCGGGATGGTTCGACACCACGCCCATGATGTCGATGTTGAGCATGCCCGTCTGCCAGCGATGCAGCAGGTCGGCCAGACAGTGCGATCCCTTTGACACGGCGATCAGCATGCGGGGGCGATCCATCGATGCGATCAGCGACCAGTTCATGTCGAACCGGTCGGCCACGGGTTTGAAAGCATCGCTGAGCGCTTGCGTCCCGGTCATCCGCTCATCGGTTGCTTCGAACGCGACGCGCATGAAGAAGCGGTCAGCCTCGCGATCGGCATATTGCTGGCTGTCGGTGATAAAGCCGCCGCGATTGGCCAGAAACTCGCTGACCGCTGCGACGATGCCGACACGATCGGCGCAGACCAGTGTCAGCACCCAGCCGGTAACAATCCTGTCGTTCAAGCAACGCCTCCGCCAATGATGCGCGGTCGTTGCCCCAAGGGGTATCGCGGATCAAGTCGTGAATTTTGGTTTAGCTGCCCGATCCGGCGCTTGTCATCGCGAATATGCCCGTGGCATTGCCGGTGTCGAACGCCAGGTCGAGCGCGCCGGTCTGTGGGTCGATGTCGCGGCTGATAAATTCGTAGAAGGAGCCGGGAACGCTGCGCCATTCATCATTGGCGAACAGGCGGTCGACGCTGTCGGCGCGGAAGGCGGTCTGACGGACGCGGCCGGTGGCGGAAATTTCCAGCCGGTCCTTCATCGGTTGCCCTTGCGCTTTCAGCCGATCGGCCAGGTTTGCGACGTCGGCGACCCGGTCGGTCGCATGGTTGAAGGCATTGCCCTCGGTCGCAATCCAGGCGGCTTCGTTCGAGCGCGAGAGCAGCAGTTGATAATCGTCGAAAGATGGCATGGCGTGTTGCCGATCGAACGCGGAGGCGAGGATGGGCAAGGCCGCCGCAGCATCTTCAAACGAAACCGGTTCGCCAGCCGCATAGCGACGCAGCACATCGTTCGTCTTCGCATCGATGGGATCGCGCGACGTGCCGAACACGCGCGCGGCGACCTCGCCAAACTCAGCGTCGAACCGATCGACATGCAGTTCGGATAGGAAAAATTGCGGAATGACTTCCGGCGCATCGACATGGCGATAGGCGCGTCCGGTCATTTTGAGCCGGTCGAGCGGGTAGATCGCCGCCATTTCATAGCCCAGGGGCAGCAGGATGCGGGTGAAGCTGTCTTCGCCGCCGGGCAGCGCGCCGGTTGGTCCTTCGGGAAAGCGTATGGCCCGCAATGCGCCATGATCGAAGACGATCTTCCCGCCTTGCGCCAAAGCTTCGGCGACGTAGGCCGCGCCGCTCGGCACGCGTTGCAGCAGGTCATGGAACAGAGCCACGTTGAGGGCCATGGCTAGAGCGGCGCGCGATACAGTCGGGCCGTGCTGGGCGAGGAGGGCAGGGTCGATCGTCAGTGCGTTCAACGTGGCGCGTGCGCCCGCTTCGCCCAAAGCGACGGCGACCAGCCTGGCGATGATGCCTTCATTCACATTCGACATATATGGGTTCCCGGATGACAGGCCTATAATCGCAAGATAGTCCGGGTTTCGCAAATTGCGACCCGTCATCAACAGATGCGGGAATGGACTGAATGGCGATCGCAAAAGGCCGCCGTCCATGGCTTTCCTGATGCTGGCGCGGTAGCCGGGGCAGGGG
>JAECRT010000086.1:2591-6504 GCA_016000085.1 Sphingomonadaceae bacterium
GCGCGCCTGTATTGCCCCAGGACTACATTTTCTTGGGAATACAGTCCGCACCGGCCGCCTTGATGGCGCTGCACAGGCGCGCGGCGTCGGCGCTGGTGGCGAGGGGGCCGGCCTGAAGGCGGGTGACAGCGCCAGCCTTGACCAGATAGAGTTGATAGGCGGACAGGCCGCGCACCTTGCCGTTCAACTGGTTCCAGAGCGAACGGGCGCGGCCATCTTCACCAAAGGCGCCGAGTTGTACGCGCCAACCGCCCGAAGCGGCAGGGGTGGGGGCAGCCGCTGCGGGGCGTGGGGCTGGCTTGGGCGCGGCTTTGGGCAGCGCGGCGGCGATCTGTGGCGCGGGGGCAGGTGCGGATTTGGTGATCGTCGATTGCGGCAGGGGTGCGGAGCGAACGGCGGTGGGCGCGGGGCGGACGGGCGCAGGATCGGCCGTCGCCAGCGTGGCGCCTTTGCCCGGCGTTTCCAGGCTGGCGGCGAGCGCCAGTCCCTGCTTGCGCTGATCCAGCGGTATATATTTGTCCATCTGTTCCAGGCTGGTCGATGCCTGCTCGAGGCCCGAGGCCGACGCGCGGGTCATCAGCCCATAGGCGCGGACCCAATCCTTACCGATCAGGTCGCCGTTGAACAGCGCGGTGCCGACGATATATTGCGCGCGGGGTTCGCCGCGCATCGAGGCGCGCTGCAAATAGGGCATGGCGCCCGCCCGGTCGCCCTGCTGAAACATCAATAGCCCCAGATTATCCTCGGCGCGCAAATGCCCCTGTGCGGCGGCCTTGCGATACCAGTCCATCGCGGCATTGAGATCGGGCTGCACGCCCCGGCCCAACTTGTAGGCCTGGCCCAGGTTGAACTGCGCATCGGGGTCGCCCGCCTGCGCCAATGGCCGCCATTCTCCGATCGCCTTGGCATAGTCGCCCTGTTGCCAGGCATCCACGCCCGTCTTGACGTCGGCCAGCACTGGCGCCGCCATGACCAACAGGGCGCCAAGGGCGGCTATGCTCAAGAAATTCTTCATAATCGCATGCTCCTGCGCGACTGTCTTTGCCGGTGCTATGCTGAAACAAGGTTAAAGTCCGATTAGCATAAGCAGGCCATCGCTGATCGCGCCCTAAACATTGTTGGCCATCCATCAGTGAAACTTCCAGTCAGTTAACCAATTTTTAGGCGGGCGCGTGGCAATCCCTACCGGAACTGGATTTTCTGGGGGGAATTGCGTGCGGATTTTGGCTTTGGCATCGCAAAAGGGCGGATCGGGCAAGACTACCTTGTCGGGTCACCTGGCTGTGCAGGCGCAATTGTCCGGCGCTGGCCCGGTCGTGTTGATCGACATCGATCCGCAAGGGTCGCTGGCCGACTGGTGGAACGAGCGCGAGGCGGAGTTTCCCGCCTTTGCCCAGACGACGGTCGCGCGCCTGGCGTCCGACCTTGAAATCTTGCGGCAGCAGGGGTTCAAACTGGCTGTCATCGACACCCCGCCCGCCATCACCATGGCGATCCAGAGCGTGATTTCCGTGGCCGAACTGATTGTCGTGCCGACCCGCCCCAGCCCGCATGATCTGCGCGCCGTCGGCGCGACCGTCGATTTGTGCGAGCGTGCGGGCAAGCCGCTCATTTTCGTCGTCAACGGCGCGACGCCCAAGGCGCGCATCACGTCCGAAGCGGCCGTTGCGCTGTCGCAGCATGGCACGGTCGCCCCGGTGACGCTGCATCATCGCACCGATTTCGCGGCGTCGATGATCGACGGCCGCACGGTCATGGAGGTCGACCCCAAGGGCCGATCGGCAGGAGAGGTCGTCTTGCTGTGGTCCTATATCTCGGACCGTCTGGAAAAGAATTTTCGCCGCACGGTCTTTTCCGTGCCCCATGGCAGCGTCGGCACCGCCGGCGCCGTGCGTCCATCAGGCGGGGGCTTCGGTCGCCGCGTGATTGGCCAGTAAGGGGAGAGAGGCATCATGGCTGAACCCAAACCAATCGCTTCGCTGACTTCCGGCCTGCTGGCCCGCAAGGGTGCGGCGCAGCCCGCCATGCGCCGCCCGATGATGGGCTTTGGCCGATCGTCGGCCGTGGCGATGCAACAGGATGATCTGGGCTGGAACGACATGGGTTTCGATGTCGAGCCTGCGCCGGTTCCGATGGAAGAGCCGCCGGTCGCGATCGGGCTGACGCCGATGGCGCCGTCCGCGCCGGTCGCCGTGCCGGTGCCGCCGGTCGTGACGGAACGCGAAGAACTGGCCGAACGCATCATGGGCACGCCCGTGCCGCCCAAGGCCACGGTTGTGGCGAAGGCGAGCCGCAAGGCGGCCTTTACATTGCGTCTGGAGGCCAACCGGCATCTCAAGCTGCGGCTGGCCTGCGCCGTCACCGGCCGTTCGGCGCAACAGATCGTTACGCAGGCGCTCGACGAATTTCTCAACGGCCTGCCGGAAATTGACCGGCTGACTCAGCAGTTGCCGCATATGCGCGGCGATCAGTGATTGAAGGGTGGGTAGACTTATGAAGCGCACGGCATTTGGAAAGGCGGCGATTTGTTCGCTGGTCGTCGCCACCACGATGGTCGGTTGCACCGGTGCGGCGTTCCGCCCGTCGGCATCGGTCGTCCCGCAAAAGGGCAATCCTGCCAAGTTTGCGATCGCCGCCGAAAAGGCGCTGGCCGATCGTGACGGCCAGAAGGCCATCGAGGCGGCCGAAGCGGCTGTCCGGCTTGAACCGCAAAATGCCGCCTATCGGCAGATGCTGGGTCGCGCCTATGTGTTGGCCGGCCGCTTTGCTTCGGCCGAAACGGCGCTTGCCGATGCGATGGCGCTGGGCAGCAGCGACGCCCGCACCGTGGTCAGCCTGGCTCTGGTTCAGGTTGCTCAGGGGCATGCCGACGCTGCCCGCAGCCTGCTGGTTTCCCGTGCGGACACGGTCCCTGCCAGCGACTATGGCCTTGCCATGGCGATGGCTGGTGACGCACCCGAAGGCGTGCGCATCCTGTCGGAGGCGATCCACGATCCGTCGGTCAACGCGCGTACACGCCAGAATCTGGCCTATGCCTATGCATTGGCCGGCCGGTGGAAGGATGCGCGGATGGTCGTGGGCATGGATCTCGATCCGTTGGCGGCGAACAAGCGTATTTCGGATTGGGCGCAGATTGCCGAACCCTCGCTTGCTCCCCAGCGTGTCGCCGCGCTGATGGGTGTGACGATCAATGCTGCCGATGCCGGTTTGCCGGTCGCGTTGGCGCTGGCTCCTGCCCCTGCCGGTGATCCCGTGCAGATGGCAGCAGCAGCCCCCGATGCGCCGGTGCAGACCGCAATGGCCGATGTGGTGCCCGTCGCTACGCCGGAGGCCGATTCGGTCGTCAATGCGGCCGCTGCGCCCGTGCGCGTCGCGGCATATGATTTCGTTCCCGACACTCGCGCGGCCAAGGTGGCTGCACCCATGAACCGGGTAGCAGCGCCCTTCACCACGCCGATTATACGTATGCAGAAGGTTGCTTTCATCAAGCCGGTGGCCAGTGGCGCCAGCAACTGGGTGGTGCAGCTCGGCGCTTATGACAGCGCTGCGGTCGCCAAGGAAAAATGGATGACGATGGCGGGGCGCAGCGGCACGCTGGCTGCTTTCCCGGTTCTCACCAGCCAAGCGACGGTCAAGGGCAAGTTTTATCACCGCCTCGCGATCAGCGGCTTTGCCAGCCGTGACAATGCGATGGCGGCCTGCCGTACGATCCGCGCGCGCAATGGCCAATGCTTCGTGCGCGAGAGTTCGCCGGACGCAACGCCACAGCGTTGGGCGGTCGCGCTGAGGGGCCGCCAGTTCGCAGCGCGCTGATATTTTCCACTCCCAAGCGACTAAGCGCGTGAGGCCCCGGCCTTGCGCGCTTTTTCTTGGTGCGAAGCTGGTGCGCGTGAATATTGCGCTGCGATGATTT
>JAECRT010000087.1 GCA_016000085.1 Sphingomonadaceae bacterium
TAGCAGACCAGTCAAAAAGCGGCGTTGTGTCGTGCGGCGCGGCTGTGGGGTTTTCAGCCGCACTTCAACAGCGATTTTTCATCAGGCCCACGCCCCCTGCCTTGCCTGCTCCCGCATCGCCTCAATGAAGGCGCGGACCGCAGGCATGGCTGCCCGACCGGGATCATAGAGCAGGCTCACCGGCATGGGTGGCGGAGCATGTTCTGCCAGCACTTCCACCAAATGACCGCTCGCGATGTGTGCGGCCGACTGGTAACTCAACACATTGGCAAGCCCCACGCCCGCCTCAACCGCAGCGATAGTCGCGTCGATGCCGTTGACGGTCAGTCGGGGGATCACCTCCATGATTTTGTCGCCCCGCGTCCCGAAAGGCCAGGCGCTGCCGACGCGCACCCCGCTGCCCGCAACGCAACGATGCCTCGCGAGATCGGCAGGTTCAGCGGGGACACCATGCTCGGCGAGATAGGCCGGACTTGCCACGATGGTCTGACGGACCGATCCTATCGTCACCACCCGCAGCGCGCTGTCGGTCAGCGTGCCGATCCGTACCGCCACGTCGATCCCTTCCTCGATGATACGGACATTGCGGTCGAGCAGCATCATGCGCGCGTTCAGCCCCGCATGGCTCGCGAGCAGCGCATTGATGACAGGGAGCACATGGAGGCGGCCGAACATCACCGGGGCGGTCACATAAAGCTGCCCGCGCGGTACGGACCGGCCGCCCATCGCGATCTGCTCCGCCTCGCGCAATTCGGACAGAATGCGCCGCGCCCGGTCGAGGAAGGCGCTCCCCTCGTCCGTCAGCGACACTGCTCGCGTTGAGCGATGGAACAGAGTGACACCAAGATGCCGTTCGAGCGCCGCGATCGCGCGGGTGACGGCCGGCGGCGACATCTTGATCGCGCGGGCTGCCGCCGCAAAGCCGCGCTGGTCCGCCACCGCGACAAAGGCGGAGAGGCTTTCGAAACGATCCATTGTTCCTCAAAATGCAATAGTGAAGACCAATCATCGCCTATTATCCCGGCAGGAGCAACGCGCTATCTCTTCAGCCATGGCACAGACCTTCCTCCATACCCTCGTCGGTCCCGGCGCTCGTGCCTTGCAGGCCGCTGCCGGATCGCGCGCTTCCTATGCGCGGATGGAAGCTGGCGCGGGTCCGGTCGACATGCTGACCGACCGCGAAATCGGCTTCATCGCGGGTCGCGACAGCCTTTACATGGCAAGCGTCTCCGAGGACGGCTGGCCCTATGTCCAGCATCGCGGGGGACCGGCGGGCTTCCTGCGCCACTTAGGCGGCAACCGCATCGGGTTCGCGGATTATCGCGGCAACCGGCAATATCTCTCTACCGCCCATGTCGCGGCCGACGACCGTATTGCGCTGTTCCTGATGGACTATCCCAACCGTCGCCGTCTCAAGATAATCGGCCATGCCCGTGCCAGCGATGATCCGGCCGTCATCGCCGCGCTGATGCCGCCCGATTATGCCGCCGAGCCGGAGCGCGCCTTCCTGATCGACGTCATCGGCTTCGACTGGAACTGCCCGCAGCACATCACGCCGCGTTTCACGGAGGCAGAGGTCCAGCGCGCATCCCAACCCCTTATCGACGAGATCGCGGCGCTGCGTGCCCGCATTGCCCAACTGGAAGGACAGGCATCATGACCGGTAAGCTCACTCAAGGGGTCCATCACATCGGCCTCACCGTGCCCGACCTTAACAAGGCGCGCGCCTTCTTCTGCGGTACACTCGGCTTCGAGGAGGTCGGCGGCGTGCCCGACTATCCATCCATCTTCGTGTCGGATGGCGCGATCCTGCTGACGCTGTGGCGCGCGGCCGACCCACTCACCGCCCGCGCCTTCGACCGGCGTACGAACATCGGTCTTCATCATCTCTCACTGTCGGTTGCCAACGATGCGGCGCTGGAGGCAACGTGGGAGGCGGTGACGGCGCATCCCGAAGTGGTGGTCGACGCCGCGCCCGGCCCGATCCGCCCGGGCTCCTCGACACGCCACTTCCTTGTTTTCATTCCGGGCGGCATTCGCCTGGAGTTCGCTACGCCCTTTATCTGAAAGAAGTCGTCAATGTCGCGCCCACCCCTGCCTCCATTCACCCATGAAACCGCATTGCAGAAGGTCCGCGCAGCCGAAGATGGCTGGAACAGCCGCGATCCAGCGCGCGTGGCGTTCGCCTATACCGAGGGCAGCCAGTGGCGGAACCGGTCCGATTTTCTGCAAGGCCGCCATGCCATCATCGCCTTCCTAACGGCCAAGTGGCGGCGCGAACAGGACTATAGGCTGGTCAAGGGCCTATGGGCGCATGAGGGCAATCGGATCGCGGTGCGCTTTGCTTATGAATGGCATGACGATGCCGGGATCTGGTATCGCTCCTATGGCAATGAGAATTGGGAGTTCGCGCCCGATGGCCTGATGGCGCGCCGGATCGCCAGCATCAACGACCTGCCAATATTGGAGGCCAAACGCCTGTTCCACTGGCCGCTCGGGCGGCGGCCGGACGATCATCCGGGGCTGGAAGAACTGGGGCTCTAGCTTTCGCTCCCGCGCACCCCGCTCAGTCCCAGCCAGTCGGCCATGGCCTTTAGTTCCACGGCGAGCGCATCGCCGCTATGCGCCGGCGCCTCTGGCTCCCAGTTTACCCACCGAACGTGGAGAAGCGATGCGGCCCTGTCCGCCTTCAGGTCGACACGCGCCACGAGCCGGTCGCCGAGCAGGAAGGGCAGCACATAATAGCCATGCACTCGTTTCTCCGCAGGCACATAGATTTCGATGCGATAGCGAAAGCCGAACAGGCGCTCGGTCCGATCCCGTTCCCAGATGAGCGGATCAAAAGGCGCCAGCAAGGCACGCGCGTCGATGCGGCGCGGCCGCCGGGCATCGCGATGAAGCCAGGCGTGGCGCGCGCCCTCCACGGCAACCGGGATCAATATTCCGTCTTCCGCAAGCGTCTCTATCGCAGGGCGCGCCTGACCCGGAGACTGGCGGAAATAGTCACGCAGTTCCTTCTCCGTGGCAATGCCATGGGCACGCGCCGCGCGTTCGATCAGCGCACGGTGTGCATCGGCCTCATCGGGCGTGGGGATCGCCAGTACGGCGGCGGGAATGACGCGCTCGGGCAGGTCATAGACACGTTCGAACCCGCGGCGACGCGTGGACGTGGTGATGTGCCCCGCCCAGAACAGCCATTCGAGCGCCCGCTTGGTGTCGCTCCACTCCCACCAGCCGGATTGCCCCTTGTGGCTTTCGAAATCGGAGGCCGCCATCGGGCCATCGGAGCGGATGCGCTCCAGCATAGCCATCGCCTCCGCCCGCGCCTCGCCCGCATAGCGGCGCATGCCGGCCCAGCCCGCTTCACCGCGATCGGCATGGGCCATCCGCCAGCGTAGCAGGGGGTGGATGTCGAAGGGCAGCAGAGACGCCTCATGCGCCCAATATTCGAAGAATCTGCGCTCGCGCTTTGGTCCCCAGGCCAACCGGTCGAGAACCGCCCTGTCATAGGGTCCAAGACGCGATAAGGCCGGAAGATAATGGGCGCGGGTCAGGACGTTGACGCTGTCGATCTGGTGAAGTTGCAGCCTGTCCATCATACGCCGCAAATGACCGGCATTGGGCGCGACGGGTTGGCTCGCGCCAAAGCCCTGGGCGGCGAGCGCGATGCGCCGAGCCAATGGCAGTCCAATTTTTTCTCGCTTCATCGAGCGAGAGTAAGGAGTACACGCCAAATGTCACAAGCGGTTTCCGCAGCACAGTGGCTGCAGTGAAACGAACAAAAGAAAGCTTCGCGGCTCCCTGCTGAAACAGACGGGCTATTGGTGATGACCAATGAGCCTTTTCGCGACTCGAAGCGTTATTCTCCCGCAACAATCCAGAAAGACGTCATGCCGCTCTCAACACCCGGCCTCAGCGAAAGCCGCGACCTGCGCACAGGCAAAGTGCCCTGGCGCGAGGCGGATTGGGCAATCCCACCAACCGGCGGCTTACCCGGCGAAAGTTGCGACATCGCGATCATCGGCACCGGCATCATGGGTGCAATCCTCGCCGAGCGATTGAGCGCGGCGGGCAAGCGCGTTGCGTTGATCGACCGGCGCCCGCCGGGATGCGGCAGCACCGCCGCGTCCACGGCGCAACTGATGTGGGCAATGGACGTGCCGATGACCACGCTCGCGCAGCAAATCGGCGAAGCGCAAGCCGCCCGGCGATGGACGCACATATTCAACGCCGTGCGCGATCTGTCTGACCGGGTCGATGCGCTGGGCCTTGGCGAACTCAAGCAAGAATGTCCGACGCTCTATCTCGCCGGCAACTTGCTTGATGCCGATGGCTTGGCGGCAGAGGCCGATCTGCATCGCCGCCACAGCCTCCCATCGCAATGGCTCGATGCAGGGCAGACCGCCGGTCGTTTCGGCATCGCGCCGCGCGCGGCGATCCTGTCGAGCGGGGGTTTCACCATCGATCCGGTCCGCCTCTGTCATGCGCTGACCGATCGGGCGATCTCACGCGGCGCCGCGCTGACCTGGCCGGTCGATGTCGTGGGGCTGCATCCTGACAAGGGGAGCGTCCTCATTGAGGTTGCCACAGGCGAAAACCTGCGGGCAGCCGATGTTATCCTGGCGACGGGCTATGAGCGCGCCGGCCTGTTCCTGCCCCCGGCCTTTTCGCTGCTGACCACCTTTGCAATCGCCACGCCGCCTGGCGTGGCGCCGCTGTGGAAAGAGGATGCGATGATCTGGGAAGCCAGCGACCCCTATCTTTATGTGCGCACTGATCGGACCGGCCGCATCATCGCCGGTGGCGAAGATATGGAGTCGGCCGATGCTCATAGCCGCGATGCGCTGATCCCTGAAAAGGCCGGCACCATCGCGGCCAAGCTGGAAGCGATGCTCGGCGCTCCGATTACGATCGATCGGCGATGGGCCGCGACCTTTGGTGCATCGCCCGATGGCTTGCCTGCCATCGGCGCAAGTTCGCTGATGCCTCATGTCTGGCTCGCGGCGGGCTATGGCGGCAACGGAATCGCTTTCGCTTCGTTGGCGGCCGAGATGCTGGAGTGCGAACTGGCCGGCGAGGCCGATCCGGATCGGGATGCTTTCGACCCCTATCGCTTCGACGATGCCGTTGATGGGAAGGGGCGCGCCGCATGAGAGGCAGGATCGCCCTTGCCGCGCTCCTTGCCCTTGGAGCCTGCGACGCGCTTCCGCGCGATCCGGCCGGCACATCGACACGGATCGAACGAACCCGAAGCTTCAGCGTCGCGCTGGCGGATCCGTCCGTCCGCAGTGCACCACAGGTCGGCTAACTCGCCGCGGAAATCGAGCGGCGAACCCATGCGCGTGCGCAATGGCGGGCAGGATCGGGCGAGGCTCTGTTGCAACGACTGGATGCCGGAGAACTCGATCTCGTCATTGGCCGGTTCACGGCCGACAGTCCCTGGACATCGGAGGTCGCTTTCGCGCCGGCCCTCTCCACGACCGGGGCCGAAGACGCGCCGATCGAATTGAAAGCCGCGATGCGCAATGGCGAGAATCGCTGGATCATGACGGTCGAGCGCGCGAGCAGGGCCATATCGCAGAAGGCGCGCCACCCATGAGCGACAATAGCCTGCCCGACCAATTGCGCGAACCGATGGCCAGGGCGATCCGCCTTGAATATTGGAACACCTTCTGGACGCTGACTATCATCGTCACCATGGGACTGGTGCTGGGCCAGAGCGAGACGATGAAGACCGCCTGGATAGAGGACACGCTGGGTCTGGTGCCGCCAGTCATGTTCCTGATCGCCGCGCATCTGGAGCGCAACGGATCCCGCTCCCGGTCCTTCCCTTCGGGTTCGAGCGCGTAAACGGCCTGGGCTTTTTCGTCGCGGCGGTGGCGCTGACCTCGGTCGGCGCTCTGCTGCTCTACAACGCCCTGATGGCGCTTGGCGCGGCAGAGCATGCCACCGTCGGGTCGATCGTTATCCTGGGACAGGATATCTGGCTCGGTTGGCTGATGCTCGCGGCGCAGGTTTATTCGCTGATCCCGCCGCTTTTCATCGGGCGGAAGGAATTGCCGCTGGCGCAAACGCTCAACGACCAGCACGGACCGTTGGC
>JAECRT010000023.1 GCA_016000085.1 Sphingomonadaceae bacterium
GTCCTCGCCGCGTGCGGTCCAGACGCTGTCGCCGACTTTGACCCGGCCTTCGCCGCCGCTGATCGCCTCCACCACCGTCACACTCTGCCCGATCAGGCGGGCGGTGCGGTCGTTGAGGAGGGGGTCGGTGGAGGCTACGGGATTGTCGACATACCAGCGGCGACCGCCCCAGACGGCGGCGATGCTGAGCGCTGCGAACAGCAGCAGTTGCGCGGGCAGGGCGATCGGCAAGGCGAGCGCGACGAGGCCGGTGATGGCCGCCGCGATCGCGATCCAGATGAGGAACACGCCGGGGATCATCACTTCGGCAATGCCCAGCAGCGCGGCGAAGACCAGCCAGCCCCAATGATCCTGCAACAGGGAAAGCGGGATCATGCGATCACCCCTGGCTCTGGCCGAAGGGGCCGCGACGCGGGGCGGGCGGGGCTGGTGGCGGCGGGGCGTCGCTGCCCAGCGCTTCGCGGGCCAGCGCGCCGATGCCGCCCAGCGTGCCGATCAACTGGGTCGCTTCGACCGGGAACAGGATGGTCTTGGCATTGGGGCTGGTGGCGAACTGGCTGACGGCTTCGGTATATTTCTGGGCGATGAAATAGTTGAGCGCCTGTGGATTGCCCGCCGAAATGGCGTCGGACACCATCTGGGTCGCCTTGGCTTCGGCCTCGGCCTCGCGCTCGCGGGCTTCGGCGTCGCGGAAGGCGGCTTCGCGGCGGCCTTCGGCTTGCAGGATCTGGCCCTGCTTTTCCCCTTCGGCGCGCAGGATTTCGGCGGCGCGGGCGCCTTCGGCATCCAGAATGTTGGCGCGCTTTTCGCGCTCCGCCTTCATCTGGCGGCCCATGGCGTTGACGATGTCGGCGGGCGGGCGGATGTCCTTCAACTCGACGCGGGTGATCTTGATGCCCCAGGCGTTGGTGGCGTGATCCACGACCGACAGCAGGCGCGCGTTGATCTCGTCGCGCTTGGACAGGGTTTCATCGAGGTCCATCGACCCCATCACGGTGCGCAGGTTGGTGGTGGCGAGCTGCATGATGGCGACATAGAGTTCGGACACTTCATAGGCCGCCTTGGCCGCGTCGAGCACCTGGAAGAACACCACGCCGTCGACCGACACCATGGCGTTATCCTTGGTGATGATCTCCTGCCCCGGAATGTCGACGACCTGCTCCATCATGTTGATCTTGCGGCCCACGGCATAGAAGAAGGCGGGGTAGAAATTGAGGCCGGGCTTGGCGACTTCGGTGAAGCGGCCGAAGCGTTCTATGGTATATTGATAGCCCTGCCGCACAACCTTCACACTGACGGCGAGGTAGAAGAGCACGAGGCCCGTGAGCGTGAGCGCGAATGTCGTGAGCATCATATCCTCCCCGAATAGGGGTTGGACTATGGCGCGTATTCGTTAACGGGGAAAGTCAAACCGGATCGAGGAGACAATCGCCCATGTTGCTGCGCTACGCCCGCTCGCTGCTGTTCCTGCCCGCGTCCAACGCGCGCGCCATCGCCAAGGCGCGGACGCTGCCGTGCGACATGGTGATACTGGACCTGGAGGATGCGGTGGCGGACGACGCGAAGGAGGCTGCGCGGGCCGGCGCGGTCGAGGCGTTGGCGCAGGGCTTTGGCGGGCGGATCGCGGCGGTGCGGATCAATGTGGCGGGCACGCCGTGGCACGGGGTGGAGATGGTGACGATCAAGGCGTCCGCCGCCGACTATGTCGTGCTGCCCAAGGTGGAAAGCGCGCGGCAGGTGAAGGACGTGTTCAGCGTGTGCCAGAAGCCGGTGATCGCCATGATCGAGAGCGCGCGCGGCGTGCTGGCGGCGGTGGAGATCGCCGCGTCGGAGGGCTGTGCGGGGCTGTTCATGGGGAATAACGACCTGCGCAAGGATCTGGGCATACCGGCGGGCGCGGGGCGCGAGGGGTTGGCGGTTGCGCTGCAATCGGTGGTGCTGGCGGCGCGGGCGGCAGACATTGCGGTGTTCGACGGCGTGTTCAACCGGCTGGACGATCCAGCGGCGCTGGAGGCGGAATGCGCGGCGGGCCATGCGCTGGGCTTCGACGGCAAGACGCTGATCCATCCGGGGCAGGTGCTGGTGGCCAATGCGATTTACGGGCCGAATGCGCAGGCGCTGGCGGACGCGCGGCGGTTGATCGAGGCGGCGACCGGCGGGGCGGAGCGCTTCGACGGGCGGATGATCGAGACGATGCATGTCGAGGAAGCGCGCGCGCTGGTGGCGCGGGCCGAGGCGGTGGGGCAATGACGCCCGCGTTGGCGGGCGGTTCGTCGCATCGTTAAAAAAATATCAATGCTTGGTCGTCATGCCGTCCGCTTAAGGGTCTGCCACAAAAGGAACTAGCGGATGGTGCAATTTTTCAGGAAGATGCTGCGCGACAGCAAGGGCGCGACGGCGATCGAATATGGGCTGATCGCCGCGCTGATCGCCGTGGCCGCGATTGGCGCGATGACCAGCCTGGGCACGAAACTGGGCAGCACGTTCAACAACGTCAAAGGCAATATGCGCTGATTTCATCCGCGGGGGCTGTCAGCATTTGGCATATTTCCAGTTGCGGCCCTTGCCCTGGGCAATCCATTCGACGGCCTGCGCAATGCGTTTATCGCGCGTCGCGTCGGTCTTGGCCTCTATGACCCACTCGCAATAGTCGCGGATCTTGCCCGGCGGAAAGGCAGCCCAGACGGCCGCCGCCGCTGGATGGGCGTCGAGCGCGGCGGCCAAGGCGGGATGGACGGGCAGGGCAGGGTTGGGCGCTTTTGGCCCGGCGCGCGGCTTGTCGCCCGCATCGATCAGGGTCATGGCCTTGGCAATCAGGGTGGCGATCGCCGCGTCCGTGGGCAGGTCCGCCAGGGTCAGGATCTTGCCGAACTGGCCCATCGCATCGGCGCTGGCATCCTCCCTGCCGACCTTGTCATGCCAGAAGCCGAAGGCGGCATGGGCCTTGAACGCGGCCATGTTGGCGACATTCTGCCCCTTATACGTGAAAAAGGGCATGCCCCATTTGACCGCTTCGCCGATCTCCGGTGAGGCGGCATGCATCTGGGCGCGGATATGGGTCAGGATCGGCCGGGCGAAATCGGCCTGTCTGGCGATATAGGCGTCAATCCTGGGGTCCGTGGGCATGGCCTATCCCCTGTGGCGGGCAGTCAGCAGATAGTTGATCGCGGTGTTGGCCGACAGGGTGAAGCCCTTGGCCGGATCGAACGACAGGCCGCTGGAATCGATGACCTCCAGCCCCACCGCGTGCAGCAACGCGGTCAGTTCGTCGGGGGTGATGAACTTGCCCCAGTCATGCGTCCCCTTGGGAATGCCGCCGACGCTTTCGCCGATGGTAATCATGGCGAGGCGGGACAGCGGCGTGCGGTTGGGGGTGGACAGGATCATCAGCCCATCGGGCGCGAGCTTGTCGGCCAGCGCCGCCACGAAGGCCGCGGGATCGGCGACATGCTCGATCACTTCCATCGAGGTGACGAGGTCGAAGTCGCGGTCGGCCATTTGTTCGACTGGAGTCGCGCGATAGTCGATCGACAGCCCCTGCGTCGCGGCATGAGCGCGGGCGGCGGCGATATTTTCCGCCGCTGCGTCGAGGCCGGTCGCGGCGGCGCCCATGCGCGCCAGCGGCTCGGTCAGCAAGCCCGCGCCACAGCCCACGTCGAGCGCGCGCTTGTCGGCAAGCGGCCGGAAAGATTGCGCTTTTCCCGGCCAATGCAGGTCGATGGCGGCGCGGATATAGGCGAGGCGCACCGGATTCAGCTTGTGCAGCATCGCGCTCGACCCTTGCGGGTTCCACCAGTCGGCCGCCATCGTGCCGAAATGCGCGGCCTCTTTCGGGTCGATCGTTGCGCCGTTCGTTGCGCTTGCGTTGCTTGCCATATCCGTATCCGCTGCTAATAGAAGCGCCGTTTCGCCCTTCTGGGACATTTTCTTACTCACCAATAGGCAGGTTCGACAAGCAAATGGCGCGCATCGTGATGAAATTCGGCGGCACCTCCATGGCGGGGATGGAGCGAATTCGCAACGTCGCAGCGCGTGTGAAGCATGTCGTGTCGCAGGGCCATGAAGTCGCCGTTGTCGTTTCCGCCATGGCGGGCGAGACGGATCGGCTGGTCGGTTTCTGCAAGGAAGCTTCTGCGCTCTACGATCCGGCGGAATATGATGTCGTCGTCGCAGCCGGTGAGCAGATCACCAGCGGGCTGCTGGCCATGACGCTCAAAGCCATGGACGTGAACGCGCGTAGCTGGCTGGGCTGGCAATTGCCGATCAAGACGATCGAATCCCACGCAAAGGCGCGGGTCAGCACGATCGAGACGGACGCGCTGCTGGCGGCGTTGGCATCGGGCCAGGTCGCGGTGATCCCCGGTTTTCAGGGCATGATGGCCGATGGCCGCGTATCGACGCTTGGCCGGGGCGGGTCGGATACGTCCGCCGTCGCGGTGGCCGCCGCGATCAAGGCCGATCGGTGCGACATCTATACCGACGTCGATGGCGTCTATACCACCGACCCGCGCATCGTGGCGCGCGCGCGCAAGCTGGAGCTTGTCACCTATGAGGAAATGCTGGAGCTGGCGTCCGTGGGCGCCAAGGTGCTTCAGACCCGGTCGGTCGGCCTCGCCATGAAGGAAGGCGTGGTCGTGCAGGTCTTGTCGTCCTTCGATGATCCCACCCAGACCGACCTGCCCGGCACGCTGATCGTCAGCGACGAGGAACTGGAAGCCAAGCGCAAGGAAAACAAGATGGAACGTCAGCTCATCACCGGCATCGCCCATGACAAGAATGAGGCGAAGATCATCGTGACGCGCGTGCCGGACAAGCCCGGCGCGGTCGCCAACATCTTCACGCCGCTGGCCGACGCGGCGATCAATGTCGACATGATTATCCAGAATGACAGCAAGGACAATGAAGAGACGGACGTCACCTTCACTGTCCCGCGCGCCGACCTGGCCCGCAGCGTCGACATATTGGAAGCGAACAAGGACGCCATCGGTTTCCGCCGCATCATCACCGATACCGAAGTCGCCAAGATCAGCGTCGTGGGTGTCGGTATGCGCAGCCATGCGGGCGTTGCGGCGACCATGTTCAAGACGCTGGCCGAACGCGGCATCAACATCGAGGCGATCTCCACCAGCGAGATCAAGGTTTCGGTGCTGATCGACGAGGACGAGACGGAACTCGCGGTGCGCGTGCTGCATACCGCCTATGGCCTCGACGCACCGGCGGCTTGATTTTTTCCGCCTCTCCGGTCAGGGGAGGCACAGAATGTCGGGTGTTCACGCCCGCCCAAGCCCTCTCCCCTCGCCGGGAGGGGCTTTTTGGTTTTGAACGGATTGCATGATGACCAACGCCAAGCTCACGTCCCTCATGGCTCGCGGCACCGAATTTCTCGGTAGCCAGAGCGCAATTTTGTGCGGGGCGATGAGTTGGGTGTCGGAACGGCATCTGGTGTCGGCGATCTCGAACGCGGGCGGCTTTGGCGTGATTGCCTGTGGCGCGATGACGCCCGAACTGCTCGACACGGAAATCGCGGCGACGAAGGCGCTGACCGACAAGCCGTTTGGCGTGAACCTCATCACCATGCATCCGCAGCTGTTCGACCTGATCGAGGTGTGCGCGAAGCATGACGTCAGCCATGTCGTGCTGGCCGGTGGCCTGCCGCCCAAGGGCAGCATCGAGGCGATCAAGGCAAAAGGCGCAAAGCTGATCTGCTTTGCCCCCGCGCTCAGCCTGGCCAAGAAGCTGGTGCGTTCCGGCGTCGACGCGCTGGTGGTCGAGGGCATGGAAGCGGGCGGTCATATCGGGCCGGTGGCGACCAGCGTGCTGGCGCAGGAAATCCTGCCGGAAATGGCGAGCCAGGTGCCGGTGTTCGTCGCGGGCGGCATTGGCCGGGGCGAGGCGATCGCCGCCTATCTGGAAATGGGTGCAGCGGGCGTGCAGTTGGGCACCCGCTTTGCCTGTGCGAGCGAAAGCATCGCCCATCCCGCGTTCAAGAAGGCGTTTTTCCGGGCGTCGGCGCGCGATGCGATTGCCAGCGTGCAGATCGACCCGCGCTTGCCGGTCATCCCGGTGCGGTCGCTCAAAAATGCGGGGATGGAGAATTTCACCGCCAAGCAGCGGGACGTCGCCAACCTGCTGGACAGCGGCGCGGTCGACATGATGGAAGCCCAGTTGCAGATCGAGCATTTCTGGGCAGGGGCGCTGCGCCGTGCGGTGATCGACGGCGATGTCGAGGGCGGATCGCTGATGGCGGGCCAGTCGGTCGGCATGGTGACGAAGGAAGAACCGGTCGCCGACATCATCGCGCAGTTGATGGAAGAAGCTGCGGCCGCGCTGGAGCGGCGAACCGCCTGAAAGCACAGGACGAACCGAAATTAACCAACTTTCCCCGGAAGAAAATGCCCGGCATGAGCGTTGGGATGTTCTTTCGGAGAAGTTGATGCCTGTAGTGCGCCGTTTCGCTGGCCGTCTTTCGCTCGTATCGCTGGCGGCGATCGCGGCCTGTTCAACGCCACCGCCGCCGCCACCGCCCACGCCGCCGCCCGCCGTGGTCGAAACCATCAGGCCGCGTCCGCCGATGGGGGCGGTCGAGGGGATGAGCATCCCGGAAGTCGGCGCCAATGGCCAATATCTGACGCCCAATCGCGGCGTTACCTCCAACACGGCGCTGTGGCATGTGCGCATGGCGCTCAACGTCGCGGCGCTCGCCTGTCATGACAGCGGCGATCTGGCGCGGACGCAATATAATCAGATGCTGCACGTCCATAAATCCGTGCTGGGCGAGGCGAATGCGGCGGTCGATCGCAACTATGCCGCCGCTTATGGCGGCACCGGCACGGCCTATCGCGAACGGTTGAACACGGTCGTCTATAACTTCTTCTCGTTGCCGCCGGTGACGAAAAGCTTTTGCCCGGTGGCGATTGCCGTGGGCGGCCGATTGCTGGCCATGTCGTCCGCCGAGATGCTGGCCAATGCGCCGGTGGCGCTGGCTGAACTGGAAAAGCCGTTTCAGGACTTCTATGCGGCCTATGCCGATTATCTGCGGCGACTGGCCGAATGGCAGTCGCGCTTTGGCGCGACGGTGACGGTGGTGGTTTCGCCCACGCCCTTGCCGCCGCCGCCGGTGCCGCCGGGCGAAGCGCCTGCTGCTGCTGGCTATGGGCGGAGCCTGCCGCCGCCGCCCTCCACGATGACGCCGGGTGCCACGCCGCCTGCTGCCCTGCCATCTGCCGCCCCGCCGCCTGTCGCTACCCCGCCGCGGGTTGCGCCACCGGCGGTCGTGCCGACCCTGCCGTCAGGCACGCCGCCGCCGCGGCTGACGGTGCAGCCGCTGCCCGCGTCGCAGGAGTAGGGTCAGGCGCGCGTGTCGAAGCGGTGGCGCGCCTGCTCCACCGTGTCGAGATGCTTTTCCGCCCAGATCCACACCCCGCAAAAGGCCGCGCTCAGGCTGTTGCCGAGCGGGGTCAGGGCATAGTCGACGTGGGGTGGCACGACCGGATGGACGGTGCGGGTGGCGAGGCCGTCCCGCTCCATCTGCCGCAGCGTCTGGGTCAGCATCTTCTGGCTGATGCCGTCGACCTGCCGCGCGATCTGCGTGAAGCGCTGGGTGCCCTTTTCCTCCAGCAGTTCCAGCACCAGCAGCGTCCATTTGTCGGCGATGCGGCCGATCAGGTCATTGACGAGTCGTTCGATGCGCGGGTCGATATCGGCGGGCGGTTCGGCCGCCAAATAGGCTTGGGCGGCAAGAATTTCGTCGGTTTCAAAACGGCTTTTCAGCGGATTTTCCATTTCTTACCTTTGGGTGTGTATGGCACGTTGCGGTGCCTTCTTTCCAAAAGAGAGTATAGGCGTAAATGGCGGGTCAGGCCATAGGCACAAAGGAACCGACCCCATGAACATAGCAGGCAACACCATCCTCATCACCGGCGGCGGATCGGGCATCGGCGCGGCGCTGGCGCATGAATTTCATGTCGCGGGCCATCAGGTCATCATCGCCGGGCGGCGGCAGGCGGCGCTGGATGCGATCGTGGCGGATCATCCGGGCATGGCGGCGATGACGATCGACATGGAAGATCCCGCCGCGATGGCCGCCTTTGCCGCGCGGCTGGTGGCGGACTTTCCCGCGCTCGACACAGTGCTGCTCAACGCCGGGATCATGGTGGCGGAGGACCGGATCGACCTGGCCATCGCCGAAGCGACGGTAGCGACCAACCTGCTGGGACCGATCCGCCTGACCCATGCGCTGTTGCCGCATCTGCTGACGCGCCCGGCGGCGACGCTGCTGACGGTATCGTCCGGGCTGGCGTTCGTGCCGCTGGTCGCGACGCCGACCTATAGCGCGACCAAGGCGGCGATCCATGGATGGTCGATGGCGATGCGCGAACAATTGCGCGATACGCCGGTCGACTTGGTGGAAATCGTGCCGCCCGGCGTGCAGACCGACCTGATGCCCGGCCATGCGGACAATGACCAGATGATGCCGCTGGCCGACTTCATAGCCGAAACCATGGCGCTGCTGCGGCAGCAGCCGACCCCGGCGGAAATCTGTGTCGAGCGGGTGAAATTCCTGCGCGAAGCCGACCGGCGCGGTGAGTTCGACGCCGTGTTCGCGATGCTCAACGGCCAGCACTGAGGGTTGCCGGGGAGGGCGGACTGGCCTAAAGGCAGGCGAAGCGAGGCCACGTCCTCCCCCGATATGGTCGGGCATAAGTCCGGGACGGCCCGGCTCTCTGAAACAGGAGAGCCATCATGGCCTGGATTGCTTTGTTTTTTGCCGGTCTGCTCGAAATCGTCTGGGCCTTTGCGATGAAGCAGTCGCACGGGTTCACGCGGCTGGTGCCCAGCCTCATCACGCTGGTCGCCATGGCCGCGAGTTTCGCGCTGCTGTCGATGGCGATGCGCAGCCTGCCGCTGGGCACCGCCTATACGATCTGGACCGGGATCGGCGCGCTGGGCGCCTTTGCGGTCGGCATCGCCTTTCTGGGGGAGGCGGCCAGTCCCGCCCGGTTGCTGGCGGCGGGGCTGATCCTGTCCGGCCTTATCCTGATGAAGCTGTCGACCCAGGGCTGACCGTCGAAGGCGCCTTTGGGGGCAGGGGAAACAGCGTCAGGAAGCGGTCGAGCAATGCGCGGTCGCCTTCGACGCTGAGCGCGCCGGCCATATCCTCCAGGCGCTGTCCGCCATAAAGCATGGCGACAAAGGCGTTCTGGTCGCCGGTGACGATCACGTCGCCGGTCGCATCGCCCCGGTCGATGGTGAAATCCCCGTCGCGCAGCACCGCGCGAAATTCCTCTTCGCCAAAGCGCAGGCCGATGGTCGCATCCATGTCGCCGATGGCGGCGCGGTTGATCATCGTGCGCATCGACAGGACGACCGACACCTGGCTCATTGGCTTGCCCGGCTCCATCGTGGGCGACCGGCAGGCCCAGCGGCCCAGCACCTGAAACAGGATTTCCGACTCGCGGCCCCAGTCGGTCAGCTCGTAAATCTGGCTGGCGGCGGGCGGGGGCAGGCGGCGGCGGACGAGCACGCTGGCCGCCTCCAGCTCCTCCAGCCGCTGCGTCAGCACATTGGCGCTGATTCCGGGCAGGCTGGCGCGCAGGTCGGTGAAACGCTTGGGACCGAGCATCAGTTCGCGCATAATCGGCATCGCCCAGCGATCGCCGATAAGGTCCAGCGCATGGGCGACGGCGCAGCCATCCTGATAGGCGCGTTTCCGGTTTGGTCGGTTCATGGTTATCTTTTCTAACTTATGTGTTGCATAAGATAAGTGATCGGTGCAAAAAGTTCAAGTCGGTGAGTCGCCTTGTCGGTGCATGTCGACGCGAACCCATATTTCCAGGAGATGTGTGATGGCGAACCAACCCGCTCCCAAGATGATTTTCGTCAATCTGCCGGTCACGGACCTGCCCGCCTCGATCGCCTTTTACGAAGCGGTCGGCGCGGTGCGGAATGATGATTTTGCCGACGACAGCGCGCAGATGATCAGCTTTTCCGACACGATCCACGCGATGCTGCTGACCCATGAGCGGTTCAGCGGCTTTACCCCGCGCAAGATCCCCAACGCGCATGAAACGGCGCAGATGGGGCTGGCGGTGACGGAGGTGAGCCGGGAGGCGGTGGACGATATCGTCAGCCGTGGGCTGGCTGCGGGCGGCACCGAACCCAATCCGGTTCAGGATCATGGCTTCATGTACAGCCGCGGCTTTGCCGATCTGGATGGCCATATCTGGGATTTCGTTTGGATGGATGTGGAAGCAGCGCTGGCCGCCAATAAGGGCGAGCCGGCTGCCGTCTGAATAGCATGAAGGAGAGAGACGATGGCCTATATGGATGGTTTCGTGATCCCGGTGCCCAAGGGCAACAAGGAACGATATAAGGAGGTTGCGGCCTATGCCGCGCCGATCTTCATCGAACATGGCGCGCTGCGCGTGGTGGAATGTTGGGGCAACGACATCAAGCCCGGCAAGACGAATGACTTCCGCACCGCCGTGATTGCGGAGGATGAGGAGGAGGTCGTCTTTTCCTGGGTCGAATGGCCGGACAAGGCCACCCGCGACGCTGGCGCGGAAAAGGTGATGCAGGACGAGCGCATGCAGCCCAAGGAGGGCGAGGACATGCCCTTTGCCGGCGCGCGCCTGATCTATGGCGGGTTTGAAGTGCTGCTCGACGCGAAAGCCTGACACGCATTGATGCAAGGAGACGGATGATGACCGATCTGACCGGCCAATTCTTCTGGTATGAACTGATGACCAGCGATCCCAAGGCGGCGCTGGCCTTTTATGGCGATGTGGTGGGATGGACATCTCAGCCATTTGGCGGCGAACGGACCGATGACCCCTATAATGTCGTGTCCGGCAGCGCCGGGCCGCTGGGCGGCGTGATGGCGATCCCCGCCGAAGCGAAGGATTGCGGCATGACGCCGTGGTGGGGCGGCTATATCGGGTCGGCTGACGTCGATGCGGACGCCGCAAGGCTCAGCGCAGCGGGCGGCAGTGTGAAGCGCCCGCCGGAAGATATTCCTGGCGTTGGTCGCTTTGCGGTCATGGCCGATCCGGGCGGGGCGGTCTTCATGCTGCTCAAGGGCAGCAGCCCCGAGGGCATGGATGCGCCCACGGGCATGCCAATGGGCCATGTCAGCTGGCACGAGTTGTATAGCGGCGATTTCGACAAGGATCTGGCCTTCTACACCGGGCAGTTCGGCTGGGCGAAGGGCGACGCCATGGATATGGGCGACATGGGCAGCTACCAGCTCGTTTCCCAGACCGGCGCCACCGATTTTCAGGGGATGACGGGCGGCGTCATGGCGGTCCCGAAGGAAATGCCGGGGCCGGTCTGGCTGTTCTATTTCACGGTGGGCGACATCGACGCGGCGGTGGATCGGGTGAAGGCGGCGGGCGGCACGGTGCTCAACGGCCCGATGGAAGTGCCCGGTGGCGCGTGGATCATCCAGGCGACCGATCCGCAGGGCGCGATGTTCGCGCTGGTGGGTATGCGCACTGTTGCGGGAGAGTTTTGATGACCACCACCTCTCCCTGCCTGTGGTTCGACGGACAGGCCGAGCAAGCGGCGCGTTTCTATGTCTCCGTCTTTGGCGGGTCGGTCGACCATATAAGCTATTATCCCGACGACAATCCCACGCCCTCGCCGGGGGCGGGCGGCAGCGTGCTGCTCGTCCAATTCACCCTGCTCGGCCAAAGCTATCAGGGGTTGAACGGTGGTCCCGACTTTCCCTTTACCGAAGCAGTCTCGCTGTCGGTGGCGTGCAAGGATCAGGCGGAACTGGATCGCTATTATGACGCGCTGACCGCCGATGGCGGATCGCCCGCGCCGTGCGGCTGGTTGAAGGACAAATATGGCCTGTCCTGGCAACTCGTCACGCAAGCGATCCTGAACAATTATCAGAGCGACGACAAGGCGGGGATCGCGCGCATGATGCAGGTGATGATGACGATGCAGAAACTGGACACCGCCGCGATGCAGGCGGCTTTTGACGGAGAAGGGGCATGAGCAGCGAACATGAATTGTCGGTGACCTGTCATATCGCCGCGCCGCGCGAGCGGGTATGGAAGATGTGGGTCGACCGCAAGGAAGACTGGTTCTGTCCCAAGCCATGGCGGGCCGAGGTGATCGAAGAGGATTTGCGACCGGGCGGCCGCAGCGCGGTGCGCATGTTCGGTCCCGATGGCGAGGATACCGGCCCGATGGAAGGCGTGTTTCTGGAAGTCGTGCTCGGTGAAACCGTGGTGACGACCGACGCCTATGCGTCCGGCTGGGTTCCGCAAACCCCGTTCCTGACCGCGATCTGGCAATTTGTCGACGAAGGCGAAGGCACGCGCTTTACGGCCACTGCGCGCCACTGGGACGCGGAGGCCAAGGCAAAGCATGAGACGATGGGCTTCCATCCCGGCTGGGATCAGATGATGGCGCAATTGCAGGCGCTGTGCGAAGCGGCGACGGTCGAGTAGTTCGTCTGGCGCGGAAACGCCAAAAGGGCGCCCGGTTGTCCGGGCGCCCTTCTCATTGGCGCAAGAAAGGGGGGAAACCTACGCCTTGTAAACCTTGTCCACCGCCGCGCGGAAGGCGGCCATGTCCGACGTCGAACCGACCGTCACGCGCGAGACATTGGGCCAGATTGCCCAGCTGCGGCCGATCTGCACCTTTTCCGCCAGTAGTGCGGCCTGCACATCCTTGGCGGGTTTCTTCCAGTTGACCATGAACATATTGGCCTGGCTGCCGGGCTGGACTTCGATGCCCTTCTTGGTGAGCCAGGCTATGGTTTCGTCACGATTGGCGACCATCTCCGCGCGGCGCGCCTTGATCAGCGCCGCTTCGGTATAGACCGCGTTGCCGCATGCCATCGCCGTGATCGACAGGCCACCGGCCGCCGGACCGAACAGCATGATGCGCTTCTGCACTTCGGGATCGGCGAAGGTGAGGCCAAGGCGCACGCCCGCCATGCCGAACAGTTTCGAGAAGGTGCGCATGACGATGATGTCCTTGCGCCCCGCCATCAGCGGCACGGCGCTGGGCGCTTCGGAAAAGTGCAGATAGGCTTCGTCGACCAGCAGCATCGCGTCGGCGGGTTTGTTGTCCAGCAGCCATTTGATGTCGGCGATCGACGTGACGGTGCCGGTCGGGTTGTTGGGCGAACAGATATAATAGAGGCCCGCATCGGGATTGGCGGCGAGCATCGCCTTGACGTCATGGCCCTTGCCGATGGCCTGGGGCGCCTTGGCGATCGGCGCCTTGAGATAGTCGGCGGTGCGCCAGGCGGATTCGAACGTCGGGTCGGCGGTCACCAGCCCCTTGGTCGGCGAGCAATAGGCCGCCACGATGCTGACCAGCGGGCCGCCCGAACCGGGCCACAACATGATATTGGCTTCGGGAATACCCTCCACCTTCGCGACGGTGCTGGTCAGGTCGCCGCGATAATTGTCGGGATCATACCAGTTTCCGACGGACGCGGCGCTGGCGATTGCCGCCACGCCGGACGGGAAGGGGCCGGTCCAGCATTCGTTGGCGCCGATGCGGACGCCGCCCTTCATGCCGCGCGCGGCCTGTTGCTGCGCGAAGGCGGCGCTGTTGCCGAGCAGCGAGCTGGCGGCGACACCGGCGCCGACCAGGGCGGCGACTTCGCCCAACTGGCGGCGGGAATAGCCGCGTGCGATCAGGTCGTCCCTGGCATCTTTGTCGAGCATCTTGGTCATGTCGTTATGTCCCCTCGGTCCTCAAAGTCCGGCTGTTCATAGGGAGAAACGAAGCGGCGGCGCATTTCCACAATGCGCCGCCGCCAATTTTTGTAACTTTATGTGGTGGAAAGTCGTTTTACGGTCAGGCTTTCCACACCTTGTCGATCGCAGCGTTGAAGGCGTCCATTTCCTCCGACGAACCGACCGACACGCGCGAAACATTGGGCCAGATCGGCCAGTTGCGCCCGATCTGTACCTTTTGTGCCAGCAGGGCGTCCGCCATCGACTTGGCGGGCTTGCCCCAATCGACCATGAACATATTGGCCTGGCTGCCGGGGATGACCTTGATCCCCTTCTTCTTCAGGTGCGTGATCGCCTTTTCCCGGTTGGCGACCATTTCGGCGCGGCGCGCCTTGATGAGATCCGCCTGCGCGACCGAGGTCGTGCCGCACGCCACCGCCGTCATCGGCAACATGCCGGTCACCTGCCCGCCGTCGTAGCGCATCATCCGTTTCATCAAGTCGGGCGCAGCGAAGGTGAGGCCCAGGCGCATACCGGCCATGCCGAACAGTTTCGAGAAAGTGCGCAGTACGACGACATCGTCGCGGGTTGCGGCGAGGCTGGCGGCGGTGCCCGTCTCGGTCCAGTGGATATAGGCTTCGTCCACCACCAGGATCGCGTCCTTGGGTTTGTTGTCGGCCAGCCACGCAATGTCGGCGATCGGCGTGATCGTGCCGGTGGGATTGTTGGGGGAGCAGATATAATAGAGACCCGCATGGGGATCGGCCGCCAGCATCGCCTTGACATCATGGGCGTAATCCTTGGTCAGCGGCACCTTCTTGACCGGCGCGCCCAGCCAGTCGCCCGTGCGCCAGATCGCTTCATAGGTCGGATTGGCGGTGACGATGCCGCGCGTGGGCGAGGCGAAGGCGACCGCGACGCGGCTCAGCGGATCGCTGGAACCGGGCCAGGCGACGATGCGGTCCGCCGGAATATTCTCGACCGCGGCCACGGCGGCGAACAGCTTGGCATGTTCATCATCGGGTTCGTAGCGATTGCCCTGGGTCACCAGCTGCATGGCGGCTTCGGCGGCGACCGGGAAAGGCCCGGTCCAGCATTCGTTGGCGCCGATGCGCACCGCGCCCTCGACCGCTTTGGCGGCCTGCTGCGCGCCCGCGCCGGTTATCCGGATCGCCGCTGCGCCCGCGCCCAGCAACGCCGTCGCCTTTGCCAGTTGCCGCCGCGAATAGCCGCGATCGGTCAAGTCGCGTTCAAATGCCGTTTCACCCTGTTTCGCCATGGTCCCAGTCTCCCTGCACGCGGCTGAAAAGCCCATTCGGCTATGTTAGACGATTGTACAGAATGTTTCCGCCATGCAAATGCCTCACTCGCAGGATGGGCCTTGCCGTTTTTCCGCATGAAACGCCTTGGAAAGCGGGCAGTCTATCTGTTAGCGCTGACATATGCCCAGCACGCCCGCCGCCGCCGCCCGCCAGATCCTCATTCGCCTTCAGGAGGTGATGGCCGCGCGTACCGGCGCACAAGCCAAGCTGAACAAGGTGGTGGAGATAATCGGCGAGTCGCTGTCGAGCGAAGTCTGTTCCATCTATCTGGTGCGCGAAGGCGTGCTGGAACTGTTCGCCACGCGTGGCCTGAAGCAGGAAGCCGTCCACGTTACCCGCATGGCGATGGGGGAGGGACTGGTCGGCCTGATCGCCACCAACGTCGAAACGATGAACCTGGACGAAGCGGCGTCGCATCCCGACTTCTCCTATCGCCCCGAAACGGGCGAAGAATTGTTCCACAGCTTTGCGGGCGTGCCGATCGTGCGGCGCGAACGGGCGATCGGGGTGCTGTGCGTCCAGCATGCCGAACCGCGCAAATATGAAGAGGTGGAGATAGAGGCGCTTCAGACGGTCGCGATGGTGATGTCCGAACTGATCGCCAATGCCGAGCTGGCCGACGACAGCCCGACCGACCTGCGCGTGACCGACACCGGCACGACGATGCTGCACGGGTTGCAACTGGTGATGGGCATGGGTCGCGGGCATGTGGTGTTCCACCAGCCGCGCGTCCATATCGAACATACCGTCGCGGAGGATACCGAGGCGGAGCGGCAGCGCGTCATTTCCGCCTTCGCCAAGATGCGCGAGCAGATCGACCGGATGACCGGCGCGGCCGAGTTCGGCATGGAAGGCGAGCATCAGGAGGTGCTCGAAACCTACAAGATGTTCGCCTATGACGAAGGCTGGAGCCGCCGGATCAACGAGGCGATCGACAGCGGCCTGACCGCCGAGGCGGCGATCGAGCGCGTGCAGCAGCGCACGCGGATGCGGATGCGCCAGATCGACGACCCGCTGCTGTCCGACCGGATGCACGATCTGGAGGATCTGGCGAACCGGCTGCTGCGCATCGTGTCGGGGCAGTTGGGCACGGCGGCGCAGATGGGCTTGCGGCAGGATGCGGTCCTGATCGCGCGCAATCTTGGCCCCGCCGAACTGCTGGAATATGATCGCCGTCGCCTGAAAGGCGTGATCCTGGAGGAAGGATCGCTGACCGCCCATGTCACCATCGTCGCGCGAGCGATGGGCGTGCCGGTGCTGGGCCGGGTGCGCGACATTCGCCATCTGGTGAACGAGGGCGACCTCATCCTGATGGATGTCACCGACAATTCCCTGCTGATCCGCCCGACCGCCGACATGGAGGAGGCGTTCGAGAACCGGCTGCATGTGACGCAGAAGCGGCGGGCCGAATTTGTCGCGATGCGCGACCTGCCATCGGTGACGGCGGACGGTCAGCGGGTCGAACTGATGGTCAATGCGGGGCTGCGCGAGGATGCGCAGGCGCTCGACATGGTTGGCGCGGATGGCATCGGTCTGTTCCGCACCGAGTTCCAATTCCTGGTGTCGGCCACCCTGCCGCAGCGCGAAAAGCAGCAACGGTTGTACAAGGATGTGCTGGACGCCGCCGGGGATCGTCCGGTCATCTTCCGCACGGTCGACATCGGCGGGGACAAGGCGCTGCCCTATATGCAGCGCGACGATGATGACGAGCATGAGGATAACCCGGCGATGGGCTGGCGCGCGCTGCGGCTGGCGCTGGATCGCGACGGGTTGATGAAGGCGCAGGCGCGCGCGCTGCTGGAGGCGGCGGCGGGCAAGGTGCTGCACGTCATGTTCCCGATGGTGTCGGAACCCTGGGAATATGAGCAGGCGCGCGCCCTGATCGAGCATCAGCGTGCATGGCTGCATTCGCGCAAGAAGAAGCTGCCGATCGCGGTGCGTTATGGCGCGATGCTGGAAGTGCCGGCGCTGGCCGAGGTGTTGGACATATTGTTGCCGCAGCTCGACTTTCTATCGGTCGGCACCAATGACCTGACGCAATTCCTGTTCGCGGCGGACCGCTCCCATCCCCGGCTGGCGGAGCGCTATGACTGGCTGAGCATCGCCATTTTGCGCTTCCTCGACCGGGTGGTGCGCACCTGCGAAACCTATCAGGTGCCGGTCGGCGTGTGCGGCGAAATGGGCGGGCGCACGCTGGAGGCGATGGCGCTGGTGGGGCTGGGCATCAGGCGATTGTCGATCACGCCCGCGTCGGTGGGACCGGTCAAGGCGATGATCCGCGCGATCGATGCGAACGAATTGCAGGCGGAGATGCGCGCGTTGCTGGATGGTGGCGTGCGCGACGTGCGTACGCGGTTGATTGCATGGGCGAAAGACAGGCATATCGAAGTGGGCTGAAACGCGGGTACGGCGTTGACAACGCCTGTCCCACAGTGAGACAAGGCCCTATCCCGAAGGTCGCGGAGCAGCATGGCAGACGAAACAGAATTTGATCCCGACGCGGCGAATGCGTCGGCAATACAGCCCACTACGCCTGGAGCGAAGCTGCGCGCCGCGCGCGAGGCGAAGGGCCTTTCGCTGCCCGAAATCGCGACCCGCACCCGGATCGCGCAGCGGCAACTCGAAGCGATCGAGCGCGACGATTATGCCGCGCTGCCGGGCATCCCCTACGCTGTGGGCTTTGCCCGCGCCTATGCGCGCGCGATCGACATGGACGATGTCGCGATCGCCGCCGAAGTGCGCAATGCGGTGCATCATAGCGATATGGGCGCCAATCGGTACGAAGCGTTCGAGCCGGTCGATCCGACGCGCGTGCCGTCGCGCGCGCTGGCCTGGACCGCGGCGGCGATCGTCGTCGTGCTGATCGCGGGCTTCACCATCTGGCGCACACAGATGTTCACGCCCCCCACCGGGCAGGAAATCGCCGCGCAGGAAGAGGCCAAGCCTGCCGTGGTCCGTCCGGTCGGTACCGTGCCGGTCGCACCGGCCGCGCAGCCGGTGGTCTTCACCGCCGTCGACGATGTATGGCTGCGCATCTATGACGAAGCGGGCGAACGGTTGAAGGACGGCCTGATGAAGAAGGGCGAAGTCTTCACCCTGCCGACGGATGCCAAAGGACCGATGATCCTGACGGGCCGGCCACAGGCGTTGACGGTGACTGTGGGTGGCAAGCCGGTTGCGCCGCTGGGCGCACCCGATCGCACGATCGCCGACGTTCCGGTCAGCGCGCAGGCGTTGCTGGCGCGCGCGGCGGCTGCTCCCGGCACGGTGACGCCTGGCACGCCCGCCGCCGCATCAACCGGCAATTAAAGCCGCAACAGCTTGATTCAGTGCCACACGTCACGCTTTACCGCGTGAAATATCGCCTTATGGTTAAGGCGTAAGAGTTAGTCGGGGATCATCATGCGTCACGCCTTTTTCGCAACATCGGCATTGGCATGGAGCGCACCGCTCCTGCTCGCGCCTCTATTGGCGGTCGCTGCGCCCGCACTGGCGCAGAGCGCGCCGGTGGACGTGCGCGTCGACCGGCTGGAAAAGGAAATGCGCGCGGTGCAGCGCAAGGTGTTTCCGGCAGGCACGCCGATCGAGGCGGAAATCACCCGGCCCGTGACGCCCAGCGTGACGCCCGGCACGCCATCCTCCGCCCCGATCGCGGACCTGACTGCACGGGTCGGCGCACTGGAATCCCAGCTCGCATCGATCACCGGGCAGGTGGAAGAAAACAGCTTCAAGCTCAAGCAGCTCGAAGAGGCGTTCAATCGCTACAAGGCGGATACCGACAGCCGCCTGTCGCCAACGGTCGATACGCCACCTTCGGTCAGGCCGACCACGTCCACGCCGACCACCTCGGCCCCGGCGCCCACGACTGCGAACCGTCCGACCACCCCGAAGCCCGTCCCGGCGCCTGTCGCCAGCGACGCGCGCAAGGCGGCCGTCGCGGCTATCGAGCGGCCCGACACGGGCGACGCGCCGATGGACGCCTACAGCTATGGCTATCGCCTGTGGGACGCGAAATTCTATCCCGAAGCGCAGGCGCAGCTGAAGGCGACGGTGGACAAATATGGCACTTCCACTGTCGCGAGCCGCGCCCAGAACCTGCTGGGCCGCGCCTATCTGGACGAAGGCAAGCCTGCGCTGGCTTCGGTCGCTTTCTATGAAAATTACCAGAAGCGTCCGCGCGGCGATCGCGCGGCCGACAGCCTTACCTATCTAGGCGACGCGCTGATCCAGCTCAAAAAGCCCGCTGATGCCTGCAAGGTCTATGCGGAGCTGGAGCAGGTCTATGGCGCAAGCCTGTCCAACAGCCTGCGCGGCATGATGGACAAGGGCCGCGTCACCGCGAAGTGCAGCTAAGCAGCGATAGCGCGGCGATCGAAGCCCGGTTCGTCCTTGCGACGCGCGGGCTGATCGGCGAGGGCATGGCGACTGCGCGTTTCGGCGTCGCCGTGTCGGGCGGGCCGGACAGCATGGCGCTGCTCCATCTTTCTATCCGGGCCTTTCCAGGGCGTGTCGCAGCGGTGACGGTCGACCATGGCCTGCGTTCGGATTCGGCGGATGAGGCGGAGATGGTGGCGCGCTGGTGCGCGGCGCGGGATGTCCCCCATGCGACCTTGCAGCCGCAAACGCCCGCAACCGGCAATATCCAGTCCTGGGCGCGGACGCAGCGCTATGCGCTAATCGAAACATGGCGCAGCGCGATGGCGCTGGACTGGATCATGACGGCGCACCATGCCGACGACCAGTTGGAAACGCTGCTGATGCGGCTCAACCGGGGATCGGGCGTCAGCGGCCTGGCCGGCGTGCGGGGGCGGTCAGGGCGGGTGATCCGACCGCTGCTGGGCGTGACCAAGCAGGATTTGCAGGCATGGGCGCAGGCCGAAGGGCTGCCCCATGTCCATGATCCCTCCAACACCGATCCGCGTTTCGACCGGGCGGCGTTGCGCACCGCGCTGGCCGGCATCGACTGGCTGGACGCGCAGGCCGCCAGCCGCAGCGCAGCGGCGCTGGCGGAGGCGGAAGCGGCGATCGACTGGACGGTCGGCGAGCTGGCGGCGCGTCATGTCCAGCGGGATGGTGCGGGATGGCGGCTGGATCGCACCGACTTGCCGCGCGAATATCTGCGGCGGCTGGTGCTGCACATGCTGGGCCCCGATCAGGCTGTGCCCCGCGGCGAAACGCTGGACCGGGCGATCAGCACGGCGCAGGCGGGAAATCAGGCCAGTCTGGGTGACTGGCTGCTGCGGGGCGGGGCGATCTGGACGCTGATGCCCGCGCCGCCGCGCACCGCGCGTTAGGTGGTTACGGAAAGGTTCCACGGCCTGGCGCGCCAAACCCACGGACTGCCGATTTGGTGCACTGCAATGACCTTTTCTTAACCTCGAACATGGTTAATCCCTCCCACCTTCCATCGGGGAATCGAAGCATGTTTGAATTTGCGGCCCTGACTTACGGCCTGTTGGCCAGTGTCATCCTTTCGGCGGCGCAGCGTAATCGCAAGCTGGCACGGCCGCATCCGCCGATGCTGGTCTATCTGGGCTATCTGCTGTGCGGTCTGTCGGCGGGGCTGGCGCTGGCGCTCGCCTATATCGGCATAACGCTGATCCTGGCAGGCTGATCGTCGGAAAAAGGCGTGAAAGGCAAGCCGTGCATCGGCTTGCGCTTTTGCGTTCGCGCCCTATCTTGGCGTTGAAAGTGAGTGATGATGAACGACGAGAAAGACCCGCAGGGCAATCCCTGGATCAAGAGCGCAATGATTTGGGCGGGTGTTATCATCGCCCTGTTGCTGTTCGTGTCGATGTTCGACAGCCGGTCCGCCTCTTCCGCAGGATCGGGCATCGCCTATTCCGAATTTCGCTCCAAGGTGCAGGAAGGCCAGATCAAGGACGTCGCGATCGCGCCGGACCGGATCAGCGGCACGTTGTCGAGCGGGCAGAAGTTCACCACCATTCCGGTCAACGATCCGGGCCTCACGGGGCTGCTGGACGACTATAACGTCAAATATTCGGGTCAGGCGGAGGAACAGCCCAGCTTCTGGATGATCCTGATCTACCAGTCGCTGCCATTCCTGCTGATCCTGGGCATTGCCTTCTTCGTGCTGCGCCAGATGCAGAAGGGCGGCGGCGCGGGCGGCGCGATGGGCTTTGGCAAGTCCAAGGCCAAGCTGCTGACCGAAAAACATGGCAAGGTGACGTTTCAGGACGTCGCGGGCATCGATGAAGCCCGCGAGGAACTGGAGGAAATCGTCGAGTTCCTTAAAGACCCGACCAAATTTGCCCGTCTGGGCGGCAAGATTCCCAAGGGCGCGCTGTTGGTCGGATCGCCTGGCACCGGCAAGACGCTGCTGGCCCGCGCGATCGCGGGCGAAGCGGGCGTGCCTTTCTTCACCATTTCGGGCTCCGATTTTGTCGAAATGTTCGTCGGCGTCGGCGCCAGCCGTGTCCGCGACATGTTCGAACAGGCCAAGAAGAACGCGCCCTGCATCGTCTTCATCGATGAAATCGACGCCGTCGGCCGTCATCGTGGCGCCGGTCTGGGCAACGGCAATGATGAGCGCGAGCAGACGCTGAACCAGTTGCTGGTCGAAATGGACGGTTTTGAAGCCAATGAAGGCATCATCATCGTTGCGGCGACCAACCGTCCCGACGTGCTCGATCCTGCGCTGCTGCGCCCGGGTCGTTTCGATCGTCAGGTCGTCGTGCCCCGGCCCGACATTGAGGGGCGCGAGAAAATTCTGGCGGTCCATATGAAGAAGGTGCCGTTGGCGCCGGACGTCGAACCGCGCGTGATTGCGCGTGGCACGCCGGGCTTCTCTGGTGCCGATCTTGCCAATCTGGTCAATGAAGCGGCTTTGATGGCTGCCCGTCGCGGCAAGCGGCTGGTCGCGATGGACGAGTTTGAATCGGCCAAGGACAAGGTGATGATGGGCGCGGAACGCCGCTCCATGGTCATGACCGACGATGAAAAGAAAATGACCGCCTATCATGAGGCGGGCCATGCCATCGTGTCGGTCCACGAAGCCGCATCCGATCCGATCCACAAGGCGACGATCATTCCGCGCGGCCGTGCGCTGGGCATGGTGATGCGCCTGCCCGAACGTGACAGCTACAGCTATCATCGCGACAAGATGCACGCGAATATGGCTGTCGCCATGGGCGGTCGCGTGGCGGAAGAAGTGATCTTCGGCCATGACAAGGTGTCGTCCGGCGCGTCGAGCGACATTCAATATGCGACCAAGCTGGCCCGCGACATGGTCACGCAATGGGGCATGTCGGAAAAGCTGGGGCCGCTGCAATATGAAGAGCAGCAGGGCGAAACCTTCCTGGGCTATTCGCAGAGCGCGCGCGTCCATATGTCGGATGAGACGGCAAAGCTGATCGACAAGGAAATCCGCGCACTGGTCGAACAGGGCTATAACCGGGCCAAGGAACTGCTGACCAATCATGAGGATCAGTTGCACCTGCTGGCCAACGCCATGCTCGAATATGAAACGCTGAGCGGCGAGGAGATCAGGGCGTTGCTCGAAAAGGGTGAGATCACCCGCGATGACGGCACGACGATCAAGCCGTCGATCATTCCTGCCGCGGGATCTTCGATTCCCCGCACGCGCAAGCGCAAGGGACCGTTCGGCGATCCGTCACCCGCAGGCGCCTGACCCTATCATCATGACGCAAACAAAAGAGCGCGGCCTGGGGGTCGCGCTCTTTCTGTTTGGGAACAGCACGATATTCCAGCTCTGACGGTTCTGCGCGGGTCACGTAATTAAATGACGTCAAGGGTCTGGCCGATCAGGCCCGAAGTGGTTACATGGGCCGCCACAAATCCCCCCGGCGTGCGATCATGCGCCGCAGCAGAAAGTGGCTTTTCCCATGGACATTCGCCTTGGCCTCACCTTTGACGACGTGCTGTTGCAGCCCGGCGAATCCGATGTGCTGCCCAGCCAGGCGGACACCAGCACCTATGTGACCAAGGCGATCAAGCTGAACATCCCGATCCTGTCATCGGCGATGGACACGGTGACGGAAGCCGACATGGCGATCGTGATGGCGCAGCTGGGCGGCATCGGCGTGCTGCACCGGAACATGACGGTCGAGGAACAGGCCGACGCGGTGCGCGCGGTGAAGCGCTTTGAAAGCGGCATGGTCGTCAACCCCATCACCATCCTGCCCAGCGCCACGCTGGCCGACGCGCAGATGCTGATGCAGCGGCACAAGATCAGCGGCATTCCGGTGGTCGAAGCGAGCGGCAAGCTGGTCGGCATCCTGACCCATCGCGACACGCGCTTTGCCGAAAACCCCAAACAGCCTGTCAGCGAACTGATGACGAAAGACAATCTGGCGACGGTCAAGGTCGGCGTCGGTCAGGACGAAGCGCAGCGGCTGTTGCACCAGCGTCGCATCGAAAAGCTGTTGGTGGTGGATGAAGGCTATCATTGCGTTGGCCTCATCACCGTCAAGGACATTGAAAAGGCCGTCACCTATCCGCAGGCGACCAAGGACGCCACGGGCCGCCTGCGCGTCGCTGCCGCGACCACCGTGGGCGAAAAGGGGCTGGAGCGCAGCGCGGCCCTGATCGACGCGGAATGCGACCTGATCGTCATCGACACGGCCCATGGCCATAGCAAGCAGGTGTCCGCCGCCGTCGAAGCGGTCAAGCGCCTGTCCAACCATGTGCAGGTGGTCGCGGGCAATGTCGCCACCGCCGAAGCGACCCGCGCGCTGATCGGTGCGGGCGCCGATTGCGTGAAGGTGGGCATCGGCCCCGGCTCCATCTGCACCACCCGCGTCGTGGCAGGCGTGGGCGTGCCCCAGCTGACCGCCGTGATGGATGCGGCAGAAGAAGCCGCCAAGCAGGGCGTGCCGGTGATCGCCGATGGCGGGCTGCGCACATCGGGCGACCTGGCCAAGGCGTTGGCGGCGGGCGCGGGCTGCGTCATGGTGGGATCGTTGCTGGCGGGCACGGCCGAAGCGCCGGGCGAAACCTTCCTCTATCAGGGCCGCGCCTATAAGAGCTATCGCGGCATGGGCAGCGTCGGCGCGATGGCGCGCGGCAGCGCCGACCGCTATTTCCAGGCGGACATCAAGGACCAGATGAAGCTGGTGCCCGAAGGGATCGAAGGTCAGGTGCCGTTCAAGGGACCGGCCAAGGATGTCATCCACCAGCTCGTGGGCGGCGTGAAGGCCGCGATGGGCTATACCGGCAGCGCCACGATCAAGGATTTGCAGGAGCGCGCGCGCTTCGTGCAGATCACCAATGCGGGCCTGTCCGAAAGCCATGTCCATGACGTGACGATCACGCGGGAAGCGCCGAATTATCCCACTCGTTAACGATCTGGTAAGACCCTCCCGCGAGGGTCCGCAGCCATCATGACACCATCCGCACGCATCCAGGCGGCGATCGAATTGCTCGACGCCATCATCGCTTCCGCCCGCGACGGCGGCCCGGCGGCCGACACGCTGATCGCCCGCTATTTCAAGGAACGGCGCTATGCCGGTTCGCGCGATCGGCGTGCGGTGCGCGACCATGTCTATGATGCCATCAGGCGGACGGCCGAGCGCCCCGATACCGGGCGCGCGGCGATGATCGGGCTGGCGGGCGAACGGCCGGATCTGGCCGCGCTGTTCGACGGATCGGCGCACGCGCCGATGGGAATCGAACCGGGCGAAATGGCGGCGCAGGCAGGGGCGGTGCCGGCATGGCTCGTGCCGCTGATCGCCGCGCCGGTGGAGCAGGCCGGGTTGCTGGGCCGTGCGCCGGTGGACCTGCGCGTCAACCGGCTGAAAGCGGCGCCTGCGGCCGTCGCCCCGATGCTGCCCGATGCGGCGCCGATTGCGGGCCTGCCCGATGGCTTGCGCCTGCCCGAAGGCTATCCGGTCGAACAGAGTGCGGCATGGAAGGATGGACTGGTCGAGGTGCAGGACGCCGGCAGCCAGTTGATCGCGGCCGCCTGCGCCGTGACGCCAGGCATGACCGTCGTCGATCTGTGCGCGGGGGCCGGTGGCAAGACGTTGGCGCTGGCCGCCGCTATGGCGGGGCAGGGGACATTGCTCGCCGCCGACACCATCCGCACGCGGTTGGCGCGGCTGGGTCCACGCGCGGGGCGGGCCGGGGCGACCTTCATCGAAACGCTGCTGCTCGATCAGAATCATGAGGGGCGTGGGCTGGATAGCCTGAAAGGGCAGGTCGACGTCGTGCTGGTCGATGCGCCCTGTTCCGGCACTGGCACATGGCGGCGCAACCCGGAGGCGCGCTGGCGGTTGACCCCCGCGCGGCTCGATCGGCTGGTCGCCGAACAGGCCCGCATCCTCGATTTCGCCGCGCCGCTGCTGGCGCCGGGCGGCGCGCTCGTCTATGCTACCTGTGCATTGACCGAGCGGGAGGGGCGCGATCAGGTGGACAGCTTTCTGACCCGCCATGCCGGATGGACGGCGGAAGACCTCTCGTTGCCGCTAGGGCGGCCCCATGGGGCGGGTCTTTTGTTGACGCCCGGACATGACGGAACCGACGGTTTCTTCTTCGCCCGGTTGCGGCGCGCGGCCCAGTAAAAACAGGTCATGGACAAGCGCCCGCAAAATCGCGAGACTTGTGCTGAATCAGCGCCTGAAACATGGCTGGAGACTATCATGCGTTTTACCCCTGCCTCGATCGCCCTGGCCGTCCTGTTGACCACTGTGTCCAGCGTGGGCCTGAGCCAGCGTCCCGACACGCAGATCGAGCCGCGTTCGGTGGAATGGCAGAAGGCGGGGGAGGCCGCGCGCAAGGCGGGCAATCTGGACGGCGCGACCGATGCGCTGGAAAGCGCGCTGGCGGTCGATCCGCGCAACCGCGTCGCCTATATCGAACTGGCCGAAGTGGCCCGCGCGCAGGGGCTTCAGGGCAAGGCGATCCGCCTCTACAAGGAAGCCTTGCTGCTGGACCCGACCGACATGGTCGCGCTCGCCGGACAGGGTGAGGCGATGGTCGAGAAGGGCGCCATTGCGCGGGCGAAGGAAGTGCTCGCCCAGGCGCAGGGCCTGTGCAAGGGCGATTGCGCGCCGGTGGGCAAGCTGGCCGCCGCGATCCAGAAGGGGCCGCCCGCCGTCGCGATGACGACCAAGGATGCTGGCCTGCCGCCCAAGGCCGCACCGACCGAAACCCCCTGATTCTGAGCGTAGCCTCAGATCGCCACGATTTCCGGCAGGATCGCGTCGAGCAGTAACAGGCCCGCAGGCGCGATCTGTAGATGATGGCCGTTGCGGTGGACCAGGCCGATTTCGGTCAACTGGTCGATCGCGCGTTCGTCCACCAACCGGCCCGACTTGATGCCCGACATCGCCGCGATGCGGGCCAGGTCCACGCCTTCATGCAGGCGCAGCCCCATCAGCAACGCCTCGCGCGCGCGATCCTCGCCGCCCAGCGCCTCTTCGCTCTGCAAACCATGGCCGTTGCGCGTCACCGCGCCGATCCAGTTTTCCGGCTTCTTGTGGCGCAATGTCGCCATGCCGCCGCGCCGTCCATGCGCGCCGGGGCCGATGCCGGCATAGTCGCTATAGCGCCAGTAGATCAGGTTATGACGGCTTTGCTGGCCGGGGCGGGCATGATTGCTGATTTCATAGGCCGGGATGCCTGCCGCGCCGGTCATCGCCTGCGTCAGTTCATATAATGTCGCGCCATGATCGGGGTCGACCGGGGGCAGCTTGCCCTGCGCCGCCAGGGTCGCAAAGCGCGTGCCCGGCTCGATGGTCAACTGGTAGAGCGAGAGATGGCCGGTGCCATAGGACAGCGCCTGACGCAGTTCCGCCTCCCATGCCGCCTCGTTCTGGCCGGGGCGGGCGTAGATCAGGTCGAAGCTCACGCGCTCGAACACGCGCTGCGCCGTGTCGAGCGCCGCCAGCCCCTCCGCCACGTCATGCGCGCGGCCCAGGAAATGCAGCGCCTCATTGTCGAGCGCCTGTAGTCCCAGCGACACGCGATTGACCCCCACGGCGGCCAGATCGGCAAAGCGGGCCGCCTCCACCGAATTGGGGTTGGCCTCCAGCGTGATTTCGATATCGCAAGTAAAGCCCCAATGGTCCTGCGCGGCGGCGATCAAATCGGCGACCAACGCCGGGGGCATCAGCGACGGCGTGCCGCCCCCGAAGAAGATCGACCCCAGCGGACGGCCCTTTGTCAGCGCCGCTTCATGCGCCATGTCGCGCAATAGTGCTTCGCGCCAGCTATCATGGTCTATTTGCGATCGAACATGACTATTAAAGTCACAGTAAGGACATTTCGATACACAAAAGGGCCAATGCACATATAGGGCAAGAGTGTCGGCGGGGGCCGGTGGCGACGGGGGGAGTATCAAGGACATGGGCGGGGGCATCCCTAGACAGATTTCGCGCGTCTTGCCATGGGCGCTTTGCGTCGGCGTCATGATCGGTGCGCTGGCCGCGTCGCAAGCCGCGATCGCATCGGAGGCGGTGCCGGGCTATGCGCCCATGGCGGCACCAAACTTCTTCCCAGTGCCCGTGCCCGTGCCGGTGCCGGCGTCCGCGACCGCGGCTGCCGTGCTGACCGTGTTGCCCCAGCCATTACCCGTGCCGCGTGCAAAGCCCGCTTATGTCGCGCCCGTGGCCCCGACGGCGGCGGTGCTGTCCGCCGCATCCTATGGCATGAGTGAAGCGCCGCGTGGTGACGCGTTGCTGGAACGGGTGATGCTGGACGCTCATAATGACGAGCGCGCGGCGCTGGGCCTGCCGTTACTGGCGTGGGACACGGCATTGGCGGTCGACGCCGGACGCTATGCCGCCGAAATGGCGCAGACCGGCGTCTATCATCATTCGCAGAAATCGACCCGCGCGATACCAAGCGGCGAAAATCTGTGGATGGGGCCGCGCCGCCTTTATGGCTATGAGGTGATGGTCGGCGCCTTTTTGGAGGAACGGAAGATTTTCCGGAACGACGCGAAACTGCCTGACTTCAGCACGACCGGCTATTGGCAGGATGTGGCCCATTATACCCAGATGATCTGGCGCGGGACGCAGAAGGTCGGCTGCGCGGTCGGCGACGGCGCGCATTATGAATATCTGGTGTGTCGTTATTTTCCGGCGGGCAACGCCTATGGCAAGGGGCCGTTCGACGCGGACGAAATGATGCTGCCCGCGCCGATATCCGCCCAGCCTGCCAGGCTGGCCGTCAACGGCAGCGGCACGCGATAAGAGCGGATAGGATCAGATAACCGCGGCGACCAGCTTGGCGAAGGCGTCGGCGCGGTGGCTCATCGCATGTTTCGCGTCGGGGTCCATCTCGCCAAAGCTGATATCATGGCCGTAGGGCACGAACATGGCGTCATAGCCAAAGCCGTTGGCCCCGCGCGGCGGCCATATCAGCGTACCATCGACCCGGCCTTCGAACGCTTCGACATGGCCATCGGGCCAGGCGAGGGCGAGGGCGCAGATGAAATGCGCGCCATGGCCCGCATCCGGTCCCTTGGCCTCGATACCGTCCCACACCTTTTGCATGGCCAGGCCGAAATCCTTCGATGCGCCAGCCCAGCGTGCGGAAAACAGGCCCGGATCGCCGTTCAGCGCCTCGACGCACAGCCCCGAATCATCGGCCAGCGCGGGCAGGCCGGACAAGTCGGCCGCCTGCATCGCCTTGAGTTCGGCATTGGCGATGAAGGTCGTGCCGGTTTCGTCCGGTTCGGGCAGGTCGAGCGACGCAGCCGAAATCGGCTCGATCCCATAGGGGCCGAGCAGCGCGGCGATTTCCCGCACCTTGCCGGCATTATGGCTGGCGATCACCAGCTTGCCGGGGGTCAGTTTGCGGATCGCCTGTTCCTGTCCGAATTGGTCGGTCATACCCTTACCCTAGATTATTGTCCGTCATCCCAGCGACCCGAAGGGCGGCGCCGGGCCAACGCTGGCATCTCACTTCTTTCCAGTCTTAGAGCCGAAAGAAAAGTGGGACGCCAGCCTTCGCTGGCATGACGGAGGAATTTAGGCGTTAACGCCCGGTCGCTTTGTCCTGCGCTGCGAAAATCTGCGCGCAGCCGATGCGGGCGAGGCGGAGCAGGCGGAGCAGTTCTTCTTCGTCATAGGCCGCGCCTTCGGCCGTCGCCTGCACTTCGGCGAACTTGCCGTCGCCGGTCAGGATCAGGTTGGCGTCCGTCTCGGCATTGCTGTCCTCGGCATAGTCGAGGTCGAGTACCGGGGTGCCTTCATAGATGCCGCAGCTGATTGCCGCGACCTTCTGAATGATGGGATCTTCCTTGAGCGCGCCCGACGCCAGCAGCTTGTCCACTGCAATGCGCAGCGCAACCCAGCTACCCGAAATCGCCGCCGTCCGCGTGCCGCCGTCGGCCTGGATCACGTCGCAATCGATCACGATCTGGCGTTCGCCCAGCTTCTTCATGTCGACGACAGTGCGCAGCGAGCGGCCGATCAGCCGCTGGATTTCCTGCGTGCGGCCCGACTGCTTGCCCTTGGCCGCTTCACGGCTGCCACGGGTATGGGTGGCGCGGGGCAACATGCCATATTCGGCCGTGACCCAGCCTGACCCCTTGCCGCGCAGGAAAGGCGGCACCTTTTCCTCGACCGATGCGGTGCACAGGACGCGGGTGTCGCCGAAGCTGATGAGGCAGCTGCCCTCGGCGTGAATGGTGAAGCCAGGCTCCATGGTGATATCGCGCATCTGGTCGGGCGCGCGGCCGGAAGGACGCATATTTTTTCTCCGAAACGATCAGGTCCGGCTGGCCCTGTAAGGGCCGCAGCCGCCAATACGCCGAAAGGCGCACTTAATGCGGTCGCTTAGCGACCGATCATGCGTCTTGCCAGTGTCATACGCACAATATCGCGATAAGAGGGGGTATGAACGTGAAAATCATGATGGCCCGCGCCGTGCCTTTGGTGGCTCTGTTCCTCGCGGGCTGTGCGACCGAAGATACCGAGCTGGAGACGCCCAAGGCGCCCGGCGATACGATCCGCTTCACCGCGGGCCGCTGTTTCGGGGCATGTCCGGCCTATACCCTGCGCGTGACGCCGGACGGGTCGGGGATATTGGAACCGGAGAAATTTACCGCCGTGCCGGGGCCGACGCGCTTCACGGTCACGCCCGCCCAATATAAGCGGCTGCGCGCATCGCTATTGCCCTATCGTCCGCCGACCGGCACCGAAAAGCGGATCGGCCATGGCGAAAATTGCACCCGTTTCGCTACCGACATGCCGGGCTATACGATCGAATGGAGCGGTGGGACGGGCAAGGTCACACGGCTGGACTTCCAGTCTGGCTGCATGGACGCTCGCTATGGCCGGTTGCGCACGACCATCGCCGCCATCCCCGGATTGATGGATGTCGAGAAGATGCTCAAGGCGCCACCGGCGTCCACGCGATGAGCGGGCTTGAGCGCGCGGCGCGGTCTGCCTAGATAGACGCCATGTCGGTCACTCCCATCTCCGAGCTTAATGACCGCGCACGCGACGTTTTTCGCCTGGTGGTGGAAAGCTATATCGGCACCGGCCTGCCCGTGGCGTCCCGCACGATCAGCAAGCTGGCGACGCTCAGCCTGTCGCCAGCATCGATTCGCAACGTCATGCAGGATCTGGAGGGGCTGGGTCTGCTGGCCGCGCCGCACACATCGGCGGGGCGGATGCCGACCGAAACCGGGTTGCGGCTGTTCGTCGACGGGATGATGCAGGCGGCGGAACCCTCTGCCGAGGAGCGCCGCGCGATCGAGGCGGGCATCGGGGAGGGTGGTCCGATCGAGGAAGCGCTGTCCGCCGCCACCGCGACGCTCAGCGGCCTGTCCGCCTGCGCCGGGATCGTCATGGTGCCCAAGCGCGAGCCGGTGCTGCGGCAGTTCGGCTTCGTGCCGCTCAACATGCGTCAGGCGCTGGCCGTGCTGGTGGGACAGGACGGGACCGTGGAAAATCGCGTGCTCGATTTGCCTGAAGGCGTCACGCCGATCATGCTCACCGAAGCGGCCAATTTCATGTCCGCGCGCTTTGGCGGGCTGACCCTGCGGGAAGCGGGGGATGCGTTGAAGCGGGAACTGGAGACGGACCGTAGCCAGCTTCACGGCGCAGCGCGCGATCTGGTGGCGCGCGGCGTCGCCATCTGGTCGCAGGACGCTGATGACCGGCCGGTGCTGATCGTGCGGGGGCAGGCCAATCTGCTGGATGACGGCATGGCCGCCGATCTGGAACGGGTGCGGCAATTGCTGGAGCAACTGGAGGGCAAGGAGGAAATCCTGCACCTGTTGCACGGCGCTTTGGCGGGCAGCGCGACCAAAATCTTCATCGGTTCGGAAAACAAGCTCTTTTCCCTGTCCGGATCTTCGGTCATAGCCGCCCCTTATCGTGGCGCGGATGGTCGGGTCGTCGGCGTGGTCGGCGTGATCGGCCCCACGCGCTTGAACTATGCGCGGGTCATCCCCATGGTGGACTTTACCGCACAGACGTTATCGAGATTGATGAGATGAGCGAAGACAAAGCGAATATGGAAAATAGCGAAGTCGTGGACGAATTGCCGGAGGAGCAGGCTCCGATGGCCGACGCCAAGGGCGATCGCATCGCCGCGCTGGAAGCCGAACTGGAAAGCGCGAAGCAGGACATCCTCTACGCCCATGCCGACACGCAGAATGTGCGGCGTCGGCTGGAAAAGGAATTGGCCGACGCGCGCGTCTATGCCTCGACGGCTTTCGCCCGTGACATATTGTCGGTGGCCGACAATCTGAGCCGTGCCCTGGCGGCGATCCCCGCCGACCTGCGCGAGGATGAGAAGTTCAAGGGGCTGGTCGCCGGGCTGGAAGCCACAGGCCGCGAACTGGAAGCCGTTTTCGGCCGCAACGGCATCAGCAAGGTCGAATCGATCGGCCAGCCGCTCGACCCCAACAAGCATCAGGCGATGATGGAAACCCCGTCTGCCGACGCCGCGCCCGGCACGATCCTGATCGAAATGCAGGCGGGCTACATGATCAAGGACCGGCTGCTGCGCCCGGCTCTGGTCAGCGTGGCGAAGGCGCCCGACTAACGAAAGGGCAGGGCGGTTTGCCGCCTTTCCTTATGATAATGGCTTGCCGCCCGTCCGGTTTCGACCGGGCGGGCGGTTTGCGTTGGGGCATTAATCTCGTTCAAGATACAAAAAGATATATCGTAAATCTTGACGTTCGGATATTTTAAGATATATCACACAGCATCATGACACATATGAAAGACTCAATGATGCATAATTTCCATTCACATCGCGGTCGCCATGGCGGCCATCACGACGGTCACGGCCCTCATGGACGCTTCGGCGCAGCGGACGGCTTTGGTCGGGGCGGCTTCGGCCATGGGCGCGGCGGTCCTTTCGGCGGCGGCGATAGCTTCGGCGATGACGGCTTTCGCGGCGGTGGCCGGGGCGGGCGTGGCGGCGGGCGCAGGCGTCTGTTCGACAATGAAACGCTGCGGCTCATCCTGCTCAAACTGATCGCCGACGAACCGCGCCATGGCTATGACCTGATCCGCGCCATCGATGCGCTGTCGGGCGAAGCCTATGCGCCCAGCCCCGGCGTGGTCTATCCCACGTTGACGCTGCTGGCCGAGATGGACCTGATCGTCGAACAGCCGGGGGAAGGCAGCCGCAAGCGCTTTGCCATCACCGACGCGGGCCAGGCCCAGATCGCGGAGCGCAAGGCCGCGCTCGATCAGGCGCTGGAACGGCTGGCGTCGATGGCCCAGCATGCCGAGCGGGTCGATGGCGCGCCGGTTCGTCGCGCCCTGCATAATCTGCGCATCGCGGTCCAGCATCGCCTTGAAAAGGAAGGCGCCGATTCCCAAACCATGTTCGACGTCGCTTCCATGATCGACGCGGCGGCCAGCAAGATCGAAAGGTTCTGATATGACCCTGACCGCACAGGTCCCCACCACCAGTGGCAGCCGTTATCTCCATCAATTGTGCAAACATTGGAGCCACAAGTTCGAAACGGATTTCGATGCGCGGCAGGGCGTCATCGCCTTCCCGATGGGGCCGATCCGCATGGCGGCGGGCGAAGAGGCGCTGACCGTGACGATCGAGCCGAACCCGGACGCCGACGTCGCCGTTTTCAAGAAGGTCGTCGCCGATCATCTCGACCGCTTCGCTTTCCGCGAAGCACCGCTGACCTTTGACTGGCAGTAAGGAACAGGGGGCGGATCATCCGCCCCTTTTCATTTGCGCGGTATGCGCCGCGCGCTGGCGAGGTGATGGGCGTGGGTGATCGCCACGGCGAGGGCGTCCGACGCGTCCGGCCCTGCGATCTTCGCGCCGGGCAGCAGGCGGGTGATCATGGCGTGGACCTGGTCCTTCGACGCATTGCCGACGCCCACGACCGATTTCTTGACGAGCCGGGCGGCATATTCGCCCACTTCCATGCCCGATCGCGCTGCGTTGAGCAGAATGACGCCGCGCGCCTGGCCCAGCTTCAGCGTCGATTGCGGATTGACGTTGACGAACACTTCCTCGACTGCCGCACCGTCGGGCCTATGTTCGAGGATCAGGTCGGTCAGCGCCAGATCGAGCGCTAGCAACCGGGTCGCCAGCGGCATCTTGCTATCGGTCTTGATCTGGCCATTGCCCAGATGCGTCAGCCGGTTGCCGTCCGCCGCGATCAGACCCCAGCCGGTCGTGCCCAGGCCGGGGTCGAGTCCCAACAGGATCATGGGCGATAGCCGGCCCGGATAATCAGCCCAACTTCTCCATCACGGCGTCGGACACTTCATAATTGCCCCACACGGTCTGGACGTCGTCATCGTCTTCCAGCGTGTCGACCAGCTTCAGCAGGGTCGCGGCATTGGCCTCATCGACTTCCGTAGTGGTCTGCGGCTTCCAGGCGAGCTTGGCGCTGTCGGCGGCGCCGATCGTCGCTTCCAGTGCCTTGGCGACTTCATGGAGCGCGTCCATCGCCGTCCAGATTTCATGCTCGTCCTCGTTGGACGACACGTCTTCCGCGCCCGCTTCCAGCGCCGCTTCGAAGATCGCCTCGGCGTCCCCTGCGCTGGCCGGATAGGTGATGAGGCCCATCCGGTCGAAACCATGGCTGACCGCGCCCGACGCGCCCAGATTGCCGCCATTCTTGGAAAAAGCGGTGCGCACGTTGGTCGCGGTGCGGTTGCGATTGTCGGTCAGCGCCTCGACGATGATGGCGACGCCGCCGGGGCCATAGCCCTCATAGCGGATCTCTTCATAATTGTCGGTGTCGCCGCCAATCGCCTTGTCGACCGCGCGCTGGATATTATCCTTGGGCATCGACTGGGCCTTGGCGGCGTTGATCGCCAGGCGCAGGCGCGGGTTCATGTCCGGATCGGGCATGCCCATCTTGGCCGCGACGGTGATTTCGCGGCTGAGCTTGGAGAACATCGAGGAGCGCTTTTTATCCTGCGCGCCCTTGCGATGCATGATGTTCTTGAATTTGGAATGGCCGGCCACGGCCTTCTCCTGACATATTCTGTTAAAACCGAAGCGCGCTCTCTAGCGAGCGTCGCCGGTTCGCGCAATGTTAGACAATGATCGCCGTGCCCGAAGCCGATACCATCAGCATCGATCCGTTCGATCCGATCACTTCATAATCAAGGTCGACCCCGACCACGGCGTTCGCACCCAGGCTGGCCGCGCGCGTCCGCATTTCGGCGATCGCCTGCTCGCGGGCGCGCTGGAGCACATCTTCATATGCGCCCGAACGCCCGCCCACAATGTCGCGCACGCTGGCGAACAGGTCGCGAAACAGGTTGGCGCCCACGATCACCTCGCCGGTGACGATGCCGAGATATTCCTTCGCCGGTCGCCCTTCCAGGCGGCTGGTGGTGCTCACGATAATCTCGGCCATGGGCGTGTCTCCTATATCGGGATCAGTCGATTATTCCATGCCCAGCGCGGACAGGTAGGTCTGGAGGATGGCTTCCATTTCCTGACGGTCATGGGGCTGCATCTTCCGCAGGCGCACGATCTGGCGCATGATCTTGGGGTCGTAACCGGTCGCCTTGGCTTCCAGATAGACGTCCTTGATGTCGTCGCCGATGCCCTTCTTTTCTTCTTCCAGCCGCTCGATGCGTTCGATCAGAAGGCGTAGCTGGTCGGCGGCGACATTTTCTTCGCTCATGGGAATCTCCAGATGGATGTGAATCGGTTGGAGGCGCTCCTAATGGCTGTCGGCGTTCTTCGCCACACTCTCTTTCATCCGTGCGATCTGTTCGGGCGTCGCTTCCCCCTGATAGCGGCTTTTCCATTCCGCAAAATCCATGCCGTGAATGATGGCGCGCGCTTCATCTTTCGTCAGCGCGCCGTCCGCATCGACCACCCAGTCGGCCAGGCAGTTGCGACAGAAGCCCGCCAGGCCCATCAGGTCGATATTCTCCACATCGGTGCGGTGCTGCAAATGCGCGACCAGCCGTCGGAAGGCGGTTGCGGCTGCCGCATCGGTGAGTATGCTATCGGTCATCGGCGGAACCCTTTCGCTGATCTACATCATCCTGTCGTGCAGAACGGATAGCCCATAACGACGCACAGGCAAGGCCATCAGGCAAGCCGGAGGCGTTACAGACGGTCAGGAGACGACATGACGAAATTACCGCCCCGTTCGCGCAAGGTCCGCATCCTTGCGACCCTTGGCCCCGCGAGCGATACGCCGGAGATGATCCGCGCGCTGTTCGTCGCCGGGGCCGACGCCTTCCGCATCAATATGAGCCATGGCGCGCATGAAGATCATGCCGCGCGCATCGCAACGATCCGCGCGCTGGAAAAGGAATTTCAGCGGCCCACGACCATCCTGGGCGATCTTCAGGGGCCAAAGCTGCGCGTCGGGACGTTTGAAAAGGGGCTGGCGATATTGGAAACCGGCGCGGCGTTCGTGCTGGACCGCGACGAAACGCCGGGCAATGCGCGCCGCGTCAACCTGCCTCATCCCGAAATCTACGCCGCGCTGATGCCTGGCTCCCGGCTGTTGCTGGACGATGGCAAGATGGTGCTGCGGGTGAAGGCGGTCGACGCCGACCGGATCGACACCATCGTCGAGGTCGGCGGCGCACTGTCCAACCGCAAGGGCGTGAATGTGCCGGACGTGGTGGTGCCGGTGCCGGCGCTGACCGACAAGGACCGGCGCGACCTGAGTTTCGCGATGCAACAGGGTTGCGACTGGATCGCGCTCAGCTTCGTCCAGCGGCCCGAAGACCTGGCCGAGGCGCGCAAGCTGATGGGCGGTTATGGCGCGCTGATGGCGAAGATCGAAAAGCCCTCCGCCGTGCAGCGGCTGGAGGAGATCATCGAACTGGCCGATGGCGTGATGGTCGCGCGCGGCGACCTGGGCGTCGAACTCCCGCCGCAGGCTGTGCCCCCGCTTCAGAAGCAGATCGTCGCCACGGCACGCCGCATGGGCCGCCCGGTGGTGGTCGCGACCCAGATGCTCGAATCGATGATCAAGTCGCCGTCGCCGACCCGCGCCGAAGTGTCGGACGTCGCCACCGCCGTCTATGACGGGGCCGACGCCATCATGCTGTCGGCGGAAACGGCGGCGGGCGACTGGCCGGTCGAAGCGGTCACGATGATGGACAGCATCGCCCACAGTGTCGAGCGTGATCCGGGCTATTATGCCCGGCTCCATTTCACCGAGACGAAGCCCGACCCCACCACCGCCGACGCGCTGGCCGAAGCGGCGGCGACCATCGTGACGGTCGTAGGCGCGAGCGCCATCACCTGCTTCACCTCATCGGGCAGCACCGTGCGCCGGGTCGCGCGCGAACGCCCCTCCGCGCCCATCCTGGCCCTGACCCCGCGCGCCGACACAGCCCGCAAGCTGGGCCTGACCTGGGGCGTTCATGCCGTCCAGACCAAGGATATCGGCACGTTCGAGGAAATGATCGCCAAGGCCCGCCGCATGGCGCTGCGTCACCGCATGGTCGACAAGGGCGGCAAGATCGTGGTGCTGGCGGGCGTCCCCTTCGGCACGCCGGGGTCGACCAACGTGCTGCACGTCGCATCGGTGCGCGGGGATGAACTGAAGGGGCGGGATTGAGCGCGGAGGGGAAGCTTATTTCAGTGAGGGAGCAGGCTGATGAACGAGCGTCCGTGGTGGCAATGGGTGAATGCGGAAATTTACCTGAATGAAAAACGTTTCAACGCCGCCTGCCGAAACTTGGAAGTGGCGCTCATCGCAGAGCGCACGATCGAGACATCGACCGCAACTGAGGGGGGGACGGAAGGCGGCGTCTTTGGTTTGTTCAAAGGTATGACCAAGTTCGGCCGAGGTAGGAAAGTTACGGAAAAAGAAACCGTTACCGAAGCTGCACAAATATTGGATTTTTGTAGAAAGGCCGTGTCAGCCAATCCCCCCAACATTGTCCGGCTTTTGACGGACGATGACTGGCAATGCGTCACTGCAGATTTCCTGGTTCATGGTGCCGGGCCTATGAACATTGTTGGTCCCACCGCAAATGAGTCGGATCATGCGCCTGATACAATGCACATGATGGAAGGGGTCGTCGCTGGTCGGCGCGTGAGCATCCGGTTTTCCGAAAAGCATGTCAGGAGGTTAACGCCGACAAACATGCTTTTTCATTTTGAGGATTCGCTGGTTCAGGTGCTGGGCCGTGTGATGGGACAACCCCAGGGCGATGTCATGAAAATAGAGCCTATCTTGCTGGGGACGGGAGACCGATTTTTCGATTAGTAGAGGGCTGAGTTGCTTGCGATCATCAATGGATAAGCGGCCGAAGTTAAGCGCGCCGCCCACGCAGTTGCGCCGCTTTTTCAGCCCGCGATTAGCCCCAGCGTCGTCATGTCGCGCCGCAACGCAGCCGCATCGGTGAAAAGCAGCGCCTGCATTCCGACCGCCAGCGCCCCCGCGACATTTTCCGCGCGATCGTCGATGAACAGGGTGCGTTCCGCTTCCAGCCCGAATCGGTCGAGGGCGAGGCGGTAGATGGCCGGATCGGGCTTCACGATCCGTTCCTCGCCCGACACTAGCACGCCCGCGAACGGCGCAAAGAAGGCGGCTTCGCGCGCGCGGAAAGGAGGCCAGAATTCGGCGCTGAAATTGGTCAGGCCATAGAGCGGCACGCCCGCATCATGCAGGTCACGCACCAGGTCGGGCATACCCGCCACGACCGGACCGATACTGTCCAGAAACCGCTCGCCCCACACGCGGATCAGGTCCGCCTTGTCGGGGTGCAGCGCAATCAGCTCGGCGCTGGTGTCCGCAAAGGATCGCCCGGCGTCATGCTGGAAATGCCAGTCATGCGTCACGACATCGCGCAGGAACGCATCGAGCGCCCGATCATCCGTGATCAGGCGCTCGTAGAGAATCCGAGGATCCCAATGGAAGAGGACATTGCCGACGTCGAAGATGACGGCGGCGATTCCCCCCACCGTTCTTTAGCCCTGGCGGGCCTTGAAGCGGCGGTTGGTCTTGTTGATGACGTAGGTGCGGCCGCGACGACGGATCACGCGGTTGTCCCGGTGACGGCCCTTGAGCGACTTGAGCGAGTTGCGGATCTTCATGGAAGCCAGCCTTCTAGAATCTTGCGTGATCGGAAAATTGAAGCGCTGCCCCTATGGGCCGGGCGGTCCAAAGTCAAGGGTGGGAAGCCGTCTTTTCCGCCTGTTCATGCCTGATGCAGCAAGTTCATGGCTTTGCGCGTTGGAGGGGATTATGCCCTCCGTGTCGTTTAGCGGTGAATGTCCCGTTGGAGTAGAGTTGATGTCGAAGCGCCTGATCCTTGCCGCCAGCCTGGCCCTGTCCTTGAGCGCCTGTGCGACGGCCGCGCCGCCCGTGGAAGTGACGCGATTCCATGTTGGCGAACCTGCCCGGTCCGGCACGATCGCGGTCGAGGAAATGCTGGGCAATCCCGACATCAGTCTGGAATTTCGCACCTATGCCGGCGTCGTCGCGCAGCAATGGCAGCAAGTCGGTTTCACCACCGCCCCGGCGGGCGCGACCAGCGAGTATGTTGCGCTGGTCAGCTTCCGCCGCAGCTTTCGCCCGACCGGCCCCGATCGCAGCGGCAAGCCGGTCAGCGTCGGCGTAGGCGGCGGCATCGGTTCGGGCGGCTATTCCGGGCTGGGCGTGGGCATCGGCATCAACCTGTCGGGCAAGCCCAAGGATATGGTGATGACCGAAATGCAGATGCAGCTGCGCCGCCGGTCCGATCAGGCGACCATCTGGGAAGGCCGCGCCATGACGCAGGCGCGCGAAGGGACGCCCGCCGCCCAGCCGGTCGCCGCTGCGCAAAAGCTCGCGAGCGCGCTCATCGGGGGCTATCCGGGCGAATCCGGCCGGACTATAACCGTACGATGAGCATTTCCATTTCGAGCGGCTTCGACAGCGGCAATATTCGCGTTCTTTCCATCACCGACACCCCGGACGGCGTCCGCGCCGAACTGGAGATCGTCAAGGATCACCAGAGCGACTTCTATCAATGGTTCCATTTCCGGGTCGCAGGCGCTGCGGGCCGTGAGGTGGAGCTGGCGATCGTCAATGGCGGGGCATCGGCCTATCCCGACGGCTGGCCGGATTACAAGGCGCGGGTGAGCGAGGATCGGGAGAATTGGCTGCTGGCCGACACCGACTATGCCGACGGCACGCTGACCATCCGCCTGTCGCCCGACAGCAATGCCGTATGGGTCGCCTATTTTGCGCCCTATTCGATGGAGCGCCATCACGACCTGATCGCCTGGGCGGCGTGCCAGCCGGGCGTCGTGCATCGCGAATTGGGCCTGACGCTGGACGGGCAGCCGCTCGACCTGCTGACCATCGGCGACGGGCCGAAGCAGGTGTGGCTCTATGCCCGCCAGCATCCAGGCGAATCGATGGCGGAATGGTGGATGGAAGGCGCGCTGGAGCGCCTGACCGATGATGAGGATGCCGTCGCGCGGTTGTTGCGTCAGCGGGCCACGATCCATCTGGTCCCCAACATGAACCCGGATGGCAGCCGCCGGGGGCATTTGCGCACCAATGCGGTGGGCGTGAACCTCAATCGCGAATGGCACACGCCCACGATGGAGCGCAGCCCCGAAGTGGTCTTCGTGCGCGCAGCGATGGACGAGACGGGCGTCGATTTCGCCATGGACGTGCATGGCGACGAAGCGATTCCCGCCGTCTTCATCGCCGGGTTCGAAGGCATCCCATCCATCACCGACCGGCAACTGGCGCTCTATCACCGCTATCGCGATACGCTGGCGGCGCGGACGCCCGATTTCCAGACGAGACTGGGTTATCCGGTTGCGACGACGGGAAAAGCCAACCTGTCCATGTCGACCAATCAGGTTGCCGAACGCTTCGGCGCGGTGGCGATGACGCTGGAAATGCCGTTCAAGGACAATGACGACCTGCCCGATGGGGATTTCGGCTGGTCGCCCGCCCGGTCGATGCAACTGGGCCGGGATTGTCTGGCGGTGCTGGCGGAGATGATCGGGGATATCTGAACCGGCCCCTATGGGCCGTGTCAGCCGAACAGGTCGCCCAGAAAGTCCGTCATCGCGCGGAAACTGCGCCGGTCGGCGTCGGGGCTGTAGGCCAGTCCCTTTTCCGGCATGTTCACGCTTGCGTCGGTGAAGGCATGGCCGGTATGGCCATAGGCATGGATTTGCCAGTCGCAGCCCGCGTTGGTCAATTCCTGCGCCAGTCCCACCGTCGCTTCCGGCGGGGCGATCGGGTCATCCCAGCCATGGCAGACCAGCAGCTTGGCGGTGATCGCAGCACTGGCGAAGGGCGGCGCGTCATAGACGCCGTGAAAACTGACGCCCCCGGCAATGTCCGCGCCGCTCCGCGCGAGGTCGAGCACGCATTTGCCGCCGAAGCAGAAGCCGATCGCGGCGGTTCGCGCGGCGTCCACTTCCGCCATATCCTTGAGCACCGCATGGACGCTCTGCACGCGATCGCGCATCAGGATGCGATCGGCGTTCATCTCGTTCATATAGCGGGCCATGTCGGCATCCGCGCGGGTGGTGCGCTTGCCCTGGCCGAACACGTCCGCCACCAGCACCGCATAGCCCAGCGCCGCGACCCGCCCGGCATAGGCGAAATCGGCTTCCTTGGTGCCCAGTACATTGGGGAAGAGCAGGATGCCGGGGCGAACGCCGCCGCCATCATCGACCACCGCCATGCTTTCGAACCGGCCGCCGGGGCCATCGTGCAATATCGTGCGGCGAGCGATGGTCATGCTCTAATCCTCCCTAACGATTGTCAAAGACTGCCGAAGCCGGGCGCTTCACCGCGCGCCGCGGGGTTGAGCCGTCGCGCGCGTTTCCAGCCGATGCTGGGCCGTTTCCGCAGGCGCAACGTGGGCCAGTCGCCCCGATCGGTGCGTTCGGCCAGGCGCATGCCCTGGGCGCGATAGGCGGCCAGCACGGCGTCGGCCTGCGTATCGAGCAGGCCCGCGAGCAGGATCGTTCCGCCATCCTCCACCAGCGCGCAGAGCGAGGGGGCCAGCTCGATCAGTGGTCCGGCCAATATGTTGGCGATCAGTAGATCATAGGGTGCGCGCCCGATGATCGCGGCATGATCGGCGCCGGCCGCCGTCACCAGCGCAAGCTGGCCGGCCCTGTCGCCCAGCTTCACACCGTTGGCGATCGCATTGGCGGCGCTGATGTCGACCGCGACCGGATCGATGTCCGATGCGATGGCATGGGCGTGCGGCCACAGGTTCAATGCGGCGAAGGCAAGCAGGCCGGTGCCGGTGCCGATGTCGGCCACGTTGCGCGCGCGCATCCCCACGCGTCGCATCCGGTCGAGCATCGTCAGGCATCCGGCGGTGGTTTCGTGCTGGCCAGTGCCAAAGGCGCGGCCTGCCTCGATCAACAGATTGACGCGGTCGGGCTGTTCGGCGTCGCTGGCCAGATTGCGGACGTGGAAACGCCCGGCGGTGACCGGCTCCAGCCCCTGCTGGCTCAGCGTGACCCAATCCTCGTCGGAAAGCGCCTCGACCACCGGCTTGCTATGCGCGGCGCTTGGCACCAGCGTCTTGAGCAGCTTGATCGCGGCGGTGCTGGGCTTGCCTTCGAAATAGGCGTCCAACTGCCAGATATTTTCGTCGTCCGGCGCCGCCTCGCTGGTCATCAGCACGGGCGGATGCTCCATCATCGTAAAGGCGGCGATGTCCCCGTCCAGGGCTTCGGCTTCGGCACGGGTGCAGGGCAGGGTGACTTTCCAGCTTTGGACGGCTGGGGATGCGACATCATTCATGCGCTCGCCTGTAGCCGAGGCGAGGGGGCAGGGGAAGGGGAGCGGGTAGGTTCAGGCCACCTGACGCCCAAAGTCTGACGATGCGTGGCGCAGGCTGGCCAGCTTGCCTTCCACGCTCATGAAGCCCCGTTCCAGTTGATCGATTTCCGACGCGACCACTTCGGTATCCTGCCGGATGGCGGAAATGGTGGTGGACATCGAATCCGCCGCGAGCGCGGTTTCGTCGACGGCGGCGGTAATCATGGTGACGGTCTGCGCCTGTGCGTCCATGGCGTGACGGATGCGGTCGGCGCTGGCCTGCACTTCGCCCACCGTGTCGCGGATGCGCTCGTTGGTTTCCACCGACAGGCGGGTCGACGCTTGGATGTCGGCGATTTTGCCGGCGATTTCGTCCGTCGCCCGTGCGGTCTGGTTGGCGAGGCTCTTCACTTCCTGCGCGACGACGGCAAAGCCGCGCCCGGCATCGCCCGCGCGTGCGGCTTCGATGGTGGCGTTGAGGGCAAGGAGGTTGGTCTGTCCGGCAATATCGCGAATCAGGCCCAGGATCGAATCGATCGATTTGGCATGTTCCGACAGCGTGGCGGACATGGTGACAGCATCGCCCGATTGGCGTGCGGCACGTTGCGCGACGTCGGCAGCGCCTTCCACTTCGGTACGGGCGTCCTCGATCGCGCGGATCAGGCCAGCGGAGGTGCGGGCCGCTTCGCGCATCGCGAGGGCGGATTGTTCGGCGGCAGCGGCGACTTCCGACGCCTTGCCCAACATGCCGCGCGTGGCGGCAGAGGCATCCTTCGCTTGTTCGCGCAGCGATTCGCCCAGCCGGGTTGCGCCGTCGAGTTCGCCGACGATACGCTGTTCGAACTGGGTGCTGTAATGTTGGCGTTCGACCCGCTGGGCTTCCGCTTGGTCGTTCGACAGCACATTGGTCAGGAAACCCGAATCCAGCATGGCGATATGCGTCATCACGCGCAACAGGCGGCGACAGCGTGCCTCGTCATCGCGGCAATGGTCCCAGATCAGGTCCGTTATACGGTCGTTGGCAGCAGCAACAGCAGTCAGCACGGCGCGCACAGATACGCCATGCTTGCGGGCGTGGCGCACACAGTCGGCGGACGATCGCGCCCAACGCCCGTCCCGCAAATGCAGCAGCTTCTGTTCGATATAGCTATGCGCTTCGGACCGTATGCGGGTCACGACATTGGCGCTCAGCCGGCTATGCAAGCCGGTGTCGCGCATATAGCTGTCGAAGAAGGCCGACGTCACGCTGGCCAGTTCCGACTCGATCAACAGGCCGATCTCGCGGGCGCCCGGCGCAATCGTCCCATCGGGATCGACTTCCGCGATATAGTCGGAAATGGCAGCGTTGGCGGGAACATAGGACGACATGAAAGGACGGCCCCTGCAATTGGGAGGATCGGTGAACGAGGCAAGCTTAGCGGTCTTTGGTTAATCACTTCTTATGATCGCGCGCGGGCCGCAGCGGTGAGATCATGGCGCGGCCATGCGTTCCGCCGCTTGCCCTCCTGCGTGTTCGCTCTTAAGGGAGCGGGATCAAGGGACAAGCATCAGGGACCAGGGTAGACATGGCGCGATCCAACAGCCGGCCGCTCTCGCCGCATTTGACGATATGGAAATGGGGACCGGCGATGGCCGTGTCCATCATGCACCGCGTAACCGGCAACGGTCTGGCGACCGCAGGCGCGCTGGGCTTGATCTGGTGGCTAATGGCCGCCGCGATCGGACCGGAAGCCTATGCGACGTTCGTCAAGTGCGCGACCTCGCCGATTGGCTATATCGTCATGATCGGCCTCAGCTGGTTTTTCTTCCAGCATCTTTTTTCGGGGCTTCGCCACTTCGTGCTCGACATGGGCGCAGGGTACGAACTGCAAAAGAACAAGATCTGGTCGATCGCGACCTTCGTGGCTTCGCTGCTCGTGACCGGTCTTGTCTGGCTCTATATCTTCGGAAAGGCGCTCTGATGGGCAACGGAACTGGTATTGGCCGCGTCCGTGGGCTTGGCTCCGCACGCCATGGCGCGCATCACTGGCTGGCGCAGCGCTACACGGCGGTCGGCAACCTGTTGCTGGTGCTGTGGCTGATCTTCAGCCTGCTCAGCCTGCCTGGCCTGGATTATGAAAGCGTCGTCGGCTGGATTGCGAACCCGCTGGTCGCCGTCCCGATGATGCTGATGATCGTCAGCATCTTCATGCATCTGCGTCTCGGCATGCAGGTGATGCTGGAAGATTATGTCCATGACAAGGGTCTGGCCTTCTTCTCCATGCTGGTGCTGAACTTCTATGCCTTTGGCGGCGCCGCCGCGGGCGTCTTCGCGATCGCCAAGATCGCCTTCACGGGGATCGTGAAATAATGACCGAAGCCTATAAGATCATCGATCACACCTACGACACCGTCGTCGTGGGCGCTGGCGGTTCGGGCCTGCGCGCGACCATGGGCAGCGCCGAAGCGGGCCTCAAGACCGCGTGCATCACCAAGCTGTTCCCGACCCGGTCGCACACCGTGGCGGCGCAGGGCGGCATCGCCGCGTCGCTGGGCAACAACAGCCCCGACCACTGGACCTGGCACATGTACGACACCGTCAAGGGGTCTGACTGGCTGGGCGATCAGGACGCGATCGAATATATGGTGCGCGAAGCACCCGCCGCCGTGATCGAGCTGGAACATGCCGGCGTGCCCTTCAGCCGCAACGCCGATGGCACCATCTATCAGCGTCCTTTCGGCGGCCACATGCAGAATATGGGCGCTGGGCCGCCGGTACAGCGTACCTGCGCCGCGGCCGACCGTACCGGTCACGCCATGCTGCACGCGCTCTATCAGCAGTCGCTGAAGTATGACGCGGACTTCTACATCGAATATTTCGCCATCGACCTCATCATGGAAAATGGCGAGTGCCGTGGCGTCATCGCCATCTGCATGGAAGACGGCAGCATCCACCGCTTCCGCAGCCATGCGGTCGTGCTGGCGACGGGCGGCTATGGCCGCGCCTATTTCTCCGCCACCTCGGCACATAGCTGCACCGGCGACGGCGGCGGCATGGTGCTGCGCGCAGGGTTGCCGCTCCAGGATCTGGAGTTCGTGCAGTTCCACCCGACCGGCATTTACGGCGCGGGCGTGCTCATCACCGAAGGCGCGCGCGGCGAGGGTGGTTATCTGACCAACTCCGAAGGCGAGCGCTTCATGGAGCGCTATGCCCC
>JAECRT010000024.1:0-6875 GCA_016000085.1 Sphingomonadaceae bacterium
GCCGCTGGCGATTTCCAATATGGTCCCGCTAGGTGGCAGCGCGTCCTGCAATATGGGCAGGATGTAGTCGCGGTTCCGCAGCGTCGCGGGGGCGTGGCGCTTTTCCGCCCTGCCGCCCGCTTCGCCCGGAACCCAGAGCGTCATTCGGCCGCCTGCGCCAGATCCAGCTCGCTCCACGTCAGCACGGGCTTACGCGCGGCCAGCGTTTCGTCGAGGCGACGGCGCGGGGCGTGGTAGGGCGCGCCCTTGAGCGCTTCGTCCCCCGCCTTGGCGCGCTGCGCCAGACTGCGCAGCGCCATGATGAACTGGTCGAGCGCGGCCTTGCTTTCGGTTTCGGTCGGTTCGACCAGCATCGCGCCATGGACGACCAGCGGGAAATACATGGTCATCGGGTGGAAGCCTTCGTCGATCAGCCCCTTGGCGATGTCGAGCGTGGTGAAGCCTTCGGCCAGCCCCTTGTCGCTGAACAGCGCCTCATGCATGCACGGGCCGCTGAAACCGAAGGGGGCGTCCAGCACATCGTCCAGACTGCGCAGGATATAGTTGGCGTTGAGGACGGCATCCTCCGCCACCTGACGCAGGCCATCCGCGCCATGGCTGAGAATATAGGTCAGGGCGCGGGTGAACATGCCCATCTGGCCATGGAAAGCCACCATGCGGCCAAAGGTGCCGGCATGATGATCGCCCGCCGTCTCTTCTTCGATCAGGACGAACTGATCACCCTGCTTTTCGACGAAGGGCAGCGGTGCGAAGGGGGCGAGCGCCTGGCTGAGCACGACCGGGCCGGAACCAGGGCCACCGCCGCCATGGGGCGTGGAGAAGGTCTTGTGCAAGTTGATGTGCATTGCGTCGACGCCAAGGTCGCCGGGGCGAACCCGACCGACGATGGCGTTGAAGTTCGCGCCGTCGCAATAGACGAAGGCTCCGGCGGCATGGACCGCGTCGGAGATCGTCTTCATTTCGCGTTCGAACAGGCCGCAGGTGTTGGGATTGGTGATCATCACCGCCGCGACATCGGGGCCGAGACGGGCCTTCAAGGCTGCAAGGTCGACGCGGCCTTCGGGAGTGGCGGGAATATCCTCCACCTTGTAACCGCAGAAGGCGGCAGTGGCAGGATTGGTGCCATGCGCGCTTTCGGGGACGAGGACGACGCTACGCGCGTCGCCACGAGCTTCGAGCGCCGAGCGGATCGCGAGCAGGCCGCACAATTCGCCGTGCGCGCCAGCCTTGGGGCTCATCGCGACCGCGTGCATCCCGGTCAGCGTGATCAGCCAATGGGCCAGTTCATCGATCACCGCCAGCGCACCCTGCACCGTCGATTGCGGCTGGAGCGGGTGGATATCGCCAAAACCGGGCATCCGCGCGACTTTTTCATTGAGGCGCGGGTTATGCTTCATCGTGCAGGAGCCGAGCGGAAACAGGCCCAGATCGATGGCGTAATTCTGGCGCGACAGGCGGGTATAGTGGCGCACCGTTTCCTGTTCGGACAGGCCCGGCAGGCCGATGCTGTCGGTGCGGGCCAGCGTGCCGAGGCGGCTGGCGACCTGTGGCGCGGGAGCGAAATCGACGCCGGTGGTGGCGGTCGATCCGATCTCGAAGATCAGCGCTTCTTCCAGCATCAGCGCGCGATTGCCGGTGGCGGTTTGCGGGGCCATATGGGCTTCCTTGACGGGAACGGGAGCGGTCGGGCGGCCTTCTTTCAGCATGGTCATGCCAGTTCCTCCTCAAGCGCCTTGGCAAGGATTTCGATATCCTCCGCCGTGACGGTTTCCGTGACGGCAACGACCAGTCCGTTGCCGATGGCGGTGGCATCGGGGAACAGGCGGCCGAGCGAGACGCCGCCCAATATGCCCTTGTCCGCCAGGTTGCGGACGACATCGCGGGCGTCCTTCGCCAGGACCAGCGTAAATTCATTGAAGAAGCTGTCGTTGACCAGCTTCACGCCCGGCACCTGCGCCAGACGGTCGGCAGCCTGGACGGCCAGGCCGTGGTTGAGCATCGCCAGTTCGCGCAGGCCCGCTTCACCCAGCAGCGTCATGTGGATGCTGAACGCCAGCGCACACAGGCCGGAGTTGGTGCAGATGTTCGACGTCGCCTTTTCCCGGCGGATATGCTGTTCGCGGGTGGAAAGGGTCAGCACGAAGCCGCGCTTGCCCGCCGCGTCCAGCGTTTCGCCGCACAGGCGACCCGGCATCTGGCGGACATATTTCTGCTTGCAGGCGAACAGGCCCAGATAAGGCCCACCGAATTGCAGGCCCACGCCGATCGACTGGCCTTCACCCACGACGATATCCGCGCCCATCGCACCGGGCGCCTTGATCGCGCCAAGGGCGACCGGCTCGGTCACGACCGCGACCAGCAGCGCGCCTGCCGCATGGGCCGCGTCGGCAAGCGGGGTCAGGTCGGCGATGCGGCCCAATATGTCGGGATATTGGACGACGACGCAGGATGTATCCTTGTCGATCGCCCCGATCAGCGCGTCGATGTCGGTCGCCGCGTCCAGCGTCGGGGCTTCATGCACCAGCGCGTCACCGGTGAATTTCGCCATGGTGTTGGCGACCGAGACATAATGGGGGTGCAGGCCCGATGACAGGAGCGCCTTGCCGCGCTTGGTGATGCGGCGGGCCATGCCGATCGCTTCCCAGCAGGCGGTCGAGCCGTCATACATGGAGGCATTGGCGACATCGCAGCCCAGCAGGCGCGCGACCTGCGTCTGGAATTCGAACAGAACCTGAAGCGTGCCCTGCGCGATTTCGGGCTGATAGGGGGTGTAGGCAGTCAGGAACTCGCCACGCTGGATCAGATGATCGACGCTGGCGGGGACATGATGCTTGTACGCGCCCGCGCCCAGGAAGAAGGGCGCTGCCCCTGCCGACAGATTTTTCGCGGCCAGCCTGCCCATATGGCGTTCGACCGCCAGTTCGCTGGCATGGTCGGGAAGGCCCGCAATCTTTTCGGCCAACCGGGCCTCGGCAGGCACATCGATGAACAGATCGTCGATCGAGGTTGCGCCGATGACGGACAGCATGTCCTGCCGGTCGGTGGCGGTAAGGGGTAGGTAGCGCATATTCCAAAACTCCCCCCTCCCATTCACGGGAGGGGCCGGGGGTGGGTCGCGAACGGAGCGAGCGCTGCTCCGTGGCGGGAGGGTAGACGCTCCCTATGGTCGCGACCCACCCCTTCCCCCTCCCTTGATCGGGAGGGGCTTATTGTTGCTTTAGAGCGAGGCCACGAACTTCTTGTAGGTGGCTTCGTCCATCAAGCCTTCCAGCTCGCTGGCGTCGGCGATGCGCAGCTTGAAGAACCAGCCATCCTCTTCGGCGTCGCTGTTGACCAGCGCCGGCTCGTCTTCCAGCGCGCTGTTGGCTTCGACGACTTCGCCGGAAATGGGCGCATAAACGTCGGACGCAGCCTTGACCGATTCCACGACGGCGGCGTCGTCACCCTTGTCGAAGGTCGCGCCTTCGTTGGGCAGTTCGACGAACACGATGTCGCCCAGCTGTTCCTGCGCATATTCGGTGATGCCGATGGTGGCGATGTCGCCCGCCACGTCGATCCATTCATGTTCTTCGGTGAAATAACGGCTCATATCTTTTCCCCTAGGATGAATTTCCGGGGCGTCGCGTGCATCCGACGACCCGCAAAAAATGATCAGGCCTTGCGGCGATAACGATGCGGTACGAACGGCATGGACGCAACCACGGCGGCGATGCGCTTGCCACGCACCTCTATTTCGAGCGCGGTGCCGAGCGCAGCGTGCGGCAGGCTGACCCACCCCATCGCGATCGGCGCGCCGACGCTGGGCGCGAAACCGCCCGACGTCACATCGCCCACCAGTACGTCGCCGGCATAGATGGTCGCGCCTTCGCGCGCAGGCAAGCGGCCTTCGATCGCCAAGCCGACGCGCTTTGCGCCGGGGCCGTCGGCCAGTTCCTGCATCACGCGGGCATGGCCGATGAAGCCGCCTTCCTCGCGGCGGCGCTTCTGGATCGCAAAGCCCAGGTCCGCGCCGATGGTGCTGACCCGCGAATCGATGTCATGACCATAGAGCGGCAATCCGGCCTCCAGACGGAGTGAATCGCGCGCGCCAAGGCCGACCGGCCTGACCTGCGGCAACGCGCACAGCGCGTCGGCAAAGGCCGCGGCGGCATCGGCGGGCAGGCTGATTTCAAAACCATCTTCGCCGGTATAGCCCGACCGGCTGATCCACAGCGGCACGCCATTCCATTCGAACGGGCCGCACTGCATGAAGATGAGGTCGGCGGTGCCGGGGACGAGCATGGCCATCGCCTCGCCCGCTTCTGGCCCCTGCAACGCCAGCAGCGCCTGATCGGCCATGTGGTTCATGGTGACCGCGTCGGGCAGATGCTCGATCATCCAGCCAATATCGTCATATTTGGTGGCGCCGTTGACGACCATATAGATCACCGCGTCATCGAACGCACCCCCCTCTTCTCCAGGAACGCCGGGGCGCGACACCATCAGGTCGTCGAGGATGCCGCCTTCCTCGTTCAGCAGCATCGAATAGCGCTGGCGGAAGGGTTTCAGCCCCTTGATGTCGCTGGGCAGCAGGGTTTCGAGCGCGTCGTCCACGCCCTCCCCCGAAAAGGTGAGCTGGCCCATATGGCTGACGTCGAACAGCCCCGCATGTTCGCGGGTCCATGTATGTTCGGCCATGATGCCGTCATATTGGATGGGCATGTGATAGCCGGCGAAACCGACCATGCGCGCGCCTTTTGCGCGGTGCCAGGCGTCGAGCGGCAGGGCTTCGAGCGGCAATGCCTCTTCGATGGTGGCGATGTCGTCCTTGCCTGTCATGGGGCAGCCTTTCCGTGCGGGGTCAATGGCGACAGAACGCGCCCGGAGTCGGACACGTCATTTCTGCCACCCCCTCTGTCACGGAACCTGAGAGCTTTGACCAGCGATCTTGCGATCACATGGCTTACCCCTTCGGTGGGACGGCATGATCCGTCCGCTTTCCAGAGTGCCTGCGCGCGATGCGGTCCTTTGGCCTGAGAGATTCCGGGGCGGTTGCTCCTTCGGCGACGGGGTGGCCTCAAAGGCTTCCCATGCTCTCCCGCATCATGCCCGGCATCGAATCCTCGACGCCAGAGACTCCTCGGCATTGCGGCAAACGCGCAGGCGCGTCAATTGCCCAAATGAGGGCGTAAAGCGGTCAGGCCGCCACCGGGCCGTAAATGTCCGCATGGCGCTTTTCGGCGTAGCGGTCGGTCATGCCAGCGATGAAGTCGGCAATGTGGCGGCTGCGGGCGGGTTCTTCCAGAACGCAATCGTCGCGCCATTCCGGCGGCATCAGCGCGGGATCGGCCTGATAGGCAGCGAACAGGTCGGTGACGATCACCCGCGCCCGGTCGGCGGCGGCGAGCTGTTCTGGGTGATGATAGAGGGTGGCGTACATGAACCGTTTGAGGTCGCGTTCCTGCGCGGCCAGTTCGGGCGAGAAGGCGACGAGCGTGCGGCCGAGCGCGCGGACGTCGGCGACGGTTTCGACCTTTGATTCGGCGATGTTCGCGCGGGTGGACGCGATCAGGTCGTTGGCCATCACGCCAATCTGTTCGCGCACCAGTTCGCGCAGCAACTTGTCCTGCGGCACGTCGGGATAGCGAGCGCGCACCCGGTCCCAACAGGTGCGCACCAGCGGCACCTCCAGCAATTGCTCCAGCGTCAACAGCCCGGCGCGCAAACCATCGTCGATGTCGTGATTGTCATAGGCGATATCGTCGGCAATCGCGGCCAGTTGCGCCTCCAGCGAGGCATGACTGGTCAGGTCGAGCGGGAACAACGCATCGAGTTCGCGCATCGCCCAACCTGGATTCATAACCGGGCCATTATGCTTGGCCAGCCCCTCCAGCATTTCCCAGCTGAGGTTGAGACCCGCGAACAGAGGATAGGGACTTTCCAGCAGCATCAGCGTGCGCAGCGTATGGGCGTTATGGTCGAAACCGCCATGATCCTCCATCGCAGCCTCCAGCGCATCCTCCCCGGCATGGCCGAAAGGGGGATGGCCGATGTCATGGGCCAGGCACAGCGCTTCGGTCAGATCTTCGTTGAGGCCCAGCGTGCGCGCAGTGGTGCGGCCGATCTGCGCGACTTCCAGGCTGTGGGTCAGGCGGACGCGGAAATGATCGCCATCGGGCGACACGAACACCTGCGTCTTGTGGCGCAGGCGGCGGAAGGCGATGGAGTGGATGATGCGATCGCGATCGCGCTGGAAAACGTCGCGCGGCCCCCGCGCCTCCCCGCCCGGTTCGGAGTGGAGGCGACCGCGACTGGCGGCGGGGTGACAGGCATAGGGGGCGAGGATCGTCATCGGACGCCCTCTTACTTACCGCCCAGCCTCTCGACTACCTCTCCCGCGTCGCTTTTCCATGCAAAGACGTCCGCCCCGGCGGCTTTCAGCTTTTCCTCCAGCGTTTTGGCGCGGGTGAAGCTGGCGAAGGGTCCGACCAGCAGGCGGTTGGTGCGGCCCCACGACGCGCTCCAGCCATCTTGCGGGGCGAGGCTGTCATATTTCTTGCGCAGCGCCTTGAGCGTGAAGGCGAGGCCCGACTTGCTGGCGCCGGTGCCGACCTGCAACCAGTTGCGGGACGGATTGTCGGTCAGCTTCTTCTTTTCCTCGGCTTCCTTCTTTGCCTTGGCGTCGGCTTCTGCCTTCGCCTTGGCGAGCGCGGCCTTTTTCGCCTTGTCCGCCACGGCGACCCGCTCGGCACGGCGCGCAGCCTGCATCGCGGCGATTTCGTCCAGATTGACCGCCGCGACGGTCGACCGGCGCTCGGTTTCGGGGACATCGATGGCGCGAATGATGTCGGCGAGCGTGCGGGTCGCAATCGGATCAGGCTGCGGCGGCGGCGCGA
>JAECRT010000024.1:6975-18171 GCA_016000085.1 Sphingomonadaceae bacterium
GACGCTGCTGGCCGGGAGGGCGTAGGCTGCACCTGCGGTTGGGGCTGCGATGCTGCTGGCACGACTGGCTTGTCCGCACGAGCGAGCCTGGTCGCGGCCTGCCGCTGCCGCGCGGTGGCACGGGTGCGGCGATCCTGCGGCGGACTGGTCGGTGCGGCGGCGACAACGGTGGGCGTGTCCTGCGTGGCGATCGCGGCTCTGCCCGGCAACATAGCGGGCGGCGTAGGGATTACGGCGGCGATGCTGGCGCCGGTCTGCTGCGGAAACTGCCCGAAATGCACTGCCGCGGCCTTTTGCGCCGGGTTCAGATAAGGCATTTTTTCCATATAGGGCGTGATCGCGGCGGCCAGTTGGGCGGGCATCGTCTGCGAAGCGACCTTGCGCGCGTCGCCCTGCTTGTTGTTCATCGCCAGGATAAAGGCGCGATAGCGCCATGCCGCCCGGTCGCTTTTGTAGAGCAAGGGGGCGAGCACCTTGTCGGCGGCCTCCACCTGTCCAGAAATGCCGAGCGAAGCGGCATAGCGGCGGATGAGTTCGGCGTCGTCGGGGGTTTTTGTCAGTGCAGACTGATAATCCCGCTGCGCGCCAGCCTGATCTCCGGTCATGTCACGGGCCAGCCCGCGATCGGACAGGATGGTCGTATCGGGATAGCCCAGCCGCGCCGCCTGATCGAACAGCCGCAACGCTTCGGCGGGATTTTGCAGCTTGAGGTTCACGCGGGCCAGGCCCGCCTTGATCCGGCCATTGCCGCTGGAAATCGCATCGGCGCGCGCAAAGAAACCGGCCGCCGCGCGCGGATCGTCCAACGCCAGCGCCGCTTCCCCCGCCCCGATCAGCGCGGTGACGTCACGCGGATTGGAGGAAAGACGCGCCAGATTGCTGTTGAGCTCCGCCGCACCGGGGGGGGCCACAAGCTGCGCCTGATCGGTTTGCGCCTGCGCCGTACCCGCGATGAGCAGGCCGGTAATGATCCATGGAAGAGAGCGTTTCACGTTCGCGCCTTAGCCACTCGCTGGTGAATGGGAAATCACCGCACAGAAAAAGCGCGCCGTAACGCCCCATGGGACGGACGGCGCGCCTGACGACCGGCGCGACGAAGCCGCGCGATGGTCTTACTGATTATTCTGACGGTTGAGGAAACGCGGGATATCCACACCCGGCGCGACGTCATCCGTGCTGGCGGCCTTGTCCGAGCCACGGGTCAGGCCCGCCATCCGCTCGAACAACGTGCCACCGCTAGCGACGCGCGGTGCGGGCGCGGCAGGCGCCGGAGCGGTTGCCTCGACATTGTCAGCACCCAGGACCAGTTCATCATCGTCCGCACCTTCGTCAGAGAAGACGGCGGCGGGCCGAGGCGCGGCGAAGGCCGCCGGAGCGGGCTGCGCCGCAGGCGGGCTAAGCGGCGCGGGAGCGGGCGCTTCGGGCACATCCAGTTCGAGCGTCTCTGGCTCCGGCGCGGCGACCGGCGCGGGCTGCGGCGCAGGCGCTGCGGCGCGTGAGGCGGCAGACTGCGGCACGGCGACGGCCGGACGGCTGGCGAAGCTGAACGGCTGGGTCAGCGGCGCAGCGTTCTGGCCGATATCGCTGTCGATGCCGGTGGCGACCACCGACACGCGGATCTTGCCGTTGAGATTGTCGTTGAAGGCGCTGCCCCAGATGATGTTGGCGTCCGGGTCCACCAGTTCGCGAATATGGTTGGCGGCTTCGTCCACTTCCATCAGGCGCATGTCTTCGCCCCCGACGATGGAGACGATCACACCCTTGGCCCCACGCATCGACACGCCGTCGAGCAGCGGGTTGGCGATCGCCTTTTCAGCGGCCTGAAGCGCCCGGCCGTCGCCTTCAGCTTCGCCGGTGCCCATCATTGCCTTGCCCATTTCACCCATGACCGAGCGGACATCCGCGAAGTCGAGGTTGATGAGGCCAGGCATGACCATGAGGTCGGTGATGCCGCGCACGCCCTGCTGCAGCACTTCGTCCGCCATCTGGAACGCTTCCTTGAAGGTCGTGTTCGGATTGGCGATCAGGAACAGATTCTGGTTCGGGATGACGATCAGCGTGTCGACATGCTTTTGCAGTTCGTCGATGCCGCTTTCCGCCGACTTCATGCGGCGGTTGCCTTCGAAGGTGAACGGCTTGGTCACGACGCCGACGGTCAGGATGCCACGCTCGCGCGCCGCCTTGGCGATGACGGGCGCTGCACCCGTTCCGGTGCCGCCGCCCATGCCCGCGGCGATGAAGCACATATGCGCGCCTTCCAGCGCCTGTTCGACAGAAGCGATGGTTTCTTCCGCCGCCGCCTTGCCGATTTCGGGACGCGAGCCTGCGCCCAGACCTTCGGTGATCTGCGGCCCAAGCTGGATGCGGCGTTCAGCGGGCGAGGCGTTGAGCGCCTGCGCATCCGTGTTGGCCACGATGAAGTCCACGCCCTCGACATGGGCGGCGATCATGTTCGCGATGGCATTGCCGCCCGCGCCGCCGACGCCGATCACCGCGATACGCGGCTTCAGTTCGTCCACATGCGGTGGGCTGATCTCAATGCTCATAAATACTGCTCCCTCAGCTTCCTCGTCAGGAAGCAACAACCGTCACCAAATGTTAACACCAGAAAATAGAGTATTTCACCAGCTATTTTCGTTCTTCTTCGATTCTGCTCAATAGTTGGTCCGCATCGCCCGCATCATCCGTTGCCACCATAGCGGCGTGCCGAGACGATGCACCGTCTGCGCCGAGGGCGCTATCGCGCGGAGATCAACCGGGTTGGAAGCGCCGTAAAGCGCCAGTCCCGCCAGCGTCGCGAAAGCCGGGCCACTATGCGCTTCGGGCAAAGCGGACAAGCCCCGTGGCCGCCCGATCCGCACAGCGCGGCCCAATGCGCCCTGCGCATAGTCGGCAATGCCCTTCATTTCCGCGCCGCCACCGGTCAGCACGACCTGCCGCCCGGTCGGGGTATTGAAACCCATGCCCGCCAAAGCAGCGTTGACTTCGGACATCAGCATGCCCAGCCGTTCACAGATAACGCCGACCAGCGCGGCGCGGGTGATCTTGCCACCTTCGGCATTCGGCCCCGCGCTCTGACCTGGCAGGGCGACATCGCCATGGGGCGCCGCAATCTCGATCATCTCACGGAAATCGCGGCGGTTCTGCATGGCCGAACCATAAAAGCATTTGATCCGCTCCGCCTGGCTGCGCCGAATACCAAAGGCCGATGCGATATCGTCGGTGATGTCCGACGCGCCGATGGGAATGGAATGCAGGCCGACCAGCATACCGCCAGCGTAGAGCGACACGTTCGTGACCCCTGCCCCCATTTCGACCAATGCCACGCCCAGGTCGCGCTCCTCTTCGGACAGGCAGGCAAGGCCCGTCGCGATCGGCGAGGCGACGATGGAATTGACGTTGAGATAAGCGCCCCGCACGCACAGGTCGAGATTGGCAAGCGGCGCGCCGTCGGCCAGCACGACATGAATATCCACGCCCAGCAAGTCGGCGTGCATGCCCAGCGGCTTTTTCACCGGCACCTTGCCGTTGATGGTGAAGCAGGTGGGCTGGGCATGAAGCACGACGCGGCCATCAGGGTCGATGCCCTGCTGCCCCGTCGTCAGCAGATCGTCGATATCGGCCTGCTCGACGCGATAGCCCGCCATGTCGCGCTCGACGGTGACGACATCACTGACCAGACTGCCGCCCGAAAAGCTGACCCACACATCTTCGATATTGGTGCCCGCAACGCGCTCGGCCTGTTCCACGGTTTCGCGCACGGCCAGTTCGGTGCGCTCCATGTCAGCGATGAAACCGCGCCGCACGCCCCGGCTTTCGCGCTGGCCCGTGCCCAATATCGCCAGCTCACCCGTATCGGTGCGCCCCGCGATGAGCGCGGACACCTTCCACGACCCTATATCGATCGCGGTGATGAGCTTTTCGACCTTGGGCTGCGCCATGATGCTTAGCCTTCCTCGCCTGCCGTTGGCGCAGCGGCGGACTTGTCCGCGCCGTCCATCGGCTTTTCCTCGACCCGCCCCTGGGGCAGGCGGAGCACGAAACGATCGGGATCGCGCATGTCAAAGCGGACGATGCCCCGGCCCAGCAGCCGGTTGACGCCGTCCATGCGCGCGAAATTGACCAGCGCCGCCCCGGAATCCTTGTCCCCTTCGGGCAGGGACAGGGTTTCGCCCGACTGGAAACGCAGATCCCAGCGGCGATTGCCGACCCAGGTCGCGCCCGCCAGCATCGGCTTGAGCGAAGGCGCATTTTCCATCAGACGGTTGAGCCCGGCGGTCTGGCGATTGGCGTTCGGCCCCACGACCAAGGGCAGATCGGGCATGGCGCTGGCCGTCACGGATTGCAGCACTGCGCCGCCCACGTCGATCAGGTGAAGTTGTCCGTCATGTTGCCACACCGCGACCGGATCGCGCTCCACGATGTCGACCACCAGCGTGTCGGGCAGACGGCGGGAAATGCGGGCGTCCTTGACCCAGCCCAGCTTGAGCATTTCGGCCCGCACCTTGGGCAGGTCGAGCGAAAGCATGGAGCGATCCACCTGTCCCAGCGCGATATTATAGACGGGCATTTCGTCCATCCGCTCGACGCCGCGCACTTCGACCTTCTCGACCTCGAACCCGGCGCGTGCGGCGATTTCCGCCGCCTGCTTCTGCGCGAGGGCAGGCAGGCCGAAAATCATGGCGAGGCCGATCAGCACGGCGGCGAAAATGGCGACGATGGCCCAGCTTGCCAGCCGTTGCAGCGTGGCTTCGCTAATCGGCAGGGATTCAAGCAGACGGTCGATCGACGACTGGCGCTTGAGCGTCCGGCCGCGACCGCCTTTCGTCGCCTTGCCTCTGGCGCTGCTCAGCCGCGCGGTGCCGCCGCGCCGTATCCGTGCCTCAGCCATCCGTTTTTCCCCCGGCGCCTGTCAGCGCGTCCTCGACAATACGCTCTACCAGCTCGGCATAGTCAATGCCCAGCTTCGCCGCCTGTTCAGGCACGAGGCTGAGCGGCGTCATGCCCGGCTGGGTGTTGACCTCCAGCAGGAACAGTCCTTCGATCCCCTGTTCGTCGTCCCAGCGGAAATCAGAGCGCGACGCGCCCTTGCAGCCCAGCAATTGATGCGCGCGCAGGGCCAGCGCCTTGCACGCCTGCGTGATTTCGTCAGGGATGTCCGCGGGGCAGACATGTTCGGTCATGCCATCGGTATATTTGGCGTCGAAATCGTAAAAGCCGCTCTTGGGGCGCAATTCGGTGACCAGCAACGCTTCGTCGCCCATGACTGCAGTGGTGAGTTCGCGGCCGCGAATATAGGGTTCGGCGAGCAGTTCGTCGAAATCCTGCCAGGGACCGGCGCTGTCGCGGCCAATGGGCGATCCGTAATTGCCATCGGGCATGACGATCGCGACGCCGACCGAACTGCCCTCATTCACGGGCTTCAGCACATAGGGGCGTGGCAGAGGATCGCCTTCATACAGGCTGTCGCTCCGCACGATATGGCCGCCGGGCATGGGGATGCCGTGGGGGACCAGCGCCTGCTTGGTCAGTTGCTTGTCGATCGCGACCACCGATGTGGCCAGGCCGCTATGGGTATAGGTCAGGCCCATCAGGTCCATCATGCCCTGCACCGTGCCATCTTCGCCCGGCACGCCGTGCAGCGCGTTGAACACAACGTCCGCGTTCGTTTCGGCAAGGCGGGCGGCGACGGTGCGGTCCATGTCGATCCGCGTCACCCGATGCCCGCGCGATTCCAGCGCCTTGGCAACGCCCTCCCCGCTCATCAGCGACACCGGCCGTTCCGCCGACCAGCCGCCCATCAGGACGGCGACATGCCAGGGGCCACGGCTCACTTGTTCATTCCCACGATTTCCTTGTTAGCGTCGGCAAACATGCCGACACGCTGAATTTCCCATTCCAGTTCGACGTCGCTCTTGGCTTTCACCCGGCGGCGGACTTCCTCGCCCAGCGCCTCGATGTCGGCGCTGGTGGCGTCACCGGTGTTGAGCAGGAAATTGGTGTGCTTTTCACTGACCTGCGCGCCGCCGATCTGGAGGCCGCGACAGCCTGCCTCATCGACCAGCGCCCATGCTTTATGCCCGTTGGGGTTCTTGAAGGTAGAACCGCCGGTCTTGCTGCGCAGCGGCTGGCTTTCCTCGCGCGCGGCGGCGATGCGGTCCATTTCCGCCTGGATCGCGGCGGATTCGCCGGGTTCGCCACGGAAGGTCGCGCTGACCACGATCGCGCCGTCCGTCAGGTTGGAATGGCGATAGGTGTAGTGCAGGTCGCGGTTGAGTAGCGTGATCTGCTCGCCCGAACGCAGAACGACTTCGCACGACACCAATATGTCGGCGGTTTCGGTGCCATAGGCGCCGCCGTTCATGCGCACGAAACCGCCGACCGTGCCGGGGATGGAACGCAGAAATTCAAGGCCCGCAATGCCCGCATCGCGCGCGGTGGACGATACGAGAATGCCCGACGCGCCGCCGCCGCAGGTCAGCGTGGTGGCGTCGGTCGCCTCCACCTTCGCAAAGGGCTTGCCCAGCCGCACGACCACGCCCGGCACGCCGCCGTCGCGCACGATCAGGTTGGAACCAAGGCCGAGCGCCATCACCGGCATATCGGGGTCGAGCATGGCAAGGAAATCCGACAGATCGTCGGCATCCTTCGGCTCGAACAGCCATTGCGCCGCCCCGCCCGCCTTGAACCAGACGAGCGGCGCGAGCGGCGCGTCCTGCTTCAGCGTGCCGCGCACCGACGGCAGAGAGGTGATCGCGCCCGTCAACCGCGCATGCCCCACAGCTTCATCCAGCTCTTGATCGCTGTCATGCCGGCCTGTCCGGCGTCATGCGTGGCCATGCCAGCCTGGATATTTTGCTGGGCGGTTTCCACCATGTCGCGCGCGACTTCGACCCCCTGCATCTGGACGTCGATCATGCGCTTCTGCATTTCGAGGCCAACGGCGAACAGTTCGAACATCAGGCGATTTCCTCCACTTTGGCGGAGACGGCAGCGGCCAGCCCGGCCGCCCATTTGGTGATGTCGCCCGCGCCCAGGCAGATGACCATGTCGTCGGCCTGAATGTCGGCGGCAAGCGCCACGGCGAGCGCATCGGCATCGGCGATGGTCGAGGCATGGCGATGCCCCCGGCGCTTCAACCCCGCGACCAGCGCCGCGCTGTCCACACCCTCGATCGGCTGTTCGCCTGCGGTATAGACGGGCGCGGCGTAAACGATGTCGGCGTCGTTGAACGCCTGCTGGAACTCGTCCATCAGGTCGCGCAAGCGCGTGAAGCGGTGCGGCTGGACCACGGCGATGACGCGACCCTTGGCCCCTTCGCGCGCTGCGGCGAGGACGGCTTTGATTTCCACCGGGTGATGGCCATAATCGTCGATGACGGTCGCTGTCCCCTCACCTGCCGGGATTTCGCCGACCTTGGTGAAGCGACGCTTGACGCCCCCGAACTTGGAAAAGCCGGTCTGAATGGTCGCGTCGTCAATACCCATGTGCAGCGCCACGCCGATCGCAGCCATGGCGTTGAGCACATTGTGCCGACCGGGCATCGGCATTTCGATGCCCTCGATCTTGCGGAGCGATCCGTCGCGCTCGCGGATCTGCACGTCGAAACGGTTGCCGCCGGGGAAACTGACCACATTGTCGCCACGAATGTCGGCCTGCGCCGAAAAGCCATAGGTGACGATGCGCCGGTCCTGCACGCGCGGCAGGATCGCCTGCACTTCGGGATGGTCGAGGCACAGCAAAGCCGCGCCATAGAAGGGGACGTTGCCGACGAATTCGACAAAGGCGTCCTTCACCCGATCGAAGCTGCCATAATGGTCCAGATGTTCGGGATCGATATTGGTGACCACTGCGATCGTGCCGTCGAGGCGCAGGAAGCTGCCGTCGCTTTCGTCGGCTTCGACCACCATCCAGTCGGAATTGCCGAGGCGCGCGTTGGAGCCATAGCTGTTGATGATGCCCCCGTTGATGACCGTGGGATCCACCCCGCCCGCATCCAGCAGCGCGGCGACCATGGACGTCGTCGTGGTCTTCCCATGGGTGCCCGCCACCGCGACGGTGGATTTCAGGCGCATCAGTTCGGCCAGCATTTCAGCGCGGCGGATAACCGGGATGCGGTTTTCCAACGCCAGTTCGACTTCCGGATTGCCGCGCTTGATCGCGGTGGAAGTGACGACAACCGCGGCGTCGCCCAGATTTTCCGCCTTGTGGCCGATCATCACGCGAATGCCCTTGGCGCGCAATCCTTCGACCACATAGCCTTCGGCTACGTCGGACCCCTGAACGTCATAGCCCAGATTGCGCATCACTTCGGCGATACCGGACATGCCGATGCCGCCGATGCCGATGAAATGAATCGTGCCGATGTCAGTGCCGACACCCTTCATGCGGGAACTCCCTGGAGATTGAGGCTGGTTGGCGTCGGACCGACGCGGACAGGATCGTTGACGATGGGCGCATGGCCAATGCTTTCCAGCAGGTCGGCCATGTCGCGCGCGGCGTTGGGCCGACCGCAGCCGCGTGCGCGCTTGGCCGCGTTCTGGAGCGCGCCCGGCTCCATCGCCATTTTCTGCATCTGCTTGGCCAGTTCGACTGCGGTGAAGCGCGCCTGGGTTATCGTGCGTGCGCCGCCCGCTTCTGTCATTTCGCGCGCATTGGCGGTCTGATGATCGTCCATGGCGCTGGGCAGCGGGATGAGGATGGCGGGCCGTCCGGCACAGGTCAGTTCGGCCAGCGTCGATGCGCCCGCGCGGGCGATTACCAGATGGGACCAGCCCAGCTTTTCCGGCACATCGTTGAAATAGGTGGCAAGATCGGCGGGGATTTCCATGTCCGCATAGACCTTGCGGACGCGCTCGATATCCTCGGCGCGGCATTGCTGGGTGACTTGCAGACGGCGGCGCAAAGCGATGGGCAGCATCGAGAGGCCTTCGGGCACGATGCTGGACAGAACGGTCGCGCCCTGGCTGCCGCCGATCACCAGCACCCGAAACACGCTTTCGTCGGTCAGCGGCGGAAAATCCTCGTCGCGCAGCGCCTTGACTTCCTCGCGCACCGGATTGCCGACCAGATGGACCTTGGCGTCATATTTGCCCTTGAGCCGCTCGACGCCCGGATAGGCAGTGGCGATGGCGTCGACCCTGCCAGCGAGCAGGCGATTGACCCGGCCCAGCACGGCATTTTGTTCATGGACGGCCGTGGGAATGCCATCCGCCAGCGCGCCCAGCAAGGCGGGCATGGCGGGATAGCCGCCAAAGCCGACCACGGCGGTCGGGCGGAAGGTTTCGTTCAGCCGCCGCGCCATCGCGCGCCCGGCGAGGATGGATTTGAGCGCGCCCGGCCAGCTCTTCGGATTCTTGGTCATGCGCCCGGCGGGCAGGACATGGACCTGCACCCGATCGAACAGGCCGGGGATCTTCGCGCCGCGATCGTCCGTGACCAGCGCGACATGATGGCCGCGCGCCATCAGTTCCTCCGCGACGGCATGGGCGGGAATCATATGACCCCCCGTCCCGCCTGCGGCGAGGACGAAGTGACGGGAAATGCTCATCGGCCACTCCATTTGACGACGGTATGCCGGCCCATGAAGGGATTGCGCCGGGTAAAGGCGAGCAACAGGCCGACCCCGATGCAAAGCGCCAGCATAGAGGAGCCGCCATAGCTGATAAAGGGCAGCGTCATACCCTTTGACGGAAAAATCTGGGCATTGACGCCCATGTTGATGATGGCCTGCAAACCGAACTCGGTGGTGAGGCCCGCGGCGGCGAGCAGGGTGAAATTATCCTCCTCGTCCAGCAGGCGCAGCAGCACGCGCACGATGATGGCGAGATAGACGCAGGCGATGGCGATGCAGGCGAGCAGGCCGAATTCCTCGCCGATGACGGAGAAGATATAGTCGGTATGCGCTTCGGGCAGGCGGAACTTGTTCTGGCCGCCGCCCGGCCCCACGCCGGTAAAGCCGCCATGGGTGATGGTGCGAAACGCCAGGTCGGTCTGGTCCGGTCCGGCGTCATGGCTGACGCCGATGCCCAGAAAATCGTTGATCCGCTGGCGACCATTTTCATAGAACATATAGGTCGCAACCAGCAGGCCAATGGCGCCAACGCCCATCGCGCCGATGATCCGCATCGACACGCCCGACAGCAGCAGCAGGCTACCCCAGCAGGCGCAGAAGATGACGGTCTGACCGAAATCGGGCTGGCGCATCAGCAGCAAGGCGATGATGGCGGTCAGCACCCCGGTCAGCGACATGACCGGCAAGGTCGCATCCTTGCCGCGCAACGACAGCAGCCAGGCGATGGTCACGACATAAGCGGGCTTGAGAAATTCCGATGGCTGGAACCGGAAACCGGGCAAGTCGATCCAACGCTTTGCGCCGTTGATGGTCGAACCCAGCAGCGGCACGAAGAACAGCAGGAGGATGAAGAAGGCGCACAGAAACAGCGCCAGCCGCCGCGCCTGTTGCCGGGGCAGCATGGAAATGACGAGCATCACTGGCAGGCCGATGAACACCCACACCAGCTGGCGATAGAAATAGATCAGCGGATTGACAGCGATCTGCGCAGTCGAGCGATCGATCGCGGCGACCGGCGATGCGGCGGCCACCGCGACCAGACCGATCGCCATCAGCGCGACGATCAGCGACAACAGCACACGGTCGATTTCCCAGAACCAGATGGCCAGCGCCGTCCGTTCACGCGGGACGGTGCGGCCTCGAAAGCCCTTCACCAATTCGCCTGCCTTGAACATTCTGGTCTTTCCTTCTGCGCTCATGCCGTGCCCCGTGCTGCCGCGCCTTGCCTATTCCAGTGCGTCGACCGCCGCGACGAAAGCATCGCCGCGTGCCTCGAAATCGCGAAACTGATCGAAACTGGCGCAGGCGGGCGACAACAGCACCACATCGCCCGGTTGCGCGACGCGCGCGGCCCGGCGAACCGCCGCCGATAGCATTTCGGAGTCGTCCACCGCCATATGGCCGCGCAGCAGGTCAGCGAACATATGCCCCGCTTCACCGATGGTATAGGCATGGGCGATGTTGGCGAAATGCGGCACGCATTCGTCGAGATTGTCGGATTTGGCGACCCCACCCAATATCCAGTGGATGCGCGGCCGCCCATCGACCGCAGGCCATGCGGCAAGCGCCGGGGCGGTCGAGGCGGCGTTGGTCGCCTTGCTGTCGTTGACGTAGAGGACGCC
>JAECRT010000024.1:18271-35505 GCA_016000085.1 Sphingomonadaceae bacterium
CCGGGGCGGTCGAGGCGGCGTTGGTCGCCTTGCTGTCGTTGACGTAGAGGACGCCGTTGCGCGTCGCGATAGCCTGCATCCGGTGCGGCAAGCTGGCGTAGCTGGCGAGCGCATGGACGACGGTGGCGTCGTCGATGCCCAGCGCAGCGGCCACAGCCATTGCGACGGCAATGTTCTGGGCATTGTGCGGCCCTTGCAGCGCTGGCCAGCCAAGCTGGGCGACAGGATCGACGTCCGCCGACGTTACCGCTTCCAGCTTTGCGATCACCCCGGCGGCAATATCCCGGCTCGGCGCATCTTCCGTCGCGACCACCGCGACGTGGCCCGCCGATTGCATCGCGAACAGGCGCGCCTTCGACGCGATATAGCCTTCGTAGCCGTTATAGCGATCAAGATGGTCGGGCGTGATGTTGAGCAGCACCGCGACGTCGCAGTCGAGGCTGTGGGTCAGGTCGATCTGATAGCTCGACAGTTCCAGCACATAGACGCCAACGCCGTGCAGGTTCGGTTCCAACGGCGGCTGGCCCAGTATCGGCAGGCCGATGTTACCGCCCATGATCGTGGGATAGCCCGCCTGGCTGATGATGTGATGGATCAGCGCCGTGGTGGTCGATTTGCCGTTGGTGCCGGTGATGCCGACGACCTTGTGCGGCGGCAAAGTCGGCCGGGCGAGCGCGAACAGTTCGATGTCGCCGATGATCGGCACGCCCGCAATCTTGGCGCGCATGGCGATGGGGTGCTTGTTGAGCGGCACGCCGGGCGACACGACGATGCCGTCGAACCCGGCAAGGTCGATCTCCATCGGATCGCCAATGTCTGCCTTGCCCTCGACCAATGCGCGCGCTTCTTCCCGGCCGTCCCATGCAACGACGCGGGCGCCACTCGCCAACAGCGTCTCGACGGTAGCGAGGCCGGAACGGGCCAGCCCCAGCACGGCATAGGTCTTGCCAGCAAAAACGTCCGAAACGATCATCGCTTACCTCAGCTTCAAGGTGGCGAGACCGGCGAGCGCCAGCACGAAGGCGATGATCCAGAAACGGATCACCACAGTCGGCTCGGCCCAGCCCAGTTGCTCGAAATGATGATGGATTGGCGCCATCTTGAACACGCGCTTGCCGGTGCGCTTGTAGAAGAAGACCTGGATGATGACGCTCATCGCTTCGACCACGAACAGGCCGCCGATGATGCCCAGCACGATTTCGTGATGGGCAGTGACGGCGATCACGCCGATCGTGCCACCCAGCGCCAAGCTGCCGGTGTCGCCCATGAAGACGGCGGCGGGCGGCGCATTGAACCACAGGAACGCCAGCCCGGCCCCGATGATCGCGCCGCACAATATGGTCAGGTTGCCCGCGCCCGGCACATGGGGAATACCCAGATAGGCGGCGAAGTCCGCGCGGCCGACCAGATAGACGATCGCCATGAAGGCCATGCAGGCGATGATGACGGGCATGGTGGCCAGCCCGTCGAGGCCATCGGTCAGGTTCACCGCATTGCCGAATGCGACGATCACGAAAGCGGCGAACAGGAAGTAGAATGGCCCCAGCTCGATCGCCGGACCGTTGTAGAAAGGCACATAGAGCGCGGTGTTGCCATGATGGTTGACGATCATCCAGGCGGCGAAACCGGCGATCAGAAACTCCGCCAGCAACCGCGCCTTGCCCGACAACCCCTTGTGGCTGGCCTTGGTCACCTTGTCATAATCGTCGAGGAAACCGATCGCGCCGAAACCCAGCGTCACGAACAGGCAGGCCCAGACATAGGTGGAGGACAGATCCATCCACAGCAGCACCGAAATGATCATGGACGTCAGGATCATAAGCCCGCCCATGGTCGGCGTACCCCGCTTGGCGAGGTGGCTTTGCGGACCATCGTCGCGGATCGGTTGTCCCTTGCCCTGCCGCACGCGCAGCCAGCCGATGAACCTGGGACCGATCACCAGCCCGATGATGAGCGCGGTGAAGATCGCAGCGCCCGCACGGAAAGACAGATAGCGGATGAGGTTGAAAATCCCTGCGAAGTCCAAGGTCTGGGCCAGCCAGTAGAGCATTAGTCAATATCTCCGTCGCGGGCGTCATCCCCAAGGGCGGCGACCAGGCGCGACAGGCCGATGCCATTGGAACCCTTGACCAGGATGGCGTCACCCGCGCGCATTTCGGTTTTGATGAGAGAGGTGGCGCTCGCTGCATCCGGCACATGGGCATAGTCAAGGATGCCGTCGAGCGCGTCGGCCAACGGCGTCATTTCCGCGCCGACCAGAATGGCATAGTCCACCTGTCCCACGTTCAGCGGTTCGGCAAGACCGGCATGGAGTTCGGCGCTGCGCCCGCCCAATTCGCGCATTCCGCCCAGCACGGCGATGCGCCGTTCGGCCGGTTCGCGACCCAGCTGGCGCAGTGTGGCCGCCATCGAAAGCGGATTGGCGTTATAGCTTTCGTCGATCAGCAGCGCTTCCCCGCCCGCAACGGGCAGGATGCGCCGTTCGCCGCGCCCCGGAAGGCCGGGCATTTCCGCCAGCGCAAGCCCTGCGGCTGCAATGTCGCCGCCAACCGCCTCGACCGCCGCCAGCACGGCCAGCGCGTTGGATACCCAATGGTCGCCGGGGGCTGCGACGGTGAAGCAGATTTCGGCGTCGGGCAGTCGCGCAGTGACCAGCGTGCCGCCGCCTGGCGCCGGCACCGCGTCGCGCACCCGCACATCAGCCTCCGCGCCGGTGCCAAAGGTCAGGATGCGATCGGCATAGCGTTCGGCGGCGGCGTACAGAATGGCCACATGCGGGCTGTCATAAGGGATGATGGCTGTGCCACCCGGCTCCAGCCCTTCGAAAATCTCGGCCTTTGCTTCGGCGATCTTCGCTTCGGTACCGAAAAATTCGATATGGGCGGGCGCGATCGCGGTGATGATGGCGACATGAGGCCGCACCTGCCGGGTCAGCACAGCGAGTTCGCCCGCATGGTTCATGCCCATTTCGAACACGCCAAAGCCCGCGTCGCGCGGCATCCGCGACAGGCTGAGCGGCACGCCAACATGGTTGTTATAACTTTTGACCGAGCGATGCACGGCGTCGGGGCAGGCGCGCTCAAGCGCCTGATACAGGGCTTCCTTGGTCCCGGTCTTGCCGACCGAACCGGTAACGCCGATCACCTTGCCAGTCATGCGCGCACGCGATGCGCAGCCCAGTGCTTCAAGCGCGGCGGCGCTGTCGGGGACGAGGATATGGGGATGATCGACCGGTTCGCTGACGATCGCGCCCGCCGCGCCCTGAGCGAAGGCCTTGCCGATAAATTTATGGCCGTCGGTCGCTTCGCCCTTCATCGCAACGAACAGGTCGCCATCGGTGACTTCACGGCTGTCGAACGCCACGCCCGAAACGGCAAACGGCGCCGACGCGGCGCCGCCTGTGGCCTGGGCGATTTCGGTGGACGTCCACAGATCACTCACCCCGCGCACTCCCGCGCAACGGTCACATCGTCGAAGGGCAGCACGCGATCGCCGATGATCTGGCCCTGTTCATGCCCCTTGCCCGCCAGCAGCACGATGTCGTCTGCCCCCGCCATGGCGATGGCAGCGGCGATGGCGGCGCGACGGCCGCCGATTTCCTGCGCACCGGGGGCGCCCGCCATCACGGCGGAGCGGATCGCGGAGGGTTCTTCGGAGCGCGGATTATCGTCGGTGACGATGACATGGTCAGCCAGTTCGGCCGCGACCTTGCCCATCAGGGGCCGCTTGCCCGCGTCGCGATCGCCGCCTGCGCCGAACAGCGCAATAAGCCTTCCCTTGGTATGCGGACGCAGCGCCTCGATCGCGGCGCGCAGGCCATCGGGGGTGTGGGCGTAGTCGACATAGACCGGCGCGCCCGCCTTGCTGATGACGGCACGTTCCAGACGCCCGCGCACCGGCTGGACCCGGCCCAGCAGTTCCAGCACTTTGCCCGTGTCGCCACCGCACGCGATGACAAGACCGGCGGCGGTCAGCGCGTTGGCCGCCTGATAGGCGCCGATCAGCGGCAGGTTGACCTTATAGAGCTTGCTATCCGCCTCGATTTCCAGCGTCTGGCCCAACTGGGTCGGGGTGCGGTTGGCAAGACGCAATGCCTGCCCCTGCACCCCGACGCTCAGCACACGAAGCCCCCGCTTCGTAGCCCGTGCGATGGCCTTGTCGGACCACGCGTCGTCCGCCCAAACAACCGCTGCGCCATCGGGCGCGACGACTTCGTCGAACAGGCGCATTTTCGCGTCGAAATAGCTGTCCATGTCGCCATGATAATCGAGATGATCGCGCGACAGGTTGGTGAAACCGCCCGCCAGCACCGGCAAGCCCTCTGTCCGATACTGGTCGAGGCCATGGCTCGACGCCTCGAACGCGGCATGGGTGACGCCTTCACGGCGCAGGCCCGACATATTGGCGAGGAAGGTGACGATGTCGGGCGTCGTGAGGCCAGTCGATACCTGATCGACCGAGGTCGTGACGCCCAGCGTCCCGATGGAGGCGGCGTGATAGCCCATCATCCGCCACAGCTGGCGGATCAGCTCGACGTTGGACGTCTTGCCATTGGTGCCAGTGATGGCGACGGTCACGTCGGGGAAAGGCGCGAAATAGCGGGCGGCCATCTGGGCAAAGAGACGGCGGGGATTGGCATGGGCGATGTGGATCGCGCCTTCCACCTTCGCTTGCGGCCGGGCGACGACGGCGATCGCCCCGGCCTTCACGGCGTCTGGAATATAATCCTCGCCATTGACGCGCAGGCCCTGGAACGCGCCGAACACGGTGCCCGGCGCGACCTTGCGATTGTCGATGGCAAAGCCGGTGACGGATGCGTCGAGGTCGGCATTATGGCCAACCTCGACGTCCTGCTCCCCGATTAGCGACCCGAGGCGCGTCATTATTCCGTTTCTCCCTTGGGCTTCCACAATAGCGGCATGAGGTCCGAAATATCGACGTCCCGCCGCTCGTCCGGCATGACGCCCAGCATCGGCCCGGTGCGCTCGACCACCCGCTTGACCACCGGCGCGGCGGTCCATGCGGCGGTGCGCAGCCCAAAGGCGCCCGTCGCCTCGTCCATGACGACAAGGACAACATAACGGGGATTATCCATCGGGAAGGCAGAAGCGAAAGTCGTCACCAGCGAAGTCTTGTTGTAGCGCCCCTCCTGGGGCTTTTCGGCGGAACCCGTCTTGCCGCCCACCCGGAAACCCTTGGCGTCGGCGCTACGCCCTGTACCCGCCGACACGATCATCCGCAACAGTTGCCGCATCCGCGCGCTGGTGGCGGCGGTAAAGACCCGGCGGCCTTCGGGCACCTCGTCGGGGCGCAGCTTGCGCACGGTCGCGGGCCGCCAGATGCCGCCATTGACCAGCGCGGCATAGGCGGTGGCGAGGTGCAGCGGCGTCACCGCGATGCCATGGCCGTAGGACACGGTCATGGTAGTGATGCGGCCCCAGCTGGACGGCCAGATGCCCCTGGCGCGCTCGTTGAACTCGATCGGCGCGCGCTGGTCGAAATCCAGGCTGCGGAACATCTTCTGCAACGGCGCCGCGCCCATTTCGTCGGCGATGCGCGCCGTGCCGATGTTGGAGCTGTGCACGAGAATTTCCGGCACATTGACCCAGCGGCCGAGCGAGTGGTCGTCCTTGATGCGGAAACCCGCGACCGCAAGCGGCGCGGTTGCGTCGTAACGCTTGCTCATCGACGTCACGACGCCTGCATCCATGGCGGCGGCGATAGCCAGCGGCTTGAACGAGGAACCCATTTCGTAGCGGGCCTGCACCATATGGTTGCAGAGCGGCGATTCGCTGCACGTCTTGCCCGCATAGTTTTGCAGCTTGTTGGGATCGAACACCGGGATCGACGCCATGGCGATCACTTCGCCACTATTGGCGTCCAGAATGACGCCGCCCGCGCCCTTGGCCTTTTGCGCCACCAACTGGGCGTAAAGTTCGCTTTCCAGCGCGCCCTGCACCCGGCTGTCGATCGAGATGGCGAAGGGCTGGCCCCGCTGCGCCGCATCGGTCAGCCGGTCGTTGAACGCCGCCTCCACACCCATGCCGCCCGCGCCATCGGCGTTGGGAGCAAAGCCCAGCACATGCGCCGCCAGCGTGCGTTGCGGATAGAGCCGTTCCTTCTCTCGCGGAAATTCGATGCCGATTTCGCCCAGCGCATTCACCGCCGCCACTTCTTCGGGCAGCGCGCGACGGCGCAGATAGGCCCAGCCGCGGCCGGTCAGCTTCTTGTAGAAAACGGCCTCGCCTTCATCCGGAAAGATTTCGTGCAGCTTGCGCGCCAGTTCCGCCGGTTCGCCGATCAGCTTCGAAGGGCGCACCGCAATCGAATAGGCGTCCATCGTGCGCGCCAACGGCACGCCGTTGCGATCGACGATGTCGGCACGCGCGGGCAGGAAGGCCGACAGCACGCCATCCCCCTGCCCACCATGCGCGAAAATACCGACCCACAGGAGCCGGCCGATCAGGATGGTGGAAATGCCCAGGAACAGGATCAACAACAGCATCAGCCGGTTATGGGCGATGGCCGTCAGATTGAGCCGCTGTCGGTCTGCGCGTGGCCCGCCGGGCTGGACGATGATCGTGGCCATCAGCGCGTTTCCTTCTTCCGCTCGCGCGCAGCCTTGGCGGAAAGGTCGCCCAGCGTGCTGTCGTCCAACAGCTTGGCGTCGAGCATCGCCATCCGCTCCGCCTTGCGCGCGATCGGGTTGGGCTTCGACACATCGGCGTCCGCCTTCGCTTGCGCCGTGGCGGTACGGGCGGCAGGCTTCGCCAGCTTTTCGACATTGTCGGCAGCATGGGCCTCGCGGATGACGGCGATGTCGCTGCGGATCTGGGTCGCGGCGGGGCTGGCGGGTGCCTTTTGCGGGGCGGACGGCAGATCGGCAGGTGTTTGGACCATCGCCACCATCACCGGCGGCGCAACATAGTCCGGGCCGTTGGGCTGAATACCGTCCAGTTGCGCCAGTGCCCGTTCGCCCGCCAGATATTGCTGGGCGGTAGGCGTGCCATACATGAAGTCATCCTGGTTCCAGCGTTCCAGCTGGCGCATCGAGGCGCGCGCGCTGAATTCCGTCTCCAGATAGCGGATGTCCGCTTTCGTCGCCGCGACCTGCGCGCGCACCCGCATCAGCTCGTTCCGCTCGGTCGCGACCTTGAGCGACACCATATAGGCGCCGAGCGCACCCAGCGCGACGAGGATCACCCAGATCAGGCTCTGCAACCTCTTGACGGCGATCATGACCGAGGACTCCGGGCGGACGATAGGGGCGAGGCAATCGGGGCAGATGTACGGATGGCACTGCGCAACGTGGCGGACCGGGCGCGGGGGTTGCGCGCCAGTTCCGCTTCGCCCGCCCGCACGGCCTTGGCCGGCTTGGCGAAAGTCGGCGCGTCGGCCGCCCGCTTTTCGGGCATGTGGCGCGATCCGCCGCCATCGCCGCCGCTGCGGTTACGCAGGAACTGCTTGACGATGCGGTCTTCCAGACTGTGGAAGGTGACGACGGCGAGGCGACCGCCTTCTTCCAGCAGTGCTTCGGCCGCTTCGAGCGCGCGCTCCAGCTCCTCCAGTTCGCGGTTTACGTGGATACGGATCGCCTGAAAGGCGCGGGTAGCGGGGTCTTTCTTGTCATGGGGCTTATGGCCCAGCGCGCGGCGGACCACATGGGCCAGCTGCCCCGTGCGTTCCAGCGGGCGGGCGTCCACGATGGCGCGCGCAACCCGGCGCGAACGCGGCTCCTCGCCATAGCGGTAGAGGACGTTGGCAATATCCTCTTCCGAGGCCGTGTTGAGGAAGTCGGCTGCGCTCATGCCGTCCTGGCTCATGGTCATGAGCAGCGGACCATCCGCCTGAAAGGAAAAGCCGCGCGTCGGCCGGTCCAGCTGCATCGAGGATACGCCGATATCGAGCGTGATGCCCGACACCTTCTCGATGCCGCGCTCCGCCAACAGTTCGACCATGCGCGAAAATTCGCCCGCGATCAGCGTGATGCCATGGGCTTCGGCCACGGCCTGCCCTTCGCGGATCGCATCGGGGTCGCGATCAAAGGCGAAGACCTGGGCATGGGCCATCGCCATGGCGCTCGCATAACCACCCGCCCCGAACGTGCCATCGACATGCACTTCGCCAGGGGTAATGGCGAGGGCGTCGAGCACTTCGGCAAGCAGAACCGGAATATGCGGCGCAAGGTCCGTAGCGGGCACGGTCACTGGCCGCCCTCCACCGCGCGCTGATCGAGCCAGCGCTTCACCTTGTTGCGGATCAGCGCCGGGCGGTCGGGGCTTTCGACCAGCGCTTCAGGTTTCCAGACCTGGAAATAACGGCCCACGCCGTAGAAAAACGCAACGTCGGTGATACCTGCTTCTTCCTTGATATCGGGGTGCAGGAAGAAGCGGCCACCGTCGTCGAAATTCACGTCCTCGATCGTGCCGAGGCGGTTTTCCCGTTCCAGATCGCCGTTGAAGGGCCGATTCGCTTCACGCGCCAGCCGTTCCAATTCGCCCACTTCGTCGAACAGGAACTGTTTGTGGGACAGGCCGAAGCCGGTGGCGCATCCATTGTCCATATGGACCGACAGGCACAGGCGATTGTCGCCGCCGCTGGCCAGCTTGACCAGCTTGCGCATCTCCAGGGGCAGCACGAACCGGCCTTTGCCGTCCGCGACGCTAAACGCGTTACCCGAATAGAGAATGACGTCCGACACGCTGAATGTAGCCCCATTTCCGCAGGGCACAGGCTTCCCCGCCGCCGACGTCGCCTGATTGGCAACCGGCGCACAGGAATCGTGCAAAACCTGATTAACCCCAATGCCTGATTATCTATCAAGCATGAGGCCTAGTGGGAAGGGAAATTTCGGGAAAAACCGGGAAATGGAGTTACAGAATGGGACCAGCCGTTCTTTTACCTGTTTTTCGCCTCCAATTCATGATTTGTTCCTAATCCCTTGTCTATTCGGTTCACGCGCCAATGCAATCGCGCCTAAAATGGCAAAGCCTGTCGCGGCGATCAGTGCCCAACGCAGCGCGCGGGTAACGTCGGGGGCGCTACGCATCCAGTGTCGCTGATCCGGCAGATCGCTCCCCAGCCAATGCGTGACGCGCGCAGGCGTATCCGCCACCCAAAGGCGTGGGTCGAGCGGGCGAGCGGGATCGGCGAGCCAGAGCCGGTCGTCGATCAGATCCGCGTCACCCAGCAACAGCACCTCACCCCGGCCAATCCGCTTGCGCAACACCAGCCCATCGTGCGGGCCGCGATCACCATCCATCAGGAAAGGTTGCACAGCCGACAGGGTGACCAGACCGCCATCGGGCATGAAATGGCGGATTTCCGGGCTTTCGGGAGTACCATCAGGCTGAAAACCCCAATGGGCGAGCAGCGGCCCCAGCAGGCTGATGGACGGCGCACGACGGCGATCACCCGGCGGCAAAGCAGAAGGCCAGCGCAACAGCGGATCGGCCAGCACCAGGATGCGCCCGCCCGCCCGCACCCACTGGTCGATGGCGACCAGTTGGGCCGGTGTCAGCGCACGAGGTTGCGCCAGAAGCAGGCTGCGCGCGCCGGATGCCACGAGTTGCGCCGGATCATCGAGCGGCCGGATATCGAACCGGGTGCGCAGGACGGTGATGATCGGCGCATCGATTGGCCCGGTTGCACCCTTGCCCGGCTCTCCCCAGAAGAGAGGCAGCGCGGTGATGACGGCAAGCTTTGGGCGATCGGCCACGGGAATGAGCGGCTGGACCGGGCCGCGCCACAGCAACAGGGCCGTCAACAGCAGCAATATGGCGCCCACCGGACGCCACGGCCCCCGCAGCGCAGCCCCACCCAATACGGCCAATAGCGCTATCGTCGCCAGGCCCAGCGAGGCAAGGGCGCCGGGCGCGCGCAGGGCGGCAAGCGTGCAAAAGATCAGCGCCGTCCCGACGCTACCCATCGCCACCCATGTTAGCGACGGCCAGCCCCGTGGGGCAAGCCATAGTCCCATGCCCGCCAGCAGGATCGCGGCGGGCATGCCCCAGTCCCACGGATCAGCCTGCCCGGTCAGCCATGCTCGCTGGAGGCCAAGGAACAGCACTGCCAGCATCGGCAGCCAGAGCCGCAGGAATCGCCCCAGCCCCGCCTTCATGGGCGGTCCTGCACCAGCCTGCCCATCGCTCAGCGCGGCTGCGGCAGAGGCTCGCGATCCATCGGCTTACGGAGATTGGGGTCGGGCTGAAGATCGGGGACGAGCGGCGCCTGCTCCGGCGCGGGCTGGACGCCCAGTTCGGCCAACGGCTCCTTGGGCGAGATAGCGTTGGCGCTCAGCGTAGGGACGGTGGGCGGTGGCAGCGCCGCATCCTCGATATGCGCCTTTTCGATCACGATATTGGCAAGACCCACGAGCAGGATGACGCCCGCCAGACCGGTGAGACCGATCTGGACGCGCTGCAACCCTTCCTGTCGGCGGGGTGTTTCAGCCATGCGCGCGCTCTTTTTATCCTCGCCGCGACCCGTGTCGGCGATCATGCAGTGTGCGCGAGCCAAGGGAGCACCGTCAAGCCCTTCGATTCGAGCCATTGCCGGTTGTAGAGCGTCGAGAGATAGCGGAAGCCGGTATCGCACAGGATCGTCACGATCCGCTTGCCCGGCCCCAATTGCCGCGCCAGCGCGACCGCGCCCGCGACGTTGATGCCCGATGACAAGCCCAGGCACAGCCCTTCCTCGGCCAACAGGCGGCGGACCCATTCCAGCCCTTCCTCATCGGAAATGCGAAACTGGGTGTCGATCGGCGCGCCTTCCAGATTGGCGGTGACGCGCCCCTGCCCGATACCTTCAGCCACCGAAGAGCCTTCGGCCTTCAGTTCGCCATGGGCATAATAATTATACAGCGCCGCGCCATGCGGGTCGCTGAGCGCGATGGTGACGCCCTCGTCCTTGGCTTTCAGGCCCAGCCCCACGCCTGCAATCGTGCCGCCCGTGCCAGCTGCGCAGGTAAAACCGTCGATCCGCCCGTCCATCTGCGTCCAGATTTCCTCGGCCGTGCCGACGATATGCGCCTTGCGATTGGCGATATTGTCGAACTGGTTGGCCCAGATCGCGCCCGGCGTTTCTTCCGCCATGCGGCGCGAGGTATGCACGAAATGGCCAGGGTTGGAATAAGGCGCGGCCGGGACCGTCACCAACTCCGCGCCCAGTGCGCGCAACGTGTCCATCTTTTCCCGGCTCTGGGTTTCGGGCATGACGATGATCGTCTTGTAACCCTTGGCATTGGCGACCAGCGCCAGGCCGATACCGGTATTGCCCGCCGTCCCTTCGACAATGGTGCCGCCGGGCTCGAGCAGGCCCCGCTCCTCGGCATCATTGACGATGAACAGGGCGGCGCGATCCTTGACCGAGGCGCCGGGGTTGGCAAATTCGCACTTGGCGAAGATGTCGCAGCCCGTTTCGTTGGAAGGACCGGCGAGGCGCACCATCGGCGTGTTGCCGATCAGCGCGAGACTGTTGGATGAAAGCAGCATGGCGTCACGCATAGCGGAGCGCGCGCGCCTTTGCCAAGCAAGGGAATGATGATCGGACGAAAGCCGTGCTGTTAACGATCGGAACAAGGAGCGTCCCATCGCGGCACAGGCCCCATTTCCCGCGATTCCGGGGAAGAATTGGAAAGCAATTGGTCGTAGGGGCACAATGGGCGACGCGCATGTCGTCACAGGCAAGGGCTTGGCATGCGGCTATTCGCGCGATTGCAGGGGTGGAAGGGGCGCGGCATGTTGATCGCGCTGACCCTGTTCGCGCTTGCCGCGCCGCGCTTCATCACCGCCGCCCCGCTCGATCTGCTGGGCGAACCGCAGGCGATGGCGCAGGCCGATCCGTCCGAAAATGCGGGAGCCAATTTCCCCGGCTCCGCCTTCTTCTACGCACAGGGCGCGTTTGATCCGGTGCCAGGCGTAGCGACGATGCAGAGCGAGCATGTGCTGGGGCTGGACGAAGTGCAGGCAGCGCCCGCCGCTATTTTTCGCGGGATCACGGCGATCGACAGTTATCGCGCACTTAACTGCCTGACGTCCGCCGTTTATTATGAGGCCGGTAACGAGCCGGACGACGGCCAACGCGCCGTCGCGCAAGTTGTGCTGAACCGCGTGCGCAGCGCACTATGGCCCGACAGCGTGTGCGGCGTTGTGTATCAGGGGTCGGAACGTACCGATTATCGATGCCAGTTCACGTTCAGTTGCGATGGCGCGATGGCACGGCTGCCCGCCGCTGCCGCCTGGGGCCGGGCGCGGCGCGTGGCCGAACAGGCGCTGGCCGGGCGGGTCTATGCACCGGTTGGCCTGGCCACCCATTATCATACGCTGGCGGTTCGGCCAGACTGGTCATCCAGCCTCAGCCCCGTAGCGGTGATCGGCGCGCATATCTTTTACCGCAATCCAGGGTTTAACGGCACGCCCGCCGCCTTCCGTACGGCGTATCTGGGGCGGGAGACAATATCCGGACCGGCGCGGCAATCCTGGCCGACGAAGCCCCTCGCGCCCGTCGAGAGTTTTGTGACCGGCTCGACCCCTCCTGCATTGGCCAACCCGCTTCCGGCCGTTGGCTGGACCCCGGTCACGCCGCCCCGTCGCAGCGACGATGATTTGCCGGAATCCACCATCCGCCCGGAATATCGCAACAGCGGTCGCCCGCTGATCTGAATCAATTTTCTGACGGCGACGCGATTTTTTACCCTTTCCTCTCCGTTTACCAACGAAGTGACTGGAAAAGGACGAGATTAAAAATCGCATTTTTTGTCCGTCGCGGGAACCCGATCGCGACATCGGGTGTTTTATATTTCGGATAGCAAATCTTTTGCCCCCCGCTCTTGCTATCCATAAATATGGGCCCGGAATGCTTCTCCCCCCCCGACGCATTCCGGGCTCAGATTGTTTTTGGGGCATTTCCTATTGAAAACATTATAATTTCGGCTTCGGAACGCTTTGCGCGGTAGCGGGTTCTGCTTTGGTAATCCGCATTGGTGATGACCGTGCGGGCAAAGATCACTGAAGGAGAAATATGATGGCGAAAAAGATCTTTACCGCCCTGATGCTGACCGGCGCGCTGATGGTGACTGCGTGCAACACGGTCGAAGGCGCAGGCAAGGACGTGCAGAGCGCAGGCAAGGCCGTCGAAAAATCAGCCAACTAAGCTGACGCCCCCTCCCTAGCATGGCCCGCCCGTCAAACGGCGGGCCTTTTTTTGCCGGGAAGATCAGGCAGCCGCTTCCTCGTTGGCGTCATCCGCAGCCGCAACCTTGGCCTGACGACGGTCGGTGAACCAGATCGCGATGATCGTGATTTCATACAGCAGCAGCAGCGGGATCGCGAGCATCAGTTGCGACACGACATCGGGCGGCGTCAGCACGGCTGCCAAGATGAAGGCCGCCACGATCATATAACGGCGCAAGCCGATCAACTGCGCCCGGCTGACAAAGCCCGCCCGGTTAAGCAGCATCAACAGCACTGGCATGAGGAAGCTGATGCCAAAGGCCAGAATGAACTGCATCACCAGGCCCAGATAGGCATCCGCGCTGGGCAATGCCTCGACCTGCAAGCCGCTGCTGTTGCCCTGAAACTCCAGAAAGAAGTGGAAGGCGGTCGGCATTACGACAAAATAGGCGAGGCTAGCGCCCATCGCGAAGAGGAAGGGCGTTGCCAAGATGAAGGGCAGCAGCGCCTTCTTCTCACGGGCATAGAGGCCAGGCGCAACAAACGCCCATAGCTGGTTGGCGATGATCGGAAAGGACAGGCAGAAGGCGCCAAAGAACGCGATCTTCACCTGCACGAAAAAGGCTTCGTACAGCTTGGTATAGACCAGCCGTCCCCCGCCGTCGCCAAAGGCTTCCTTGAGCGGATGGACGAGGATGGCGAAAAGCTGCTCGGAGAAATAGAAACAGATCGCACCGGTCAGGACCAGCGCATACACACATTTGAGCAGGCGGCCGCGCAGTTCGATCAGATGATCGAGCAAGGGCGCCTTGCTGTCGTCGAGATCCATCATGCTGCGGCATCACCCTTGGTTGGGGACGCAGGGCTGTTGGCGACATAAGGTGGGCCGTCGGCAGCAGACACGGTCGGCGCGGACTGGGCGACGAACGCAGGCGTTTCGTTCTGCGCCGCTTCGACCGACGGGGCCGATTCGGCGACGAAGGGTGGAATATCGGCTACGGCATCGACAGCATCAGGCGCGGGCAGCGCCTCCATGGCGGGCGCTGCGCTTTCGGGCGGATGTTCAGCCATGATACGTTTATTCTGGTCCGCCCACTTCTTTTCCAATTCCTCCAGCTCGACCTCACGCACCATGGCGTCGATACCGGTGCGGAAATGGCGGGCCATGCCCTGTGCCTTGCCGACAAGCTGCCCTACCTTGTAGAGCGCACGCGGCAAATCCTTGGGTCCGATCACAATCACCGCAATGATCACAATCACCAGAAACTCGGTCGAATCGATGCCGAACATGGGAAAAACTACCGGGTCGCGCTAATCAGGCCTTGGTCTTTTCTTCCGTGGCGCTCGGCGCATCCTGTTCGGGCACACGATGCCCTTCAAGGCGCGTCGCGGGCTTGGTCGGCGATGCGTCATCATCGTCGTCGGCCATGCCCTTCTTGAAGCTCTTGATCCCCTTGGCCACGTCACCCATCAGGCCGGAAATACGGCCGCCACCAAACAGCAGCATGACGACCAGGAGCACAATGACCCAGTGCATCAGCGAGAAGGAACCCATTTTCGATACTCCAGAAAGAAGGCCTATCTAGGCCTAATCATCATCATTTTCCAGAACGGATTGGCCGCCCAGACCCTCCAGCGCCAAATCAATCGGATCGAGCAACCCAGCCGCGCGCAGATCGTCCATGCCCGGCAGGTCGCGCCGGCTGCTAAGCCCGAAATGTGACAGAAATTCTACGCTGGTCGCATAGATAAGCGGACGACCCGGCACTTCCCGCCTGCCTGCCGGACGGACCCAGCCCGATTCCATCAACACGTCCAGCGTCCCCTTGGCCACTTGAACGCCGCGGATCGCCTCTATTTCCGCACGGCTGACCGGCTCATGATAAGCGATGATGGCCAGCGTCTCCATGGCGGCGCGCGACAATTTGCGCGGCTCGTCCTTTTCCCGGCGCAGGACGTGGGCCAGATCGCTCGCGGTCTGGAAATGCCAGCGCCCGCCCCGCTCGACCAGATTGACGCCGCGCCCGGCATAATGGTCCGCCAGCGTAACGAGCGCAGCAGGCAGGTCACCACGTTCCCCGACATGCAGCCGCAGCTCGGCGGGCGTGATCGGCGCTTCGGCAACGAACAGGGCCGCCTCCACGGCGCGAAGAAAATCGTCCGGCTCGATCATCACAGAATTTGTCCCGGCGCATCCTGCGGCGTGGCCGCGCGCAGGTAGAGGGGTTGGAAAATGCCGTCTTGCTGGATTTCGAGCCGGCCCTGCCGCGCCAGTTCCAGCGCCGCGACGAAACTGCTCGCCAGCGCCGACTTTGCCCTGGGACTATCCAGATCGGGCGGCAGGAACGCCTCCAGCCGAGTCCAGTCCAGCGCCGTGCCGACCAGTGCGCTGACACGCTGAATCGCCTCATCCAGGGTCATAACAGGCCGCTTGGCAATGGTATGAACCACCGGCTGGGTGCGTGCGCGAATCTGTCCGTAGGCCTGGATCAAGTCATAGAGATTGGCCCGCCACAGAGCCTTGCGGACCAGGCGCAACCCTTCGGGCTTGCGGCGGGTGAACACATCACGACCCACCCGGTCACGCGCCATCAACCGCGCCGCCGCATCGCGCATCGCGTGCAGCCGCTGGAGCCGCAACTGGAGCCGCAACGCCATTTCTTCCGGGCTGGGATCGGCCTGTTCCTGCCGGGGCAGCAACAGCGAGGATTTGAGATAGGCCAGCCATGCCGCCATCACGAGATAGTCGGCCGCCAGTTCCAGCTTCACCTGCTGCGCACCATCGATGAAGTCGAGATATTGTTCGGTCAGGGCAAGGATGGAAATTTCGCGCAGATCCACCTTCTGCGTCCGCGCCAGACTGAGCAACAGGTCGAGCGGCCCCTCCCAATGGTCGAAACTGACGGTCAGCATGTCCGGCCGGGGCATGGCGGGGAGTGTGAAGAGATCCTCGCCCAGGCCGTTGTTCACTGTGCCCTGCCTCATGCCGACGCCCCGCGCATCACTCCACCGTCACCGACTTGGCCAGGTTGCGGGGCTGGTCGACGTCCGTCCCTTTGGCCACGGCGACGTGATAGGCGAGCAACTGCACCGGCACGGCATAGACCAAAGGCGCGATGAGCGGATGCACCTTGGGCATCTCGATCGTCGCCATGCAACCCTCGCCCGCCGATGCGATGCCTTCCGCGTCTGAAATCAGCACCACCTTGCCGCCGCGTGCCTGCACTTCCTGCATGTTGCTGACGGTCTTTTCGAAAAGAGGCCCGCTGGGCGCGATCACGATCACCGGCACATTGTCGTCGATCAGGGCGATGGGGCCATGCTTCATTTCGCCCGCGGCATAGCCTTCGGCATGGATATAGCTGATTTCCTTGAGCTTGAGTGCCCCTTCCAATGCCATGGGATAGTCCGGCCCGCGCCCCAGATAGAGGACGTCACGCGCAGGCGCGATCAGATGCGCCATCGCCTCGATCTGGCTGTCATGGCTCAACGCTTCATTCAGCGCGGCGGGCGCTTCGGACAGGTGCCAGACGATGTCCGCTTCCTCTTCCGGAGACAAGCGTCCGTTGGCGCGCGCCAGATTGGCCGCCAGCGCCGCCAGCACCGCCAACTGGCAGGTGAAGGCCTTGGTCGAGGCAACGCCGATTTCCGGTCCCGCATGGGTGGGCAGCAAAAGATCGGCTTCCCGCGCCATCGAACTGGTCGGCACATTGACGACCACGGCGATGATCTGTCCCTCTGCCTTGGCGTGGCGCAGGGCGGCCAGCGTATCCGCCGTTTCGCCCGACTGGCTGATGAAGAGAGCCAGCCCGCCCTGCTCCAGCACAGGTTCGCGGTAGCGGAATTCGCTTGCGACATCGATGTCGCAGGGGATGCGGGCGAATTTCTCGAACCAGTATTTTGCCACCAGCCCGGCATAATAGCTGGTGCCGCAGGCAACGATGGTGATGCGCTTCACCGCGCTCAGATCGAAATCCGTGTCCGGCAGCGATACCTGATTTTCCATCCGGCGCAGATAGGAACGCAGCGTCTGGGCGACCACGACCGGCTGTTCGTAAATCT
>JAECRT010000024.1:35605-37082 GCA_016000085.1 Sphingomonadaceae bacterium
CGGCGCAGATAGGAACGCAGCGTCTGGGCGACCACGACCGGCTGTTCGTAAATCTCCTTCTGCATGAAGTGGCGATGATTGCCCTTGTCGATCATCGCCCCCGACACGCCGGAAATGGTGACGGGGCGTTCGACTGGGTTGTTGTCCCGGTCGAAAATCTCCGCGCCGTCGGCGGTGATGACGACCCAGTCGCCTTCTTCCAGATAAGCGATGCGCTGGGTCAGGGGCGCCAGCGCGAGCGCGTCGGAACCCAGGAAGGTTTCGCCGTCGCCATAGCCCACGACCAGCGGCGAGCCGAGCCGCGCGCCGATCAGCATGTCGGGATGGCTGCGGAACAATATGGCCAGCGCGAACGCGCCGTGCAGACGCGGCAGCACCTGCGCCACGGCATCGCGCGGGGGCACGCCTTGCTCGACCAGTTCGCTCACCAGATGGGCAACGACTTCGGTATCGGTCTGGCTGTCGAACACCCGACCGCGTGCCATCAGTTCCGCGCGTAGCGGCTTGAAATTCTCGATAATGCCATTGTGGACCAGCGCCACTTCGCGCGTCGCGTGGGGGTGCGCGTTGCTGGTCGTGGGCGCGCCATGGGTGGCCCAGCGGGTATGGGCGATGCCGATCGTACCGGGCAGCGGTTCGTCACGCAACTCCCGGACGAGATTGGCCAGCTTGCCTTCGGCCCGTCGCCGCTCGATCGCGCCGTCATGGACGGTCGCCACGCCCGCACTGTCATAACCGCGATATTCCAGCCGCTTGAGGCCGTCGACGAGCCGGTCGGCCACGTCGCTATTACCGATAATTCCGATGATTCCGCACATTCAGGAAAGCCCCGCCGAAGCTGAAGAGTATCGACCACTCCATAGGGCGGCCTCATCCTCCTGTCATTAATCACAAATGGCCACAGCCATGATTTACCCGCGCCTGCTGTTCCCGCCCGGTGTCACGACGGCCGGATCGTGACCAGCCAGATGTCGGGTGGAGCGAGCAGCCGGACCGGCAAGCCGCTGGTGCCCACGCCCGCCGCCACGATCATGCGCCGCTGACCCATGCGATAGCGGCCACATGCGTAGCGTGTCCCATATTTCGACGGCACATAGACCACCCCCGCAAACGGCAGCGCGACTTGGCCGCAATGGGTATGCCCCACCAGCGTCAGCGACGGCGCATCAGGCAGCAGGGGGAAGACATCCGGCCCGTGCGCCAGCAGCACTGGCGCGCCACCCAGCGCACGCATGGCCGCCAGCGTGCCGGGAATATCGGGCTTGCGCGTGTAGATGTCGCGCGTGCCACCGATCGCCAGCGGCCCGCGCCGCACCGCCTGATCCTGTAACAGGGTGATGCCGATACGGGCAAAGGCATCGTGCCAGTCCGGTTCGCTCAGTGCGCGCGGGTTCTTGTGGCTAAGGCTGTCGTGGTTGCCCAGCACCGCGACCACGCCCAAAGGCGCGCGCAATTGGGCGAAAGAGGCGATGCTGGC
>JAECRT010000024.1:37182-44027 GCA_016000085.1 Sphingomonadaceae bacterium
GGATGTCGTCGGACGAAGCTCAAGCCTTGCCGGCTTTCATCGCTTTCATGATCTCACGGAACTTGGTCGCCCAACCCGGCCGCGCGACCTGTTCGGGCCGCACCAGGCAGAGCGCGTCGGCCTCGACATCCTTGGTCACGACGCTGCCCGCACCCACGATCGCGCCGTCGCCGATGCTGACCGGGGCGACCAGCGCGCTGTTCGATCCGATGAAGGCGCCCGCGCCGATTTCGGTGCGATATTTGAGGAAGCCGTCATAGTTGCAGGTGATCGTGCCCGCACCGATATTGGCGCCCGCACCGATGCTGGCGTCGCCGATATAGGACAGGTGATTGACCTTCGCGCCCTCGGCAAGGTCCGCTTTCTTGATTTCCACGAAATTGCCGACCTTGGCTTTAGGGCCGATCCGCGCGCCGGGGCGCAGCCGGGCGTAGGGGCCGACATGTGCGCCCGTTTCGACCTCCGCGCCCTCCAGATGGGAAAAAGCGTGGATCGTGACATCGTCCGCAATTCTGACGCCGGGGCCGAACACAACGTGGGGTTCCACCACCACATCGCGGCCCAATTGCGTGTCATGGGCGAAAAACACGGTTTCGGGCGCGACCAGCGTCACGCCATCGCGCATCGCTTCGGTCCGGCGGCGGGCCTGCCATTGCGCTTCGACGCTGGCCAGTTCGATGCGGCTGTTGACGCCCGCGACTTCCCACGCTTCGGTTTCGATCACCGCGCTCTGGCCGCCGGGCAGCATGACGATGTCGGGCAGATAATATTCGCCCGCCGCATTGTCGTTGCCGATCCGGTCGAGCAGCACGAACAGGTCGGTGGAACGCACCGCCATCAGCCCGCTGTTACACAGGGTTACGGCGCGCTCGGCCTCGCTCGCATCCTTATATTCGACCATCTTCTCGATGATCCCCTGCCCGTCGGCGATGATCCGGCCATAGGCGGCGGCGTCATCGGGGCGGAAGCCCAGCACAACGGCGCGCGGTTCGTCGCCCCGGCTCAGGCGATCGAGCATCGCCTGCATGGTCGCCGCACTGACGAGCGGCACGTCGCCATAGAGAATCAGCACATCGCCCGCGAAGCCCGCCAGCGCATCATGGGCCTGCGCGACGGCATGGCCGGTACCCAACTGCTTGTCCTGCACTGCGATCACCGTGCCGGTGCCCTCGACCGCCTTTTCCACCTGCTCCCGTCCGGCACCGACCACCACGACCTGTCGCTGCGGGTCCAACGCGCTTGTGCTGGCCAACAGGTGCAGCAGCATCGGTCGCCCCGCTACGGGATGCAGAACCTTGTGCAGCGACGATTTCATGCGCGTGCCCTGCCCCGCGGCAAGGATGATGACGGCAAGCGGGCGTTTGGCAGTCACAGGGGTCACGATGGCTGGGTTCCTGTTGCAGTGCGGTGAATCCGTGGCCTGCTCTGTGCCATGTTTGACTTGCCTTTGCCACCGCACAGGCGGCATGGCACGGGACATGGCCAATATCTCTCCGGACTCCATCCCCTTCGACATCGTCGGCTTCGATCTGGACGGCACGCTGATCGACACCAGCGGCGACCTGGCCGCGGCGGTCAACTATGCCATTGCGACCATCGGTCGCCCGGCCTTTCCCGTGGCGTCGATCCATCCCTTTGTCGGCAAGGGCGCCAAGGTCATGCTCCAGCGCGCACTCGACGCATCGGGCGGTTATGACGAAGCCATGCTGACAAAGCTGCTGCCGGTCCTGCTCGATTATTATGAGCAGAACCTCGCCATTCATTCCGTGCCATATCCCGGCCTGCTCGCGGCGATGGATGCGCTGACGGCGGCGGGGGTGAAGCTGGCCATTTGCACAAACAAGGCGGAACGCTTCACTATTCCGCTGATGCACCAGATCGGCCTGTCGGATCGGTTCGCGTCCATTGTCGGCGGCGACACGGTGGGCGTGGCCAAGCCCGACCCTGCGCCCATCCATGCCATGATCGAGCGGGCGGGCGGCGGCCGCGCCATTTTCGTGGGCGATACGATCAACGATATAGCCGGCGCGCGCAATGCGGGTATCCCCAACATCGCCGTCAGCTTCGGCTTTCTGGACGGGCCGGTCGAGGATCTGGAGGCCGACGCCATCATCCACCATTTCGATGAACTGGCGCCGCTGCTCGCGGGCTGGCCGACATAATCACGCCAGCAAAACGCTTAACTTCGCACATTTCCCGGTAATTTTGATATTATGATGCCGTTTTCGGTAATTTCGTTACGCGTCACATTCCGTTCGCGCGCATGATCGCAGCACGCCTAATACGTCTATTCTCTCCGCCAATTGTAGGACAGAGCTAAGGGCGACCCGCCCCATAGCGCCCTTCGGCCGCCCACTTGGCCGTCAGCGCCATGGCGGCGTCGACATCCTGGTGAAAATCGACTTCCTGCCAGTCCAGCCCCGCGATCGAGACAGTGCCGACGCGGTTGCCCTTCGCGATGATGTCGATGGCGCGCAGATACCAGCGTTCGACGCCTTCGGGGGTGCGCATCATCTGGTCGATCTGATTGCGGAAGATTGCCGGGCCTTCGCCGGTAAAAGCCAGCATCCCGATCGATTCGGCGTTGGTGTCGGGCGGCAGGAGCCGCTTGCCAATCTGGTGCAGGCGGCCGCTTTCGTCCCGGTTCACCTTCATATCGTCGTCATCATAGTCGCCGGGTTTCACGTCCACCGTCACGGTGATCGCGTCGTGCGCGCCTGCGATCAGCTTGGCCACGATCTCGTCAGAGACGATGGTGTCGCCGTTCAGGATGATGAAGTCGCGGTCCATTTCTTCCCGCACGATCCAGCAAGTGCCAAGATTATCGGCGACCTGAAAGAAGGGATTGAAGACGGTGCGGATGCGCGCGCCCGTTTCGCGATACAGTTGGAGCGCGTGATCCTCGACCCGTTCGGTGCGAAAGCCGGTCACGACGACAATGTCGGTCACACCATTGGCCACCAGCGCGGCGATCTGCCAGCTGATGAGGGTACGGCCGTTGAAGTCGATCATGCATTTGGGCACGTCGCGGGTCAGCGGCAACAGGCGTGAGCCTTGCCCGGCGGAAAGGATGATGGCTTTGCTGATCGTCATGGCCGCGCTGTAGAGTGAAAATCAGCCGAAAAAAAGGCGGCTTCAAGTCCGCCCCAACAACGCCTAGATAGGCGCGCATCGCGGGAAAGGCTCTGGGGGCAAAGTGAAGTTCAAACGCAAGCCCGGCGAAGCGCAGGACGGCTTTTCGCGCATTTTGGCCAATACCGGCTGGCTGCTGGGCGGCAAGGGCGTGGGCGCGGTGTTGAGCCTGGCCTATCTGGCCATCGTCACCCGCACGCTGGGCGTAGCGGATTTCGGCCGTTTCGCGCTGGTGCTGAGCGCTGCCAATGTCGTCAAGGCGCTGGTGTCTTTCGATAGCTGGCAGATCGTGGTGCGTTATGGCCAGACGCACCTGGCCGCCAATAATGGCGACGCGCTCAACCGTGTGCTGCGCTTCTGCATTCTGATCGACCTTGTTTCCGCGCTGGTCGGCGGGCTGATCGCGGGGATCATCGTCATTGCCTTTGGCGGCCTGCTCGACCTGGAACCGGGCATGGGGTTGCAGGCATGGGTCTTCACCATGGTGATGATGATTACCATCCGGTCCAGCCCGACCGGCGTGCTGCGCCTGTTCGACCGATTCGATTCGGCCGCTTTTGCCGAAACCATGATCCCGGTGGGGCGGATGATCGGCGCGGTAATCGCGCTGTTCCTGATGCCCGGCATCACCGGCTATCTGATCGCCTGGGCCTTTGCCGAACTGCTGTGCGCCGTTGCTTACTGGTGGCTGGCCCTGCGGGAGGGCGGGACGCGAATCGGGAGCTGGCGCGCGGGCCGGACGCTGGACGCGCGGACGGAAAATCCCGGCATCATCGGTTTCCTGACCGCCACCAACCTCCAGACGACGTTGGGGTCGATCGGCCAACAGGTTGCAGTACTGATCGTCGGGGCGTTCGTCGGACCTGCGGGCGCGGGCCTGTACCGTCTCGCCAATCAGCTCGCCAATTCGCTGACCAAGATTTCCAGCCTGTTGTCGCGCAGCATCTTCGTCGAACTGTCGCGCACCAGCAGCCATGGCATGGATGCGCTGGGCGCCCTGTTCCGCCGCACCAACCGGCTGGCGCTACTGGCGGGCGCGGTCATCATCGGCCTGATCGTGACGATCGGCCACCCGTTACTGGGGCTGATCGCGGGCAAGGAATTTCTGCCCGCCTATCCGCTGTTGCTGATGCTGGGCGTCGCGGCGTGCATCGACCTGATCGGGGTCAGCTATCGCCCGTTGCTGATGGCGACCGACCGGGCTGGGCTTTCGTTGCGTATCACCTTCGTCACGACGCTGCTGCTGCTGGGGCTGCAATCGGCGCTGCTGCCGCTCTACGGAACCAAGGGTGCGGCGGCGGCGAACATCGTCGCGGCGCTCGCGGGCTTTACGATGATGGGGCTGGCCAGTCGGCGGGCGGTGGCAAGCAAACTCTAGATCAGGCTGCGTTCAATCCGACGCAGGTCGCCTGCCATAGATTTTTGTTTTCGCATTGTTTTAAGCGGAAAACCGGTTCCCACTTTTCCGCACAATGCTCTAGCGACTGGCGAGGATCGCCTCGATCTGGTCGACATCCGCCTGCTTGTCCGCATCGATACAGGCTTCAGGTTGCGCCATGGCTACCAGCCGCGCAGTCAGGCCGAAACGGCGGCCCATGCGCGCGATACCGCCACGCAGGGTGCTGATCCGCAACAGCGCGCCCAGCAGCGCGAGCGGGCCGAAGGCGGACAGGATCTTCCAGCCCTTCTTGCGATCCTGCTCGACTTCCTGCCACAACGCGATGACGGGCCGCGCCTTGGCGCTACCGAACCAGAAGATGTTCGCGCCCGACCACCAGCCGTCGCGAAATTTCAGCCAGGTCCGGCGGGATTGCGGATAGCGCGCCAGCAGCGTCGCTCGCTCGACCATGGCCACGGCGATGTCCGCGCCCATCGCTTCGCCGGTAAACTGGTCCAGCATTGCGCCATCGAGCAGCACATGGTCGGCGGTGGTCAGCAGCAGCGGAAAGGGCATGTCGCCGCGCTCCAGCAACGCCAGCAGCGAAGAGGCAATTCCCTGCCCACCCGTTTCAAAGCGCACACGCGGATGCGTGGCCAGCCAGGCGGTCGCGGGATCGGCGGCGAACACATCGGGCCGCTGGGTCAGGATGATGACCTTCCCGATGGCGGGATGATCCAGCAACGCGCGCGCCGGGCGGTTGATCATCGGTTCACCTGCGACCGGCGCAAGTGGCTTGACCGGCACGCCTGCGGCGATCGCCAGCGGATCGGGAATGGGCCGCGCGCCCGCGAGCAAGATGGCGGTGATGGGGGCAGTCATCGCCGCCCGTTAGCGCAGCGCACGATCCGCGGAAAGCGGCTTATTTGCCTGTGGCGACAGGGGCCGCAGCCGCTTTTTGGGTGAAGGCTTCCCGCTGGCCCACGCTCAACCCCTTGTAACGCGCCAGTTGCGCGCGGAAGGCGGCCAGATCATTGCCTGCCAGTTGGGCCGTCGTGGTGAATTTGACCGACAGCGGATTGACCGTCACGCCATTGCGATACAGTTCATAATGGAGATGCGGCCCGGTCGACAGGCCGCTGGACCCGACATAGCCGATCACCTGGCCCCGGCGCACGCGCTGGCCCGGCGCGGCGGCGATGCGGCTCATATGCGCATAGCCGGTGGCGAGGCCGCCGCCATGCTGGATGCGAACATAATTGCCATGGCCGCCATGCCGCCCGGCAAAGGCGACGACGCCATCGGTTACGGCATAGATAGGCGATCCGTAGCGCGCGGCGAAATCGATGCCCGCGTGCATACGGGTATAGCCCAGGATCGGGTGGCGGCGCATCCCGTAGCTGGACGACATACGGCCTGCGACGGGGGCGGACAGGACGCCGCGCCGTTCGCCTACGCCCGACGCCTCGAACCATTCGGTGCGGCCGCCGGTCGTCCATTTCAGCATGTCGACTGCCTTGCCACGGGCGCGATTGAGGCCCGCATAGAGCAGTTCGCCCACTTCCACGTCGCCGGTTTCGGCACGGCGATATTCGGTCACGATGTCATAACGGTCGCCAGCACCGATGCCGCCTAGATCGACCTGCCCGGCGATGACGCGCAGGAAAGCCTGCACCGCTTTGGGCGGGGCGCCGGCCGCGCGGGCCGAACGATAGATGCTGTCACCCACGATGCCCTGAATGCGCAGCGGGGTGTTATCGACGCGGATGGGGATGCGCTTAACCTGCAACACGCCGCCAACGCGCGTCAGTTCAAGGCCCAGGTCGAGCCGCGCGCGGAAGGCGAGATGATCGAGCGGCCGGGGCCGGTCGCGGCTGGCGCGGCGGCCCAGGACAATGTCGAGTCGGGTGCCGGGCTTCACACCACCCGATATGTCGCCCGCGACCATGGTCGTGATGGTGGCGACGTCGCCGCCGCTGACGCCTGCGCGCGACAAGGCGCGGCCCAGCGTATCGCTGCTGCCGATCTGGGCGTTGAGTTCGATCTGCGGCCGTTCGGGCGTCGCGCGCAGCGGCTGCACCGCGTCGGTCGATCCCATGCGATGACCGCTGTCGCCGCCGAGCGCCAACGGGGTAATCATCTGGCTGCGCACTTCGTCATACTGCGCATCGCTCAGCGTCGGTCCGGGCACGCCGGGAATCGGCTGAAAACCGGGGGATAGATAGAGGGCGGTGGCGCACAGGCCAAAACAGGTGGCAAGGCCACGGAACCAGGTGAGGCTGCCGACGCGTTGGCCAAGGTCGGGGACCAGTTCCACCTCGTCCGCCCAATCGCG
>JAECRT010000025.1:0-2351 GCA_016000085.1 Sphingomonadaceae bacterium
GCGGATTGATGAGCGAGGGTATGAAAATGACGGGAGCGCGCCCGTTATCAATACCATAGCGCAGCAATCTGGCACTGCCGACTTGCGCCGCGCTCATGGGGACGGCGGGGGCGGTGGGACGCTGGGCGTGCTGATATCGACGTAGGCCTATGAAGGCGCGCCGTCGCAGTCCGGCATCCCCCTCTGTTTCGCGCCATAAAATATTGAGAAAAAGGGGTAAAGGTCGCGGCCCATGTTGCGGTGCGGCATCGCTTTGTGCTAATGCGGAAAATGCAGGTGTGGGAGAGGAATCCATGGCCAAATCCAGAACGGCAAATGAATCAGAGCCGGTTGTTATCAAGAAATACGCCAACCGGCGGCTTTATAACACTGAAACTTCCAGCTACATCACATTGGACTTGCTGTCGCAGATGACGCGCGAGGGGCGCGAGTTCGTGGTCGTCGACGCCAAGACCGGCGAGGACATCACGCATAATGTGCTGACCCAGATCATCATGGAAGAAGAGCAGCGCGGCAAGAATATGCTGCCCGTCAACTTCCTGCGCCAACTGATCGCGATGTATGGCGATTCGATGCAGTCGATGGTTCCGCAATATCTGGAAGCGTCGATGGACGCATTTCGCAAGAACCAGCTTCAGTTTCAAGAAGCGATGCAGGGCGCGTTCGGCGGCGGTCCGCTGGCCGAAATCGCCAAGCGCAATATGCAGATGTTCGAAGCTGCGACGAGCGCCTTTAAGGGTGCTGGTGGCGTCGTGCCGGGCATGGCCGCGCCGACTGCGGCGACGGAAACCGCCAAGGATGATGAAATCGCCGAGTTGAAGGGGCAGCTCGCCGCGCTCAACGCCAAGATCGACAAGTTGGGCTGAAGGGCCGACGGATCAGATTAGTCATATGGCAAAAGCAGATCGCCTTGAACGTCTCGATACGCGTCGCGCCGAAATGGAGGACGAGTATCGAGACGCCCTGATCGCAGCGTTACGCATCACCGCGGGCGGGCGCTGGGGTCTGTTCGATCATCAGAAAGACCGCGCGGCGAAGGCCAGGACCGCACCCGTGATCGAGCAATTATGCGACATCGCGCAGGAGATTGACGGCCTGCGCGCCCAGTTGGACATGGAGCCTTTCGACCTCCATCAATCGTTCATGGCGGCACGCGGCCCGGTCAGATCGGACGCGGTGGGCGAACCCAAACAGGCGCAGGCATGGCTCGACCGGCTCGGCGCTGCTGTCGATTGAAGACGCAACAGGGCGTCATCATGGCATGCTTGTCTGCCAAGGGGTCGACAGGGATAGCGCCCCTGCACTAAAGCGCGCCGATCCATTTTTGATACAGGCAGCCCTATCCCCGTGAAACACGCTCTTTCCGTCACCCGCGAGCAGGATTTTTCCGCCTGGTATCAGGCCGTCATTTCGGAGGCTGACATGGCCGAAGAAAGCGGCGTTCGCGGTTGCATGGTCATCCGCCCTTGGGGCTATGGCATATGGGAACGTATTCAGGCGCTGCTCGACGCCCGGATCAAGGCGACGGGGCATGAAAATTGCTATTTCCCGCTGTTCATCCCGCTTTCCTATTTTGAGAAGGAAGCCGAGCATGTCGACGGCTTCGCCAAGGAAATGGCGGTCGTTACCCATCACCGGCTGATCCAGAAGGATGGCAAGCTGGTCCCTGACCCCGAAGCGAAGCTGGAAGAGCCGCTGGTCGTGCGGCCCACGTCGGAAACGGTCATTGGCGCAGCGTTCAGCCGCTGGGTGCAAAGCTGGCGCGACCTGCCTGTGCTCATCAACCAATGGGCCAACGTCGTCCGCTGGGAAATGCGCACCCGCATGTTCCTGCGCACCGCAGAGTTCCTATGGCAGGAAGGGCACACCGCGCACGCGACCGTACCCGAAGCAATGGACGAAACGCTCAAGATGCTGGAAGTCTATCGCAGCTTTGCCGAAGAATGCGTCGCCATGCCTGTCGTCGCGGGCGAAAAGCCGGAAAATGAACGCTTCCCCGGCGCGGTCGCGACCTATTCGATCGAAGCGATGATGCAGGACGGCAAGGCCTTGCAGGCAGGCACCTCGCACTTTTTGGGCACCACTTTCTCCGCCGCTCAGAGCATCAAGTTCCAGAATGCCGAAGGGCAACAGGAACTGGCGCAGACGACAAGCTGGGGCATGTCGACCCGCATGATCGGTGGTCTTATCATGGTCCATGGCGACGATGATGGACTGCGCGTGCCGCCGCGTATCGCGCCATACCAGGTCGTGATCGTGCCGATGCTGCGCGATAATGATGAGGATGCCGCGATCCTCGATTATTGCACCGACCTTGTGACGCAGATCAACGGCCTGGATGTGTTCCGCGA
>JAECRT010000025.1:2451-21928 GCA_016000085.1 Sphingomonadaceae bacterium
TCGATTATTGCACCGACCTTGTGACGCAGATCAACGGCCTGGATGTGTTCCGCGAGCCGGTTCGTGCGTTGCTCGATCGTCGTCCGGCCAAGGCTGCGACCAAGCGCTGGGGCTGGGTCAAGAAGGGCGCGCCCATCGTCATCGAAGTCGGCGGACGCGACGTGGCTGGCGGCAACGTGTCGGTCATCCGTCGCGACCGTCTCTATCGCGCCGATGGCAAGCTCGACAGCGCAGTCGTCGCAAAGGGCGATTTCGTCGCGAGCGTAGCGGCCATGCTGGAAGAAATCCAGGCGGCGTTGTTCGCCGATGCGAAGGCCCGGCTCGACGGCGGAATCGACCGCAGCATCACGGATCTTGATGCAATGAAAGCCTGGTTCAACGCCAGTGCCCGGCCCGGTTGGGCGCTGGTGCAATGGTCCAAGCCTACCGGTGCGGAACTGGACAAGGTGGTCCAGTGGCTCAAGGGCGAAAAGCTGACCCTGCGCAATATTCCCACCGATGCGGAAGCGGCGGATGGCGCGTGCATCTTCACCGGCAACCCTGCGGTGGAGCGGGTGCTGGTGGGCCGGAGTTACTGATCTTGAAATCTCCCCTCCCGCACAAGTGGGAGGGGAGATTTCAGTTACAGCACATATTTGCTGAGGTCGGTGTCGTGCGCGATCTCGTTCAGTTGCCGCTCGACATAGGCGCGGTCGATCACCAGCGTTTCGCCGCGACGATCCTCCGCCTCGAAGCTCACATCTTCCAGCAGCTTTTCCATCACGGTCTGCAACCGGCGGGCGCCGATATTCTCGACCTCGCCATTCACTTCGGCCGCGATATGAGCCACCGCACGAATGCCGTCGGTCGTCAGGTCAATCGTGACCCCCTCGGTCGCCAACAGCGCGCGATATTGGGTAACAAGGCTCGCCTTGGTATCGGACAGGATCGCCACGAAATCCTCTTCGGTCAGTGCCTTGAGTTCCACCCGGATCGGCAGGCGGCCCTGTAGTTCGGGCAGCAGGTCGCTTGGCTTGGCGACATGGAAAGCGCCCGACGCGATGAACAGGATATGGTCGGTCTTGAGCGGTCCATATTTGGTCGAGACGGTTGTCCCCTCGATCAGCGGAAGGAGGTCGCGCTGCACGCCTTCGCGGCTGACCGACCCACCGCGCACGTCGCTGACGGCGATCTTGTCGATTTCGTCGAGGAAGACGATGCCATTCTGCTCGGCGCTGGTGATGGCCACGCGGGCGACATCATCCTGGTCGAGCCGCTTGTCCTGCTCTTCCTCCACCAGCTTGTCCCAGGCGTCGGCAACGCGCATTTTGCGGCGCTTCTTCTGTTGCTGGCCGAATGCCTTGGACATCATGTCCGACAGGTTGATCATGCCCATCTGGCCGCCCATGCCCGGTATTTCCATCGGCATGGAGGGCGTGTCGGCGACTTCCACCTCGACTTCGATATCGTTCATCTGGTGGTCTTCGATCTTCTGACGGAACGACAGCCGCGTCGCCTCGCTCGCTTCCTTGCCGGTCAGCGCGTCGAGCAGACGGGCCATGGCGGCCTCGGACGCAGCTTCGCGCACGGCTTCGCGGCGGCGGTCCTTTTCCAGGCGCACGGCTTCCTCGACCAAGTCGCGGACAATCTGTTCCACGTCACGGCCGACATAGCCGACCTCGGTGAACTTGGTGGCTTCCACCTTGACGAAAGGCGCATCGGCCAGCTTGGCGAGGCGGCGGCTGATCTCGGTCTTGCCGCACCCGGTCGGCCCGATCATCAGGATGTTCTTGGGCGTTACCTCGTCGCGCAGGTCGGCGGGCAGGTGCTGCCGACGCCAGCGATTGCGCAATGCCACCGCCACGGCGCGCTTGGCGTCCTTTTGGCCTATAATATGTGCGTCAAGCGCGGCAACGATGGCTTTGGGGGTCAGGTTATCGTTCATGATGTTCCAAAAATCCGTTCGCCCGGAGCATGTCGATGGGCGGTTCGTCTTGAAGAAAGATATGGGTTGCCGACTGGCTCAGCCCGGATGGCTTTAAACCGCTGAATCCAGCGTTTCGATCGTCAACTGATCGTTGGTGTAAACACAAATGTCGGCGGCCACGGCCATGGCCTTGCGGGCGAGGGTTTCGGCATCCTCCTCATAGTCCACCAGCGCGCGAGCAGCGGCCAGGGCGAAGTTGCCGCCTGAACCGATCGCGGCGACACCGCCTACCGGCTCCAGCACATCGCCATTACCGGTCAGGATCAGCGTGACGTCCTTGTCCGCGACGATCATCATCGCTTCCAGGTTGCGCAGATATTTGTCGGTGCGCCATGCCTTGGCCAATTCGACGGCGGCGCGCATCAACTGGCCGTTGTGGCGCTCCAGCTTGGCTTCGAGTCGCTCGAACAGGGTGAAGGCGTCGGCGGTCGCACCTGCGAAACCACCGATGACGGAACCGTCATGCAGGCGACGGACCTTGCGGGCGTTGGGCTTCATCACGGTCTGACCCATCGAAACCTGGCCATCGCCGGCGACGACGACTTTCCCATTTTTGCGGACGGACATGATGGTGGTGCCATGCCAGACGGGCATGCTGCTATTCTGGTCGTTCATGGAGCGGCATATGGGACGCGGCGGTGCGTGGTGCAAGGCATCAGGACACAGGCGGCGAAGCGTGTCATTTCAACGACGGCTATGTGACAATTCGCGGTCTTCCTTAGTTTGACCGATTGACATTGTGCACTGCAATATCAAATATTGTCGGCCGCAGGACGCAGGAGAGACGCGAATGACCCTTAAGGCCAGAGCACAGGAAAAGGTCGAGCGAGCGGGAATCTCAAACTATTCTTTCGATCATGACGTGCTGGTCATGTGCGGCGTGCGCTACACGATCGAAGCCTGTGAATGCGGCGAAACCGGGTGTGACGGCGTGCGCCTGCGCAAGAATATGTCCGCCACCGGCAGCGCGCTGCAATAGGCGCGCTTGGAAGCCCGCCTTTTATTTTAATGCATGGCGTCCTTGCCAGCCCGCCCAACCGATTCAATATCGCGGCCAACGCCTTGAACCGTATTGCACGCAGCCAGCGCGGATAGCAGTACGCCGCCGATCAGCAGCAACAATGTTTGACGCATCGATATTCCAATTTTTGTGAGGGACGTTCCTTTACAGACATGGGCATGTCAGTGAATAGCGCAATTTGCGTTGGCGCGGCGAACCGCGGCTTGACAGAGCGCGTTTGCGATGCGAATGGCCGCCTCCTCCTTTCAGGGGGCGCGTAGCTCAGTGGTAGAGCACACCCTTCACACGGGTGGGGTCGCAGGTTCAATCCCTGCCGCGCCCACCATGGCGCATCGCCATGGTAGCCGACATATTATGTCTCGGCATTGATCTTTTCATTCGCGTCGCGCTAAGCCTGCGGCAAGATCGGGCGTCCCGTGTGGGCGTCGACGTGAAAGGATGCACATGCCCCCCTATCTGAAATCCGGCGCGGCCCTTGGCGCTCTCCTGCTGTCCATCATGCCTGCAGGTGCGCAGGACAAGCTGACGCTGGAGCGGGTTTTCGCCAGCCCCGATTTGTCCGGTCCGCAGCCCCGCGCCCTCAAACTCTCCCCGGATGGCCGCCTTATAACGCTGCTCAAGCCGCGCGCGGACGAGAAGGAACGACTGGATCTATGGGCGATCGACAGCCGCACGGGTGCGGAGCGGATGCTGATCGATTCGAAAAAGACGGGCAGCGGCGCCGACCTGAGCGAAGCGGAGAAGATGCAGCGTGAGCGCGACCGGACGGTTGCGGGCAGCACGGGCATTACCAGCTATGACTGGTCGCCCGACGGCAAGAGCATCCTGGCGCCAGTCGATGGCGATCTCTATCTGGCGAACACCAATGGGCAGGTCCAGCGACTGACCGATACGCCCGAAGGCGAACTTAACGCCGTGGTCAGTCCCAAAGGTGGCTTCGTTTCCTTCGTGCGGGGCGGCAACCTGTTCGTCCAGGCCATGGGCGGCGCCGAAAAACAGGTGACGCAGGGAACGAGCGACACGGTCAGTTGGGGCGTGGCCGAATTTGTCGCGCAGGAGGAAATGGACCGCCGCACCGGCTATTGGTGGTCCCCCGATGACAAGCGCATCGCCGTCGCGCGGGTCGATGAAAGCCCGGTCGGCATCGTAACCCGAACCGCCATCGGCGGGGAGGGGACCAAAGTCTATCATCAGCGCTATCCGGCGGCGGGCACGCCCAATGCGCTGGTCGATCTCTATGTGATGGCAGCGGACGGATCGGGCCAGGTGAAGGTCGATCTCGGCACGGACAGCGATGTCTACCTCGCCCGCGTCAACTGGTCGAAGGATGGCGGCACTCTTTATGTCCAGCGCGAGACGCGCGACCAGAAGCGGCTCGATCTGCTGGCGGTCGATCCGGTAACGGGCAAGGCGCGGACAATCCTGACCGAGACGGCGAAAAGCTGGATCAACCTCAGCAATGTTTTCCACCCGCTCAAGGATGGCAGCTTCCTATGGTGGTCCGAAAAGACCGGCCATGGCCATCTTTACCATGTGCGCGGCACGACATGGACGCCGCTGACCAGCGGCGACTGGGATGTCCGCGATGTGGTCGGCGTCGATGAAGGCAAGGGGCTTGTCTATTTCACCGGCAATCGCGAAACGCCCCTTGAGCAGCAACTCTATGTCGCGCCGATCAACAAGGCGGGCACGGCAAAGTCGCTGACGTCGGGCGGTTGGTGGAATGATGCGGTGATGGACGGGGCGGCGAGCCGCATCGTCGTCACCCGCCAGAATAGCGATCAGCCCAAACAGCTCTATTTGGCGGATAGCGCGGGCAAGCAGTTGCGATGGCTGTCGGAAAACGCGCTCAAGGGCGACCATCCTTACGCCCCCTATCTCGCCAGCCATGTAAAAACGCAGTTCGGCTCGATCAAGGCAGCGGACGGCACGACGCTCTATACCAAAATGATGACCCCGCCGTTGGAGCCGGGCAAACACTATCCGGTGTTCATGATCCATTATGGCGGTCCGGGTGGTGGACGGCAGGTGACGAACCAGTGGAGTGGCGCGCTCAATCAATATCTCGTGGATCGCGGCTGGATCGTCTTTGCCATCGACAATCGCGGCACACCCGATCGCGGCAAGGTGTTCGAAGACCATCTCTATCGCGCGATGGGAACGGTGGAAGTCGACGACCAGTTGAAAGGTGTCGATTGGCTGAAGGCGCAGCCCTTCGTCGATCCCAAGCGGATCGCCACTTATGGCTGGTCCTATGGCGGCTACATGTCGCTCAAACTGCTGGAAAAGGCGCCGGGCGTCTTTGCCGCCGCGGTGGCGGGCGCGCCGGTGACGAAGTGGGAACTGTATGACACCCATTATACCGAGCGCTATCTTGGTCAGCCACAGGACCAGCCCAGCGCCTATCCTGCGTCCGGGGCCGTGGACGACTCCCTCAGGATCGTCGATCCGTTGCTGCTGCTGCATGGCATGTCGGATGACAATGTCGTGTTCGACAACGCCACCGCGCTGATGGCCAAGATGCAGGGCGCGGCCGTGCCGTTCGAAATGATGGTCTATCCCGGCCAGACCCACCGGGTCGGCGGGCCGGGGATCGGCGTCCACCTATGGCGGACTATCGAACATTTCCTGGCTGAACATGCCGGTGGTCCCGCCGATTGACGCGATGATGCGGGATGCCAGATGGGCGACCATGTGGGCGTGGCGTTCGCGGGCCTATCGCTCGTCTGGCCCTTTGGCGGCCTGACGGCGGGGAGGGGGGTAATTGGCGCGCTTTCGCTGCGACAATCCCTTCTTTCTGGACATAGCGCACAGTAACGCTATGGCGCGCTCTCCGCAGTATTTGCTTTGGAGTGGAGTCTTTAGTCATGGGTTACAAGGTCGTCGTCGTAGGTGCCACCGGTAATGTGGGCCGCGAAATGCTGACCATTCTCGCCGAGCGAGAGTTCCCGATTGACGAGATCGCGGCGGTCGCCTCCTCGCGTTCGCACGGCTTGACCATCGATTTCGGCGATACCGGCAAGACCATGAAATGCCAGAATATTGAGCATTTCGATTTTACCGGCTGGGACATCGCTCTGTTCGCCGCAGGCTCCGGCCCGACGGCTGAATATGCGCCCAAGGCGGCGGCTGCCGGTTGCGTCGTGATCGACAATTCGTCGCTCTATCGCATGGACCCGGACGTGCCCCTGATCGTGCCCGAAGTGAACCCGGAGGCGATCGACGGCTACACGAAGAAGAACATCATCGCGAACCCCAACTGCTCGACCGCGCAGATGGTCGTGGCCTTGAAGCCGCTGCACGACAGGGCCAAGATCAAGCGAGTGGTCGTCGCCACCTATCAGTCGGTGTCGGGCGCGGGCAAAGCGGGCATGGACGAACTGTTCGAACAGAGCCGCAACATCTTCGTTGGCGATCCCGCCGAACCGAAGAAGTTCACCAAGCAGATCGCCTTCAACGTGATCCCGCATATCGACAGCTTCCTGGACGATGGTTCGACCAAGGAAGAATGGAAGATGGTCGCGGAAACCAAGAAGATCCTCGATCCCAAGATCAAGCTGACCGCAACTTGCGTGCGCGTGCCGGTGTTCGTCGGCCATTCGGAAGCGATCAACATCGAGTTCGAGGAAGAGATTTCGGCGAAGGAAGCGCAGGACATCCTGCGTGAAGCGCCGGGCATCATGCTCGTCGATAAGCGTGAAGACGGTGGCTACATCACCCCGGTCGAATGCGTGGGCGATTTTGCGACTTTCATCAGCCGCGTGCGCGAAGACCCGACCGTCGATAGCGGCATCAACCTTTGGTGCGTCAGCGACAACCTGCGCAAGGGCGCGGCGCTCAATGCCGTGCAGATCGCCGAACTGCTGGGCCGTCGCCACCTCAAAAAGGGCTGATCGACCCGATGATCACCGGCGCTGTGGCAGTCTGGAAAGCCGTTCCAGTTGCGCAGCGCCGGATGATCCTGGCGCTGGCCTTCGCGATCGTCTTCGCGAATATCGCGCAACCCTATCCCGATCTCGCGCCGCTTCAGCATGGTCCGACCATTGCCCTGATCCTCGCTGCGCCATGGCTTCTGCGGCGCTGGCCGCTTTCCACACCCGCTGTCGCCTGTATCTGGCTGTTCCTGCTTATCCATACGCTGGGCGCTCGCTGGATTTATAGTTATGTGCCCTATGACGATTGGGCGCGGGCGGTAAGCGGACTTGATATATCCAGCCTGCTTGGCGCGACCCGCAACGGCTATGACCGCCTCGTCCATTTCGGCTTTGGCGCCTTGTTGACGCTCCCGCTGAGCGAAATCGCGCAGCGGCGGGGCGGTTTGCGGCCCACTTGGGCGCTGGCTTTCGCCTTTGCCGCCATTGGCCTTGGCAGCGCGCTCTACGAAATTTTCGAATGGCTGCTCACCATCCTCGCTGCGGGGGAGACTGCCGACTATTATAACGGCCAGCAGGGCGATGTGTGGGACGCACAGAAGGACATGGCGGCCGCGCAGTTTGGCAGCGCCATCGCCTGCATCGCGCTCTTGCGCCGCCGGTAAGGACGCCATATCGGCAAGCGCTCCCGCGACGAAGGACATGCGCCATGACTGACCTCCAGATCGAACGCCACGACATTGAAGGGCTGGGTGGATTGCCCATCGCCGTTCATGTGACAGGCAAAGGCCGCGATCTGGTGCTGATCCACGGCTATTTCTCCAATGCCAACACCAACTGGATTCGCTACGGCCATGCCGCCCGGCTGGTGGAAGCGGGCTTTCGCCTCATCATGCCGGATCTGCGCGGCCATGGCGAAAGCGGCAAGCCACATGATGCCGCCGCCTATCCGCCCGACGCGCTGACCGAAGACGGGCTGGCGCTGGTCGAACAGATGGGCCTGACCGACTATGATCTGGGCGGCTATTCGCTGGGCGCGCGTACGACTGTGCGGATGCTGGCGCGCGGCGCGACCCCGCGCCGGGTGATCCTGGCAGGCATGGGACTGCGCGGGCTGGTGCAGACGCTGGACAATGGCGGCTATTACAGAAATGTTCTCACCAACCTTGGCAGCTTCGAACGTGGCACATCGGAATGGATGACCGAAGCCTTCCTCAAGACCACCAAGGGCGATCCGGTGGCGATGCTCCATATCCTCAACACCTTCGTCGACACGCCGAAAGAAGAAATCGCCGCCATCACGCAACCGACCGAGATCATCTGCGGCGCGGACGACCGCGACAATGGCGTGGCGCAGGAACTGGCAGATATTCTGCCCAACGGGCGCTATGTCGAAGTTCCGGGCAACCACATGAATGCCGTCACCCGCAAGGAGTTGGGGCAAGCCATGGTCGATTTCCTCACGGCTTGACTGTATCGCCGGGGCAAGCCACCTTCCTCTCATAATCTATGAGGGGAACTCCCATGAAAATCGCCATTTCGGCCGCCGCGCTTGCGGTCGCTCTCGTCGCATCCCCGGTTCTGGCGCAACAGGCGCCTGCCGCCGCCGCGCCTACAGCGGCCGAAGCCGAAGCCTTCCTCGCCAAGGCGGAAACGGCGATGTTTGACCATTCGCTGATTTCCAGTCGCGCCGACTGGATCAACTCGACCTATATCAGCGAAGATAGCGATGCGGTCGCAGCCTATTTCGGCGCGATCCGCACGACGATGAACGTCGACTATGCGCTGGAAGCGGCCAAATATTCCGCTGCGCCGGGCCTTTCGGCTGAAACGAAAAGGCGGCTCGACCTGTTGTGCACCGCGCTGACGCTGCCCGCGCCGACGACGCCGGGCGCCGCGCAACAGCTTAACGACCTCGCGACCCGGCTCCAGTCCACCTATGGGAAGGGCAGGGGCACGCTGAACGGTCAGCCGATCAACGGCAGCGACATCGAAGAAAAGATGGGCAGCAGCCGCAATCCCGAAGAACTCAGGGAAATGTGGGTCAGCTGGCATGACAATGTCGGTGCGCCGATGCGGGGCGATTATGCCAAGCTGGTCGGTATCGCCAATGCAGGGGCGAAGGAACTCGGCTTCGCCGATACCGGCGCAATGTGGCGGTCCAAATATGACATGCCCGCCGATGATTTCGCCAAGCTGACCGACAAGATCTGGGCGGAAGTGAAGCCACTCTACGACGAGTTGCATTGCTACACCCGCACCAAGCTGAATGAGAAATATGGCGATGCGGTCCAGCCCGCCACCGGCCCGATCCGCGCCGACCTGCTCGGCAATATGTGGGCGCAGGAATGGGGCAATATCTATGACGTCGTCGCGCCCAAGGGAGCCGGCGATCTGGGCTATGATGTCGGCGACCTTCTGAAAGCCAAGGGCTATGTCGAAACGCGGCCCGATCAGGTCGATACGCCCGATACGCCGGAAAAGCAGCGCCGTGGCTATTGGGAAAAGCAGATGTTCAAGATCGGCGAGGGCTTCTACTCCTCGCTCGGCATGGCCCCGCTGCCTGCAACCTTCTGGGATCGCACCCAGTTCATCAAGCCGCTCGACCGCGAAGTCGTCTGCCATGCGTCTGCCTGGGATCTCGACAATAAGGACGACCTGCGCGTCAAGATGTGCACGAAGGTTAACAGCGACGACTTCGTGACCCTGCATCATGAGCTGGGCCACAATTATTACCAGCGCGCCTATAACAAGAAGCCCTATCTCTATCTCGACGGCGCCAATGACGGTTTCCACGAGGCGATCGGCGATTTCGTCGCGCTGTCGATCACGCCCGATTATCTGGTGAAGATCGGCCTGCTCGATCCTGCCAAGGTACCCGGCGCAAACAAGGATCTGGGACTGCTGCTGCGGCAGGCGATGGACAAGGTTGCGTTCCTGCCGTTCGGCCTGTTGATCGACAAATGGCGCTGGGGCGTGTTCGATGGATCGATCCCGGAAAGCCAGTATGAAAAGGGCTGGACCGACCTGCGCCGCCAATATCAGGGCATCGTCCCACCTGTGTCCCGCGATGAAACGAAGTTCGATGCGGGCGGCAAGTTCCACATCCCCGGCAACACGCCCTACACCCGCTATTTCCTGGCCCGTATCCTGCAATTCCAATTCTACGAAGCAGCCTGCAAGCAATCCGGGTGGGAGGGACCGCTGCATCGCTGTTCTTTCTATGGAAACAAAGATGTAGGCGCGAAATTGAACGCGATGCTGGAAATGGGCGCGTCCAAACCATGGCCTGAAGCCTTGCAGACATTTACCGGCACCAGGGAGATTTCGGGCAAGGCCATGACCGCCTATTTCGCGCCGCTGCAAAAATGGCTGGTGCAACAAAATAAGGGCAAGTCTTGCGGCTGGTAATCAAGGAATAAACTATATATCCGGCGGCCTCTATGAGTCCGGCAATCATCATCATAGCACTGCTATTCTTTACCAGCGCCATCATGACGGTGGCGCTGGGAATTGCATGGCTGCATTTTGGCCGGCGATCCCATGTGCTCAGCTGGATGCTGTCCTACTGTGCGGCGATGGTGCAATGGGTCGCCAACGCAGGGGGCATTGTTACCGGCAGCCGCGTGCTGATGGCCCTCGCCGCATGTTGCATCGTCATCAGCGGCACATTGGTGGCGGCTGGCGTGCGGCAACGCGCCAACCGTCCTGTGCGCTGGCTATGGCTGGGCGCTATTGGCCTGATGATCGCGGCGGGTGGCTGTTATGCCGCATGGGTCGAGAACAAGGCGCTCGTCGGCATGATCGTGCCGGGCTATGTCGGAATATTGATGCTGGTTTCGGCCGTGTCGCTATGGCCGCGCAACCGTCGTTTCAGCGCGCCCGAAGCTGCGCTGTTCGGCATGTTCGCGCTGTTCACGCTGTTTGAAGCGAGCTTGTTCATCAGCGCCGCCAGCAATCTGGGGCATGCGCCTGCAGCCGGTATGGCCACGTACCGTACGATCCTGGGGTTGTGCCTGCCGTCGGTCTATGTCGGCACGGGCGTCGCGGCGGTGCTGGTTGTTGCCGGTGATCTTGCCCACCAATTGCGGCGCCAGATGCGCCACGACCCCCTCACCAATGTGCTTAATCGCCGGGGACTGGACGAAGCGGCGACCCGCGCGATCGCCCATGCGCGTCGCTATGATCGCCCGCTCGCACTCGTCATCTGCGATCTGGATGGGTTCAAGGCGCTGAACGACAGCCATGGGCATATTGCCGGGGACAGTGCGCTGCGCGGCTTTGCCCAGTTGCTGACAAGCGCCGTTCGCCGCGATGATATCGTGGCGCGGCTGGGTGGCGACGAGTTCGGGCTACTGCTGGCGGAGACGGACGCCGTTGCCGCCGCCGACGTCATGGAGCGGGTGCGCGCCGAAATCGGCTGCCTGATCCTGCCCCATGCGCCCGTCGCGCAAGTGCGCGCCAGCTTTGGCGTGGCGGAACTGCGCGGGGATGACGCACATCTTGACGATATGGTCGCCCGTGCGGACGCGGCGCTCTACGACGCCAAGCGCGACGGCAAGGACCGCGTCGCCATCTGGCGCGCGGCCGCCTGAGCCTTTTTCGCCGGGATTTCCTTAAAGCATAATCCGCGCCAGCAGATGATGCGATCTGCTCCGACAATGCTCCAGTCGCGAAATCTCATTCCGCTCGAAACCCCTCCTATCGGAACGGTGGCTCGTTAAAGGCGCGCAGCTTGCGGCTATGCAGCTTCGCCCCTTCCTCACGCAGCAATTCACAGGTCATTAATCCGACGCGCAAATGGCTGGCGATCGCTTCTTCATAAAAACGATTGGCCTGTCCAGGCAGCTTGAGTTCGCCGTGGATCGGCTTGTCCGACACGCATAGCAACGTGCCGTAGGGAACGCGGAAGCGGTAGCCTTGCGCCGCGATCGTCGCTGATTCCATGTCGATGCCAACCGCGCGCGACAGGCTGAAGCGCAGAGCGGAACTGGAATAGCGCAGTTCCCAGTTGCGATCGTCGGTGGTGACGACCGTGCCCGTGCGCAACCGCCGCCGGAAATCCTCGGGATCACCGCCGCCCAGCACGGCTTCGGCCGCGCTGGCGAGCGCAACCTGCACTTCGGCGATCGCCGGGACGGGAATTTCGGGGGGCAGCATCTCGTCCAGAACATGATCGTCGCGCAGATAGGCATGCGCCAGCACATAATCGCCGATCCGCTGGCTGGGGCGCAGTCCGCCGCAATGGCCGATCATCAGCCAGGCTTCCGGCCGCAAGACGGCCAGATGATCGCAGATCGTCTTCGCATTGGACGGGCCTACGCCGATATTCACTAGCGTAATGCCGCTGCGATCGGGCGCGATCAGGTGATAGGCGGGCATCTGATGCTTGCGCCAGGCGCTGTCGGCGATCATCCGTGCAGGATCGGCGGTTTCGGGCGTCACATAAACCCCGCCCGCACCGGACAAGGCGGTGAACCGGCTGCCCTCCTGCTGCAATTCGGTGCAGGCCCAGGCCACGAACTCGTCGACATAGCGATGATAGTTGGTGAACAGAATATAGCGTTGCACATGGTCGGCCGGGGTGCCGGTATAATGTTTCAGCCGCGCCAGCGAAAAGTCCGTGCGCAGCCCGTCGAACAACGCAAGCGGCCTGTCTCCCGCCGGATCGGGTATGAACAGGCCGTCGGCAATCTCGTCACCGATTTCGGCCAGTTCGGTTGCGGGGAAATGGCGAGCCAGTTCGGTGGGCGGCGTGCCGTCCAATGCGCTGACGTCCAATCCGTCGAGGACATAGGGGAAGGGGATCTGCTGGTTGCTGACCCCCGCCTCCACATCGACGCCATAGTCGCGGACCAGCAGGTCGATCTGTTCGGCCAGATAGTCGCCGAACATCGACGGGCGGGTTATGGTGGTCACATAGCGGCCCGGTTTCGACAGGCGGGCGAAGGAGCGGCCGGGCGGCGGCACGTCGCTGTCGCCATGATAGGTGATGCGCAGTTCGGGATAGCAGAAGCGTCCGTCGGTGCGCGCTTCGGGTGGAGGGACTCCGCCATCGCGGGCATAGGCGCGCATCGCGTCGCGCAATGTTTCGATGGAGGTGCGATAGATTTGGTCGAGTTGCGCGACCGTTGCGTTACCGATGCTCTGTGTCATCACCCCCTGCTAACGCAGTTAGATGACGGAAGAAAGATAGCCGCAAAGAAAGGCGCGCCGACGCCCGGCGCGCCTTTGTCAGGTCAGAGCTGTTCCAGCATATATTCGGCCGACGACAGCTTGAAATCGCCGGGGGCTTCGACGTTCAGTTCCGCGATGACGCCATCCTTGACGATCATCGAGAAGCGCTGGCCGCGCTGGCCAAGGCCGAACTTGCTGCCGTCCATCGTCAGGCCCATCGCCTGCGCGAAATCGCCATTGCCGTCGGCCAGCATCGTCACCTTGCCGTCCGCGCCGGCGGACTTGCCCCATGCGCCCATGACGAACGCGTCGTTGACGGCGGTGCAGGCGATTTCATCGACGCCCTTGCTCTTCAGCGCATCGGCCTTGTCGATGAAGCCGGGGAGGTGCTTGGCGGAACAGGTCGGCGTAAAGGCTCCCGGCACCGAGAAGATGGCGACGGTCTTGCCTGCGAAATAATTGTCCGACGACACGGCTTCGGGGCCGTTCTCGGTCATCTGCGTAAAGGTCGTGCTGGGAAGGCGATCGCCTTTGGAAATGGTCATGCTGTGTCTCCTGGCCTTGTGACGGGCGGGAGGTCGGCGCTGCCGGTGCGACTGTCAAGGGGCGGTCGGCGGCGGGTACGGATAATCTGGCGCAATGCCCGGTCCGTGCGATGGCTCGTCCTTGGCATATGCGCGCGGCGGGCTATAATCGAACCATGAACCAGTCGCGTTTTTATGGCGGGCATTTCCTGCTCGCGCTCCCCGGCATGGAAGATATGCGGTTCGACCATTCCGTCGTCGCCTTGTGCGCGCATGACGAAGATGGGGCGCTGGGCATCGCCGTGGGTGAGGAGATTGACGGCGTCACGCTGCGCGATCTGCTGGAGAGCTTCGATATTGACGGGAGCGATGTGCCGGACGTTCCGGTGCTGCGCGGCGGCCCGGTCGAACCGCGTCGGGGCTTTGTGCTGCATTCGCTCGACTGGTCCGGGCAGGATATGGTGCAGGTCGATCGCCTGTGGGGCCTGTCCGGCTCGCTCGACATATTGAAAGCCATTGCGGAGGGGCGTGGGCCTAGCCGCTACAAGGTGGCGTTGGGCTATGCCGGATGGGGCGCGGGCCAACTGGAGCAGGAGTTGACGGGCGAAAGCTGGTTTCTGGCGTCTGGCGACGCCGAACTCTTGTTCGCGACACCTGCACGGCGGAAATGGTCGGCGATCTTCGCTGCGGCCGGTATCGATTCGTCGCATCTGGTCAGTGGAGCGGGGTCGGCCTGATCTGCTTCTGCACAGGCACATAAAGAAATCTTTATATTGAGTTGCCATTGCGCGGCGCGATTGGTAAGTCCCGGCATCGCCGCCGCTGGCTATCGCTGACGGTGCAGGCCAATTCTAGACTAATGGAGACACGCTCGTGGCCACCGCAGCGCTCGAAAAAGATTATGTGATCGCCGACCTCAACCTTGCCACCTTCGGCCGCAAGGAAATGGACATTGCTGAAACCGAAATGCCGGGCCTGATGGCGCTGCGTAAGGAATTCGGCACGTCCAAGCCGCTTTCGGGCGCGCGCATCACCGGCTCGCTGCACATGACGATCCAGACTGCCGTGCTGATCGAAACGCTGACTGCGCTGGGCGCGCAGGTTCGCTGGGCGACCTGCAACATCTATTCGACGCAGGACCATGCCGCCGCCGCCATCGCCGCTTCGGGCGTGCCGGTATTCGCGATCAAGGGCGAAACCCTTGAGGAATATTGGGATTATGTCATCCGCATCTTCGACTGGGGTCAGGATGAGACCTGCAACATGATCCTGGACGATGGCGGCGACGCCACCATGTTCGCGCTGTGGGGCGCACGGGTCGAAGCGGGCGAAGAACTGTTCACCCCCGGCAATGAAGAAGAAGAAATCTTCGTCGCGACGCTCAAGCGCTTCCTGGCCGCACGTCCCGGTTACCTGACCAAGACCGTCGCCACCATCAAGGGCGTGTCGGAAGAAACCACCACCGGCGTCCATCGCCTGTATGAACTGTCGAAGAAGGGCAAGCTGCCTTTCCCCGCGATCAACGTGAACGACAGCGTCACCAAGTCGAAGTTCGACAACCTCTATGGCTGCAAGGAATCGCTGGTCGACGCCATCCGTCGCGCCACCGACGTCATGCTGGCCGGCAAGGTCGCTTGCGTCGCGGGCTTTGGCGACGTTGGCAAGGGTTCGGCCGCCTCGCTCCGCAACGGTGGCGCGCGCGTGCTCGTAACCGAAGTCGATCCAATCTGCGCGCTTCAGGCGGCGATGGAAGGCTATGAAGTCGTGACGATGGAAGAAGCGGCGACCCGCGCCGACATCTTCGTCACCGCGACCGGCAACGAAGCGGTCCTGACCGTCGAACATATGCGCGCCATGAAGAATATGGCGATCGTGTCCAACATCGGCCATTTCGACAGCGAGATCGAGATTGCGGGCCTGTCCAACATGAAGTGGACGGAAATCAAGCCGCAGGTCGACGAAGTCGAATTCCCCGATGGCAAGAAGATCATCGTTCTGTCGAAGGGCCGTCTGGTCAACCTGGGCAACGCGACGGGTCACCCCAGCTTCGTCATGTCCTCGTCCTTCACCAACCAGGTGCTGGCGCAGATCGAACTGTGGACCGGCGGCGACAAGTACGGCAACGACGTCTATGTCCTGCCCAAGCATCTGGACGAGAAGGTCGCCGAACTGCATCTGGAAAAGCTGGGCGTAAAGCTCACCAAGCTGACCAAGAAGCAAGCCGACTATATCGGCGTTCCGGTCGAGGGTCCGTTCAAGCCCGACCACTACCGCTACTGATGAAATCGAAAGGGGGAAGGGCAATGTCCTTCCCCCTTTTTGCTAAGTCCATCACGATGATGGGCAAATCTTTGCATCCCCCGCTTCCCGCTGCCGTCGACTTGCGATAGTCCGGTGCCGGTTATGAACAGGGACAGGCAGTTGCGGCTGAACAGGGGACGGAAGTCGTGACGACGCTGACCCCGATCGCCGCCATCATATTGGGCGTGATACTCGCTGGCTGGCTTGCCGGCGCCGTCTGGGCGCTGGCCAGCGGTCGCAGGATGCGTGGCGAAGGCATGCAGGCGCAGGGCAAGCTCGACCGGCTGTCCATCCTGCTCGCCTCCGCGCCGGCCGCCCCGGTCATCATCCATCCCGACGGACGCTTGGAAGCGGCCGACCGACTCGCCAAATGGCTGGGCAAGCCACGCGTCCCGACCTTCGCCTCCGAACTGATTGCTGCGGACGGCGGGCTGGAGCCAGACGACGCCGCCGCGCTGGGCCGTGAAATCGCTTCGGCGCAAAAGGCGGGGAAGAGCTTCTCTCTGCCGGTGCGCGGTGTGGGGTCGACCCGGTTGCTGCTGGTGCGTGGCGCGCCCGCCGGGCCGGGGCTGGCAAGCAATGGCGGCGTTGTGCTGTGGATATTCGACGCGACCGATAGTCAGGCGGAAATCCAGTCGCTTAAAAGCCATGTCGATCAGTTGCGTGATGCGCTGGAAGCATTGGCCGGTCTTGTCGAGGCTGCCCCTTTCCCCATGTGGCACCGCACGCCGGACCTGCAACTCAGTCTGGTCAACACCGCTTATGTGCGCGCGGTGGACGGGCAGAATGCGGGCGAAGTCATCGCCAACGAGATTGAGCTGGTCGAAGCGGTCGGCGGCCTGACACCACAAGCCGCCGCCGCCGATGCGCTGCTGCGCGGCGAGCCGGTGGACCGCATGGTACCCGCCACGATCGATGGCGAACGGCGTACCATGCGGGTGGTCGACGTGCCATTGGGCGATGCCGGCATCGCGGGCTATGCGGTCGACCAGAATGAACTGGAACAGGCACGGGTTGAACATCGGCGTCTGGAGGCGGCGCAGCGCGACCTGCTCGATCGCTTATCGGCGGGCGTGGCGCAATTCGGCCCCGACCGGACTCTCCGTTTCTGGAACCAGCCCTTTATCAGCCTGTTCAGCCTGCATCAGGAATTGTTGACCGACGCACCTTTGTTCGAACGGGTGCTGGATCAGATGCGCGACGCGCGACGCCTGCCGGAACATCGCGATTTCCCCGCGTGGCGTGGGGAGCGTCGCCAATGGTTTCTGTCGCCCGATCCGCTGGAGGAAAATTGGCTGTTGCAGGATGGCACGCATTTGCGCGTCTATGCCCAGCCTCTGCCCGATGGCGGCCTGCTGCTGATCTTCGAGGATCGCACCGAACAGGTGCAATTGTCGAGCGCGCGCGACACGCTGTTGCGGGTGCGAACCGCGACCTTCGACAATCTGTTCGAATCGATCGGCGTCTTCTCGCACGACGGCCGGTTGCAGATGTGGAACAGCCGGTTCCGCATCATCTGGGGCGCGACCGAGGAGATGCTGGCGTCCCATCCCCGGATCGACGACCTCATGCGCGCCGTTCAATCGCGGCTGGCCAAGCCGCAACAATCCAATCTGGTGCGCGAACTGGTGCGCGCCGCCACGGTGGAGCGCAAGCAGCGCGTCGGGCATGTGGGCTTTGCCGACGGGCGCGTGTTCGAATTTGCCGCGATCCCGCTGCCGGACGGCAATGCGCTGTTCACCATGCTCGACGTGACCGACAGTCGCCGGGTCGAACAGGTGCTGCGCGATCGTAATGAGGCGTTGGAACAGGCCGATCAGGTCAAATCCGCCTTCGTCACCAACATGAGCTACGAACTGCGCACGCCGCTCACGACCATCGCGGGTTTCGCCGAGATGATGAATGCGGGCTATGCGGGCGAACTCAGCGGTCCGGCGAAGGAGTATGTCGAGGGCATCCTTCAAAGCACGGGCCGACTGGCAATGATGATCGACAATGTGCTGGACCTGACGCAGGGCGAGGCGGGGACGCTGGCGATCGACCACGCCCCGGTCGACCTGGCCGCCGTCGCACAGAACAGCGCCGACCGCGTGCGCGCCGACGCCACGGCGAAAGGGATCGATCTGGCGATCAGCATGCAGGATACGCTGGGCCATGTGCAGGGCGACGGCCGCCGGATCGGGCAGGCGATCGACCATCTGCTCGAAAATGCGGTGCGTTATTGCAGCAAGGGCGCGCGGGTGCTCGTCCATGGTGACGGCGGCGCGGACAAGGCGCGGATCGTGATATCGGATGATGGCCCAGGCATGCGCCAGCCCCAGCAGGCGGCGATATTCGATCCGGTCGCCCGCACCAAACAATCCCGCACCGGCGGCAAGGCGGGCATTGGCCTGCCGCTCGCCAAGCAACTGGCGGAAGCCCATGGCGGCACGCTGCAACTTGTGTCGCAGCCGGGGCAGGGGACGATGGTCGTGATCGAATTACCGCGTGGCTGATACCGTTCTGGACCTGCCCGATGAAGCGACGATGCACGCTCTGGGCGCGCGTATTGCGGCCCAGTGCCGGATCGGCGACGTCATCGCGCTGGAAGGCGGACTGGGCGCGGGCAAGACGACGCTGGCCCGCGGCATTCTCGAAGCACTGGGCCTGACCAGCGAAGCGCCCAGCCCCAGCTTCGCTCTTGTCCAGCCCTATGACCTGCCCGACGTCCGCCTGCCGGTCGCCCATGTGGACCTCTACCGGCTCGATGATGCGGATGAGGCGGAGGAACTGGCGCTGGGCGATTATCTGATGGACAGTTTGTTGATCGTCGAATGGCCCGACCGGCTGGGCGACCGCCTTTGGCCTCATGCGCTGCATCTGACCATTGATATCGTGGCGGATGACGCTCGACGCTTGACAGCGGCCGTGCCCGACGCTTGGACGGAGCGATGGTCCCAGCTATGATCCCGCCCGCCGCCGCGCCCGCTTTCCTCGAACGCGCGGGGTGGGGCGACGCCATCATTGCTCCGCTCGCGGGGGATGCTTCCTTCCGCCGCTATTTCCGGGTCACGGACGACACGCGCCGCGCCGTCCTGATGGATGCGCCACCGCCCCATGAAGATCCGCGCCCCTTCATCGCGATCGCCGAGCATCTGACCGGCGACGGTTTTGCAGCGCCCCGCATTCTCGCCCAGGATCTGGACGAAGGGCTGGTGCTGATCGAGGATTTCGGTGACCTGCGCGTCAAGGAGCATCTGGACACCCGGCCGGAAGATGAACTCGCCGTCTATCGCCGCGCGGTCGACCTGCTGGCCGATCTGCATCGTCGCCCTCCCGCTGTCCTGCCGCCCTATGACCGCGCCGTCTATCAGCGCGAAGCGGGCCTTCTGACCGAATGGTTTTGCCCGGCGATCGGCTTGGCGGTGGACGAACCGGGCTATGTCCGCGCGTGGGACGCGGTTCTGCCGCTGGTTGAACAGTCGGCCAGCCCGACCGTCACGGTGTTGCGCGACTATCACGCCGAAAATATCATGCTGATCGACGGTCCAGCCGCCCACGGGCTTGGCCTGCTGGATTTTCAGGACGCCCTCGCCGGGCATCCGGCCTATGATCTCGTCTCGCTGTTGCAGGACGC
>JAECRT010000025.1:22028-24049 GCA_016000085.1 Sphingomonadaceae bacterium
GCGGCCAACATTCCCGCCGACAAGCGCCATCATGCGCTGGAAGAGTTTGCATCCGCATGATCGATACGGCGATGCTGATGGCCGCTGGCCTGGGCAAGCGAATGCGGCCGCTGACCGCCACGCGCCCCAAGCCATTGGTCAAGGTCGCGGGCAAGCCGCTGATGGACCATGCGCTCGACCGTCTGGAGGCGGGCGGTATCCGCAAGGTTGTGGTGAACGTCCATTATCTCGCCGATACGGTCGAGGCGCATTTGCGCGCGCGCAAGCGCAAGATGGAATTTCTGATTTCCGACGAGCGGGCCAAACTGCTGGAGACGGGCGGCGGCCTGATCCACGCCAAATCGCTGCTGGGCGACCAACCCTTCTTCTGCGTCAACAGCGACAATTTGTGGGTCGATGGGCCGCAGGAGACGCTGGCCATGATGCAGCGGCTGTGGAACCCCGATCGCATGGATGCGCTGCTGTTGCTGGTGCCGCTGGCACGCGCCTACTGCCATAGCGGGCCGGGCGATTTCCACATGGACGCCAATGGCCGCCTGTCCCGGCGCAAGCCTCCGCATGTCGCGCCCTTTGTCTTTACGGGCGTGCAGATCCTGTCGCCATCCCTGCTGGTCGATCCGCCTGCCGATGTCTTCTCCACCAATGTCTTCTGGAACCGCGCGATAGAGGCGGGGCGGCTCTATGGCGTGTCGCATCAGGGGTTGTGGTTCGATGTCGGTACGCCCCCGGCCATTCCCGTCGTGGAGCAGATGCTCGCTCATGGGTGATCGAACGCGCCCAGCGTTGTTCACCATCCCGGCGCACCGTGCCTTTGCCGATGCGCTGGTCGCGGGTATCCTCGCGCGCCATGGCGGCGATCCGATGGGCTTGGCGCAGGGCATGATCCTGTTGCCCAGCAACCGTGCCGTGCGTGCGGTCAGCGATGCCTTCGTTCGCGCGTCCGGCGGTGGCCTGCTTTTGCCCCGGCTGGTGGCGATCGGCGACCCGGACCTTGGCGAACAGGTCGGCGGCGCGCTCGATCCGCTGGGCGAGGAAGACCCACTGGCGCCTGCCATCGCGCCCATGCGCCGCCAGATGATCCTGGCTCGCATGGTGCAGGATGCCAGAGGCGATGTCGACGCCGGGCTGGCGTTGCAGCTAGGGCAGGCGCTGGGCGCTGTGCTTGACCAGATGCAGGTGGAACGCGTGTCCGTCACCGCGTTGCGCGACCTGACCCTGTCGGACGAACTGTCCAAACATTGGCAGACATCACTGCGCCTGTTCGAGATCATCATTGGTCGATGGCCCGCCGAACTGGCGCGGCTGGGCTGCATGGATCTCGCCGAACGGCGCAACCGCTTGTTCGATCGGCTGGCCGCGCGCTGGAGCGATCATCCGCCTGCCGGTTTCGTCATCGCGGCGGGCATAGCGACCACCGCGCCAGCCATTGCCCATCTGCTGCGCCGGATGGCCGAACTGCCCGACGGCATGGTCGTGTTCGCCGGGCTGGACCAGCATATGGACGATGAGGCGTGGGACGCGATCGGCCCGTTCGATCCTGATCCCGTCACCGGCCAGCGTCCCGCCGGTCATGAAAGCCATCCCCAATATGCGCTGAAACGTCTGCTCGACGGCATGAGCGCGACCCGCGATGATGTGGCGCAATGGCGTTGGGGCAGCGAACATGACGCACGCGCGGTACGCGCCCGCAACATCTCCAACGCCATGCTGCCCCCGCGCCTGACAAGCCGCTGGCGGGATCTCAAGACCGCCGACCGATCGCTTGCCGGGGTGGAGGCGCTGGAAGTCGCAACACCGGGCGAGGAAGCACAGGCAATCGCCATTGCGCTGCGGGAAGCGCTGGAGACGCCCACCCGCACCGCCGCGCTGGTAACGCCCGACCGGCAACTGGCGACGCGCGTGTCAGCCCATCTCAAACGTTGGGGCATAGACGCCGACGATTCTGCGGGCCAGCCCCTTTCGCGCCTGCCGCCCGGCACGCTGCTGATCGCCATGGCCCAGGCGGTGGCGGAACGCTTTGC
>JAECRT010000025.1:24149-25573 GCA_016000085.1 Sphingomonadaceae bacterium
ATCCGTACGCAGGCGAGCGCCCTGACCGGTGACGCGATCTGGGCCGGGCATCAGGGTCATGCCGCTGCCGACCTGTTCGCTGAGATGGAGGGCGCCGCGCATGAAGGCCCGCGACAGGCGGACATGCGCGCCCTGCCGGTCTTGCTCGATCATATGCTGGGCGGCGTATCGGTACGTCCGCCACAGGGTGGTCATCCACGCATCGCCATATTGGGCCTGGTTGAAGCGCAACTCGTGCAGGCCGACCTGATGATCCTTGGCGGCCTCAATGAAGGGACATGGCCGGGCCTGCCCGCACCCGACCCATGGCTGGCGCCGCGCATCCGGCGCGAACTGGGGCTGCCGGGGCTGGAAACGCGTATCGGCCTTGCCGCCCATGATTTCGCCAGTGCGCTCGGCGCGCCGCATGTGCTGATCACACGCCCGCGCCGGGGCAGCGGCGGCCCTGCCGTGGCGTCGCGCTTCTGGTTGCGGCTCAAGGCGATGACTGGGCCACAATGGAGGCACGCGGATCGCTACGCCGCGCTGGGTCGCGCGCAGGATATGCCGCATGGGCATCATCCCGCCGCCCGCCCTGCGCCCGTGCCGCCAGTATCGGTACGTCCGACCGTCATTCCCGTCACGGATGTCGACCGGCTCAAGGCCGATCCCTATGCCTTCTACGCCCGGCGCGTCCTGCGCCTGTCGCGGCTCGATCCGGTCGATGCCGACGCGGGACCGGCATGGCGCGGCACCGCCGTCCATGACATTCTTCAGCATTGGGCGGAAGCAGGCGTGCTTGATCCTGCCGATCTGGAACAGCGCGCCCGCGCCATGTTCGAGCGGCCCGAAGTGCATCCGCTGCTGCGCGCCCTATGGCAGCCCCGCCTGATCGAGGCCATCCGTTGGATCGCCGCCGAAGTCGCCAGCGACAAAGCCGCAGGGCGCAATATCCTTGCGGTCGAACGAGAAGGGCGGGCGGACATTGCGGGGGTCACGCTGATGGGCAAGGCCGACCGTATCGACCGGCTGCCCGACGGCACGCTGGGCGTCATCGATTACAAGACCGGCAAGCCACCCAGCGCCCGTCAGGTGAAGGCCGGTTTTGCGCTGCAATTGGGATTGCTCGGACTGATCGCCGAAGCGGGCGGCTTCGAGGGCGTCGATGGCAAGCGGGTCGCTGGCGGCTTCGAATATTGGTCACTCGCCAAGAAGGGCGATCAGTTCGGCCATCGCGAAAGCCCGGTCGACCCGATCGGCAAGCGCGACAAGGTCGTGACCGCCGATTTTACCGCTCAGGTCCATGACCAGTTCAACGAAGCCGCGCGCGAATTCCTGCTCGGAACAGCGCCGTTCCGCGCCGAAATCAACCCCGAAGTCGCCAACTATGGCGATTATGACCAGCTGATGCGGCTGGAGGAATGGTACGGCCGCGACGATGGCTA
>JAECRT010000025.1:25673-28371 GCA_016000085.1 Sphingomonadaceae bacterium
TGCGCATCCAGACGATCCACGGCTTTTGCCAGCAATTGCTCACCGCCTTTCCGTTGGAAGCCAATCTCACCCCCGGCTTCCGTCCGCTCGATCAGCGGGAACAGACCAGCCTTGCACGGCAAACGCTGGCCGACCTCGCCGTGCGGGCGCACGATATGGACGACGCAGCGCTGATCCGTGCGCTTCAGGCGTTGAGTTTGCGGTTGGGCGAGGGCGGGGCAGAACAGTTCCTGCTTCGCTGCGCCGCGCGCGTCGATGCGCTGGACGCCCTGCCGGATGCGATCGCGCCCTGGCTGATGGCCGAACTGGGCCTGCCCGAAGGGGACATCGACCTGTGGCTGGCCGAACAATGCGATGATGCCGAGTTCGATATGCGCACGCTGGCCTGGATCGCACAGGCCAATGCGGAATGGGGCACGGGTCGCGCGCTGGAACGGTGCGACCGCATCGCCGCATGGCGCGCACGGACCCCCGCCGATCGCGCCGCAAACCTTGCCGACCTGCATCGCGCCTGGGCGAAGACCGATGGCGACATCATCAGCGCAAAGGGATGGGTGCCGCCGGTCGATGGCTATGCCGAGGCGTCGGCGCGGATGCACGACCGTTGTGGCGAGATGATCGCGCTGAAACTGCGCGCCGACTATGCCGCGTTGCTGGGACAGGCGCTGCACGCGGGGCGGGCCTATGCCCGTGCCTACACCCATGCCAAGGGGCTGGCCGGAGCGGTCGATTTCGACGATCTGATCGCGCGCGCCGCCGCGCTGCTGGAACAAGACGGCATTGCGGAGTGGATCAGGTATAAGCTCGATCAGCGGATCGACCACATTCTGGTGGATGAGGCGCAGGATACCAATGCTGCGCAATGGCGCATCGTCCGCACTTTGGCCGCCGAATTCTTCGCGGGCGAAGGGGCCAAGGGAGACAAGGTTCGCACCATCTTCACGGTGGGCGATTTCAAGCAGGCAATCTTCGGCTTTCAGGGCACCAGCCCCGCCAATTTCGCCGCCGCGCAACTCTTGTTCCAGCGCGACGCGGATCAAGCCGGGCATGATTTCCACGACCTGTCGCTCGATCGTAGCTTCCGGTCCACCCCGGCGGTGCTCGACGTAGTGGACCGCACCATAGCGATCCTACGCGGCGAACGGCTGGGTCTGGACGAAGGCGATGTCAGCCACATCAGCGCCAATCGCCATCCCGGCGAAGTGCTGTTGTGGAAGCCGGTCGTCGCCAATCTGAGCGAGGATGCCGAGGGCGAGGAAGACTGGGCCGCCGATCAGGAACGGGTGCTGGCGGCGAAGATCGCCCGCCAGATCAAACAATGGATCGATGACGGGTTGATGCTGGAAAGCCGTGGGCGTCCGGTGCGCGCGGGCGACATCATGATCCTGGTGCGACGGCGCAGCGAACTCGCCCGGCTTATCGTCGCGCGGCTCTATGAGGAAAAAGTGCCGGTGGCCGGCATCGACCGCTTGCGCCTCAACGCCCCGCTCGCCGTGCGCGACCTGTTGGCCGCGCTGCGGTTCGCGGTGCAACCGGAGGACGAACTCAATCTCGCGGCGCTGCTCGTGTCGCCACTCATAGGCTGGACGCAGGACGAACTGATGGTCCGCCTCATCGGGCGCAAGACGGGCCTTTGGCGGCATCTCAGGCAGACAGTTGACGATAGTCAGCTCGCGCCGTTGCACAATTTGCTGGCCGTCGCTGACTTCACCACGCCCTATCGCTATCTCGAAGCGATCCTGTCCGGGCCAATGAATGGCCGTCGTCGCCTGGTCGAACGGCTGGGTGCGGAGGCTGTCGACCCGATCGAGGAATTGCTGAATGCCGCGCTCGCCTTCGAAAGCGACGATCACCCCTCGCTCCAGCGTTTCATCGACTGGTTCGACCGCGGCGAAGTCGACATCGTTCGCGATGCCGCGGCGCAAGGCGATATGTTGCGCCTGCTCACCGTCCATGGTGCGAAGGGCTTACAGGCGCCGATCGTCATTCTGGCCGATGCCTGCCTTGATCCCGACGCGGGCAACCGCTCCGACTCGTTGCTCTGGAATGGCCTGCCCATCCTCGCCCCGCGCAAACCGGAACGGCAGGGACCGATCGGCGAAGTCAGCGAGACGGCCGCACAGTTCGAACGTCAGGAACATTGGCGGCTGCTCTATGTCGCATTGACCCGCGCCGAAGAAAGGCTGGTCGTCGCCGGATCGCTCGGCCCTCGCGCCAAGGGGGAGGTCAAACCGGAAAGCTGGTTCGCCGCGGTCGAAGGCGCATTGGAATCGCTGGGCGCGCCATGGGACGCCGACCCGCTATGGGGCGCGACCCGGCGCTGGCGCGGCACCGAAACGCTGTTGCCGAAAAAGGCTGAAGCCGAAACAGCCGTCGAAGCGGTCGCGTTCGTGGAGCCGGACTGGCTGCGTCAGCCTGCGCCGGTCGAAGCCCGCCCCCCTCGTCCGCTGGCGCCCTCCGCGCAAGTGGAGGATGATGTGCCCTATCCACCGCCAACCCCCGCCATGCGCGGCGCGGCGGAGCGCGGGCGCTGGCTCCACGCCCTGTTCGAACGGTTACCCGATGTGCCGCTCGACCGTCGCCACGACGCTGCGGACCGCTGGCTGATGCAACAGGGCGAAACCGACGCGGCCGTGCGACAGGATGTCATCGCCCAGGCTCTGCGCGTCATCGAAGCGCCCGATTTCGCGGCTCTGTT
>JAECRT010000025.1:28471-43232 GCA_016000085.1 Sphingomonadaceae bacterium
ATCGAGGGCGGACTGCTCTATACCAGCGCACCGCGCCTGATCATCCTGCCGCCCGACCTGCTGGCTGCGCACAAGCCCGGCTTTGTGCCCGCGCAGGAGAATTTGCCGCTCTGGCCCGTTGAGCCTGATGCGCACGCATCCTAGATAGCATCCCAAGCAAAGGAGTTTTTCACCATGGCCACCAAGGCAGTTACCGACAGCAGCTTCAAGGCAGACGTCATCGACTCGGACAAGCCCGTCCTCGTCGATTTCTGGGCCGAATGGTGCGGCCCGTGCAAGATGATCGGCCCGGCTCTGGAGGAAATTTCCGAGGAACTGGCCGACAGGGTTACGATCGCCAAGATCAACATCGACGAAAATCCCGATGCGCCGGGCCAATATGGCGTGCGCGGCATCCCGACGATGATCCTGTTCAAAAATGGCGAAGCCGCCGCGACCAAGGTCGGCGCAGCCCCCAAGAGCGCGCTCAAGGGCTGGATCGAAAGCGTCCTCTAACGCGACCGGACGATCGGCCTATGTCAGCGGGATCATCACCGACTGGGCATAGGCCGGGCGTTCGCGCAGCCGGTCGTACCAGTCCCGCACATGCGGAACGTCCGGGCGCTCCATATCCAGCGTGAAGAATGTGTGGGCATAAACGCCCATGGGTACATCCGCCACACCGAAACCCTTGCCCGACAGCCATGGCTGTTCGGCCAGCGCGCGATCCAATATCTGCATCGCCGCGCCCGCCTGCCGGGCCGACCGGGCGAGCGCGTCGGCATCTCGCTCCTCCGGGCTGCGCCTGACCAGCGCCAGAAACGCGTCGCGTTGCGCGTCGGCAAAGGCGAACTGCCAGTCCATCCACCTGTCCGCCAGCGCGCGCGCCGCCGGGTCGGTCGGCCATAGGTCAGCTGATCCATAACGGCTGGCCAGATAGCGCAAAATCGCATTCGATTCCCACAGGACCAGGTCGCCATCCTCGATCGTCGGGATCAACCGATTGGGATTTTTCGCCACATAGGCGTCATCCATGCCGAAACGGCCACCCACATCATGCCGCACATAGGGCAGGGCGATTTCATCGGCGAACCAAACGACCTTCTTCACATTATGGGAGTTGAGCCGTCCCCAGATCGTCAGCATGTCTATGTCCTCCGCTTCAGCGCAGCAATATGTCCGCAGCTCTGTCCCACATGCGTGGCGACGACGCACCCAGCAGCCCGCGCCGCGTATCGCCCACGATATAGGGCGATCCGTCGAGCCGTTGGCAACATCCGCCCGACTCATTGACGAACAGCGTGCCCGCCGCATGATCCCAAGGCAGCGTGCGCGCAAAGATGGACACATCATTCTGCCCCAGCACCAGCCGGGGATATTGTTCGGCGGCACAGCGGGGAATGTCCACGACCGCAAATCTGTCCTGCGCCCGGCGCTGAATATCGGCCCGTTCTTCAGGCGTCATGAAATAGACCGCCAGCGCCGCCACGGGCAGCTCGCCGCCGCTCTCGCGCGCCTGGACCCGTTCGCCATCGATATGACTGCCCGCCCCCAGCGCGGCATGGCACAGCCGCCCGGTCAGCGGGTCCAATATCCACCCAGCCAGCGTCGTGCCCGCGTCCGCCAGCGCGATCATGATGCCGAAGGGCGGCTTGCCGGCCGCGAAATTACCCGTCCCGTCGATGGGATCGATAATCCAGTTCAGGCCGTCGCCGGCGCGCTCCAATATCGCTGGATCGGCGGCACAGGCTTCCTCGCCGATGACGCCCGCTTCGGGTAGAATAGCGGCCAGCCCTTCGGCCAGACGGATTTCGCTTTCCTGGTCGGCGATAGTGACCAGATCATCGGCAGCCTTCTCGCTGATCTCATCCGCCGCCAGATTTTGATAGCGCGGCAGCACGATCTCGCGCGCGACGTCTCGCATCAGCGCGACGACGGGATCGTGCAGTTCCAGCAACATCAGCTGCGATAATCCGCGTTGATCGCAATATAACCATGGGTCAGGTCGCAGGTCCACACCGTGGCGCGGCCATCGCCCAGCCCCAGATCGACGCCGATAATGATATCCTGCCCCTTCAGGTGCGCGGCGACGGGCGCCTCGTCATAGCCCTCGACCGCCAATCCGCCGGTCGCCACCTGCGTCGCGCCGAACCGGATCGACAGCTTGTCGCGATCGGCCGGCTCGCCCGCCTTGCCGATCGCCATCACGACCCGCCCCCAATTGGCGTCCTCGCCCGCGATCGCGGTCTTGACCAGCGGCGAGTTGGCGATCGACAGGGCAATGCGATGCGCGCTTTCATCGCTGGTCGCGCCTTCGACGCCGATCTCGACGAACTTGGTCGCGCCTTCGCCATCGCGCACAACCAGATGAGCCAACTGGCGGCACAGGTCGGACAGCGCAGCGGCAAAGGCGTCCGCGCCCGCATCCTCCATGCTGGTGATCGGCGCATTGCCTGCCTTGCCCGTGGCAAAGGCCAGCACCGTGTCGCTGGTCGAAGTATCGCTATCCACCGTGATGCAGGAAAAGCTGCGCCGGTTGGCCGCCGACAGCATCTGTTGCAGCAGCGCCGCGTCGATCGCCGCATCGGTAAAGATATAGCCCAGCATCGTCGCCATGTCGGGCGCGATCATGCCAGATCCCTTGATGATGCCGACCAGTTCGACGCGCGTGCCGCCGATCATGGCGGAGGCATGGGCGCCCTTGGGATAGGTGTCGGTCGTGCCGATCGTGGTCGCGGCATCCTCCCACCCACAGGACGCAGCGGCAAAGGCCGCTTCCAGCCCCGCTTCCGCCTTGTCGATGGGCAGCGGCACGCCGATCACGCCCGTCGAGGAAATGAAGATATCGGACGGCACGCAACCCAGATGATTGGCCACCTTCGCCGCGATCGCCTCAACCGCCGCCCGGCCACGATGGCCGGTAAAGGCGTTGGCGTTGCCCGCATTGACCACCAGCGCACGGGCCGTCCCCAACGGAATGGCGTCGCGGCACCATTCCACTTCGGGGGAGGGGCATTTGCTCTGCGTCGTTACGCCAGCAACGACCGTCCCCGCATCCAGTTCGACATAGGTCAGATCGCATCGTTCCCATGCCTTGTATCCCGCGCGCGCCACGTGCAGCGTGACGCCCTGAAGCGAGGGCAGGGCCGGAAAGGCGGCGGGAGCAAGCGGGGAGCGTTCCATGTCGCCTGCCATAAGGTCGTAAAAGGTCGAAAACCAGTCTTGATAAGGCCGCAAACCCGGAAATTTACGCAGGCTTGAATTATGCCCTGCGCCATGGGCATAAAGCGCCATCACAAAGGGTTTCGCAATTTCATGACCGCACCCGGCCATCGCCGTTTCGCCTTTTATGCCAAGCGTTATGCCCGGTCCAAGGCCAGTATCCGGTTGCGGGTGCTCGAACCGATCGCCGCCCTGCGGGAGGCCGGCGTCGACGCTGGACGCTATCCGCGCCTCAAGGGGCCAAGCGGCTATGATGCGATCGTCATATCCAAGGCATTTGGTCGCGGCGCGGTCAAGGTGGCCCGCGCCGCCAGGCAGGCCGGATGTCGGCTGATTTTCGATATTTGCGACAACAGATTCGCCAACAACCGGGTCAAAGGGTCCGATAAGCACGGGCAGCGCACCAGCCAGCTTTTGTCTCAGGCCGATCTGGTGACCGTGCCGACCGAGCGGATGGGACATTTGCTCATGACCTCCACGCCGGAAATCGCCGGGCGCATCCGGGTCGTGCCCGACATGCTCGAAGATCTCTCGATGCTGGCGGCCCGCCGCCTCTCGCTGATGGATCGCATCCGCCTGTCGCGACTGCGCGCCTTTCTTGCCGCGCATCCCGGCGCGCTCCATTGCGTGTGGTTCGGCAATAATATGGCGGGCGTCTCCGGCGTCGGACAGCTTGACGAAGCGATCGCCCATCTTCGCCTGTTCGCCGCCGACCATCCCGTCACCCTGACGATCATCAATAATCAACCGGCTTCCTATCGTGAGGCATCACCCGGTTGGGGCCTGCCCAGTTGCTTCATGCCCTGGTCGCTGGCCAGCTTCCCCGCCGCGTTGCAATTGCACCGGGTCGCGATCATTCCGGTGTCGCGCAATGATTATACCCTTGGAAAATCGATCAATCGGCCCGCAACCGCCATCATGGCCGGTCTGGGCGTCGTGGCGGACTCCATTGAATCCTATGATGAATTGCGACCTTTCATTGCGCTGGACGACTGGCAGGGCGGCCTGTCGCGCTATGCGTTTGAATGGGGCACCGAACAGCCAAAGCTGGCGGCGGCGCGCGCGCATCTCGACCAGCATTACGGTAGAAAGCGTGTGGCAGCGCGCTGGGCGGAAGTGTTGGACGAGCTTGGTACAGCCAGCGATGCAGCGTCCATGGCCACATAGTCCCAAGTTTCCATGCGCGCGGTTGCGAACGCCGAATTGACGTTCGCTCGACCGATCCCTATTTGCCGCTCAACTGTTTCCGGCGTCGGGGCATACGCCTCCAGTCCGTTTGCTCAAGGAAAGCCCATGTTCGGCGCACTCGCCAAGTCCATCTTCGGTTCGTCCAACGAACGTTATGTCAAATCGCTGGGCAAGAATGTCGACCGGATCGCTTCGTTCGAACCCGCCGTTCAGGCGCTGAGCGACGAGGAACTGGCCGGTCAAACCGCCAAATTCCGCGATCGCCTGATCAATGGCGAAACGCTCGACGACCTGCTGCCCGAAGCCTTCGCCACGGTGCGCGAAGCGGCTGTCCGCGTTCTGGGTATGCGCCATTTCGACGTGCAGATGGTCGGCGGCATCGTCCTGCATCGCGGCGAGATCGCCGAAATGCGTACGGGTGAGGGCAAGACGCTGGTCGCGACTCTGGCGACCTACCTCAACGCGCTGGAGGGCAAGGGCGTCCACGTCGTCACGGTGAACGACTATCTGGCCAGCCGCGACTGTGAATGGATGGGCCAGGTTTATCGCTTCCTGGGTCTGACCACCGGCGTCATCGTGCCTAACATCAGCGAGGATCAACGTCGCGCGGCCTATGGCGCCGACATCACCTACGCGACGAACAACGAACTCGGCTTCGACTATCTGCGCGACAATATGAAATATGACCGCGCGTCGATGGTCCAGCGCCCCTTCAACTATGCCATCGTCGACGAGGTCGATTCGATCCTCATCGACGAAGCGCGCACCCCGCTCATCATTTCCGGCCCGACCGACGACAAGTCGGAACTCTATGTCTCCGTCGATGCGATCGTGAAGCAGATTGGCGAATCCGACTATGAGAAGGACGAAAAGCAGCGCAGCGTCACCCTGACCGAGGATGGCACCGAACGGATCGAGCGTCTGCTGGAAGATGCTGGCCTGCTTCAGGGCGCGAACCTGTATGATTTCGAAAATACCGCTGTCGTCCATCATGTGAACCAGGCGCTGCGCGCGGTCGTAATGTTCCGCCGCGACATCGATTACATCGTCAAGGACGGCAAGGTCATCATCATCGATGAATTTACCGGCCGCATGATGGATGGCCGCCGCTGGTCCGACGGCCTGCATCAGGCGGTGGAAGCCAAGGAAGGCGTCCAGATCGAGCCGGAGAACCAGACGCTCGCGTCGATCACCTTCCAGAATTATTTCCGCATGTATCCCAAGCTGGGCGGCATGACCGGTACGGCGGCGACCGAAGCGCCGGAATTTTACGAAATCTACAAGATGAACGTCGTCACCATTCCGACCAACAAGCCGGTGCAGCGCGTTGACGAGGAAGACAGCTTCTACAAGAGCCTGGACGACAAGTTCCGGGGCATCGCCAAGACGATCAAGATTCATGCCGAACAGGGCCAGCCCGTGTTGGTCGGCACCGTGTCGATCGAAAAGTCGGAAATGCTGTCGGAATTCCTCAATCAGGAAGGCGTGAAGCACGCGGTGCTGAACGCCCGCTTCCACGACAGTGAAGCCCATATCGTCGCACAGGCGGGCCGCAAGGGCGCTGTGACGATCGCCACCAACATGGCGGGTCGCGGCACCGACATCAAACTGGGCGGCAACCTGGAAATGCGGGTTGAGGATGAACTGCGCGACATGCCCGAAGGGCCGGAGCGCGACGCCGCGATTCGTCGTATCGAAGCCGAGATCGAAGTCGAAAAGGCCGAAGTGCTCGCGGCTGGCGGCCTGTTCGTCCTCGCGACCGAACGGCATGAAAGCCGCCGTATCGATAATCAGCTGCGCGGCCGTTCGGGCCGTCAGGGCGATCCGGGCCTGTCGCGTTTCTACCTCAGCCTTGATGACGACCTTATGCGCATCTTCGGCCCGGACACGATGTTCGCCAAGATGATCCGCTCGAACCTGGAAGATGGCGAGGCGCTGCCTCCCTCCAAATGGCTCAGCAAGGCGATCGAAACGGCGCAGAAGAAGGTCGAGGCGCGCAACTACGACATCCGCAAGCAGGTCGTCGAATATGACGACGTCATGAATGACCAGCGTAAGGTCATCTATGAACAGCGCAGCGATATCATGGACGCCGATACGGTGGACGATGTCGTCACCGACATGCGGCGCGAAACCGTCAACGACCTCGTCGGCGCATCCTGCCCGCCGGGCACCTATCCCGAACAGTGGGACATGGCGAAGCTGACGAATCGCACGGCTGAAATATTGGGCCTGGAACCCGATTTCGACGCCTGGCTCACCGAAGATGCTGTCGACCCGGAAATGATCGAGGAGCGCCTGTCCGCGCTGGCCGACGAATCCGTCGCTGAAAAGGTGAAGGAAATCGACGCGGCCGACTGGCACATGATCGAAAAGTCGATCCTGCTCCAGAGCCTGGACCATCACTGGAAGGAGCATCTGGCCACGCTCGACGCCCTGCGTCAGGTCGTGCATCTGCGCGCCTATGCCCAGAAAACGCCGATCAACGAATATAAGCAGGAAGCCTTTGCGCTGTTCGAACGAATGCTGGAAAATATCCGCGAGGATGTTACCGGATCGATCGCGCGGGTGCAGTTCCGCATGGACGAAGCGCCGATGCCGCAATTCGACCTGCCGGTGCTGCCCGATTTCATCACCACCCATATCGACCCGTTTTCGGGCGAGGATAACAGCGCCGACATCGACGCCGGGCAGTTTGGCGGCATCACCACCACTATCCCGCGCGCGCCGATCGTCTCGCCGCAGGCGGACGAGTTCGCCAATCTCGACATCAGCCGCAATGCGGCCTGCCCCTGTGGATCGGGTCATAAATACAAGCACTGCCACGGCGCGCTCGCCTGAGCGCAAAACTCGGTCGGCGCAGGCGGGGCTGTCCTACAGTCCCGCCGCACCGCTATGATCGCGACGGCGGGTCGGCTGAACGAAACAAAATTTCCAACTTGAGTTCGAATATTTCGAATTTACCGGGAAATGTGCGAAGTTAAGCGGTCATCCCAATATGCCGGGCAGGTCCAGCCCCTTGTCGATCGCACAGTCTCGGGCGATGTCATAGCCAGCATCGGCATGGCGCATGACGCCGGTGGCGGGATCGTTCCACAGCACGCGTTCAAGCCGGGCGGCGGCGTCCGGCGTCCCATCCGCCACGATCACCATCCCTGAATGCTGCGAATAGCCCATACCGACCCCGCCGCCGTGGTGCAGCGACACCCAGGTCGCGCCGCTCGCCGTATTGAGCAGGGCATTGAGCAAGGGCCAGTCGCTGACCGCATCCGACCCGTCACGCATCGCTTCAGTTTCACGATTGGGGGAGGCGACCGAACCGCTGTCGAGATGGTCTCGACCGATCACGACCGGGGCTTTGAGTTCCCCGCTGGCAACCATCTCGTTGAACGCCAGCCCAAGCCGATGGCGATCCCCCAGGCCGACCCAACAGATACGCGCGGGCAGACCCTGAAACTGGATTTTCTCCCGCGCCATGTCGAGCCAGTTGTGAAGATGCTTGTTGTCCGGCAACAGCTCCTTCACCTTGGCATCGGTCTTATAGATGTCTTCGGGATCGCCCGACAGCGCGACCCAGCGGAACGGCCCGACGCCACGACAAAAGAGCGGACGGATATAAGCCGGTACGAAGCCGGGAAAGTCGAACGCGTTGCTCACGCCCTCATCCAGTGCGACCTGACGAATGTTGTTGCCATAGTCGGTCGTCGGCACACCCGCCGCCTGAAACGCCAGCATGGCGCGAACATGCACGGCCATGGAAGCTTTCGCGGCCTTGGCCACAACTGCGGGTTCGCGCTCGCGGCGGTCAATCCATTCAGCCACGGTCCATCCCGCTGGCAGATAGCCGTTCACCGGATCATGGGCGCTGGTCTGGTCGGTCAACAGATCCGGCCGGATACCCCGAGCGAGCATCTCAGGCAAAATCTCCGCGGCATTCCCCAGCAGCCCGACCGAGACGGCCTTTCCATCGGCACAGGCCCGGTCGATGATCGCCATCGCCTCTTCGATTGTGGCGGCAGCGACGTCGAGATATCCGGTGCGCAGGCGCATCTCGATGCGGCTCGGTTGGCATTCGATCGCGAGGCAGGATGCGCCCGCCATCACCGCTGCCAGCGGTTGTGCGCCTCCCATCCCGCCCAAGCCCGCCGTCAACAGCCACTTGCCCGACAGGTCGCCGCCATGGTGCTGACGCCCCATTTCCACGAACGTCTCATAGGTACCCTGAACGATGCCCTGTGTGCCGATGTAGATCCACGACCCGGCGGTCATCTGCCCGTACATGGCAAGGCCACGCTTATCGAGTTCGTTGAAATGCTCCCAAGTGGCCCAGTGGGGTACGAGATTGCTGTTCGCGATCAACACGCGCGGCGCATCTTTGTGAGTGCGGAAAACGCCGACCGGCTTGCCCGACTGGACGAGGAGGGTCTCATCGCCTTCGAGGCGCCGAAGCGTCTCGACGATGCGGTCATAGCTTTCCCAGTCACGCGCAGCGCGGCCGATGCCGCCATAGACAACCAGTTCCTCGGGCCGTTCAGCGACGTCCGGGTGGAGATTATTCATCAACATCCGCAGCGGCGCTTCGGTCAGCCAGCTTTTCGCGCTCAATTCTGTTCCGGTAGCAGGCTTGATGAGGCGGCTGTTGTCGAGACGAGTCATGGATGTCAGGCTTTCTGAAGGGCGAAGGCGCAGGCCGCCTTCACGATCCGGGAGAGGGTGGCGATCAGCGGGGCTGCGCGTGACAGTTCGAAAGCAGGCGGCCAATTCTGTTCATTGGGTGTAACGGGTTCGTCCATATAGCCCCGGATGGCCAATTCCATCTGGATGGCATGGACGCCATTTTCAGGGTGACCATAATGGCGTGTGGTCCAGCCACCGCGAAAGCGTCCGTCGAGGACATGGCTCATGCCGCTGTCCGCGCAAATGGCTTCGATGGCGGTGGCAAGCGCGAGGGCGCAACTCTGGCCGCCATTGGTGCCGACGTTGAACTGGGGCAATTCGCCATCGAACAGGCGCGGCACATGGCTGCGGATCGAATGCGCGTCGTAAAGAATGACGCGGTCATGGCGCGCGCGCAGTCGATCGATCTGGGCCTGGAGCGCGGCGTGATAGGGATTAAACCACAGGCCCCGACGGCGCATAATTTCGGCCTCATCGGGCGGCGTGCCCTGGTAGAGCGGCTCGCCGTCGAACGTCGTGGTCGGGCATAGTTCCGTCGTGGCTCGTCCAGGGTAAAGCGAGACGCCGGACGGGTCGCGATTGACGTCGATCACGCTGCGCGAGATGCGCGTGGTGACCAACGTCGCTCCCATCCCCGCCGCGAAGGCGTAGAGTTTGTCGACCCACCAATCGGTGTCGCGCCGGGCCAGCCATGGCGAGTGGAACTGATGCTCGACGTCTGCCAACGCGCGGCCGACATGAGGGCAGGCGACAATCAGCGGAGCGTCCCCCTCTACGATGTGGAGCCAGTCGCTCATGCGACACCGGGCAGCAGATCATCGGCCAATGCGACCAGCGTGCCCGAACGGATCAGATGATTGGCTGCTTCCATGTCCGGGTGGAAATGGCGGTCATTTCCCAGCGCAGGCACGACCGCGCGCAGCGCCTTCCGGGCCGCTTCCAGTAGGGGGCTGGAGGCGAGTGGCGCATGAAAATCGATACCCTGCACCGATGCGAGTAATTCGATGCCTACAACTGCGGTCGCATTTTCGGCCATTTCCAGCAAGCGCCGTGCGCCATGGGCGGCCATCGACACATGATCCTCCTGATTGGCCGAAGTCGGGATAGAATCGACGCTGGCCGGATAGGCGCGCTGCTTGTTTTCGCTGACGAGTGCGGCGGCCGTCACTTGGGGGATCATGAACCCTGAATTGAGACCGGGATGCGGCGTCAGGAACGCGGGCAGACCCGACAGCGCCGGGTCGACCAGCATGGCAATTCGACGCTCGGTGATTGACCCGATCTCGCAAATGACCATGGCGATCATATCTGAGGCAAAGGCCACGGGTTCGGCGTGGAAATTGCCGCCCGACAACGCCTCGTCCGTGTCAGGGAAGATCAGCGGGTTGTCGGAAACGCAGTTGGCCTCGATCGTCAGCGTGGTCGCGGCTTGGCGTAGTACATCGAGCGCGGCGCCCATGACCTGGGGCTGGCAGCGCAGGCAATAGGGGTCCTGCACGCGCGCGTCATTCTCCAGATGACTGGCGCGAATGGCGCTCCCGGCCATGAGCGCGCGCAAGGCGGTGGCCACCTCGATCTGCCCGTTATGCCGTCGCAACAGGTGAATGCGCGGATCGAACGGGGTGTCGGAACCCTTCGCCGCTTCGGTCGATAAGGCGCCAGTGACCAGCGCGGAGCGGAACAGCAGCTCCGCCTCAAACAGACCTGCCAGAGCATTCGCCGTGGAAAACTGAGTGCCGTTAAGCAGCGCCAAACCCTCTTTAGGCCCCAGTTCGAGCGCCGTCAGACCCGCTTGGCGCAAAGCTTCTGCGGCAGGCAGCCGCTGATCTTCCAGGAAGATTTCGCCTACCCCGAGCATCGTCGTCGCCATGTGCGCCAGCGGGGCAAGGTCGCCGCTGGCCCCCACCGAACCCTGACACGGCACGACCGGCGTCAGTTCCATTTCGAGCATTGCTTCCAGCAGCGTCACGGTTTCGGGCCGCACGCCCGACGCGCCTTGCGCCAGACTGGCGAGCTTCAACGCCATCATCAGGCGGATTACCGAGATCGGTGAAGGTGCGCCCGTACCGGCCGCATGGCTGAGCACGATATTGCGCTGGAGCGCGGCAAGATCCTCATCACCTATGCGCACGCTGGCCAGTTTGCCGAAGCCGGTGTTGATGCCGTAAACGGGCCGGCCCTTGGCGAGAATGCGGGCAACCGCAGCGGCGCTTTCGGCGATCAGTGGCGAGCAGGCAACATCCAGGCGGGCGGGGGCGCCACGATAGATGGTACGCCATTGCGCCAGTGTCACCGAACCCGGCGCCAGGGTTATGCTATTCATTGACCACTCCAGACGCGGGCATGGAGCGGATTGAACCCCATGCGATAAACGAGTTCAGCGGGACGTTCGACGTTCCAGATCGCAAGGTCGCAACGCTTGCCAGTTTCCAGTGTACCCCGGTCGGATAGGCCGAGCGCGCGAGCCGCATTGCGGGTGACCCCGGCCAGGCATTCCTCGACCGTCAGACGGAACAAGGTTGCGCCCATGTTCATCATCAGCAGTAGGGAGGTAAGGGGCGATGTTCCCGGATTGCAGTCGGTTGCAAGGGCGATGGGCACGCCAGCGCACCGCAAGCCTGCTATCGGCGGCAGCTTCGTTTCGCGCATAAAATAATAGGCGCCTGGCAGCAGCGTTGCGACAGTGCCGGCACTTGCCATGGCGGCGATGTCCGCCTCATCCAGATATTCCAGATGATCGGCCGACAGCGCGCCGTGACGGGCCGCCAATGCCGCGCCATGCAGGTTGGAAAGCTGTTCGGCATGGACTTTTACCGGCAAACCAAGGCGACGAGCGGCCGTAAACAACCGGTCAGTCTGTTCGGGTGAAAAGCCGATCCCCTCGCAGAAGGCATCCACTGCATCGGCCAGTCCTTCGGCCGCCACTACCGGCAGCAAATCATCGCACAGCATCTGGATATAGGCATCGGCATCGTCGGCATATTCGGGCGGCAGCGCATGGGCGCCAAGGAAAGTCGTGACGATCCCCACCCGTCGTTCAACCCCAAGATGGCGGGCGGCCCGCAGCATGCGGAGTTCCGATCCGTGATCGAGGCCATAGCCCGACTTCACTTCGACCGTGGTTGCACCTTCCGCGATCAACGCATCAAGCCGGGGCAGGGCACTCGCGACCAGTTCCGCCTCGCCAGCAGCGCGAGTTGCGCGCATTGTCGAAACGATACCCCCACCGGCGCGCGCGATGTCTTCATAGGACGCCCCCGCCAGCCGCATCTCGAATTCGCGCGCGCGATCTCCGCCATGAACAAGATGGGTATGGCAGTCGATAAGGCCCGGCGTGATCCAGCGATCATTGCAATCGAACACGGCGTCGGCGTCGAGATCGGGCGCTGTCGCTTGCGCACCGGCATAGACGATGATCCCGTCCCGCGCGGCCACCAGTCCGGCATCGATATGCCCCAGATCGCCGCCGACCATGGTTGCAAGCCGGGCATTTCTCCAGATGGTATCGCAGCGCACGGATATCCTTCCTCTGCCTCGCCGGATGATTGCACCCATCATTATAAATGTATAGACAAAATAGATCGAGGGAGGAATTTCATGAAAGGCTCGCCCGGCACGATTTCAAAGTCGTTATATTTCGACAGTTTGCTGCTGCCCGACGGTTGGGCGCGCAACGTGAGGTTGATGATCCGCGACGGCCTGATCGTGGCAATCGAGCGCAATTCTGAAGCTGTTTGCGGGGACGAATCGCATGCCATCGGGCTGCCAGGTATGCCCAATCTCCACAGCCATGCCTTTCAGAGGGGCATGGCTGGCCTCGCCGAACGGCGCGGGCCGGACCATGACAGTTTCTGGACATGGCGGGCGATCATGTATCGCTTTGTCGATCGCATGACGCCCGATGACGTACGCGCCATTGCCGCCCTCGCCTATGTCGAAATGCTGGAGGGCGGCTTTACGCGGGTTGGCGAGTTTCACTATCTCCATCATGACAGGGGAGGCACTCATTTTGACGATCCTGCTGAAATGAGTGGCGCAATCGTGGCGGCCGTGGCTGACGCCGGTATTGGACTGACCCTCCTGCCCGTACTCTACAGCCATTCCGGTTTTGGCGCGGAGCCGCCGCATGAAGGGCAGGCGCGGTTCATTCTTTCGGTCGATCAATTTGTGCGCTTGCTTGAGGGCGCTGATCGTCATGCAGCAGCCTTGCCTGACGCCGTGGTCGGGATCGCGCCGCACAGTCTTCGGGCGGTTGCGCCAGACCAATTGAGCGCCCTCACGGATTTGGCGGCGCGACGTCCCATCCATATCCACATTGCCGAGCAGGCGAAGGAGGTGGAAGACTGTATCCGCTGGAGCGGCCGGCGACCGGTAGAATGGCTACTGGAGCATGTCGATGTCAACGAACGCTGGTGCCTCGTGCACGCGACGCACATGACGGACAGCGAGGCAACGGCGTTCGGGCGTAGCGGGGCGATTGCGGGCCTCTGCCCCATTACGGAAGCCAATCTGGGCGATGGATTGTTCCCGGCCGACCCCTTTCTCGCGGCAGGCGGTCGCTACGGAATAGGGAGTGATTCCAACGTCCTGATTGATTGCAGCGAGGAGATTCGATTGTTGGAATATGGCCAGCGCCTGATGCGGCGCGGGCGCAATATGCTTGCACGGGATGCCGGAAAGTCCACTGGCGCGACGATCTATGCAGCAGCATTGGCGGGCGGCGGTGCGGCGCTGGGCGTCGAGCCTGGCATAGCTGTAGGCTTACCCGCAGATATCGTCAGCCTTGACGCGGATCATCCGGCATTCGTCCATCGCCACGGCGACGCACTGACCGACAGTTTCATTTTTGCGGCCGGTCAACGCGCGATCGACTGTGTCTGGCGTTATGGCGAAAAACTGGTGGAGCGAGGTAGACATCGCGCGCATGGTCGCGTCGCTCGCGATTATCATGCGGTGCTGGAGAAACTGATCGCGTGAAAATGCCGCTGCATGAAAGGATTAGATCGGACTTCGAGGCTCGTATCATGGCTGGCCATCTGGCGCCTGGCGATCGCCTGCCGACCGAAGCGGAACTCATGCAGACCTATGGCTGTGCCAGAATGACCGTCAACAAGGCGCTGTCCGCCCTATCTGTTGCAGGATTGGTCGACCGCCGAAAAAGGGCAGGGACATTCGTCGCCCGGCCAAAGCTCCACAGCATGGTGCTGGATGTACCCGACATCGCCGCCCAGGTGCGCGAGCGGGGTCAGGATTATGCCTATCGACCGTTGGTACGATCGGTACGTCCCGCTGGTGTGGAAGCCGAGGAGACACTGCTCGCCGGGGAAGGTCTGCTATTGCAGATAGATGGGCTGCATCATGCCGATGGAGTTGCATTCGGCGTGGAGTTTCGCCTGATCAGTGCTGCAGCCGTTCCGCAAATCGTGGATGCGGACCTTGATACTGTGTCGCCCGGTTCCTGGCTGCTGTCCCATGTCCCCTGGACGGAAGCAGAGACCCGCATATCGGCTGTGGCCGCGACCAGCAATGAGGCGCGGCGCCTGGGGGTGGCCGCTGGCGAACCTTGCCTGTGTGTAGAACGCCGAACATGGCGGGGGTCAGAGCGGGTTACCTATGTTCGCCAGCTGTTCCTGGGGCATGCCTATGATCTTGTGGCAAGATTTGGGCCGGGAACTTCCACTCGCTGAGGGTTCAA
>JAECRT010000026.1 GCA_016000085.1 Sphingomonadaceae bacterium
TTCGAACCCATGGCCCTTAGATTAGGAATCTAATGCTCTATCCTGCTGAGCTACGGGTGCACGCAGGACAGCGCTCTATTATGCGTGAGCGATGCGGTCAATTCTTCGCTTCGGGGGGAATGACCGGAAACGGCAGGGGCGCTACCTCCACCCCTTCGGCGATCAAAGCCTTGGCTTCCGCCGGGGCGACTTCGCCATGGATGCTGCCCTGCGCCTGTTCGCCATAATGCATGGCGCGGGCCTGTTCGGCGAAATTCCGACCAACCCAGGTCGAACTTTCCAGCGCCTTGCTCTGCGCCTGCGCCATCGCGTCGATCATCGCGCGCATCTTCGCAACGTCGCCCGTCCCCATTGGCACCCCGCCGCCCTGCGGAGCGGCCCGCTCGGGGCTTTCCCTTTCCGGCGCGACCGCCCGGCTGTTGCCCTTGGCGGGGATCGCGGGCGCCATCACGGCCTTGCCCACGCGCGCGTCGCCGCACAACGGGCAGGCGATCAGGCCGCGCCCGCGCTGATCCTCATAATCGGCGCTGGACCCGAACCATGCCTCGAACACATGGCCCTGGCCTTCGCATTTAAGATCGAACACGATCACGTCAGCAATACTTCCCCGGCGATCGGCCTGCGATTGGCGATAGCGGGCACCCGCGCCCGCACCGCCTCTACGCATGTCAGGTCGATGTCGACAAGCCCCAGCCCGGCCGCGTCGCCCATATCCAGCAGCACTTCGCCCCACGGGTCGACCACCAGGCTATGGCCATAGGTTTCGCGCCCGTCGGCATGTTGCCCCACCTGCGCCGTGGCGATCATGACGCAGCCCGCTTCGATCGCCCGCGCGCGCAGCAACACATGCCAGTGCGCCTGCCCGGTCGGCACCGTGAAGGCAGCGGGCGCCAGCAGGATCGTCGCTCCCGCGTTCGTCAGCGCCCGGTACAGATCGGGAAAGCGCATGTCGTAACAGATGGAAAAGCCCATCCGCCCCCATGGCGTATCGGTCGCCACGACCTGCTCGCCCGGCCCATAGACCGACGATTCGCGCCAGCTTTCGCCCGTAGCCAGGTCGACGTCGAACAGGTGGATCTTGTCATACCGCGCCCGGATCGCGCCTGTATCGTCAATCATGAAACTGCGATTGGCCCAACGCCCGTCGGCCCGCTCATCCTTCAGCGGCAGCGATCCGATATGCACCCACAACCCATGCTTCGCCGCCGCGTCCTGCACAGCGGCCAGCACGACATCGCCTGCTTCGGGCCGCAGCGTGTCCGCTGCCCGCTTGCGGTCGCGATCGAGGCAACCCGCCATTTCGGGCGTAAAGAGCATGTCGGCCCCTTCCGCCTTCGCCTGCGCCGCCATCGCCACGATGGCGGCGGCGTTCGCGGCCGGGTCGATCCCGCTCGTCATCTGAAACAGCGCGGCGCGCATGGTCGTGGCCTGGGTCACAGGCCCAACAGCGGATTCAGCCTGCCCTGCCGATCCAGCATCGCCATATCATCGCTACCGCCGATATGCTGGCCGTCGATGAAGATTTGCGGCACCGTGCTCCCGCCCTGGCTCCGCTCCAGCATTTCGTCGCGCTTGGGGCCGCCCATCGAAATATCATATTCCTCGAACGCGACGCCCTTGCCGGTCAGCAACGCCTTCGCCCGCGCGCAATAGCCGCAAAACGCCTTGGTATAGATTTCGACCTTCGCCATGTGCCTGTCTGATCTCCTTGCCCCCCGAAATTGGGGCATCGCCGCCATTTGTCAATCGGCGCCATCGCGCGGCAACGCGCGCGCCCAGCAGATCAGCCGGACATCGGCCACGCCCCCCTGCTTCAATATCCGCGCACAGGCCGCCGCGGTCGCGCCGCTCGTATGCACATCGTCGATCAGCAACACTCGCCGCCCGGTCAGGCCATGTCCCCCCGCCAGCGCAAAGGCGCCGCGCACCGCCTGCGCCCGCGCCTTCGGGTTCATGCCCCGCAACGGCAGCGTGCGCCGAATACGCAGCAACGCCCGTTTCTCGACCGAAAGGCCCGTCAATCGCCCCAGATGGTCCGCGATCAGCGCCGACTGGTTGAATCCCCTGCCCCACAGCCGCCAGCGATGCAACGGCACCGGCAGGATGACCGGCGGATCGGCGTCCGCTTGCCCCACATGGCGCAGCATCTGTCGCGCGATCAGACGGGCCAGCCCAATGCGTCGCCCATATTTCAGGCGCAGCGCCACCGTCCGCGCCACATCGCCATAGGCCAGCACCGCCCGCGCGCTGTCGAACGGCGGCGGATCGGCGATGCAGGCGCCACATTCCGTCCCCTCCCCCATCGCATGGGGAAATGGCACGCCACAGCGTGCGCAACATGGTTCGCCCAAAAATTCCATCCCGCTCCAGCAGGACAGGCAGAAACCGAAATCCGCCGCCACGATCGCCCCGCAACCGGGGCAGCGCGGCGGCAACGCATAATCGAGCGCCGGGCGGATCGCGTCCTTGAGAAGCGGCATTAGCGACATCATCTGCTTGTCGCCGCTCCCTGCCCGATGCACAAGGCCCGCCCATGACCCCTGCCAATGTCCCGCCCCCTCCTGCCCCGACACCAGACGCCCGGCCCGACATATTCGATCGCCAGACCCGCGCCTTGCACCGCGACCGGATGCTGCCCCGCTTTGCCGACCACGACTTTCTGCATCGCGCGATGCTGGACGAACTGCTCGACCGGCTGACCGATGTGCAGCGCGACCTGCCCGAAGCACTGGTCGTCGGCTGCCCGGATGGCCGTGCGCAGGCCGCGCTGGAAGCGCTGGGCAAGCGGGTCGCCAGCGTCGATCCCGGCTTCCTCGCGGCACGCAACGCGGGCGGGGTTCAGGCGGACGAAGACAGCCTGCCCTTTGCCGACAATAGTTTCGACCTCATCATCGCCTGCGGCACGCTCGACAGCGTCAACGACCTGCCCGGCGCGCTCATTCTGATGCGGCGCATCCTGCGCCCCGACGGGCTGATGCTCGCCGCCTTCACCGGCGCGGGCAGCCTGCCCCGGCTCAAGGCTGCGCTGCTCGCGGGCGAAGGCGACCGACCGGGTCAGCATGTCCATCCGCAGGTCGATGTCCGTGCGGCGGGCGACCTGCTCAGCCGCGCGGGTTTCGCCATGCCGGTGGCGGATGGCGAGATGCTGACCATCCGCTATGGCGACATCGTGCGGCTGATGCACGATCTGCGCGGCATGGGCGGGGCCAGCGCCCTGACGACGCGGCCGCCGCTGACGCGCGACACGCTGATGCGCGCCTCTGGCCATTTCGCGGACGCCGCCGACCCGGACGGTCGGACGGCGGAGCAGATGGCCATCGTCTATCTCTCCGGCTGGAAGCCCGACCCCAGCCAGGCCGCACCCGCCCGCCGTGGCAGCGCAACCATGTCGCTGGCCGCCGCGCTCAAGGGGAAGGCTGGTTCCGACAACTCGGATCAATGATAAAATCGCTCACAGTTTCCAAGACAAGTCATTTTACCGGTTAGGCGCGGGCTGGTAACAGCTTGGCATCACCCGCCAAGCGAGCAACCGGTCATGACCAATCCATCCGATCCAGCCACCCACACCGTTGCTCACCCCGCCGTCAACATCATCCATAGCCATGCGGCGAACCAGCGTCCGTCCGACATGATGCGCGCCGTGCCGCTGGCCATGGCGATAAGCGCGGCGTTATGGGCCATCGCCCTTGCGACATTGGCGTTGGAACTGCGCCGGGGATGATCGCCACGCCCGCCATGTCCTACGCAGGACAGCTTTGATAAAAGCGAAAATGGTTCTTTCAGATCGTCCAGACCTTCACCGCCTACCGCGTAACGATATTTCCAACTCCTGTTCGAAAATATCAAATTTACCGGGAAATGTGCGAAGCTAAGCCCTCCCGGCCCGCCGCGCGACGTCCTCTCCCACGGTCGGCGGGTCATCGACATCGTGCGATTGCCAGTCCTGTCCATCATGGCGATAATCGACATGGCTCGCCCGCTGGAACCCTGCGCCGTCCCATACGATCACCTGCACTTCGATCTCGTTGTGCCGCCTCACATGCAACCAGTTGAAACTTTGCGGCTCGGCATTGCGTAACCGGGTCGACGTCGCCGTCCCGGCCTGGATCACCAGCGCGCCGCCCGACCGCTCCACCATCTTGCGCGCCGCCTGCGCATAGGTGCGGTGGAAATGGCCCGCCAGCGCCAGATGCACGCCCGCTTCGCACGCAGCCTGTATCGCATCCTCATGCTGGCCGACCGCCTCGCTCAATTCCCCGCCCCGGCCGATCGGCATCGCGAACAGCGGATGGTGCGTCACCAATATCCGGGTTTTGCCCGGCGGCACGGCGGCAAAGCGCGCGCGCAACATATCCATCTGGTCATGATTGATTCGCCCGTCCTTGATGGTCAGCGACCGGGCGGTGTTCAGGCCCAGTATGGCCACAGCCTCATCCTCGTAAAAGGGGCACAGGTCATGGCTGATATAGCGCTTGTAGCGCTCCAGCGGTGCGGCGAAGCGGCGCACGACGTCATAGAGTGGCACGTCATGATTGCCGGGGATCACCAGCGTCTTGAGCCCTGCCGCCCGCAACCGGTTGAGCCAGGCCGACGCCGCCTTGAACTGCTCTACCCTGGCGCGCTGAGTAAAATCGCCGCTGATGACGATCAGGTCTGGCCGACGCTCCTCCAGCCAGGCGGTGGCGGCGTCGACGATCCGGGGATCATGGGCGCCGAAGTGAATATCGGAAAGATGGGCGATGCGAGCCATGCCCCTGTAACGAACAGCAGCCACAGGGTTTCCCCCGGACCCGAAAAGCCCGCTCGCGAGTTGTTATGGCATGGAAACGAAATCGCCCCTCCGTCCTCTGCCTCGCGAAGCGGCTTTGATCGTCAACGCCCACAGCCGAAAGGGGCAGGATCTATTCGCCCAGGCAAAGGCCAAGCTGGAGCAGGCGGGCGTCCGCCTGCTGGCCGCGCACGCGGTGGATGATCCGTCGAACCTGGCGCGCACCGTTCGGCAGGCGATAGCAGACGGCGCGCCCATGGTGATCGTGGGCGGCGGCGACGGATCGATGTCCGGCACGGTCGACGAGCTGGTCGGCAAGGATTGCGTGTTCGCCGTCCTGCCGATGGGCACCGCGAACAGTTTCGCGCGGACGTTGGACCTGCCGCTCGACCTCGACGGCGCGGTGCAGGCGATCGCGACGGGTCAGCGGCGGCGCGTGGACCTCGGCATGATCGACGGGGATTATTTCGTGAACGCCGCCTCGCTCGGCCTCTCGCCGATGATCGGGCAAACCGTGCCGCACAAGCTGAAGCGCTATCTGGGGCGGATCGGCTATTTGCTATGGGCGGTAAAATGTTCGGTCGGTTTCCGCGCCTTTCGCCTGACCATCGATGACGGCACGCAGGAACGGCGCATGTGGTCGACCGAGGTGCGCATTCTCAACGGCCCCTATCATGGCGGGGTCGAACTGTCCGACCATGCCGATGTCGATACCGGCGAGATCGTGGTTCAGGCCATTGTGGGCCGCAGCCATGCCCGCCTCGCATGGGACTGGTATGCCAAATTCTTCAAGCTGCGCGACCGCAACGCCCACACCGAAGAATTTCACGGCACATCGTTCAAGATCACCACCAAGCCGCGCCAGCGCATCTCGATCGACGGCGAGGTTCTTGCACGAACGCCCCTCATCGCAAAAATCGCACCGGGCGCGATCGAAGTCGCGGTCCCGGCGAACGGTTAGAGCGATCGGCTACAATTGCTGGTCAATGTATCGCGGCAAGCAAAAGCCTCAGAGCGGCTTGTCATAGACCTGGTAGATCTTGTTGACCTTGCCGTTGATGGCGTCGGCGATGGCGTTCATCCCCTGATTGTCATCCAGCACCCAGCTGATCTCGCCCCGGCTCGCGCCATATTCGGTGACCGCTTTCACACGGATCGCCTCGATCATCATGAAGGCGAGCTGGCTCGCCATGCGCGACGATTGCAGCCGCTGGACTACGCCCATCAGGGGCACGCGCATCGTACGCACCTTGGGCTTGCGCAACCACCAGAGCAGTTTGGCCCAGCCGAACGGAAAAAGTGACCCGTTGAGCGGCTTCAGCGCTTCATTAAGATCCGGCAATGTCATCATGAACGCAACCGGTTCGCCTTCCAGTTCGGCGATCATGATGAGATCCTCGAACACGATCGGCTTCAGCTTCTTGCCGGTATGCACGATCTCATCGTCGGTGATCGGCACGAAGCCCCAATTATTGCCCCACGCATCGTTCAGGATCGACAGGATAATCGCCGCCTCAGCGTCGAATTTCGACTTGTCGACCTTGCGGATGCGGATGCGGGCATTTTTCTCGCCCGACGCAATGATGCGCTGGATCAGCGGGGGAAACTGCTGCGTGATGTCCAGCTCATAGGCTTTGAGCTGCTTGACCGGCCTATAGCCCGCACCTTCGATCATCGCCTGATAGGCTGGGCTGTCATGCCCCATCATCACCGTGGGCGGATGGTCATGGCCTTCGATCAACAGGCCTGGCTCTTCCCAGATCGACAGCGAGATCGGCCCCAGCACGCGGGTCATGCCCTTGGCCCGCAGCCACTCCTCCGCCGTCGCGATCAGCGCTGCGCCGACCGCCGCATCCTCCGCCTCGAACAGGCCGAAATTGCCGGTCCCCGGCCCCATGCCTTGCTCGACGGGCTGCTCCAGCGCCAGAAGATCGATATGCGCGGAAATGCGACCAACCACCCTGTCGCCACGCCGAGCAAGGAAATATTGTGCTTCGGCATGTCCGAAAAAGGGGTTCTTGCCCGGTGTCAGCAATTCCCTCACTTCGGCCTTGAGCGGCGGCACCCAATGGGGATCGTTCGCATAGATGGCCCAGGGCAGGTCGATAAAGGCCTTAAGGTCGCCCTTGCCGGATACGGGGGTAATAGCCAGATCGGATTGCGCCACGGTCGCCGCTTTCTTGAAAGGGAAGGATGTGCAGTTCGACTCTTGCTTGCGGAATGTCAATCACGCGCAGCGCGCCACGGCGTAACATGGTGAATATGTCATTGTGCTGCCATGATATCAGCGCATTTGGAGTTTAGGACCAGCCGTATGACTGTGCATGATCCCATCCTCGCCGCCGCCCAGCGGGCGCGGGCGACCATTCCCGATGATAACGCAATGCTGCGCGCCGCTGCTGACCTGACGCGCGCGCTGTCGACAGCCAATCCGCGCATCTATTGGGCAGATCTGCTGGCGTCGGTACTGATCGGCTATAGTGCGCTGGCCGGGGCAATCTTGGTGGAAAGCGTACCGCTGGCCATCGCTTGCGGCCTTGTCGCCATGCTGGCGCTCTACCGCGCGGCGAGCTTCATCCACGAACTTACCCATATTCGTAAAGGCGCCCTACCCGGCTTCCGGCTGGGCTGGAATCTGCTTGTCGGCATCCCGCTGATGATCCCTTCCTTCATGTATGAAGGGGTCCATACCCAGCATCATGCACGCACCCGCTACGGTACGGCGGAAGACCCGGAATATCTGCCGCTGGCGCTGATGAAACCCTGGTCCCTGCCGCTATTCATCATCGTTGCGACGCTCGCGCCTGTTGGCCTCATCCTGCGTTTTGGCGTGTTGACACCTCTGTCGATGCTGATCGCCCCGCTGCGGCGCAAGGTCGTGGCGGAACTGTCTGCCCTGTCGATCAACCCGGCCTATCGCCGCCGTCCGCCGGAAGGCGATTTCGCGCGCCAGTGGGCCTGGCAGGAAGCGGGCACCAGCCTGTTCGCGATTGCGCTCGTGGGCAGCGTATTCGCCTTCGGCTGGAAGCCGCTGCTGGTCTATATGGCGATCCATTCGGCCATGACCGTCATCAATCAATTGCGCACCCTGGTTGCCCATCTGTGGGAAAATGAGGGCGATGCGATGACCGTCACCGCGCAATATCTCGATTCAGTCAACGTGCCCCCACCCGGCACCCTGCCCGCAATCTGGGCGCCGGTGGGCCTGCGCTATCACGCGCTGCACCATCTGCTGCCCAGCGTGCCCTACCATGCGCTGGGCCAGGCGCATCGTCAGTTGATCGCCACGCTGGATAGCGAATCACCTTATCATCGGGGCAATTACCGGGGTATGCTGCCGCTGGTCGGCAAGATCGCGCGCAGCACCATGACCGCGCGCTGATAATCAGGTTCGGGCGGCTTCGACCATCGCCCGATATTTTTTCAGTTGCGTATTGAAACGGTGGGTGACGCACCCATATCCCAATCGTTCCGGTCCCTCCCTCCCCCCTTGAAGGATCGGGACGCCCCCTCTCTGGCCCTGGCGACTTCCCTTGGTCGCCGGGGCCTTTTCATATTGGGGCTTATTCCTCGGTGCGGAACAAGACCGTTTCGCCCAGCAGCAGGAAAAGGAAGAAGGGCGCCCAGGCCGCCAGAAACGGCGGGTAAGCGCCAAGGCTGCCCATCGCCAATGAGAAATTGTCCGCGACGAAATAGGCAAAGCCCAGCGCCATGCCGAGCACCGCGCGCATGAAAAGCTGGCCCGAACGCGCAAGGCCAAAGGCCGCGACCGAACCCAATATTGGCATCAGCAGCGCGGATAGCGGCCCCGACAGCTTGTGCCACAGGCTCGCTTCCAGTTCCGCCGTGGGCCGTCCGGCATCGTGCAGATCTGCGATCGCGGATTCGAGCTGGTTGAAGGTCAGCGCGTCGGGATCAACCTTGGCCAGGGTGAACTGATCCGGGCGAATGTCGCGTCCGAACCGAACCGTGCCGACGTCGCGCGCCGTGCCGCGCACCACGTCGAACTGGCGCGCATCTTCCAATACCCAGCTTTTGCTTGCCGCATCATAATGCCCCTTGGGGCCCTGGATGATGGTCGTCAGGCTGTTGTTGATGCGGTTGTAAATCTCGACCTTGCGCAACTGGACTTGATCACCGCGCCCCGCAACGATCGCAGCGTTGACCAGATTATTACCGTCGCGAACCCAGGGGTTGGCCTTGACCCCGCTATCGCGGGGAATCGGCCCATAATCGACCGTTTCCCAGGCGCTCAGCGCCGCCGTCGACCGCGCGACAACCCGTTCATTGAAGACATAGCTGATGAGCGCCACGCCCAGCGCCGCCAGGATGAGCGGCGCCAATATCTGATGCGCCGACAGGCCCGCCGCCTTCATCGAGATGATTTCGCTATTCTGGTTTAGCGTCGCCAGCATCACCAGCGTCCCCAGCAGCACGGAAAAGGGCAGGAAGCGGGCAATGATCTGCGGCGCACGCAGGCCCACATAATGCCACAGTTCAGGATCACCATTGCCGGGATACGCCAGGATGTCGCCAGAATTGCCTAGCATATCGAGCGTCTGGAGCACGACCACCAGCAACGCCAACACGGCCAGCGTCCGCGTCAGGAACAGGCGCGCCATATACCAGCTGATCTGGCGGGATGGGAAGAAGTCGAACTGCATGGTTCAGGCCTCTCCTGCCACAGGCGTACGTCCGCGCCCGAATCGCAACAGGCGAACGACCTGTTTGCCCAGCTTGGCGAAGGCATATTCCAGCGCCGCAATCGGCTGGCCACCGGGCCGATGCGCGATCACATGGTACATCCAGAAAATCAGGCCCGCCACCAGCAGGAACGGCGCCCACAGGGCAATGATCGGATCGACTTTACCCAATGCGCCTACGCTTTCGCCATATTGATTGATCTTGTGATAGGTCACGATGAAGATGATCGAGAGGAAGACGCCTAGCGCCGATGTCGATCGCTTGGGCGGGATTGCGAAGGCAAGCGCCGCCAGCGGCAACAGCAGCATCATGACCACCTCCACCATGCGATAGTGAAAATTGGCGCGCACCTCATGCTTCAGCTTTTCGGGCGTCGTCGGATTGCGGCCTATCACCATCAGTTCGGGAATCGTCTTTTCCCTGTCGACATCGCGACCGCGGAAATTTTCGATCTGCGGCAGATCGATCGGCAGATCATGGCTGGAAAAAGACAGGATGCGCGGCGTTTTATATTTGGGCGCGTCATTGACCAGCACGCCATCGCGCAGGCGAAAGATGATCGTATCCGGATCGTCGGTGGCCAGGAACCTGCCCTGTGCCGCCGTCACCGCCACCGATTGCCCGTCGCGACTCACGGCGCGCACGAATATGCCTTGCAGATTGCGTCCCTCGTCCAGGCTGCGTTCGATCCGCATGGTCATCCGTTTGCCCAAAGTTGTGAACTCCCCAACCTTGATCGACGCGCCCAGCGCGCCCGACCGCAATTCGAATCGCAGCGCTTCATAGGCATGGCGGGACAGCGGCTGAACGAAGCCGACGATCCCGAAATTGAGCAGGGCCAGCGCAATCGCGAACATATACGGTACGCGCAGCAACCGGCCATAGGACAGGCCGACCGCCCGCATCACGTCCAGTTCGGAGGATAAAGCGAGTTTGCGGAAGGCCAGCAATATGCCCAGCATCAGGCCGATGGGGATGCCCAAAGACAGATATTCCGGCAGCATATTGGCCAGCATGCGCCATACCACGCTGACCGGCCCCCCTTCCGCCGCAACGAAATCGAACAGGCTGAGCATCTTGTCGAGCACGAGCAGCATCGCGGCGATCACCAGCGTGCCCAGCATGGGCACCGCGATCAGGCGGGCGAGATAACGATCGGTGGCGGTCAGCATTCTCTAAGTCGTCGTCCCATCACCATGTTTTGGCCGCAAACCCCGCCCATATGCGAGTCATATAGAATGCGGGGCGAACAGGGGCTCGCCGTCCGGTCCATATCGGCGGCTATAGCTTCCAGGAGTCTGATGGTCATGTTGAAAGTTGCAATGGGTCTCATGTCGGTAGCGGCGATTTTCGCGGCGGTCCCGGTATTGGCCCATGGACAGGAAATTACGAACGATCTCGAACGGTGCGGCGCCGATGCCAAGGGGCCGGCAGTGCTGGTCGATGTGCGCGGCTTTGCGACGGCGACGGGCAAGGTCCGCCTGCAATCCTATCCCGCCACCAAGGCGGCCTGGCTGGCCAAGGGCGAATGGCTGCATCGCATCGATACCAATGTGCGCCCGACGGGCGGCGCCATGCGCTTCTGTATGCCGGTGCCCCAGCCCGGCCAATATGGCATCGCCGTGCGCCATGATCGCGATGGCAATGGCAAGACCGACATTTCCCGCGACGGCGGCGGATTTTCCAACAATCCGTCGATCAGCATCTTCAACCTGGGCAAGCCCGGTGTGGAGAAGGCGGCTTTCCGGGCCGGTCCGGGCGTGACGAAAATCACGATCAACCTCAAATATATGTGATCAAAAACCAATGGTCTGCGTCGCGCTCCTGTCCAATCCCAAATCCACGGGCAACCGCCAGACGCTTCCGCGTGTGCGCAGCTATTGCGCGAGCAACCCCGATATCTTCCATTACGAGGTGGAGCATGTCGAACAGATCGGCCGGGCGTTGCAGACCATCGCCCGTGTCGATCCGGTCGTCATCGTCATAAATGGCGGCGACGGCACGGTGCAGGCGGCGCTGACGGAATTGTATCAGGGCGAGCATTTCAAGGGGCGGGTGCCGCCGATCGCGGTGCTGCCCAATGGCAAGACCAACCTGATTGCGCTCGACCTGGGCATCCATGGCGATCCGATCAAGGCGCTGGAGCGGATCGTGCAGATCGCCAAGGAAGGCATCACCGACCATGTGGTCGCGCGTGAGTTGATTGCCCTGTCCGATGGTCACTCCGATACGCGCCCAGTCCTGGGCATGTTCCTGGGCGGCGCTGGCCTGGCCGACTACATGCTCTATTGCCGCAATCAGATTTATCCGTTGGGGCTTTCCAATGGCCTAAGCCATTTCCTGACGGCGATGGCGGTGATGGTATCCCTGCTGTTCGGCATCCGCGCGCGCTTCCTGCCACAATCGAGTCATCCCGTGCGTATTTCGCTGATTCGGGACGGCCAGTTGGCCGGGCGTTTTTCGGTGCTGATTGTCACCACGCTGGAACGATTGCTGTTGGGCGTGCAGCCGGGTGACAGCCGACGTGGCAATATGAAGTTGATGGCGGTTGACCAGAACCTGCCCGCCCTGCTGCGACTGGCGTGGGCCAGCATCTTCGGGCGTGTCGGCAAATCCAAGATGCAGGGCATCCACCTTGAACAGGGGGACACGATCCGCATCGAAGGCGATCGTAGCAGCGTCATATTGGACGGTGAATTGTTCGAGGCCTCGGAAGGACGGCCGATCGTGCTGCGATCGACCGAGCCGGTGCCGTTCCTGCGCCTGGCCGCCTGAGCGCCGCCTAATCCCCGAAGGCCGGTGCCGCGAGCGCCTGTGCATGATCACGGATGGCGGACGGCCAATCCTGCGATAGCGACGCAAACAGCGCCGCATCTTTGGCATAGAGCGCGCGAATGGCGGCCTCATAGCCGGGCCGGTCGCCGGCCATCACGGTAAGGAAATGATAGGCGGCATCCATGGCGGCACGGGGAGCGACCGTCTCGGCACTCGCCTTGCGCGCGGCCTCCACCAATCGCCGCAGCGTAGCCGATGCGCCGCCCGACTGGGTCGCCAGCCAGTCCCAATGGCGCGGTAGCAGCGTCACCTCACGCGGCTGAACCCCCAGTTTCGGACGCCCTCTGCCGCGCGGCGAATCGTCTGCCGGACCGCGCAGATCAATGTCGGTCTGACGACCGGTCGTGTCGTCGAACAGCAGGATGTTTTGTGCATCCTCGCCCATGGCCGAAAGCGCCGCGCGAATCTCCGCATCGTCGCCGGTCGCGACCCAATATTCGCCTGCAAAAGCCGTCAATGTCCGTTCCATGCCGAAACTCCCTCGGCATGGCTATTATTACCCGGATTTTATTTAGTCAATAATATCCGGGTTAAATTATGCAGAACGGAGTTCGGCCCATGTGGGTGCATGATCGCTGGCCTTCTCCCGGCCGCGAAAGTCCTTGTCGACCTGGGCATCGACCAGTCGGTCAGCGGCCGTGGGACTGAGCAGCAGATGGTCGATACGAAAGCCAGCATCGCGCGGCCAGGCGTTCATCTGATAATCCCAATAGGTCCACACGCCGCCCGCCGGATGACGATTGAGCAGCGCATCCGTCCACCCGTCGCCCAACAGGGCGCGATAGGCGGCGCGGCTTTCGGGTTGCATCAGCGCGTCGCTGGCCATCGCCTTGGGCGAATAAATATCCACGTCGCGGGGAATGACATTATAGTCGCCAGCCAGAATGGCGGGCACTTCCTCGGCCCAGATTTCCGCAGCACGCGCGCGCAACCGCTTCATCCAGCGGAGTTTAAAATCGAATTTCGGGCCGGGCTGCGGATTACCGTTGGGCAGGTAGATGCTGGCGACCCGCACGCCCTTCACATCCGCTTCCAGATAACGGCTATGTTCGTCCTCGGGTTCGCCATCAAGGCCGCGGCGCACTTCCACCGGCATTTCTCCGCGCGCGAGGATGGCGACGCCGTTAAACCCCTTCTGGCCGTGCCAGATCGCGCCATAGCCGACGCTTTCAATATCCTTGATCGGGAAAGTCTCGTCGGACGTCTTGATTTCCTGAAGGCAGGCGACGTCCGGCTGTGTCTCTTCCAGCCATTCCAACAGGCGCGGCAAGCGCGCCTTGATGCCGTTAATGTTGAAAGTGGCGATACGCATGGCCGATTCTCCCTCGCCCCGTCCTTGAAACGAAGACTGTCCCTAGAGGGAAGAATCGCCCTTGGCTATCAGACCGAAAAGCTCGTGCCGCAGCCGCAACCGGCCGTCGCATTGGGGTTCGTCACCTTGAAAGCCGCGCCACCAAGATCCGACACGAAGTCCACCGCAGACCCGCGCACCAGGTCGAGGCTGACATCGTCCACAACGAGAGTCACGCCATCACGCTCGACCGACAGATCGTCGGTTTCGACCTGTTCGGCCAAGCCAAAGCGATATTGGAAACCGGAACAGCCACCGCCTTCCACGGCCAAGCGCAGGATCGCGGGCTTGCCCTGTTTGGCAGCGATCGCAGCGACACGCGCAGCGGCAGAAGGAGTGAGATCAATGTCAGCCATGCTGCCTAGATAGGGTCAAGCAAAAGGCCCGGCAACCCATAGGGCGCCGGGCCTTTGCAAATAGCGTGAAATGCCGATCAATCGGCTGCTTTTTCCTGCGCCTTGGTCGGGCCACCCATGGCGATCGGCGGCGTTGTATTGACCGCGACCAGATAGTCGGGGCCAGTCACGAAAGGAATGGGGTTGATCGCTGCGCCATCGACGCGGACTTCATAATGGAGATGGCTGCCGGTCGAACGGCCGGTCGAGCCCATCAGGCCGATCAACTGGCCGCGCTTTACATAGCTGTTAGCAGCAACGATCAGCTTCGACATATGGCCGTAGCGCGTTTCCATGCCACCACCATGCGAGATCTGGACGAGATTGCCATAACCGCTGGCCCAACCCGAACGGCTGACGACGCCATCGGCGGTGGCGTAGATGGGGGTGCCAATAGGGCCGGGAATGTCGATGCCCTTGTGCATCCGCGCGCCGCCGTTGAACGGATCGGACCGGACGCCATAGTTGGAGGTCAGCGAGAGCTTGGCGACCGGGCGGCCCGACGGGATATAGGCCGATGTCTTGGGCGTGCCATCCAGGCGCTGGAGGCTGGCGAACAGGTTGGAAAAAGCGGCGTCGACCGGTGCGGGGGCAGCGGCGGTCGCTTCTTTCACTTCACCATAAGGATCATCATCGTCGGCAGCCTTTGCCGGGGCCGCAGCGCACAGCGCTCCAACCGCAGCGGTTGCTCCAAAAATCTTCGCCGCTTTTACAGCGGACTGGAACAAACCTATGCGATGAGCATTGAGCAAACGAACAACTAACATGTCGACCCCGACTTATGTCACCGGAGGTTTAAGCCCCTCGGCGCTTCCCGTGTTGATTTGGCGACCTAGATCGCCCCCGCCCTACATAGACTGCAAATTGCGGATCATGTTGCAAGCGCGGCGTAGAATTCGCGGGTCAAACCGGCCTGCCGACGCGCTGAGTCGTTGAACGGTGGCTTAACACTACCTCGAAAGTAGCGTCTCACAAGATTTTGGTAATGATTTTCGGGGGTCAGCCCCAATCGGTTCGCCGCCGACGTGAACCATGTCGTCCCCGCCGCTACATGGCGAATCTCGTCCGTCATGATGCGGCGCAATATGCGCCCGGAGATGACGTCGCCCACGCTCTCGAACCGTTCGATCGTTGCGGGCGTGATGTCCAACGCGCGTGCTTCCAGAACCATCGGCACGATCGCCAACCGCGCCAGTACGTCGCCCGATGTCTCACTCGCGGCCTGCCACAGCCCGTCATGCGCAGGCAGAGCGCCATAATGGCTTCCCAATTGCCGCAACCGCCGGTCGAGCAGCGCAAAATGCATCGCTTCTTCCGCGCCCACCTGCATCCATTGATCGGTAAAGGCCTTGGGAAATTCACCGCCAAAACGCCCGACCATGTCGAACGCCAGGTCGATCGCGACAAATTCTATATGGGCGATGGCGTGCAACATCGCGATGCGCGCGCGATCCGACCCTATCTTGCCGCGCCGTGGCATCTGCGCAGGCGGCAGCAATATGGGCGTAAGCGGTCGGCTCGGCCGATCCGGCAAGGCTGCGTCGAACCGATGCGCCAACCGCCCCAGACGCCACGCCCGCGCGACAGCCCGCGCCGCCATCAGCTTTGCGTGCGGGTCGGCGGTCATCAGCACATGGACACAGGCCGCGCCCACGTCGGTCACATCTTCGGGCAAGATCAAAGTGCCTGCACCGCCCCCAACACTTCGGCGGCGTGCCCCTTTACTTTCACCTTGGGCCAGACGCGCAGCACCGTCCCGTCTGCACCGATCAGGAATGTCGCCCGCGCGATCCCCATATAGTTGCGGCCATAGAGGGACTTTTCCACCCACGTCCCAAACGCCTCGCAAGCCGTCCCCGGCTCGTCGGAGGCAAGCGTGACCGTCAGCCCATATTTGTCCGCGAACTTTTTGAGCTTTGCGGGCTTGTCCTTCGAAATGCCGACCACCGGGACGGCCGCCGCCGCAAAGTCGCCCGCCAGTTCTGTGAAATCCTTCGCCTCGCTGGTGCAACCGGGCGTATCCGCCTTGGGATAAAAATAGACGACCAGCGGCTTGCCTCGATAGCGATCGAGCGTGAAGTCCAGGCCATCGGCGTCCTTCACACTCACCGCGGGGACGGTCTCACCCTGTTCCAGCATCATATTTCCTCCTCATAAGGCGCGGCCAGCGCAGCCCAGGCATGGGCGACGCTTTGCCGCGCCCGGGCATAGCTTTCAAGCAGACTGTCCCAATCGCTTGCACCGCATGCCCGCGCCACCAGCGGGCGCGTGGCCTCCGGTGGCTCGGTCGATTTGGGCGATACCAGCCGCGATACGACCAGATAACGGGTGATGAGATCATGGGCGGTGACGAGATCGGCGGGCAAATGCCCGGCCGCAACCAATTCGGCCAGCGCGATCGACAAATCCGGGTCGAACGCCATCCCGTGCCGGAACTGAGTGACATGGATCAGGAACTCCAGATCGACGAGGCCACCGGGGACCAGCTTAACGTCCAAATCGCTGGCAGGCGGCTTATGCTTCGCAATCGTGCCGCGCATCGCGACGGCCTGCCGCGCCAGATCATCAAAGTCACGCGGCCGTTCCAGCGTTTCACGCAGAATAGCATCCAGCGCAGCCCGGCCTTGTGACGATCCAAAGATGACGCGCGCCCGCGTCAGCGCCAGATGCTCCCAGGTCCAGGCATCCTCGCGCTGATATTTGGCGAAACTGTCTAGACTGACCGCCAGCAAGCCCTGCGCACCCGAAGGCCGCAACCGCGTATCCACTTCATATAACGGCCCTGCCGCCGTCTGTACCGACAATGCGTTGGTGATCCGCTGGGCCAGCCGATTGAAATATTGCGTGGCGCCCAATGGACGCGGCCCATCGGATTCCACCTGAAAATCGCCGGTGAACAGATACACCAGATCCAGGTCCGACGCATGGGTCAGCACGCCGCCGCCCATCCGCCCCAGCGCCAAGATGAGCATTTCCCCGCCCGGCACGCGACCATGCGTTAATTCGAACTCGGCGATCGTCCCGGCGGCCAGCGCCTCGATCGCGCCCTCCGCTACCCGGCCATAGCCCCGCCCTGCTTGCAGCGGATCGCCGCCCCGGATGATCTGCACACCCAGCGCAAAGCGCCGGTCGCCTACCCGCTGGCGCACCCGATCAAGCAGCGCCTGATAATCCTCTCCCGCCTCCAGCGCGGCAAAGTTTGCGGCCAGCACGGCCACATCCGGCGGTGGATCAAAGGCCGTAGAGTCGATCAGCCCATCGATCAGTTCGGCCCGTCGCGCCAGTGCATCGGCCAACGTCGGCGCATGGCTCAATATTTCCGCCAGCAAAGCGACCAATGCAGGTCGTGCGGCCAGCAATTTGAAGAAGTTGATCGCACTGGGCAGCCGCCCGATCATGTCGTCCAGCCGGTTCAACGCGCGGGTCGGATCGGGCGCCTGCGCCAGCGCCCGCATCAGGCCGGGCAGCAAGCCCTCCAGCGCCTCCCGCGACGGTCCGCTCCGCAACGCGCGCACGTTGCCGTTTCGCCAATGGGCGATGCGCGCCAACGGTGCGTCCGCATCAACAAAGCCCATGTCGACCAATTGCGCTTTCAATCGCTCCTCATCATGGGACAGCGACGTATCGTTCTGCTCAGGGCTGAGCCGGTCATAATTACGCCCCACCCATTCGACCTGCGGGCGCAGCAGATCAAGCAGCGCCGTCCCGTCAGCCAGCCCGTGCAATTGCGCCACATTATCCATCGCCGCGAGCGACTTGGGCAATTCATGCGTCTGGAGATCCTCGACCATTTGCAGCCGATGTTCGATCGTGCGGAACAGGACATAGGCCTCGTCCAGCCGAGTCGCGACATCCGGTTCGATCACGCCGGCCCCTGCCAGCGCCGCCAGCGCCTCACGTGTATTGCCGGATCGCAGCGCCGGATCGCGCCCGCCATGGATCAGTTGATGCACTTGCGCGAAAAACTCGACTTCGCGGATGCCGCCCCGCCCGCGTTTGAGGTCATAGCCCGGCCCGAACGCCTGCCCGTGCGCATAATGGTCGCGAATGCGGCGCGAAATATCGACGATGGCGTCGATCGCGCCGAAATCGAGGCTTCGTCGCCAGACGAAAGGACGAATCTGGCGCATGAAATAATCGCCCAGCGCGATGTCGCCCGCCGCCGGACGCGCGCGGATGAAAGCCGCCTGCTCCCATCCCATGGCCGTCGATTCATAATAGCCGATCGCCGCTTCCACCGGTAACGCGATCGGCGTGGCTTCGGGAGATGGACGCAAGCGCAAATCGACGCGAAAGACATAGCCGTCGCCGTCGCGCGCGGTCAGCAATTCGCTCACCCGCCGCCCGATCCGCACGGCCGCCTCGGCAGGATCTTCCCGCTCCCGATGCGGCAAGGTCGCGGGATCATAGAGGAGGATCGGATCGATATCGGACGAGTAGTTGAGTTCGCGGCTGCCATGCTTGCCCAGCGCCAGCACCACGAAGCCGCGATTTTCGGCGTCGGGATAGCGCTCCGCCATCGCCGCAGCCAACGCTTCTTCCAGCGCTACGTCCGCAAAGTCGGAAAGGGTGCGCGTCACCCGGTCCAGCCCCCAGACCCCCGACAGATCAGCCGCCGCCGTCACCAGCGCGATCGCGCCACGTCGCCGCCGTAACGATCGGGCGATGCCGTCCTCCGGGCCGCCCGCCGCCTGCGCTATCTCCAGCGCAGCTTCGACATCCCCTGCCGCCAACGGCTCGACCACCAGCGGGAAGCGATCCAGCGCCCGCGCCAGAAAAGGCGAATGGCCGCGGATGCGCGCTTCGGTCTCCGACCAGTGGGTCACGATCGTCTCTCCCTCATTTGAAGGCGCTATCGCGTGGCCTTGCGACGAAATCCAGAAACTTTTGGGCTACATGACCGTTGAACACCATCATGGATCAGCGCAAACCTCTCGGCCGATCGGCAACAGGCCTCGATAGCGGCAATGGCCGTTTCGTGACGGTCGGGCCGCCTGCGCCCTATGAAGGCGTCGGCCGCGCCTTGCGTGCAACCTATGCCCCGGCACGCGACAACCTGCCGCAGGATATGATGGCGTTGCTCGCCTGCCTTGATCGCCGCTGAGGGTGTAGTCCCAGGCGCAGGGCTTTTTTTACCGATTTCTTCTAAATGTTGGGCAATCTTCGCCACAGCAGAACGCCTCGATGCTCTATCGCACATTCGCTATCGCAACTATGTTGGCTGCGCCGCTAATCGTGCTGGCCGCACAGACCTTACTGCCTTCTCACATGCCGATCGCACGATTGCAGCCTGTGGGCGTCCCCGTGGGCGATAATGTCGCTTCAAAGCCAGAACCCACGCCCTATGCCCCGCCCCCGATCGAACCGGCCAGCGCCAACCCGCCGACCTTCGGTCAGCCGACAGCCGAGGCAGGGCGACCTATGCTCGATCTGGGCGACGGCACGACCAATGCAGACACCGAATCGCCATCCAACGACGCCCCGCCCGAATAGCGCGACGCTCAGCAAGCGTTACAATATGCCCTTGAAGGTATCGCACTGGGCAGGGTTGCCGGTCGACAGCCCCTTGCGCAACCATTCCATCCGCTGTGCGCTCGTCCCATGGGTGAAGCTTTCCGGCACAGGCCGCCGTCCCGCCGATTTCTGCAACGTGTCGTCACCAATCGCCTCGGCTGCGCGCATCCCTTCCTCAAGGTCGCCCGCTTCCATCAAGTTGGTGTCGCGCGCGGCCCAAACCCCGGCGTAGCAATCCGCCTGCAATTCCATCTTCACTTGCAGCGCATTGCCTTCGGCTTCCGAGGCGCGCTTCTGCGCCTGCCGGATCTTGTCGGCTTCGCCAGTGATAGTCTGGATATGATGGCCGACTTCATGCGCGATGATATAGCCGATCGGGAAATCACCCGGCGCGTTGAAGCGGCTTTCCATCTCGTTGAAGAAATCGGTATCGAGATAGATGCGCTGATCGGCCGGGCAGTAAAATGGTCCCATCGCCGATTGCGCCGCGCCACAGCCCGACTGGCCGTTCTGGCTGTAGAAGACCAGGGTTGGCGGCGGATATTTCTGACCTTCCGCCTGGAAAATATCAGTCCACCGCCGCTCGGTCGATCCCAGAACTTTAAGCGAAGTGCGCTGCACGGCCGTCAGTTCCCCCGTCGCCGGACGCTGGGTCTGCACTGGCTCACCGCCTCCGCCTCCGCCGATCAGGCTCAACGGGTTCATACCCATCACCACCATGATGATAAGCACGACGGCGATGCCACCACAGCCAAAGCGGCTTCCGATCAGTGGGAGCAACATGCCGAGGCCACCACCCAGTCCACCACCGCCGCCGCCGCGGCCGTCCTGCACTTCGAAATGGCTGCTTTCCTGTTCGTCATCCAGCCGCATCGCGCCCTCCCCTATCTTGATCATTGCCTACGCGATTCACGATCCGGTGGAAACCGCCTGCAACCACAGATGGTTGCGATGAAAGCGATATTTATCCGATCATATTGCGTTGGATTGCCGGACCCAAACCCTATATTGCACTGCGACATGGCCGATAGCGATCCCAAACCCCTCCGCCGCGCGCGCACGCCGCTCCCGCTCCCCCGCGAAGTCGCGTTGCTTTTGCAAGGCGGCGGCGCACTCGGCTCCTTCCAATCGGGCGTGTATGAACGGCTCGACGAGCTGGGCGTGGACGTCAGCTGGGTCGCGGGGATTTCGATCGGCGCGATCAACGCCGCCATCATTGCGGGCAACCTGCCCCATCGCCGGATCAGCCGGCTCAAGAAATTCTGGTACACTGTGTCGGGCGGAATGCCCAATGTCATCCTGCCCGAAATCGACCATATCCGCGAAGCCATGCACCTGATGGCGGCCGGAGCCGTGGCCAGCTTCGGCGTGCCGGGCATGTTTCGCCCGCGCCTGTGGCCCGCGACGCTGATGCCCGAAGGAACGCCGGGCGCGATCAGCTTCTATGACAGCACACCGCTGAAAGACACGCTCGACGCCTGCGTCGACTGGGATTTGCTCAATGACGGGCCAGTGCGCCTGTCTGTTGGCGCGGTCGACGTGGAAACCGGCAACTTCTCCTATTGGGATACGCGCGGGCCCGGCGGGAACACGCGTATCGACGCCCGCCACATCATGGCGTCGGGGGCGCTGCCCCCCGGCCTGCCGCCGATAGAGATTGACGGTCGCTGGTATTGGGATGGTGGCATCGTGTCGAACACGCCGCTCGCCCACGTCCTCAACCACCAGACAGAAGACATGCTGGTGTTCCAGGTCGACCTCTTCCCGGCCGAAGGGCCGATGCCGCGCCAGATGACGGATGTCTATTCACGCATGAAAGACATCCAGTATAGCAGCCGCACCCGGCAGGTGACGGACCAGTATCTGCGCCTGCGCCGCGAGCATGGCGCGATCAAGGCGCTGCTCGACAAATTGCCACCCGAATTGCAGAGCGACGCCGAAGCACAGCGGCTGCGCGAGATACTGGATGGCGGTTCGGTCAATATCGTCCACCTCATCTATCGCTCCCGCGCATGGGAAAGCGGCGCGAAGGACTTCGAGTTCTCACGCTCGACCATGCTCGATCACTGGAGCCAAGGCCGCGACGCCGTGGAAGAAGTGATGCACAAAGGCGATCTGATCGCGCGCAACATCTTGGACGGCAAGAGCGCGACCTTCGATCTCGACGCACCCGATCATCTCAAGGAGAAAAAGGCATGAGCAAGTCGCTTGCAGGCAAGACCGCCCTCATCACCGGATCCACGTCCGGCATCGGCCTTGCTTATGCCAAGGCGTTGGCCGGAGAAGGCGCGAATATCGTCATCAACGGCTTTGGCGATGCCGCCGCGATCGACAAGGAGCGTGTCGGCCTTGAAGCGCTGTCAGGCGCGAAGGCGCTCTATAGCGGGCATGATCTGACCAAGGTCGACCAGATCGAGGCGATGATGAAGGAGGCAGCCGATGCTTTCGGCGGCATCGACATCCTCATCAACAATGCTGGTATGCAGCATGTCGCCCCGGTCGAGGAATTCCCGGTCGATAAATGGGACCTCATCATCGCGCTGAACCTGACCGCCGCGTTCCACACGACCCGCCTTGCCATCCCCTATATGAAGGGCAAGAGGTGGGGCCGCATCATCCAGACCGCCTCCGCGCACAGCAAGGCCGCTTCGCCCTTCAAGAGCGCCTATGTCACCGCAAAGCATGGGCTGGCAGGCTTTACCAAGACCGTTGCATTGGAAGTCGCCACCTTCGGCATTACCGCCAACTGCATCTCGCCAGGCTATGTCTGGACGCCGCTGGTCGAAAACCAGATCCCCGACACCATGAAGGCACGCGGCATGACCCGCGAGCAGGTGATGAACGACGTGCTGTTGGCCGGTCAGCCGACCAAACAATTCGTCACCGCCGAACAAGTCGCCGCCATGGCGCTCTATCTGTGCAGCGATGCCGCCGCCAACGTCACTGGCGCGAACATGAGCATCGACGGCGGCTGGACCGCGCAATAGGCCCACCGTCCGCTTCCCGCCCGACCGATGGCACGATGCCGTCAGGTCGGCGGGGGCGCAATCAAGCCCAGGACCGACTGCAGACCCGCTTCGCTGGCCGTTGCCATGGATAGTGGCCGGTCGGGCAACCCTTCATGCTCGCTATTGAGGAACAGGATCGCGGCGGACGCACCCAGCGCTTCGACGGCGATCCGCGTGATCCGCCCCTGCCGTTCCGCCGCATCCGGAGCTAGGCGCACGGCATTGCGCGGAGTGAAGCGACGGCCCGGCGCAGTACGGCCAGGCGCAACCGGCGGGGTCGGTGTGTCGATCGCCATGCTCAGTTTTTCAACGTCGCGATGCCAACCGGGCCGGGTTTGCTCGACGGGTTGGATGCATTGGCCTTGGGCGGCTTTGTCGCCTTGGGCTTGCGGGCTTCACGGTTTGTCTTCTTCTGGCCTTTGGCCATGACCTGTTCCTTTTCGGTTGGTCGTGCAGTCTGGAGCTTGTCCGGGCCGCTATTCATAGCTGCCAGGACAATGCCCTGAATTAACGCGCCGCGCGCGCCTCGGCCTCATCTTCGGCCCGAAATTCGGCGGCAATCGCTTCATCTTCCGATGCAACGGAGTTTGTCGCCCGCCGCCGTTCGGCACCCAGCGCCAGCAACGCTTCCCTTCCCCAGGCGTCAGCGGCCGTTCTGGCGATCCGGCGCGCATTGGGCAGGGGTTCCGACTCGGCGCGCGCGTGATGCAGCGACTGCTGAGCAAGGCAGAATGCAGATGTCTGGGCCATGGAGCAGGCTCCTTCAAAAAAAGGGTCGGGATATCAACGCGCCGTCGGCGCTTTCCGAAGCGGACATGCCGCAAGGAGGCGGACGATCATACGGCCACACACTATGGCGGATCGTTCCTTTCGCTACTGAAATGGTAGCGACAGGGCGAAATTGCAAGGGAATGGGCTTTCCACCGAGCAATGTGCTGCCTCTGTCCCACCGTGAAGCCTGTTTCACTTGCGTAAAAACATCTTCTTTATCGCGTGTGAAATCCCCTTATGCTCGTGCGCAGCAAGGGAGACTATCAACATGCGCCATGCGCTCACGGCCATTCTGGCCGCCGTCAGCTTTTCGTCCATCGCCATCGCCCAGACCAATCCGGCCACGCCGCCCGCGCCTCAGAACGCGATCGGCGCGACCATCGCGAAGGACATGGACGGACTGATGACCCTCTATCGCGATCTGCACGCAAATCCCGAACTGTCCGAACAGGAAACGGCCACCGCCGCCAAACTCGCCAAGCGACTGAAGGCGATGAAGTTCGACGTCACGGAAAAGGTCGGCGGCACCGGGGTCGTCGCGGTAATGAAAAACGGCTCCGGCCCCGTACTACTCATCCGCGCGGACATGGACGGCCTGCCCGTGGTCGAACAGACCGGCCTCGAATTTGCCTCGAAGGTTCGCACCAAAACGCCCGAAGGCGTGGAAACCGGCGTCATGCACGCCTGCGGCCATGATACCCACATGACCGCCTTTATCGAAACGGCCAAGCTGCTCGCCGCGCGCAAGGACGAGTGGAAGGGTACGCTGGTGATGATCCTCCAGCCTGCAGAAGAAGTCGGGCGCGGTGCGCGCCTGATGCTGGAGGACGGTCTTTATACCCGCTTCCCCAAGCCGACCCACGCCATCGCCTTTCATGACGCGGCCAATCTGGAGGCCGGGCGGGTCGGCTATACACCCGGCTATGCGCTGGCGAACGTCGACAGCGTGGACATCCTCGTCAAGGGCGTCGGCGGTCATGTCGCCTATCCGCAGACGACCAAAGACCCCATCGTCCTGGGCGCGCGCATCGTCACCTCGCTCCAGACGCTGGTCAGCCGCGAACAAGAACCGCAAGATCCCGCGGTCGTCACGGTGGGCAGCTTCCAGGCCGGGGCGAAGCATAATATCATTCCCGACGAGGCTAAATTGCTGCTGACCATCCGCAGCTATTCGGACGACACCCGCGCGAAACTGATCGAGGGAATCAAGCGTATCTCGCGCGGCGAGGCGATCGCGGCAGGCGTACCGGACGATCGCATGCCAGTGGTAACGGTGAAGGACGAGTTCACACCGTCCACCTATAACCCACCCGAATTTGCCGAGCAGATGGCCGGCATATTGAAGGCGCATTTCCCTGAAGGCCGGGTGGTCAAGACCACCGCCGTGATGGGCGGCGAAGATTTCGGGCGCTTCTATCGCGCGGACAAGAGCATCAACAGCTTCATCTTCTGGGTCGGTGGCGTACCTGCCGACAAGATGGCGCAGGCGGCGGCGGGACAGGCCGCCCTGCCCTCGCTCCACAGCCCATTCTGGGCGCCGGAAGCCGACAAGGTGATCGCTACCGCCAGCGAAGCGCTGACAGTGCTCGCGCTGGACATATTGAAGAAGGGCTAAGCGTCCTCTTTGTAGAAAGGGCTGCACGGTGGCGCAGCCCTTTCTACCATTCTATGCCGCAAAGCCGCCGTCGATCGTGTGCAGTGCGCCGGTGATAATGCCCGCTTCGGGGCCGGCCAGATAAGCGGCCATGCCGGCAATTTCATCGCCGGTGGCATGGCGCTTGATCGCCATGAAACTGTGCATCTGACTGCTCATCGGGCCATCGGCCGGGTTCATGTCGGTATCGGTGGGACCGGGTTGGATGATGTTGATGGTGATCCCCCGCGCACCGAAATCGCGGGCAAGACCCCGCGCCATGCCCTGTAATGCCGCCTTGGTCAGCGCATAGGCCGCGCCACCCTCGAACGGGATGCGGTCACCATTGGTCGATCCGATCACGATGATGCGCCCACCGTCGTTCATCCGACGCGCAGCTTCCACCGCCGCATGATAGGGCGCGCGAACATTGATATCGATCATCCGGTCCACCGCATCGGCGTCAAGCTCGAGTGGATTACCCATGACCAATGCCCCGGCATTGACCACCAGCAGGTCGAGCGCACCCTGTGCCGCGACGACATCGATCACCGCCTGTCGGTCAGCCGCATCGGAACGGATCGCGCTTGCGCCGGTTTCAGCCGCCAGCGACTGCGCCGCATCATGCGACCCCGCATAGGTGAAGACGACGCCCGCCCCGTCTTTTGCAAAACGCCGCACGATCGCCGCACCAATGCCGCGGCTGCCGCCAAGAACCAAGGCTTTCTTCGAAGTAAAATCGGTCATCTCACTCATCCTTGCCAAATTTGTAATGATCGCTAAATAATACAGCGGCGGGAAACGTCAAGGATTTTTGTAGTGACTGATAAAGATAAACCCAGAGGCCGGGGACGGCCGCGCGCTTTCGATCGGGATGTGGCGTTGAGCCAGGCGCAGGCATTGTTCCACGCACATGGTTATGAGGGAGTTGGCGTCGCCGCGCTGGCGACCGCAATGGGCATCAATCCACCCAGCCTCTATGCCGCCTTTGGCAGCAAGGCTGCCTTGTTCGACGAGGTGCTGGGCCGTTATGCGCGGGCAGCGCTGCCGATCGACGCGCTCCTGTCGCCCGGCACAGAGCCAACGGCGGCACTGACAGCGCTGCTACGCGAAGCCGCCCGAATCTATCCCTCTGACCCGCAGGCGGCAGGATGCCTCGTGCTGGAGGGCGCGCGTGGCGCCGATGTCGAAGCGGCCAGTTGCGCGCGCCACTGGAAAATAGCGAGCGAACAATGTGTGCGGGATTTCCTGATGCCAACCCATCCGGCCCAGGCAGATCTGGTCGCCGACTATATGGTCACGATCATGTCCGGGCTGTCCGCTGACGCACGCGGTGGCAAAGCGGCCGACCGGTTGATCGCTGTCGCCGATATGGCTGGCCTTGCCATCGGATCGATACTGGACACGGCCTGACCCGCTTTTATTGCGGGCGGTGCCCCTTGCGCCATTTGGTCCATAAATGCCGCGCCAGCATCAGCGGCGGCATACGCAACCAGTGGGATCGCACGAAAAACCCAAACACCAGCAGCTTGCGCGTTTCGCGGCCCCAGCCGTCGCGAGCGAGCAGGCGGGCGCGGACGAGCCGATCCCATGTCGTCAATCCTGCGCTCGTTCCGTAGAGTGCGGCCGCCAGTCGCTTCGCCTGCCGGACATGAGGGATAAGCCCGTGGCGCGCCGCGCGCGCCTCCAGCGCTACCGGGTCGGTATCTTCCAGCAGGCAATATATATCCCATAGGTTGCGCAATCCGCCCTGCACATCGCCGTCCGCCAACATATGCGCCGCGGCGTGGCAGACCCGGTCCTCCGCCGATAATATATATAACCCATCGGCTATTGGCACCGCATCAGCGATCAGCGCCGCTGCATCGGGCTTGGGCCGCGCGGTCAGCGGCAGGATCGTGTGATGCACGTCGATCATCCGGTCGCGGGTGCCATGGATCAACGGCGGCAATTCGTGCATCCACTGACGATAATAGGCGTCGTCATAGGGATCGGGCTTGGCCCATTCCCATCCCGCCGCGATCAGCCTGTCTTCCACCGCATCGATCATGTCGCGCGGGACCAATATGTCGAGGTCGCCAATGAAGCGCCCTTCCCCGGCTTTCAGCCCGGCAGCGGCATAGGCGGTTCCCTTGAGCAGCAGCACATGCACGCCCAACCCGTCGAGCGCCACGACTGCCCGGTCCGCTTCCCACAACGCCTGGTGCGCTTCGCGGGCGGCATCCAGCCGCGCGTCGGCCAGGATAGCGCGCACCGCGTCCGGCACCGCTATGTCCTCCAGCCGGAAAGCGAGCGTGCCGATCAGCCGTTCTGCATGCGCCGCCGCGATCAGGCCATTCCAGCCCTTCGCATCCAGCCCCCTGACCGCCGCGGGATCGCGCAACGCTTGCACCAGCCGCGCCGCACTCACGCCATTTGCTCCCACAGCCGTTCGACCATGGCGACTGCCGCTTCACCGGAGGGAAAGTCGATCGCGCGTGCGGGGACATTGCCAACGAACCGGGTCAGCGCAGCGAAGCCCGGCTGTCCCAGTGCGACATAGTTGGTCGACGCCTGCGTCAGGCGCATGAAGATTTCCGCGCTGCCCACCGGGCGCTCATCGGCATCATGACCGAAACGGGGAAAGAGCAGCAGGCGCGGCACCGCCCCCTCGTCCATCCGCGCCACCGCGTCGGCGCGGGGAACCATGTGGCGAATGTCACCCTTCGCCGTGGCGGCAAGCAGCGGCCCCATCCGCCCTTCCCCCACTTCGCCCGCCATCACGTCGATCGCGCGATTCTTGAGGCTGACGAGGCGCGGAAAGGGCAAAATCGCGCCTGTGTCCAGATCGAGCAGCGCGAACTCATCGCCCATCAGCCGCCAGCCGCGTTCGCCCAGCAGGGCCGCCAGCGTCGATTTGCCCGACCCCGATTCGCCGGTCATCACCAGCGCCCGACCATCTTTTTCCACGCTCGACGCATGAAGCAGCAGGTGTCGCCGCCATCCCAGCGCCATCTGAAGGTTCATCCCCATCTCCGCCGCCAGCAGACCGTGGGACAGGCTCATCGGCGCGGCGTCCGCCAGCCCGTGATCGCCCGTGATGAAGATGGATGGCCGTATCCAGCGGCGCACCGGGCTGGTCGGCTGCAACCGCACGGTGAAATCTGCAATTTCGTCCGTGACGGCAGGATAGCGCGCATACAGCCGCGCCAGCTGGTCGATCGGACCGCGCCAGGCGGAACCGATACGAAATGTCGCCGGACCGATGCGCAAGATCAGGCTATGCTTCATGCCGCGCGCACCAGCCCCAGATCGACGAGCGCCTCCAGATGGGCGGCGATCTCCGCCACCGCATCCAGCTCCTGACCCATATCGAAATCAAGCGCGAGCCGCCCCTGCATATCCTGCGCCGTCACCGCCACGCCATCGGCCATGCGGTCCAGAATTTCCGGCACCGGGCTGATGACCATATGAGTCTGGCCCGACCGGTAATGATAGAGCAGCACGATGTCGTCGAGCAGGCGGGACGTCACAGCGCCCCCGTCCCGACAATATCGCCTGTTCCCGTCCACACCCGTCATCCCCGCTGCGCTCGCATTCCTCCTGCTCTAGCGCGCAGGCGTAGCCAAGTGCCTAACGCATCAGGGAAAGACTGGCGATGGCAGAGCGCGTGCTTCGACACGCCCTGCCAGCGAAGCGAAGGCGCCGACATAGCGATCGAGCGCCAGATCGACACGATGGTCCCTGACGGCCGCCCCCAGTTGCGCAGGCGCAGCGGGACGGACCAGCGACCGTTCGATCGCCCGTCCGAAGGCGTCGGCATCACCCACCGGAACGACCGGATGCTGTCCAGCCGCCGCCAGGATCGCGCGGATATTGGGCGTACTGTCGGTCGCCACTACCCCCGCGCCACAGGCCAGCGCCTCGATCAGCGTTGCGCACAATCCTTCCCAACGCGACGGCTGGAGCAGCAGATCGGCCTGCCCCATCAACGCCGCCAGCGCGTGCGGATCGCAGATAAAGCCGGAAAATGTCACGCGATCGGCGATTCCCAGACGCTCGCATTGCGCCTGCAGATCGACCAGCAACGGCCCCTGCCCCACGATGGTCAGTCGCCAGTTAAGATGCGGCAGTCGCGCCAGCGCCGCCAGCGCCGTTGCCTGATCCTTTTGCGGCGCGAGCCGTCCCACCATCAACAGACGACAGGGCGTGCCCGGATCGCGCGGACGGCGGGTGGTCCGCTCCACCTCCATCGATGGCGTGACGGTGGGCCGGGGGAGCAGCCGTACCGGCCCGCTGCCCGCCAGCAAATCCCGGTCATGCGCGCCCATCACAATCGTCATCGCGCTCATCCGCGCAATGGCGCGAAAACGGGCGAGCCTCGTCGCTGCGGTCAGCCCTTGCTGGCCGGGCCGCACGATGGGGTTGGAAATGCGGCTTACCGCGTGCGTTTTGGTGCCCAGCGCGGCGAGCGCGACCAGCATATTGCTCTGGTTACCCGCCGAATAAAGAATGTCGGGACGGTGCCGCCGCACCATCGCAGCGAGCGCAGGAAATTGTGCGATCATTGCCAGCCGTCGCCGGCCCTGCGGCGCAGGCACTTGCCGGACGGTGAGCGCCGGGTCGATCAGATGTGCGGTTGGGCCATCCGTGCGCGCCATCCACAATTCGACCCGCACGCCGCGGTCCAGCAGGTGATTGGCCAACAGGATCGCAACCCGGTCCAGCCCGCCATCACCGGGCTGATAGAGATAGATAGCCACCGAAAAAAGAGGCGCCGAGCGCGTGCGAGACTGAAACATGATGCCGCCCTTGGCTGAAAATCGAACCATTGGAGGTTCGACGGCATCAACGCGGGCAAGCCGTATGGAGTTCTCCAGCTTCGTTCAAAAAAGCATGAGGATCATCGCGAAAATGGCGCGTTTCAGCGCGGCATCTGCAAGGATGCAAAGCAGGTAAAGCCGCTCGTCCCCGATTGAAGACGGCGAATATAGTTCAAATAGGCCTGATTCTGTTCATAGCCTGTGCCGGGCAACGGCCGCCCGCGCAGCGCCTGTTTCACCTGCTCGCCGGTAAAGGGCCGTCCCGCGCCGGGAAAGGCGCCGGGCGTTCCTGCGGGTACGATTTGACCGTTAGGAGCAATGAAATTTCCCGCACGTCCCTGATCGGGAACGGGAATCGTGCAATTCAGCACCGATGCGGCAGTGTTGGCGAGCGCTGGGCGGATCGATACGATGGCGGACGCCGCCGCCGCGCCACCCATCAGCAACTGGCGACGCGAAGGCGTCTTCAGATCCTGCGACTCCACTTGATCCGCCACATCCTGCTGTGGGACGCCATCCTGTTCCGGCATAGGCTCGCTCATCTGGTCCCGTTCCGTTATCGCGCTTGCCAAAGCGTAACGATTGCACGCTATTGGTTAAGCCATCGCAGCAAATAAGCGACAAATCCAGTACGGTAACCATGAATCGACTTAGCACATCCCAGATCACCGCTTCCCTCGCCATGCTGCTTCTGGGCACTGGCGGCGCGCTCCTGATGGGGGCCGCGCCCATGGCCATCGCCCTGCCAGTACTGGCCGGGCTGATCGTGCTGGTCATCAACGCCGCTGACCATGGCGCACAGGAAAAAGCGCCGGCAATTGCCTTCGATCAGCCCGACCTGATCGATCATCCTGACTTTTCCAGCTTGCTGGAGGGAATTTCCGATCCGCTGATGCTGGTCGAAAAGGCCCGCATCATCCGTGCGAACCGCGCGGCGCAACGGCTGCTCGGCGCCCATATCGAAGGGGAGGATGCGCGCATCGCCATCCGCCACCCCGCCGCCGCTGAACGGCTGGCGAGCCTAGCTCCCCTTGCCGAACCCTTCATGATCGAACTGGTCGGCGTGGGCAGCAAGGATCAGCGCTGGCAGATGCGCGTCGCGCCGATGGGCGCGGTCAGTTCGATGCGCCGCCTCGTCCATCTGGTCGACCATAGCGGCACCCACGCGGCCGAGCGGATGCGCGTCGATTTCGTCGCCAATGCCAGCCACGAACTGCGCACGCCGCTGGCCGGGATATTGGGCTTCATCGAAACGCTGGCCGACGCGGAACTGGGCAAGGATGTCGAAACCCGCCAGCGTTTCCTCAAGATCATGGACGGCGAAGCGCGGCGGATGCAGCGGCTGATCGACGATCTCATCTCGCTGTCCCGTATCGAGGCGGAGAAATATCGCGCGCCCGACAGCGCCGTCGACCTGTCCGAACTGGTGGCCGAAGTCGTCGGCGTTTTCCGGTCAAGCCACGGCGATCGCGGGCGCGAGGTGGAAATGGAAATCAGCCCCTCGCTCGCCCCTGTGCTAGGCGATCGTGCGCAGCTGTCGCAACTGATCCATAATCTGATCGGCAATTCGATCAAATATGGTCGCCCCGGCACGCCGATCCGCGTCACGCTGAACAGTGGCCCCAGCGGTATGGCGCGCCTGTCAGTCGCGGATGAGGGGGAAGGCATAGGCCCGGATCATCTGCCGCGCCTTACCGAGCGTTTCTATCGCGTCGATTCGGGCCGTAGTCGGGCGATGGGCGGCACCGGGCTAGGCCTGGCCATCGTCAAACATATCGTCGAGCGCCATCGTGGGCGGTTGGACATTGCCAGCACCCTGGGCAAGGGCACCACCATCGCCATATTATTGCCGCCAGCACCCGTCGAAGACCCCGCGATGAAGGCTATTGCGTAACGGTGCATTCTCACTCGACCGCATCTTTTCCCCACGGCTTTCGAGCCTATGTCATCAAAATGAAACCTGACTGTCACAAAGGCGCACCCAACCGCCGCTAGGCCGCAACCCCATGGGGGGCGGCGACATGCGAATCGCGGCCACGACTTTTAAGCTGGAGGTGTCCCGTGAAGCATATCGCCTTGTTCGCCGCGACGGCCATTGCCGCCCTTTCGCTCGCCGGTTGCGGCGATCAGTCTGGCGGCGGCGCTGCCGGCGGCACCCGGGACCAGATCCGCGCGGTCGGCTCCTCGACCGTTTATCCTTTCGCCACGGCCATTGCCGAACTGTTCGTGCAGGGCAATCCGGGCATGAAGTCGCCGATCGTCGAATCGACCGGCACCGGCGGCGGCGTGAAGTTGTTCTGCGCGGGCGTCGGCGCCCAGCACCCCGACATCGTCAACGCTTCGCGCCGGCTGAAGAAGGCGGAATTCGACCTGTGCGCCACCAATGGCGTGAAGGACATCGTCGAAATCCAGATCGGCGTCGATGGCTTGGCCTTTGCAGAGGCGAAGAACGGCCCCGGCCTGAAGCTGACGCCCAAGATCGTCTATGAAGCGCTGGCTGCCAATCCTTATGGCAAGGGGCCGAACAAGGCCCAGACCTGGAAAGACGTCGATCCCAGCCTGCCCGCAATCACCATCTCCGTCTTCGGTCCGCCGTCCACCAGCGGCACGCGCGACTCGCTCGCCGAACTGATCCTGGAAAAGGGCTGCCAGTCGGACGAAGCGATGAAGGCGCTCAAGGAAAAGAGCGAAGACGAATATAAGGCGACCTGCACCCGCATTCGCGAAGACGGCAAATATGTCGACTCGGGCGAGAACGACAATCTGATCGTTCAAAAGCTGGGCGCGAACCCCAATGCGGTCGGCGTGTTCGGCTACAGCTTCCTCGAAGAAAATAAGGACACGTTGAAGGACGTGCCCATCAATGGCGTGGAAGCGACCTACGAAACCGTGTCGACCGGCCAGTATCCCGGCGCGCGTCCGCTCTACATCTATGTGAAGAAGGCGCACATGACCGCGATCCCCGGTCTTCAGGCGTTCCTGAACACCTTCGCCGCCAACTGGAACCCGGAAGGCGCCCTCACCAAGCGCGGCATGGTCGCCGCGCCTGAAGATGTCCGCAAGTCCAGCGCCGAAACGGTCAAAGCGCTGACCGTGCTCGACGGTTCGCAGCTGAAATAAGGCAGACCATGACCGGACCTGCAATCCTCCTGCTGCTGGCGGGCCTGGGCGCGATCGCCTGGGTCAGCGCCCGCGCCCGCGCGCTCCGCCAGCAAACGGCGGCGCGCGCGACGCGGCGGCGCGACGCCGTCCACTCGCTGCCCGGCTATCATGGCTGGTATGTGGCGCTGTGGACGCTGCTGCCCGCCGGTATTTTCCTGGCGATCTGGGCCAATGTCTCACCCGGCCTCGTGACACACGCGGTGCTGGCCGATCCGGCCGCGCAGAGCCTGCCTGTCGATGCCTTCTCTCGCTCGGCCATTCTTGGCGAAGCGCGGTCGATCGCAGCCGGTCTCCAATCTGGCGCCTTCAACCCCGCGTCGCAGGCGCTGGTCGAACCCTATCGCACTGCGCTGAACGAATATGGCATTGCGGGCGCTGTTCTGGCCCTGATCCTCGCTTTTGCGGGCGGCGCTTATGCCTTCACTCGCATCCGCCCCGATTTCCGTGCTCGCACACGGGTCGAACGGCTGGTGATGGCGTTGCTGCTCCTTGCCTCCTTGCTGGCGATCGTCACCACGGTCGGCATCGTGTCTTCGCTGCTGTGGGAAAGCTTCCGCTTCTTTTCGATGGTCAACCCGATCGACTTCCTGTTCGGCACCAAATGGTCGCCGCAATCGGCGGCGATGGGCTATGGCAATGAAGACGCGTTCGGTGCCGTGCCGCTGTTCTGGGGGACAATCTTCATCGGCGCGATCATCGCCATGATCGTCGCCATCCCGCTCGGCTTGATGAGCGCGGTCTATCTGACCCAATATGCCAGCCCGACCGTGCGCCGGTGGATGAAACCGACGCTGGAGATGCTGGCGGGTGTTCCGACCGTCGTTTACGGCTATTTCGCGGCGCTCACTATTGCGCCTGCGCTGCGTGACTTCGCGGTCATGATCGGCATCCATGGCGCCAGTTCCGAAAGCGCGCTGGCAGCCGGGCTCGTCATGGGCGTGATGATTATTCCGTTCGTCTCCTCCATGGCCGACGACAGCATCGCCGCCGTGCCGCAGTCGATGCGCGACGGCAGCCTGGCGATGGGCGCGACCACCAGCGAGACGATCCGCAAGGTATTGATCCCCGCCGCGCTCCCCGGCGTCGTGGGCGGCGTGCTGCTCGCCGTCAGCCGCGCCATCGGTGAAACGATGATCGTGGTGATGGCTGCCGGCCTGGCCGCCAACCTCACCGCCAATCCCTTTGCCAGCGTGACGACGGTAACGACACAGATCGTCCAGTTGCTGACCGGCGACCAGGAGTTTGACAGCGCCAAGACGCTGGCGGCTTTCGCGCTCGGTCTGGTGCTGTTCGTCATTACATTGCTGCTCAACATCGTGGCCCTGCGGGTCGTGAAGAAATATCGCGAGGCTTACGAATGACCAGCGAACGCCTGCCTACCGACTGGAAGTCGGCAGCGATGCAGAAGCGGATCGCGGGGCGCTACGCCGCCGAACGCCGCTTCCGCCTGCTGGGCCTGGGCGCGGTGCTGCTGAGCGCCGCCTTCCTCGCCTTCCTCCTCATCACCATGATGGGCAATGGCCTGCGCGGCTTCACCCGAACCGAAATTGCGTTACAGGTCGACTTCCCGGCCTCGCCGCTGCTGCTCGATCCTGCGACGATCACCGATCAGGCCTTGGCCAACGCCAACCTGCCGATGGTCACTGGGGAAGTCGCCAAGAAGGTGCTGGGCGCAGACGCCGACGCGCTGCTGTCGCCCAACGCCTGGGTCACGATCCGTGACGCGATCAAGGCCGACCCGACGATCTTGAGCCGCACCGAAACCATTTCCGTGCCCGCTTCGACCGCGCTCGACCTGGCTGCCAAGAGCAGCGGTTCGCCGGAAATGGAATCGGCGGTTACGCGCCTGAAACAGGCGGGGCTGCTCTCGACCGGCTTCAACAGCAGCTTCCTGAGCGCCAGCGACGGCACAAATCCGACGCAGGTCGGCATCTGGGGCGCGTTCAAAGGGTCGCTGCTGACCATGCTGGTGACGCTGGTGCTCAGCTTCCCGATCGGCGTCGCGACGGCCCTCTATCTGGAGGAATATGCGCGCAAGAACTGGTGGACCGACATTATCGAAGTGTCGATCAACAATCTGGCCGCCGTCCCCTCGATCATCTTCGGCCTGCTCGGCCTGTCGATCTTCCTGAACTTTCTCCATCTACCACGCTCAGCCGCGCTGGTTGGCGGCCTTACGCTGGCGCTGATGACCATGCCGGTCATCGTCATCGCCGGGCGCAACGCGATCAAGTCCGTGCCGCCCAGCATCCGCGACGCGGCGCTCGGCATCGGAGCATCGCCGGTGCAGGTGGTGTTCCAGCATGTCCTGCCGCTCGCTTTGCCCGGCATTCTGACCGGCACGATCATCGGCATGGCCCGCGCGCTGGGTGAAACCGCGCCGCTGCTGATGATCGGGATGCGCGCCTTCATCGCGACGCCCCCAGGCGGCGTGACCGATCCTGCGACCGTGCTGCCGGTCCAGATCTTCCTGTGGTCCGATGAAGTGTCGAAGGGCTTTGTCGAAAAGACATCCGCGGCCATCATCGTGCTGCTCGCCTTCCTGCTCGCCATGAATGGCCTAGCCATTTACCTGCGCAACAAATTCGAACGACGGTGGTAACCGCAATGACCGAAGAACAAGAACAGCTCAAACCCGCCAATCCCAAGATGACGGCGCGGGACGTCAAGGTCTTCTACGGCCCGAAGCAGGCGATCAAGGGCGTGTCGATTGATGTCGACATGGACAATGTCACCGCCTTCATCGGCCCGTCGGGCTGCGGCAAGTCCACCTTCCTGCGGACACTGAACCGCATGAACGACACCGTCGCCAGCGCGCGAGTCGAAGGGCTTATCACGCTGGATGGCGAGGATATCTATGCGTCCGGCATGGATGTGGTGCAGTTGCGCGCGCGGGTCGGCATGGTGTTCCAGAAGCCCAATCCCTTCCCCAAGTCGATCTACGAAAATATCGCCTATGGCCCACGCATTCATGGCCTGGCCCATGGCAAAGCCGACATGGACGTGATCGTCGAAAAGTCGCTGCGCCGTGCAGGCCTGTGGGAAGAGGTGAAGGACCGGTTGCAGGATAGCGGCACCGCCCTGTCGGGTGGCCAGCAGCAGCGCCTGTGCATTGGTCGCGCGATTGCGGTGGAACCCGAAGTCATCCTGATGGACGAGCCTTGCTCGGCGCTCGACCCGATCGCTACCGCCAAGATCGAGGAATTGATCCACGAACTGCGCGGCCGCTATGCGATCGTGATCGTCACCCATAATATGCAGCAGGCCGCACGCGTATCGCAGCGGACCGCCTTCTTCCACCTCGGCGACCTGGTCGAATATGGGGTGACTTCGGACATCTTCACCAATCCGAAGCAGGAACGGACCAAGGATTATATCACCGGTCGCTATGGCTGATTTTTAAAGGCTGACCGGCGCAGAGAGAGACAAGACATGGCTGAACATACGATCAAGGCATTTGATGACGACATCGACCGGCTGCGCGGACTGATCGCCGAAATGGGCGGCCGGGCCGAAGCGGCGATCGAAAATGCGATGCTTGCGCTCCAGCGCCAGGACAAAGAACTGGCGGCACAGGTCGTTGCCGACGACAAGCGGATCGACGCGATCGAAGCAGAAGTCGAGAAGCTGGTGGTCCAGGTCATCGCCCTGCGTGCACCGATGGCCAACGACCTGCGCGACGTGATCGCCGCGCTCAAGATCGTCGGCGTGGTCGAACGGATAGGTGATTATGCCAAGAATATCGCCAAGCGCGTGCCGCTGATCGCCACCAACAGCCGGATGCTGGAGCCGGTATCGCTGCTCCCTTCCATGGGTCAGGTCGCGGGCGAAATGGTGCATGATGCGCTCAACGCCTTCGCCGCGCGCGACGCTGATCTGGCGCTCGCGGTGGTCGAACGCGACACAGTGGTCGACGATTTTTACGACAGCGTGTTCCGTACGCTCGTCACGTTCATGGTCGAAAATCCCAAGACGATCAGCGAATGTGCGCAATTGCTGTTCGTGGCGAAGAATATCGAACGGATCGGCGACCATGCGACCAACGTCGCGGAAATGGTCTATTACGCCGCCACCGGGCAGACCCTGCCCGACCGCGAACGCGGCGGCATGCAGCAATTGGAGAACTGAATATGGCGCGGGCCAAGATGCTGCTGGTGGAAGATGACGCGGCGTTGGCCGAACTGCTCATCTGGCATTTCAAGCGCGAGGATTTCGAGGTTTCCCACACCGTCGATGGTGAAGAAGCCCTGCTGCTGGCGCAGGAAAATGTACCAGACATCGTGCTGCTCGACTGGATGGTGGAAAGCCTGTCCGGCATCGAAGTGTGCCGTCGCCTGCGCCGCATGACCGGCACCGCCAATGTGCCGATCATCATGCTGACCGCGCGTGGCGAGGAAGAAGATCGTGTGCGCGGCCTTGAAACCGGCGCGGACGATTATGTGACCAAGCCTTTCAGCCCACGCGAACTGGTGGCGCGGGTTGGCGCGGTGCTGCGCCGCGTGCGTCCGGCGCTGGCCGGCGAGACGCTGACCTTTGCCGATGTCGAGATGGACACGGTGGGACACAAAGTGCGGCGCGGTGGCCAGGTCATTCCGCTGGGACCAACCGAATTTCGCTTGCTCAAGCATTTCCTGGAGCATCCCGGCTGGGTCTTTTCGCGCGAGCGACTGCTCGACAGCGTGTGGGGCCAGGACAGCGACATCGAACTGCGCACCGTGGACGTCCATATCCGTCGCTTGCGCAAGGCGATCAACGCGGATGGCCTGTATCAGGACATCATCCGCACCGTGCGGTCGGCGGGTTATGCGCTGGATACCGACGGCGTATCCTGACCCAACGCATAGGACTAAACAAAAACGCCCCGGCCTAACGGTCGGGGCGTTTTGCGTTTGGGATATGACCCGGAATCAGGCCGCCTTGCGCGCCTTGTTCAGCTTCTTGAGCAGCATGTCGCGCTTCAGACGCGACAGATGGTCGATGAAGAGAATGCCCTCCAGATGGTCCATCTCATGCTGAAGGCAGGTGGCCAGCAACCCGTCAAGCTCCTCCTCATGAATGCGGCCTTCGCGGTCCATCCAGCTGGCGCGGATGACGGCGGGGCGCTCCACCTCGGCATATTGGTCGGGAACCGACAGGCAGCCTTCCTGATAGACGGACAGATCGTCCGATCCCTTGAGAATTTCGGGATTGATGAAGACCATCGGCTTCTTGACCGGCGGTGCGCCTTCCTCTTCCGATTCAGGTTCCTGCAAATCGATCACCAGCACGCGCTTGGGCACGCCGACCTGAATCGCAGCCAGGCCGATACCCGGCGCATCATACATGGTTTCGAACATGTCATCGATCAGACGTTGCAAATCGTCGTCGATCGCCGCGACCGGAGTCGAAATACTGCGCAGGCGCGGATCGGGCGCCTCAAGAATGGGAAGAATGGCCATGGGTGTAAAATAGCCGAAACACGGCGAATTTCAAGCTACCCCACCGGCCGTCTTGCGCGCAACGCCTGTGCCAGCGTGCCTTCGTCCAGATAATCCAGTTCGCCGCCCACCGGTACGCCATGCGCGAGTTGGGTCAGGCGGATGGGAAAACGCTCCAGCCGTTCGGCAAGATAATGGGCGGTCGTCTGCCCCTCCAGCGTGGCGTTCATCGCCAGCACCACCTCGTCCACGCCGCCCTGTTCCAGTCGGGCGACCAGCGCGTCGATGGTCAGGTCTTCGGGGCGAATGCCGTCCAGCGCCGACAGCCGCCCGCCCAGCACATGGAAACGGCCGGGGAAAAGCCGCGACCGATCAAGCGCCCACAGGTCGGCGACATCCTCCACCACGCACAGCGCCCGCGCGTCGCGGCGCGGATCGGTGCAGATGCCACAGGGATCGACCGTATCGACATTACCGCACAGATGGCACGTGACGAGCCTTTCGTTCACCGCCTCCAGCGCGCGCAGCAGCGGCTCCAGCGCACCCTCACGCTTCTTGAGCAGGTGCAGCACCGCGCGCCGCGCCGAGCGGGGACCAAGCCCCGGCAGGCGGGAAAGCGCCTGGGTGAGCGTATCGATTTCGGGAGAAGCCATGGAACAACGATAAAGGCTTGCATGTCATGCCGACAAGGGGTTTGAGAGGCATCTTTTGCAATGGATGCGGCCCCCGCCTGCGACCCCGCCCTGCAATAGCACAGGGACCACGGGACAACGGCGGGTGCAGGAACCGGACAAAGACTATCATGCGTATCATTTATATGGGCACACCCGACTTCGCCGTCCCGGCGCTCGACGCGCTGGCAAAGACCGGGCATGAGATCGTCGCGGTCTATAGTCAGCCGCCACGCCCCGCCGGGCGCGGCAAGGCGCTGCGTCCCTCCCCCGTTCACCAGCGCGCGGAGGAAATGGGGATAGAGGTGCGCACGCCCGCTTCGCTTAAGGATGCCGATGTCCAGGCGGCCTTCGCCGCACTGGACGCCGATGTCGCGGTGGTCGCCGCTTATGGGCTGATCCTGCCGCGCGCCATTCTGGACGCGCCGCGCCATGGCTGCATGAACATTCACGCCTCGCTGCTGCCACGCTGGCGGGGCGCCGCCCCGATCCAGCGGGCGATCCTGAGCGGAGACAATATCAGCGGCGTGACCATCATGGACATGGAAGCCGGCCTCGACACCGGGCCGATGCGGGCCAAGCATGTCACCCCGATCGAGGACAAGACGGCAGGCGTGCTGACCGCCGAATTGGCGCAGGCCGGTGCGGACCTGATGGTCGAAGTGCTGGACGGCATCGACCTGCACCCGCCCATGGCTCAGCCGCAAGACGGGGTGACCTACGCCGCCAAAATCGACAAGGCCGAAGCAAGGATCGCCTTCGATCGCGGCGCGCATCAGGTCGAGCGGCAAGTGCGCGCGTTCAATCCCTTCCCTGGCGCCTTTTTCGAATATCGCGGCGAACGCTTCCGCATCCTGGCCGCGCATATCGAACATCATGACGGCCCGGCGGGCGAAATGCTGGATGACAGCCTGCTGATCGGTTGCGGCCACGGCGCGATTCGCCCGACGCTGGTTCAGCGCGCGGGCAAGGCGGCCATGACGCCGGGCGAACTGCTGAACGGTTATGAAATGCCCGCAGGCAGCCGCGTGGATGGGTAGTGGCCGGTGACCCGTTTTGCATTCACCGTCGAATTTGACGGTCGCCCCTTCATGGGATGGCAGCGCCAATCCCACGGCCCAAGCGTGCAGCAGGCGATCGAGGATGCGATTGCCGCCGTTACGGGCGAGGCGGTCGTCGTTCAAGCTGCCGGACGCACCGATGCGGGCGTTCATGGCCTGGCGATGCGGGCTCATGCCGACATCGCCAAGGACATCACGCCCTTTCGCCTGATGGGGGCGATCAACGCGCGTTTGCACCCGCACCCGGTGGCCATCCTCGCCTGCGACATCGTGCCGGACGACTGGCATGCCCGCTTTTCCTGCCTCGGCCGGTCCTATATTTACCGCATCGCCAACCGGCGCGCGCAACTGACCTTTGACCGAGGGCTGATGTGGCGGGTGGTCCAGCCGCTTGATGCCGATGCTATGCACGACGCGGCACAGATCCTCGTCGGCCTGCATGATTTCACCACATTCCGGTCGGCGCATTGCCAGTCGGCCAGCGCGGTCAAGACCGTGGACCAGCTGACCGTAGAGCGCGACGGCGAGCAGATCGCAATTCGTGCGGCGGCGCGATCCTTCCTGCATCATCAGGTGCGATCCATGGTCGGATGCCTGGCGATGGTGGGCATGGGGCGATGGAATGCAGACGACCTGCAAGTCGCGTTGGACGCGCGCAATCGCGCTGCACTTGGGCTGAATGCGCCCCCTGACGGACTATATTTCGTGCGCGCCGACTATCCCGGCGAGACGATCAACCCAGCGGGGCAATCCTGACCTGATTCTTGCCCGCGCGTTTGGCGGCCAGCATCGCCCTGTCGGCGCAGGCGATCAGCCTGTCCAGATCGGGCACGTCGCCCGGCGCGGTCGTGACAAGGCCGATGCTGCCGCTGACGCCCAGCGGCAATGCGGCAAGAGCGCAGCGCAGTTCTTCTGCCCAGCCCTGCGTGGCATGGGGGTCCGGTGACTGGGCCAGCATCAGGAACTCGTCGCCACCCACGCGCGCCACCATATCCTGCCCGGCGGCATGATCCCTGAGCAGGCTGGCAATTTCCACCAGGCAGGCATCGCCCGCCGAATGGCCCCGATTATCGTTGATTTGCTTAAACCCGTCGAGATCCAGGAATAGCAAGCTCACGCTGCTTCCCGATCGCCCGGCATCGGCCAACACATTCTGCGCGCGACAGGCGAACCCGCGCCGGTTCAGCAATCCGGTCAGCGGATCATGTATTGCCTCGAAACTCGCTTTGCGCAGATCGGACATATCTTCGATCACCGCGACGAAAAATTCCGGCCGGTCCGCCTCGTCCCGCGCCATCGCAACGGTCAGGTTGATCCAGATGACCGTGCCATCCAACCGGATATAGCGCTTTTCCATCGTGTAGCGCGGCAGTTCCCCGGCATGAAGGCGGGCCAGCAGCGCTTCGTCGACATGAAGATCGTCGGGATGGGTGATTTGCCTAAACCCGGTGCGGATCAGCGTGTCGGCATCATAGCCGCTAATCTCGCAAAAGCGCGGATTGACCAACAGGAATTGACCGTCCAGTCCGACATGGGCGATGCCGACGGGGGCATGAAGGAATGTTGCCTCGAACCGGCGCTGCGCCTGCCCTAAAGCAGCGATGATTTCCGTGTCTGGGATGGAAGGCAAAGCCGTATCGACATCTGGTTCATGAAACTGCCGATGGGACTGCCTACTCATCACGGCCTCATGCACCCAAGCCGGTAAATAGAGCGTTTACTGGACCTTATACGGGTGTAAAAAATCAGAGCCGTGCGCGGAACGGGGTGAAGTCGGTGCCGTCGTCATATACGTCCAGCCCCTCTGCCCGTTTCAGGCTGTTGACGATCAGATAGGTGGCCGGCGTCAGCATCGCTTCCCAGCCAACCTTCATCATCCAGTTGGTGACCATGACGGTCAGAACCTGTGCATTGCTCCATTCGCCATAGAAAGCGAGCGGATAGAAAAACACGCTGTCGACCCCCTGCCCCACGATGGTCGATCCGATCGTGCGCATCCACAGATGCCGCCCTTGCGTCAGCAGCTTCATCCGCGCGAGTACGAAACTGTTGGCGAACTCGCCCGCCCAGAATGCGACGAGCGAGGCGAAGACGATACGCCATGTGCTGCCGAACACCGCTTCATAGGCGTCCTGCCCCGACCAGCCATCCGCGGGCGGCAGCGCCACCACCACCCAGCTCATCAACGCCATGAACAGCATCGCGCCGAACCCGGCCCAGACGCAGCGCCGCGCCCGGGCATAGCCGTAGACTTCGGTCAGCACGTCGCCGATCACATAGCCCAAAGGAAAGAAAAGGATACCGGCGCCAAATGTGAAGCCGCCCAGCGTGGACAGTTTGGATGCGCCGATCAGGTTGGACAGCAACAGGATCGCGACGAAGGCCGCCATGAAGAAATCATAATAACGCAGTGGCCGCGCGCCCAGCGTGCTTGCATCAACCCTGTGAATTGCCCCGTTGCTCATGGGCAGACTGCATATCCTGTGGTCGCATGATTGCAAGCCGCCCGAACGCCCGCTATCGCAGCGCTCGCACGGCCCCGTAGCTCAGCTGGATAGAGCATCCGCCTTCTA
>JAECRT010000027.1:0-30168 GCA_016000085.1 Sphingomonadaceae bacterium
CGGCTCAACGCCCGAAGCTGATCCCGATCCACAGCGTGCGCGGCGTACCCAGATCGATTGATCCACCCGCATTGCGGGTCACGACGGTTGCATCGAAAAGGTTTTCACCGCGCGCCACCAGCGTCACTCCATGGCCCAGTGGCAGGCGCGCGATCGCGTCCAGCGTCAGCGCGTCGGGCAGGATGTCGCTTTGCAGGTCGTCCTCATATTGTTTCGCGACATAGCGTAGCGTGGTGGACAGGGACGGGCCGCTCGCCGGACTGTAGGCGAGGGTGGCGCTGGCGGCATGGCGGGGGCTTTGGGCCGGGGTGAAACCGTCGAACGCGGCGCCGGGCGCGCGCACGCTGCTGTGGCTATAGGCGTAGGAGGCGGACAGGCGCATTGCGCCCAATGCCGCCGCGGCGGTCAACTCGACGCCCTTGGCTACGATCCGGTCGACATTCTGGCGCTGGCGGGTGGTTGGCGTCAGTGTGACGTTGGCGATGGCGTCATCGAGCCGATTGTAGAAAGTCGTGGCCGACAGGGTGATGCCGGGCAACGGTGTCAGGTCGATCCCGGCCTCCACGCCCTTGAGCTTTTCCGGCGTCAACGCGGCATTGGCCTGCGTCGTGATCGGGAAGACCACGAAGGGCCGATACAGTTCGTTCAGCGTCGGCAGGCGGAAGCCGCTATAGGCCGCCGCGCGCAGGGCGACGGCGTCGCTGGCCTGATAGAGCGCGCCGACCCGGCCGGACACTTCCCAGTCGGAACGGTCGGCATAGGTGCTGGTGGTCGCGGCGCCAGTGGTGGCGCTGACCTGCTGATAGAAGCCGTTGCGGATCGACCAACGATCCGCCCGTGCCCCACCGGTCAGGACGAGGCGGCCCAGCGTCCAGTCATCCTCGACAAACGCGCCGGTCGTCCACTGATCGCCCCCGGCATGGCGGCGGAAGGTCGCGGGGTTGCTGGCGATATTGGCGTTATAGGCGTCCTCGAACATGTCGCCGGTCGCAAAGCGGGTATCGACGCCCAGCCGCAACACATGGTCCGCCCCGACCGGCGGCCGCAACTCGATCTTGCCGCCAAGGCCAGTGGAAGGCGTATTGCGCTGGTCCAGAGATTTGCGGAACGTCGAGGAGGACATGACGATGTTGGAGAAGTTGCGCGCCTGGATATAGGCGAGCGCGTCGACCTGCCACGATCCGCGATTGATGTAGCGGATGCTGGCGTCCTGCCCCTGGCTCATGCTGTCGGCGCCGGCAAAGCGCAGGGTGCGGTTATCCTCGAAGATCGTGGCGCGGAATTGCAGTTCGGACGTCGCCGAAATCGGCGCAACGGCGCGCAGGTTGGTCGACCAGCCGTCATAGGCAGCCGGTACGGTGGCGGCGACCCGCTGATCCTTCGGCGTGGTCTGGAAGCCATCGCCCCGGTCCCACCGGCCCGAGAGCGAGACATAGCCGCTGCCCAGATCGGGCGTGATGCTGGCGGACAATTCGGTCGAATCCCGGCTGCCGTAAAAGGCGCTGGCAGCGAAATCGGGCATCTGGTCGCGGGTGGCGCTGGCCAGTTCGATCGTTCCGGCAACCGCGCCCGCGCCGAACGCGCCGATACCACCGCCGCGTGTTACGCGCACGACTGACAGCCGATCAGGCACCAGCGCGCTGAAGGGGATGTAGCCGAAAAATGGATCAGCCACCGGCACGCCGTCAAGCAACACCAGCGTTCGGCTCGACGCATTGCCGCCCAGCGCGCGCAACGTTGCCCCCTGGTTGGAGGGATTGGATGAGCGGCTATCCGATCGGCGGAACTGCTGGAACCCCGCGACATCGCCCAGCACGCTTTCGATCCGGCCCGATGCGCTGTCCTGCAAACGGGCGCGGTCGATCATCACCGATCCATAGGCGGGTGCGCCGGGCGGCAGCGACAGGCCGGTGCCGGTCACGATGATCGATGACGTGTCGCTCGGTTCTTCGGCCCATGCCATGGCAGGAACGGTCAACGCGATAGCGGGCAGGATGAGATATTTCATGGCGATCCCCTCGACGCCCCTCTCCCTATTTTCCATCGCTTTTGCAAACGGAAAGGGGCCGCCCCCTTGTAGGATGCTGCCCCCGCCCCGTGACATTGGTCCTTCGGTCAGAAGAAGAGAATGGCGCCCGCCGCGACGGCATCCGACTGCGCCTTGTTGCCATTATGTGCGTCCGACGTGGTGTGGACATATTCGCCCAGCAGCGTCACCCAGCTGTTGAGGCCGTAGCGCAGCTGACCGACCCAGCTGGCATTCTTGTCCACGAGCGTCGGATTGGTGAGCGCGTCGGCGATATTGGCATAGTCCAGATTGCTCTCGCCATAGCTGCCGCCGACCGAGATCTTGCCGAAGGTCGCCAGTCCCTGAAGGTAGAAGCCGTGGCTGTCGCGCTTGTTGCCCAGGCCATCGGTGTCGAACAGGTTGAGCGCCGTGGTGCCCAAGCCCGATGCGTCATAATAAGTCCCGACCAATGTGACGGGACCAAATGTGACCTTCGCGCCCGCGTCCCAGCCCCAGCCGGTATAATCCGGCCCGGCGATGACATTATGTTTTTGGCTGACGCCCGACAGCCAGACCCGCGTCGCCACATCGCCCAGCTTGCCGTCATAGACGAGCTTCGCCTGAAAGCCGGGCTGCTTGTTCGATTCCTCCGGGCCGGTGAGCGACGACAGCGGCTCGAAAATGCCCAGGCTGGCGGTGAAGCCGCTGAAGCTGGGGGTGGTGTAGGTGATCTGGGGCTGGAAATCGGTGTAGATATAGCCGGTGCCGATGCGGCCGAGCGTGGTGTTGGACGGGGCGACATTGCCCGATGGCGTGCCGGACGACAGCAGGGTGATGTCGTTCAGGATCGCTTCGGAGCCGAACAGGCCGATATCGCGGCCGATCTTCACTTCGCCAAAGCCCGCCCGGCCGAACGTCAGGTAGGTCTGGCGAAAATCGATGCCTGCCGTCTGGAGCGCGCGGGGATTGCCGCCGCTGTTCGCGCCGCCGCCGACATAACTTACTGAATTGATACCCGGATACATGCCGAAATGTGCGCCTACGTCCCAGCCGCCCTGGATGGTCATCGCCTCCACCTTCAGGAAAGCGGGCAACAGGCCGTTGCGGATCGCCGAACTGTTACCGCCGACGGTAGCGACGCCGCCGACCACGCTGTTGGTGGCGTTGGGCGCTTCGCCACTGTCATGGACATAGAAGCCATTGACCGAGCCGGAGAATTTGAGTGTGACGTCGCCCATCTGAAGCCCCACGCCGCTGTCGGTCATGCGCACCAGCGCCGCGCCGCCCGAAGCATCGGGCGTTACCGGCGGCGCGGTAGGGGCAACCTGCGCCGTTTCCGTCGCCTGCCCCTTGAGCAAGTCCTGATATTCCTCGTCGGTCAGGATGCCCTTTTCATGCAGGCGCTTGAGCAGATCGGCGGTGGTCCCGGCCATGGCCGGGGCGGCGGTGGCCGCGAGCAGCAGCGCGCCCGCCGCGCTCATCAGGCGCAACGTCCTTGTCATGTCATCCTCCCTGTTTGCATGCCGGTTTGCCCCGGCTGAGCGCCAGAGTGCGGCGGAAGGGGGAGGGCAGGAAATTGGACTTAGGTTCTCGTCCCTTCGGCCGGAGCAGGTCCGCGGTCTGATGGCGTTAGTGCACCGCACGAAGCCGGTTGCGATGGCCCCGGCCACCCCATTTCGACCCCGCAGCCGCGCGATCTCTCGTTCGAGCGGGAATCAGCGGCGGGGTTGTACCAATGGCCAATGGGGGCGCGACCCGCGCTTGCCTACACTGTGACCGGAGTTGAGGGATAACCGACCGGGTGAGGATATGCAGATGACATTGGGACGGATCGCGCTGCTGGGGGCCATGGCCACGCTGGGGATGACGGCGACCAGTGCCTTGCGCGCGCATGGCGACGTGGTGCCGCAGGCGGTGGACACGACCGCCCTGGCCGACATTGGCGAGGCATGGCTGGAGAAAAATCCCTATAGCGGCAATGCCAAGGCAATCGAGATCGGTCAGTCGGCCTATGGCCAGAATTGCGCGCGCTGTCATGGGCTGGACGCGCAATCGGGCGGGATCGCGCCGGACCTGCGCTATCTGGAACTGGGGGACACGGGCGACCAGTGGTTTGCCGAACGGTTTCGCCATGGTTCTGCCCATGATGGCAAGGTTTATATGCCGCCCTTTGGCGACGTGTTGGGCCAGAAGGCGGGATGGGCCATCCGCGCCTGGCTCGAAACCAAGCATGAAGGCTGACGGACGAAACGCCAACCGGGGTGGGTTCGACAGGACGCCACCCGCACAAGGGACAAGATGGTCATGATCGTCATGGGACGGGGCAATTACGCAGTGCAGGCGCCCGCTTTTCCGCCGGGCGCATTGCAGCTTGCCACGTCATCCGACTTGGCCGATCATCCGGGTCGGGGGCAGGATATGGGCCAATATATGGGCGGCGAAGCGATCATGGAGCGGGTGTTGATCGTCGACGATCATCCGCTGGTGCGTGACGGATTGCGCAGCGTGATCGCGATCAGTTTCGACAATATCGAAATTTTCGAGGCGGCCAACCTGGACGAGGCCATCGGCACGCTGGAGAAACAGGATAATTTCGACCTGATCCTGCTCGACCTCAACATTCCCGATGTACGTCGGCTCGACGGGCTGAAATTGTTGCGCGACCGCTTTCCGATCCTGCCCGTGGTCATGGTGTCCGGCTCGTTCGACCGCGCCATCGTGCAGGAAGCGCTGGCGGCGGGCGCGGCGGGCTTCATTCCCAAATCCCTGAAGCGCAGCGCGATTGTCGAAGCGCTGCACAGGGTGGTGTCGGGGGAAATCTACCTGCCCGAAACTATGGGGGAGGGTGCGGCCCCTTCCGCCGATGAAGACGATATCACTCGCCGCATCGACAGCCTGACGCCACAGCAAAAAACGGTGCTGGGTCATCTGGTGAACGGCCGCCTCAACAAGCAGATAGCGCATGACCTGAACGTGTCGATGACGACCATCAAGGCGCATGTGTCGGCCATTCTCCAGAAGCTGGGCGTGCTGAGCCGCACCCAGGCGGTAATCAAGGCGAACCGGGTGCATTTCCGGCAGGATTGACCTGCCGCCGCCTACTTCAGGATCGTCCGCAGCAATGCCCGCAACTGCGCGGGCTTGACCGGCTTGCCGAGCAGCGGGATGCCGCGTTCGTCCAGTTGCGCTTTGAGTTCCTTGCCCCGATCGGCCGAGATCATGATTGCGGGAACCGGCGCGCCGAAACGGGCGCGCAGCCGGTCGAGCGCCACGTCGCCGGTTTCGCCGTCATTGAGGTGATAGTCGATCAGGATGATGTCGGGTGCGGCGCCGTCCGCGAACAGACCCGCCGCCTCTTCATGACCGCCCGCTGCCTGCACGGTGCAGCCCCAGCCGCCCAGCAGCGTTCGCATACCGGTCTGGATCGCCCGTTCATTGTCGACCACCAGCACCGACAGGCCGCGCATCGTGCGATCGCGACCCGGCATGGCGGGATCGTCGGTCGCCTGCGCCACCGGTTCGCCGGGCGGCAGATCGATGGTGAAGGTCGATCCGCGTCCCGGCGCGGAGTCCAGCGTGACGACATGGTCCAGCATGTCGCTGGCGCGCTTGACGATGGCCAAGCCCAGCCCCTTTCCGCTGGCGCGGGTGTCGAGCCGACGAAATTCCTCGAACACCAGCCCCTGCTTGTCGAACGGGATGCCGGGGCCGGTGTCGATCACGCTGACGCGCACCCGGTCCGGTGCGACATCATAGGCGACCTGCACCGACCCGGCCTGCGTGTAGCGCAAGGCGTTGGACAGGAAATTCTGAAGGATGCGGCGCAACAGGCGCATGTCCGAACGCACCCAGACCGGATCGTCCATGATATGCAGCGTGAGGCCCGCCGAGCGCGCCATCGGCGCAAATTCGACCCGCAACGTGTTCAGGAGCGTATCGAGCCGGAAGTCGCCAATCTCCGGCTGGATCGCGCCCGCGTCGAGGCGGCTGATCTCCAGCAGCGCCTCCAGCAGATCCTCCACCGAATCGAGCGCGGTCGACGTCTGGTTCACGAGCGCGCGGGTGGGGAGGGCCAGCCGCCGGTCGCCCAGCGCCGCAACGAACAGCCGCGCCGCGTTTAGCGGCTGGAGCAGGTCATGGCTGGCAGCCGCCAAAAAGCTGGTCTTGGACAGGTTGGCTCGCTCTGCCGCCGTCTTGGCGTCGCGCAATTGCGCCTCGATCTCGCGCCGTTCGGTGACTTCGGCTTCCAGTTCCACCGTGCGCGCGGCCACGCGCCGCTCCAGCGTCTCGGCGGTTTCCTGTAGTGACGCCTGGGCGCGCAGCATGTCGGTCACATCGGTGAAGCCGATCACCTGACCGCCCCGTTCCAGCGTGGTGCTGCGCAGTTCGAAACTGCGACCGTCCGCCCGGACCAGCGCGTGCAGCGTATCGCGCCGCGCGCCATAACCGCGCCAGTCGAGGCATCCCTGATCCGCCATGCCCAGCCGGTCGCGGCACCAATCGACCAACGTGGCATGGGTGCCGCCATCCTGCGTCCAATCGGCGGGCAGGCCCAACAGGTTGCGCAGCGCCTCGTTCCACGCGGCGACCCGGCCCTGCGCATCGAACAGGCACACGCCTTCGGACAAATTGTCGAGCGTCGCCTGTAACACCAGATTGCGTTCAGCCAGTTCAAGGGCGCGATTGCGGGCATCCTCCGCTTTTACCTCGGTAATGTCGGTATAAATGCCGACAATGCCGCCTTCGCTGGTGCGCAATTCATTGATCTGGACCCAGCGCCCATCAGCCAGCGCCTGCACATGGCCGCCATCAGCCACGCTGTGGCGGGCGAGCCGGTCGGATACCCAGCGGTCGGGCGCGACCACCGATCCGGGCGGGCGATGATGGGCGGCGGCGAGGCGAGCGACATCCGCGAAGGACAGGCCTTCGTGCAACTGGTCGGCGATTTCGGGCCAGAAGCCCAGATAGGCGTCGTTGAACAGCAGCAGCCGGTCTTCCGCATCGAACAGGACGAAGCCTTCGTTGATCGAATCGATCGCATCGCGCAGCCGCATCCGGGCGGCGTCGGCGCTGCCATGCGCCTCGGCCAGGTCGGCATTGGCCTTGGCCAGGCGGCTGAGCGCATCCTCCAACTCCATCGTCCGCTCGCGGACCATGGCTTCGAGCGTGATCGCGGTTTCGAACATCGAAAAGGCATTGCCGGCCATGTCGCTCGACCGTTCGACCCGGTCGATCAGCGCGGCGTTGATCTTGCGTAGCTTGCGCACTTCTTCGCGCAGGGCGACGACGTCCGCCTCCTCGCCGGGCGTGTCGTTGTCAGGGGGAAGCGCCGCCTGCGTCATCGGCCAATGGCAAGCCCGCTGAAGGTCTGGTTGACGTGCAACGCATGATATTGCTCGCCATAAGTGTTGAAGCCGATGACATGGTGGCGGCCATAAAGTTCGGACACGGCGCGGCTGATCTGGCGCTGTTCCGCGTCGATGCGATTGAGCACACAGTCGAAGGCGATGATCCGGTCGACCGTGCCGACCTTGGCGGCGATTTCGGCGAACATCGTCTCCATGCCCGCGACCCGGTCGATCGGTTCGCCCACGGTCAGGACGATCCCCTCGTCGATCGCGCAGTAGAAGGTCAGGCTGCCATCCGGGTTGGCGCTCTGGATCGAGCGGACATGATAGTCGCCACCCGCGCGCACCATCGGGGGATGAGCGGCGTAAAAGGCCAGCCCCAGTTCCTCGCCCGCATGGCCCGCCAGCCGCAGATATTCCTGCGCGGCGGGTTCTGCATTGATTTCGGTGACGATCCGGTCCTGCGAAATCGCGCCGGTCACGACCATCTTGGCCGCGCCGGGGCGGTAATGCTGCGCCTTGAACACATGGAGCGGGCGCGCGGTGGAGAGGATGGCGATGACGGCGGCGCGGCGGTGGAAACACCCGCCATGAAAGATCGCCGTTTCGCGAAAGACGAGGCCGTCGCCCGACGATCCGCCGATCAGCGGAATGTCGCCCAGCGCGTCCTGGATCGTCATCGTCAGCAATTCCTCACTGTGCGACAGGCCATCGACCAGAAATAGAGCGACATGATTGACCTGCTCGCCCAGATGGCGGCTGTCGCGGTCGGCGGCGGCGGCCAGCGCGCGCACCGCTTCACGCGCGGCCACGGGATCGAAAGCGTCGATATGATCGAAACAATGGGTCGCCAGATGAAAGGCGTCCGCCGGAAAGCCGATGACGCTCAGGCTATCCTCGTCATAGCCCGCCTCGGTCAGCTCGCCCGAACTGGTACAGCCGAAGGCGACGACATGTTCGCTGTGGCGGTTGACCGCGCGGGCCAGCGCATCGCGGTCGAAACGATGGGAGCAGAATAGCAGCATCCCGGCCATCGGCGCGTCACCCAACTGCGCGGCGACATCGGCCATGGCTGCGGCGGAATCATGCGCATGACTTGATGCAAAGCCAATCTCCGATGCCAGCGTGGTCATGTCGCTCTCCCCAATGACTTTCCCTATTTTGCTGGGTTATGCACTGTCCGACGCCGGATTGTCATCCGCGGAAATAATCCGCCTATCCGCTGACCGCGTCACCTCTGGGCGGATCGCCTGCCGCCTCCAGCATCGCATTTTCCGCGTCGTCGAAGATGCGCGATCGCACGATAAAGCGCACCCCTTCGGGGCTTTCGAGTGACATGCCCGCGCCGCGCCCCGGCACGACGTCGATGGTTATCTGGGTATGGCGCCAATAGTCGAACTGCGCCGCGCCGATCCACACCGGCACGTCGCCCGCGACATGGCCGAGCAACACATCCTGCCCGCCGACCCTGAACTCGCCGCGCGGGAAGCACATCGGCGCGGACCCGTCACAACAGCCGCCCGACTGGTGGAACATTAAAGGGCCGTGCTGCTGCGTCAGGCTGTGCATCAGCGCCTCTGCGGCGGGGGTGGCCAATATCCGTGGTGGGAGCGTGGTCATGATGATCCTCTTGCTCTCTTCAAAAAGGCGGAGCGGCGGGCATCTGGGGATGATGCCCGCCGCCGTCAAAGGCCAAGTGGAGAGGAATGGGCCTTTGACTTGCCTTCGCCGCTCGCGACTAGAAAAATCCCAGCGCCTTGGGGCTATAACTGACCAGCAGATTCTTGGTCTGTTGATAATGGTCCAGCATCATCTTGTGGTTTTCGCGACCGATGCCCGACTGTTTGTAGCCGCCAAACGCTGCATGGGCGGGATAGGCATGGTAGCAGTTGGTCCAGACGCGGCCCGCCTGAATGCCCCGGCCCATGCGATAGGCCCGCGTGCCATCGCGGGTCCAGACGCCCGCGCCGAGGCCATAGAGCGTGTCGTTGGCGATGGCGAGCGCGTCGGCTTCATCCTTGAAGGTGGTGACGGCCAGCACCGGGCCAAAAATCTCCTCCTGGAAAATGCGCATCTTGTTGTGACCCTTCAGCACCGTGGGCGTCACATAGTAGCCTTCGCTCAATTCGCCATCGAGGCTGGCGCGTTCGCCGCCGGTCAGCAGCTCAGCGCCTTCGTTCAGGCCAATTTCGATATAGGAAAGGATCTTTTCCAGCTGGTCGTTCGACGCCTGCGCGCCGATCATGGTCGCCGGATCGAGCGGGCTGCCCTGTTTGATCGCCTTCACCCGCGCGATGGCGCGTTCGATGAACTTTTCATAGATGGATTCCTGGATCAGCGCGCGGCTGGGACAGGTGCACACCTCGCCCTGATTAAGCGCGAACATGGCGAAGCCTTCCAGGCATTTATCGAAATAATCGTCGTCCGCGTCCATCACGTCGGCAAAGAAGATGTTGGGCGATTTGCCGCCCAGTTCCAGCGTGACCGGGATCAGGTTTTCCGACGCATATTGCATGATGAGGCGGCCGGTCGTGGTTTCGCCGGTGAAAGCGATCTTGCTGATCCGCTTGTTGCTGGCGAGCGGCTTGCCCGCTTCCACGCCAAAACCGTTGACGACGTTCAGCACGCCGGGCGGCAGCAGGTCGCCGATGACTTCGAGCAGCACCAGAATCGACATCGGGGTCTGTTCAGCAGGCTTCAGCACGATGCAGTTGCCCGCCGCCAGCGCCGGGGCGAGTTTCCACACCGCCATCAGTATCGGAAAATTCCACGGAATGATCTGCCCCACCACGCCCAGCGGCTCATGGAAATGATAGGCGATCGTATCATGGTCGATTTCGCTGATCGACCCTTCCTGCGCGCGGACGCATCCCGCGAAATAGCGGAAATGGTCGATGGCGAGGGGGATGTCGGCATGGGTCGTCTCGCGGATCGGCTTGCCGTTGTCGATCGTCTCGGCCATCGCGATCAGATCCAGATTGGCTTCCATCCGGTCGGCGATCTTGAGCAGGATGTTGGACCGTTCGGTCGAGGATGTCTCGCCCCACGCATCCTTCGCCTTGTGCGCGGCGTCGAGCGCGAGTTCGATATCCTCCGCCGTGCCGCGCGCGATCCGGCACACATTCTGGCCGGTCACGGGCGAGATATTGTCGAAATACTTGCCCTTGGCCGGGGCGACCCACTGGCCGCCGATATAATTGTCATACTGGTCGCGGATCAGCGTTTTCCCCGCGAACCGCTCCATCGCCTGTTGCAGCATCGTCCCTACTCCCGAATAATGAACTGAGAAAATCGACCTTATTTTACCTTCGCCAGCGCGGCGGTCATGCGCTTGGCGGCGAAGGGAGGCAGTTTTACGGCTTTCGCCGCGGCTAGGTCGGCCGGTGTCACCTTGCCCACCTGTACCAGTGCCACCATGCCCATCGAATAATGCGGCATGCACTTGATGCCGTAGAGGCCCGGCTTGCTCACGGTCAGTACCGCTTCCTTGTTCATGCCGCCCTTCATCGCGGCGGCCCCGGCGGGCAGCATGTTGGCCATGGTTTCGGCGTTGTGGCTGGCGTCGGTCGGCTGGAAACGGATCGTGTCGCCGGGGGCAGCCTTCACATAGGATGGTTCGAACACCATCGCGCCGTCGGCGCCCTGATTTTTCATATGGACCACAATCTCCTTCGCGGCGGCGGGGAGCGGCGACGCAAGGAGCGCGGTGGCAAGGATGACGCCGGGGAAACGCAGATCAATCAAGTCACTCTCCATGGAATCGAACGGCTTTTGCGGGCCGGATTGCAGGTAGAGTGCGGCCGGAACGGGCGCGCGCACAATTGACCTTTGGTCTTATGGGGCCACCCCGCTTTCGGGCTGGATGGGCGTGAGCGGCAGGCCAAGATCGCGCCAGCCGTCCGTTTCCTCGGCTAGCCCCCAGATGTTGCGATAGCCCAGCACCCGCCACCGCTTTGCCCCGTTCCAGCCCGTCCAGCAGTGGGCGCGATGAGCAGCATGGCGATGATGGCGTGCCGCATATATTCTCCCGGCGACCCAAGGGACAATATGAGCGCGTCACGCGAACGATTAGACTCTGTTCCAAGGGAGCAGGATATGCAGAGGCGGGCAAGCCTTTGGGTCGCGATCGCCCTGATGCTGGTTTCGGTCGGGGTCAGGGCGAAAGCGCCGGCCGATCCTTTGGGATCGCCGATGGGAGACACTCATGCCCGCACCCTTTTTGGCGACGATCCGGTGCGGTTCGATTCGCGCGTGAGGGGTGATTTTCCGATGATCGCGGAAAATCAGCGCGCCTTTCCCGTAGCGATCGATGCACGCCATATAGCGGGCTGATACCCGACCCTGGCCTGTGCGATCCGGCGTCGACATGGTCGAGGCGGGCGCATTGCCCATCCCCGACCGCTTCGCCCGCATGCCCGCCGCCCGCTACGAATTGCATCGCAGCGTCGCGCATCTCTATCCGGCGATCGATGCGCGGTTGTTGCCCGCATCGACTAGCCTGATTAGGCCGCCTGCGCTTTCAAGAGCTTGTCGATCGTCAGCGGATAATCGCGCAGCCGCAGCCCGGTGGCGTTGTAGATGGCATTGGCCACCGCCGCGCCCGCACCGCAAATGCCCAGTTCGCCCACGCCCTTGGCCTTCATCGGCGAGCTTTTGTCGTCCAGTTCGTCGACGAACAGCACCTCCTGATGCGGGATGTCGGCATGGACCGGGACGAGATATTCGGCCATGTCGTGATTGACGAAAAAGCCGAACCGGGTGTCGACGTCGAGCGCCTCCATCAGCGCCGCGCCCGCGCCCATGGTCATCGCGCCGATCACCTGGCTGCGCGCGGATTTGGGGTTGAGGATGCGCCCGGCGGCGAACGCGCCGCCCATCCGGCGGACGCGCACTTCGGCGGTGTCGATGTCCACGCCGACCTCACAGAAATGCGCCCCGAACGTCGCCTGCGCATAGCGTTTGTCGAGATCGCCATAGTCCATGCTGTCCTCGGCCCAAACGCCTTCACGGCCCGCCAGTGCGGCCAGCGTCTGCGACTTGTTGTCCAGCTTGACCAGGCCATCCTCGAACAGCGCCTTATCGGCAAGATAGCCTGCTTTCTCGGCCAGCTTCGCGCGCAACGCCATGGCGGCTGCATAGACACCGGCGGTGGAACTGTTCGCGCCCCATTGTCCGCCCGAACCGGCCGACACCGGGTACCGGCTGTCGCCCAGCCGCACGGTCACGGCATCGAGCGGCACGCCCATCATTTCCGCCGCCGTCTGGCCGATGATGGTGTAGCTGCCGGTGCCGATGTCGGTCATGTCGGTTTCGACGATGACCTTGCCCTGTGCATCGACGCCGATCCGCGCGCCCGACTTGCCGACCAGATTATTGCGGAACGCGGACGCCATGCCCATCCCGACCAGCCAGCGCCCGTCGCGTACCTGCCCCGGCTTGGCCTTGCGCTTGCTCCAGCCGAATTGTTCGGCGCCCGCGCGCAAACATTCCACCAGCTTGCGGCTGGAATAGGGGCGCTGCGGTCCTGCTTCGGGATCATATTGCACATCGTTGCGGATGCGCAGTTCGACTGGATCGACGCCGCAGGCCTCGGCCAGTTCGTCCATCGCCACTTCCAGCGCCAAAAGGCCGACGGCCTCGCCGGGCGCGCGCATCGCATTGCCTTCGGGCAGGTTCAGCGTGGCCAGGCGATGCGCCGTCATGCGGTTGGCGCCGCGATAGAGCAAACGCGTCTGCTGTGCCGCCGTTTCCGTGCTGCCGCCGGGCAGATCGCCCGACCATACTTGATGGCCGATCGCATCGATCACGCCGTCCTTGTCCGCACCCAGCCTAATCCGCTGAATCGTCGCCGGGCGATGGGTGGTGTTGTTGGGGATCTGGTGACGGGCCAGTGCGACCTTGACCGGGCGACCAACCTGCTTGGCGCCCAGCGCCGCCAGCAGCGCATCGGCGCGCAGGAATAGTTTCGCACCAAACCCGCCGCCGATATAGGGCGACACCAGCCGTACATTTTCCTTGGGAATGCCCAGCGTCTTGGCAACCTCGCCTACGCTCCAGGCGATCATCTGGTTGGCGGTCCACAGCGTCAGCTTGTCGCCATTCCAGGCGGCGGTGGTGGCGTGCGGCTCCATCATCGCATGGCTGTGATCGGGCGTGGTGTAGGTCTGATCGATCTTCACCGCCGCCTTCGCAAAGGCGCCGTCGAAATCGCCCACGGCCGTGTCAGGCGGGCCGCCGAAGCCGCCTTCGGGCGGTTTGGCCGCATTGGCGCGCTCGGCCGACAGGTCGAACTTCCCATCCCCCGGAGCATAATCGACCCGCACCAGTTTGGCCGCGTCGCGCGCATTTTCGAACGTATCGGCTATGACCAGCGCGACCGCCTGTTCATAATGGTCGATCTGCGGCCCGCCCAGCAGCGGCGCGGTGTTGAAATTACCCTTGTTCAGCTTGCCCGCATTGGCATGGGTCACGATGCCCAGCACACCGGGCGCCGCTTCGGCCGCGCGCAAATCCATAGCGGCGATCCTGCCCGTGGCGACGGCAGACCCGACCATCCAGCCATAAGTGGGATTGGGTGCGGCGTCGTGCCGCTCATAGGCGTAGGGCGCGGTGCCCGTCACCTTGGCCGCGCCGTCGATCCGGTCGTGGGGAATGCCGATCACCCGGCCGCGATCGATCGGGTTGATGCCCGCAGGCGTATCGAACTTCATGCCCGTGCCTCCTTCTGCCGATAGATCGAGGCCAGTGTCCGTTCGACCAGCGCCTGCTTGAAATCATTATGGTGGGTGGTGCGCGCGCCGTTCAGCGCGGCTTGGGCAACCGCTTTCGCGCCGGACTTTGCTGCGGCGTCGGCGGCCTCCGTACGCCACGGCTTTGCGCCGATGCCGCCAAAGGCGAAACGCGTGCCCCCTTTCGCATCGAACACCGCCGCCACGGACACCAGCGCAAACGCATAGGAAGCGCGATCGCGTACCTTGCGATAGACATGGGTGCCGCCGATCGATTTGGGCAGCGTAACCGAGGTGATGATCTCACCCGATTGCAAAGCTGTTTCGACATGGGGCGTGTCGCCGGGCAGGCGGTGGAAGTCGGCGATCGGGATGGAGCGCGCTGTCCCATCCGCGCCCATCGTATCGACCTGCGCGTCCAGCAACCGCATCGCGACCGCCATGTCGCTGGGATGCTGGGCGATGCAGGCGTCGCTGACACCCAATATGGCCAGACTGCGGCTCATGCCCTGCATCGCGCCACAACCGCTGCCGGGACGACGCTTATTGCACGGCATCCGCGTGTCATAGAAATAGGGGCAGCGGGTGCGTTGCAGCAGGTTGCCGGCCGTCGTCGCCTTGTTGCGCAATTGTCCCGACGCCCCCGCGAGCAGCGCGCGGCTCAGCACGGCATAGTCGCTGCGAACGGTCCTGTCGGCGGCGAGATCGGTATTGCGCACCAGGGCGCCGATCTTCAGCCCGCCGTCCGCCGTCTTTTCGATCCGGTCGAGGCCCAGATGGTTGACGTCGATCAGATGGGTGGGCGTCTCGATCTGCAATTTCATCAGATCGAGCAGATTGGTGCCCCCCGCGATGAAGCGAGCGCCCTGGACCGAAGCGGCGGATTTCGCGGCATCCGCAACGCTGGTGGCGCGACTATAGGTAAAAGGTCTCATGCCTTGCCTCCTGCGGCGACGTCGTTCATCGCGGCGATGATGTTGGGATAGGCGGCGCAACGGCAGATATTGCCGCTCATCCGCTCGCGCAGTTCCTCGTCGCTCATCGTCACGCGGTCCAGGTCGTGCGTCACATGGCTGGGGATGCCCGCCTCGATCTCCTCCAGCACCGCGACCGCCGAACAGATTTGCCCCGGCGTGCAATAACCGCATTGATAACCGTCATGGACAATGAAAGCCTTCTGCATCGGATGCAGCTTTTCCGCCGTGCCAAGCCCTTCGATCGTCGTCACCTTCTCGCCATCATGCATCACGGCCAATGTCAGGCAACTGTTGATCCGCCGCCCTTCCACCATCACCGTGCAGGCGCCGCACTGGCCATGGTCGCAGCCCTTTTTGGTGCCGGTCAGGTGCAGATGCTCCCGCAAGGCATCGAGCAGGCTGGTGCGCGGATCGAGTTGCAGGTGCACTTCCCGACCATTCACGGTCAGTTCGACGGGGGTCATCGGGCTTCCTTCTTTGACGGGCGAGGCGGGTTGCGCGTGGGACAGGCCGGGCGCGGCCGCGGCTAATGCGGCGCTTCCACGCAGCAATCCACGGCGCGTGACATGATCGGACGACATGGCTGGTCCTTCCTCTTGTTCGATTGTCATACGAAGGGGAGCGGCAAATGATCCGCCACGCCGACAAATCTGGGACCAGGTGCGTTACGACGCAAGAGGGAACAGCAAAAGCGGACTGATCCACAGGGCCGATTCGGTAGGGCAGGCAATGGGGGGTGTAGGTTATGCGGCTGATCAGTGCGAAGAAAAGCCCGGAAAAGCGCCATTTTTCGCAAATGCGGCAAGGAATTTCATTTTCTTGGCAATTCTCCCTTGCCGAGGTGGAAAAGCGCTGCTAGTTGCCCGCCTCACCCGCCGAGAGGGACACATCCTCCGGCCGCCAGAGCGGGCGTAGCTCAGGGGTAGAGCACAACCTTGCCAAGGTTGGGGTCGAGGGTTCGAATCCCTTCGCCCGCTCCAGAATTCATCGATATATCAATGAATTCTGGGGCACTGGGCCGAGGTTATTTGCTTGCCTCTCGTTACAGCCAATGTCCCGTAGCCATCCCGATATGATGCAGAGCGTCTTCACGCCGATCTGACCCAGCCATTCCCGGATGGGGCTTCCCCCATTGCCGTCATGACCACGTCATAAAACTCGGGCTAGAGCGCCCGGCGTTTGCCATGGTGGCCAGATCGCGAGGGAATGACAGCCCATTCGATGGATCGTGATCGGCAAATTCTGTCCTGGATAGCCCGGGAGATACTGCCGCACGAGCGGCGGGTGCGTAGCCGCCTGGTGCGAAAATGGGGCGACACGCTCGACATCGACGATGCCATTCAGGAAGCCTATTATCGCTTGGCGCGACTAGAGACGGTGGATCATATTGAAAATCCGGCTGGCTATTTCCACCGGACCGCGCACGCCGTAGCCGTCGACATGCTACGCCGACGTGGCGTGATTAATTTTGCATCCATGAACGAAAATGAGTGGCTGAACGTCAGGGATGAAGAACCTCTGGCGGATCAGCTATTGGAAGCGAAGCAGGAATTTGCCCGCGTTAACGGGTTGCTGGGGCGGTTGTCCGACACGTGTCGGCGAGCGATCGAGATGCGGCGAGTGGAAGGTCTGTCGCAGCGGGAGACAGCAGAGCGCCTGGGTGTAAGTGAAAGCGTGGTCCGAAATCATCTGGTGCGAGGGGTTCAAAAGATCCTCCACGCGCTGACCGAAGCGGACGAAGCAAAGTCCGTGGGCGAGCAGGATCATCTGGGGACGAAAGTGGAATATTTTGGTAAGCGTCGGTCCCACTGAAGCCATTGCGGAAGAAGCTGCCCGTTGGGCCGTGCTCGATGCCTATGGCGACATGTTGCCCGAGGACCGTAAGGCGCTGGACGTCTGGCTTGCGGCGGATCACCGGCACCAGGGCGCCTATGTACGGGCGCAGGCGGGCCTGATCGCCATGGAACAGGTTGTGATCGCTCCCAGGGCTTTGCGTCCGTCGGACAATGACAATGACGGCCATATGTCCGCCGGGAACAGGCGCGGGATCGCCTGGGCTTTTTCGATTGCCAGTGCGCTGGCGGCATCCCTCGTCGCCGTCATGACCGTCGGGCCATGGAGCGCGGCCTTTCATCGACCGGCGCAGGAAGAGGGGTTGCAAGTCACGACCCTGAAGGACGGTTCCGTGGCAACCTTGTCCGATGACGCCCGGCTTCTGTTCGCGACCGCAGATGGCATCCGCAAGGTTACGCTGCTCAGCGGGAGCGCCACCTTCAAGGTGTTCAAGGATAAGGCGCACCCCTTTGTGGTGCGGTCAGGCGACGTCTATGCTCAGGCGACCGGCACTGTTTATTCGGTCGAACGAGCCGGCCAGGTCGGAGGGCGCGTCCGTGTGACGGAAGGCAGCGTGCTGGTCTGGGCCGGTGACGAACGCGAGCAGGCCGTCCTGCTCAAGGCGGGCGGCTCGCTGACCCTTGATCCGGGATTGCAGCGCCCTGCCGTAGCCAATTTAAAGCCCGCGCCAGCCCTGCCGCCGCCGGATCTGGCGCGGCTGTCCTTCGACAATATTCCGATCAAGGCCGCGGTCGCGCGTTTCAACCGCATCAACAGCACTCAAATCATCATCGCTGATCCAGCTATCGGAGAGTTGCGGATCGTGGGACTGTTCAGGGCAGATGATCCAGAGCGTTTCGCGCGTGCCGTCACGGAAGTATCCGATACGAAAATGGAAATGCAAAAAAATTCTATCGTAATAAAAATGAAGTAATACTGTCTCCGATATTTAATTTTATAGCTCTGATCGAAATCAATAATTGCGCCGTCATTATGTTCAACGACATAAGCGGGGTAATTTCATGCATAACCTGACCATTCGATCTACCGTTTCCACTATTGCCGTGGCGATGGCATTTCTTCTCCCTGCTTCCGCGCAGGCGCAGAGCCGCGATTTCAACGTCCCTGCCGGTCCTGCATCGCAAAGCGTGCAGGAATTTGCTCGCCAGGCGGGCATTCAGGTGATCGTCGCCGGTCGGGATACCGATCAGCGCTCGACCGATGCCGTTGCGGGCAGTTTGGACATTCGCATTGCCCTCGCTCAGCTTCTGGGAAGCTCGGGACTGGCGATCCGGTCCTTTGACGGGAAGGTGGCCGTCCTGCATGCGCCCCATGTTCAGGCCGCTGTGGATGCCGGCGAAACCCTGGTCGTCACCGGATCGCGCATTGCGCGCCCCGAATTGGAATCAGCGATGCCGATCGGCGTCATCAACATGGATTTGGCGCGCAAGGCTGGCAACACGTCGACCTATGAAACCGTCCTGCGCGATGTTGCGGTCGGCCCGGGCAATGGCCCCTACAGCAGTTCGCCAGAAGGGCAGTATGACGGCGGCATGGCCACCATCGAGCTGCGCAATATGGGGGTCAGCCGCTCGTTGACGCTGGTGGACGGTCGCCGCCGCGTTTCGGGTGCGGCGTCTTCCTCGGCGGTCGACATCAACATGATCCCGCTCGCGATGATCGAGCGGATCGAAATCGTGACCGGTGGCGCGGCGGCCATCTACGGCGCGGACGCGGTGACGGGCGCCGCGAACATTGTGACCAAGAAGAATTTCAAGGGCGTGGAGCTTTCAGGGACACTGGGCACCACGGAGGCTGGTGGCGGCACCAAGTCGCAATTGTCGGTCGTCGCTGGAACGACCTTTGCCGATGATCGCGGGTCGATCACCATCGGCGGCACCTGGATGAAGAACGATCCGATCTATTTCCACCAGCGTTATGCGAGGAACACCAACCTTAGTTATCAGACCAATCCCGCCAATACCGGTCCCGACGACGGCATCGTTGATCGTACGATCATCTACAACGGGACGAACATGTATCTTCAGCCCAACGCGAATATCTATGTGAAGGGCAAAACTTATCTGTTGCAGCCGGATGGATCGGCGCAACTGGGAGCCTATGACAGCGGCTGCATTTCGGGCTGCGGCACGTCGCGCGACTTTGGCGATGGCGGTTTTCCGCAAAGCCAATATTGGAGCGACTTCCTGATCGCGCCAGTTCAGAACGCGTCTTTCATCGGACGGTTCGATTACGCGCTGACGGATTGGCTCACCTACGACTTCCGCGTCGATTATGGCCGCTCCAAATATGACGCTTATCGCCGACCTTATCGTGACGATGATCGCCTGACCTGGCTCAACGGCGCTGGCGGAGCCACCGCCCGTCTCGACAATCCCTATCTGCCCGATAGCTTTCGTCAGATCATGGTCGCCAACGGCCTGACGTCGACAGCGCTACGCCGCACCTACGAAAATTTCGGCCAGATGACCGATTATAGCGACCGCGAAACCGTCACCGTCGGCCACAGCCTGTCCGGCAAACTGCCGGGAAATTTCGAATGGGAGGCTTTCTGGCAATATGGCCGCAGCACCAACGACATCCATGCGGACAATGTGCCGATCGCATCGCGTTTCATCGCTGCGCGCGACGTCATCGCCGATCCGGTCACGGGCGGCCCCGTCTGCCGGGATCAGGAGGCGCGGGACATGGGATGCGTCCCCTTCAACATCTTCAGCGAGGCGCCACTGACCGCCGAGCAGCGCAAGTGGATGATGGCGACGCGGCGTAAGCATCGCGAACAGAAGCAGACGATCTATGGCGGTCATATCGGCGGCAGCCCCTTCGCCTTGCCGGCCGGTGATGTGCAGGCAGTGCTGGGCTTTGAGCATCGCAAGGAAAGCATTCACAATGTAGATGATAATGGCGCTGCCCCGCCGGAACAGGAACTGTCCCACCTGGGCACATGGGCGCCTTATGAACCGGAATTGCAGGCATCCACTTCGGTATCCGAAGCCTATGGCGAACTGGTTGTCCCGGTCTTGCGCGACCTGCCTTTCGCCCACCGTCTGACGGTGGAAGGCGCTTATCGCTATTCCAATTACAGCAGCTTTGATTCGACCCATACATGGAAGGTTGGTGGCACATGGGCGCCATTCAACGGGCTGACTTTGCGTGCGGTACGATCCCGCAGTGTGCGGGTGCCCAATTTCGGCGAACGCTACTCGTCCCGCGCCAAGCAGGAAATCGGCGTGCGCGACGCCTGTCTGCAAACCAGCTATAACGCCAATCCGACCCGTAAGCAGAATTGTGCGCTCCTGATGCAGCAGCTGGGCGTGTCCACGCCCTATCTGCCCAGTGAAATCGGCACCGGCTACGTCATTACCGGCGGCAGCATGGACGTCACACCCGAAACGTCCAACAGCCTTACGCTGGGCGCCGTCTGGCAACCGCGCTTCATTCCCGGCTTCGATCTCACCGTCGACTATTGGAGCATCAAGATCGACAATATGATCACGGCGATCGGGCAACAGGATATTCTGAACCTCTGCATGGACCTGCCGTCCATCGACAATCAGTTTTGCAACCGCATCACGCGCGATGAGCGCGGCTATGCGGAGGGTGTCGACCGCAGCTACATGAACGTCTCAAAATCTGATTCCGCAGGGATCGACATCGGCGCCAATTACCGCACCCGCCTTGGAGCGGGCCGATTGAACCTAGCGCTGCGCGCCAGCTATTTGCTGAAATTCGAAACCACGACCCTGCCGGGGGTGAGCACCAGCCTTATCATTTATGACGGCGGCTATTCGAACCCGCGCGTCCGTGGCAACCTGTTCGCCAACTATGAAATCGGCGGCTGGGACATCGGCCTTAATACGCGTCTTTGGGGCAGCGCGGTCAACTACACCAATGTTCCTGATGAAGCCTATGAGGACAACAAGCTGCCGGCCAAGGTCTATAACGACCTCAATATCGGCTATCAACTAACCGAGAATGCCACCTTGCGGGTAGGCATCAACAATCTGTTCGATGTGCAGCCACCCTATCGGCCCCGCACCTATTATCAGGGCGGTGGCGGTGTCTATGACGTCTATGGCCGCTACGTCTTTGGCAATGTCGTCCTGAAATTCTGAAAGGACACAACATGACCGCCATCTTTTCTTCGAATCTGGCCCGCCGTCTGCTGACGGCGGCGGGGCTGGCCGCTATCCTCAACTGTGGTGTCATGGCGCAGACCGGCGCCACGGCCAGCCGCGATGCTCATCCGCCCAAGGTGCTCGCCCATCGCGGCGGCGCCCTGCTGCGCCCGGAAAATACCCTGCCCGCCTTTCGTCACGCGGTGGAGATCGGCACGGACATCATCGAATTTGACATGCAGATGACCGCAGATAACCAGATTGTCGTCCATCATGACACGGCCATCAATCCCGCATTCTGCACCCCGGACATCGGGACGGAGGTCAAGGCGGATGATGTGCACCGCCTTAGCCTAGCCGGCACGCAGCGCTTCGATTGTGGCCGCGTCGCGCGGCCTTCCTATGCCGGGCCGAAATTCGTCGCTGTTCCCGGCGCGCATATTCCCACCCTGGGTGACATGCTGCGTACGATGCGCGATGCCGATGTCGATTTCTTCGCGGAAACGAAAATCGCCAAGGGCTCGGATGTCGATCCGGTGCGGTTCGCAACATTGGTCGAAGCCGCGATACGCGAAAACGGGCTTGAGGACCGACTGATCCTGCAATCCTTCGACTATCGGACGATCGATGCGCTTCACCGGATCAATCCCCGCATCCGCACCTGCCTGCTGGGTGCGCAGAAGTTGACCAGCGATTATCGAGCCATCCTGCGTGAACATCGTGCAAGCTGCATCGTGCTCAAGCGAAGTGATGTCGATGCGCAGGGTGTCGCCCGGCTGCAGGCTGACGGCATTCTGGTCTATTCCGACGTCGTCGACACGGCGGAAGAGTGGCGGTCTTATGCCGATCTGGGCTTTGACGCCATTTTCACCAACGATCCCCAGGGCGCGATCGATTTCCTGCGACCGTCTGCGCGGCGCCCGTGAGTTTCTCCGCATTTTCCCTTCCCAGTCATCAGCGAGCAAGCCCATGAAACGCCTTTTCGGCCATTGCCTGATTTCAGCCGCCGCGATTGTCGCGCACGTAATTGGAGGCGCGACCGCCCTGGCCGCGCCGGTGCTGATGGTATCCATCGATGGTCTGCGGGCCGACGATATCAGCGCGGCCGACCAGAAAGACCTCCAGATCCCGACCCTTCGGACGCTGGCGGCTGGTGGCTTGACGGCAGCGGGGGTCAAGGGCGTGCTGCCCACCATCACCTATCCCAGCCACATCACCATGATTACAGGCGTCCATCCGTCGCACCACGGCATCGTCAGCAATGCGACCTTCGACCCGCAGGGACGCAACATGGGCGGATGGATGTGGTATGCGCAGGATATCAAAGTCCCGACGCTGTGGGACAGCGTGAAGGCCAAGGGCGGCACGGTCGCCAGCATCGGCTGGCCTTCCAGCGTGGGGGCAAGCTCCATCGATTTTCATATCCCGGAATATTGGCGCGCGCGCATCGCGGAGGATGAAAAGCTGCTGCGCGTCGTCAGCACACCGGGCATGGCCGACGAGATCGCACACGATACAGGCGTGCCTTTCTCTCATGTGGCGCTGGACTATAGCGACATGGACAGCGCCCGCATGTCCTGGGTCAGCGCGATCATCGCGAAGCACAAGCCGCGCCTCACGACGCTCCATCTCGTCACGCTGGACGGCGCGCGGCACAAATATGGCCCGGATTCGCCAGAGGCCAAGGCGACACTGGCGCAGATCGACAAAGGCCTGAAGACCATGATCGACAAGGCGCGCGCTGCCCAGCCAGACCTTGTCGTCGCCATCGTCTCGGACCATGGCTTCGCGCCGGTGAACAAAAGCCTGAACCTGGCTGCCGCCTTGGCGGCAGAGGGCTTGATCCAATACGGACCCACTGGGAAGGTGGAAAGCTGGAGCGCATACCCCTGGACGATGGGCGGGTCGGCCGCCATCTTGCTCAACGATCCCCAGGACAAGGGGCTGGAGGACCGGGTTCGTCGGATACTGGCAAGACTGGCTGCCGATCCAGCCAACGGCATCGAGAAATTACTCGGTCGCGCCGAGATTGCCGGGTTGGGCGGCACATCGCAGGCCGCCTTTTGGGTGACGATGAAAAGCGGTTACCTGACCATGGCGAGTGCAGACAAGACTCTGGTGCAAACACCCAGCTACAAGGGCACGCACGGCTATTCGCCCGACAATGCCGACATGCGATCGGTATTCCTGCTATCCGGGCCGGGCATTGCCCAGCGTCAGGTCGGCGTGATCGACATGCGGGATATCGCTCCTACCATCGGCGATATTCTGGAAGCGCAACTGCCGCAATATGACGGAAAAATCATCAAATGACGGAAGCGGGGCCGCGCGTGGTGGAACCGACGGCAAGGAGTGTTCACGAGCGATCTGCCTTCCGCGCGCGATCCCTATTCCTCTAGTTCGGCGCATCAGGTCATGGGGTACGCCCATGACCTGATGACCAGATCCATCCGGCATCAGCTTCAGTTGGTCACGACAGGGGCGATGGCCCGCAATGGCGGTCGTCGCCGACGCCCGAACAGTCGCGGTCCACTGCTCACAATTTCACCGTAACGCCCATATACATGAACCGACCTATATTATCGTAGATTGCGTCGCCATCTCCGATGCTGCCGGTGCCCAGCACGCCATAAGGCGGCTTGCGATTGGTCAGATTATCCACGCCGCCGTAGAGCGTGAACCGCTTCTCGATATCGACGGACGCCCGCACCGAATGATAGAAAACCCGCGGATAATAGACCACATCAGCGTAATTGGGGTTAAGCGCGGGCACGCCATAGGTATCATGCTGTGCTTCCCAGTCGGTGATGGATTGCCGCCCGATATAGCGGATCTGGTAGCCTAACGTGACATTCTTGTGCGTATAGTCGATCGAGGCGTTCACGTTCCAGATCGGATCGCCCAGCTCGCCCTTGACCCGTTCGGGCTGCTGAGGATTGTCCAGATAAGGAAAATCGGTCCGGGTTCGCACCCATGTTCCCACAACCCTGACCGCCACTTTGTTGTCCGGGTCGAAATTATGATTGTAGGCGACATCCATGTCGATGCCCTTCGCCTGAAGCGCCGCGAAGTTGACCGTGCTTTGCAGCAACGCAGGTCTTGCGAACAAACCGTTGGCCTGGCGCGGATTGATGAGGGCGCAGAACTGGTTGTTCAGGTCTGCACCATCATAGCAGGCGTCCAGGATCGTCTGTGCGTCGACGGGGCTGATGACCTTGCTGATCTTGATGTCATAATAGTCCGCGGTGATGGACAGGCCCGGAATCATGCTCGGCTGAATGATGACACCATAGGTCCAGCTGCGAGACTTTTCCGCCTGCAGATTGGGATTGCCGCCGGACAGGAACTCCGTGCTGCCTGCCCGTGCAACGCTGTTCACGAAATTTGCGGGAACACCGGCGGCGGCGCAGTTTGCGGCACGGGTCGCCTTGCCCTTGTCGATGAAGTTCACGTCGCAAGGATCATCCAGCAGATCGAAATTCTGCGAAGGGGATGCATAGAGATCGCTAAGGGTGGGGGCCCGCACGGATTTGGAATAATTCACACGGAACTTGATGTCGCGGATCGGCGCATAGATGGCGCCACCATTATAGGCCCAGACTGTCCCGGTTGACCCTTTATAGTTGGCCACCCGCACGGCGCCATTGATGGTCAGTTCCTGTGCAAATCGCATGTCGCGCAGGATGGGCAGCTGCAATTCCCCATAAGCTTCCTTCACCGCGAAGGATGGAGGATTGAAGTCTGGAATGGCGTTGAAGAAAGTGTCGCCGCTCTTCACCGTGTCGTCATAGGCATAGGAAGCTTTTTCGCGGCGATATTCCGCGCCAATCGCGAAGCTGACCGGGCCGCCCGGCAATTCGAACCATTGCGAACTGTCGCCCACCAGGTTTGCATTGATATCGAACTGGCTCGCGCTGCCCCGCCGATAGGAAGTTGTGTTGATATATTGCAGCGCCGCCTGACTGGGCGCGCCATTGCCGAACAGGTTGAGTGGAGCGCATGCAGCGTCCGTCACCGTCACCTGATTGATCCGGCAGACAATGTCGCCCGCTGCGTTGAACACGGCGTCCGCTGCGTTTTGAAAGCGTGATTCAATGCGATTATTGAAGAAGACAGACCGGCTTTTGAATTTTCCGTAATTGACCGACACGTCATAGCGCCAGTCTTCGTTGAATGTCCCTTCGGCGCCCACGACGATGCGATAGGTGTCGCGACGATCATATTCGTCGCGCGTCCCCAGGTCGTTATTGTTACGGTTCAGGCGGAAGAACTCTGCTCCGGCGGGCAGCAACGAGCGGATCGTGGCTGCTGCTGCCGGCTGGAGAAAGGCATTGTCGAAGAAAATCGGCACGCCCGATCCCAGATAGGTGCCGGGAGAAGCCGCCACGCGAATGGGGTTCCCGTCCTCATCCTCGGACTCGACCGTACCTTGTTCGCCACCTTGCCCGAAGGTTGGCGTTCCCTGATTAAAGCTCTTCACCCGTACGAATTTAGCTTCGATAAAGGGTTTGAACGCGTCTGAAAAATCATAATGCGCGACAAGATTGGCGACATACCGCTTCAGCGAAGGATCAAGCGTGCCGCGATCGTTCAACGTCGCGCCATCACCATTTTGATTATTGCCTGACCCTGCCGGCCGGAAATCGGTACCATAATTATATTCGTAAAGCGATCCGTTCGGATTGAAGCCGAAAATCCGCGGAAACCCGTTCGCGCGACAGGCAGCGGCCGCGCCTGTCCCGCAGTCAAAGGGACTCGCCCCATCATAAGCGATGAAATTACCCCCATTGTCATAGCCATAGCTATGAACGCCGGTCAGGAAATTGCGGTCCGGGATATTGTTGTCCAGCGAAGGATTGTCGACCAACTGGAACTGCCGCCGCCCGGCAAAGGCGCCGGTCAAATGCGGACGATCCGTATAGGTCAGCAGGTCGGCCTTGTTATACTCCAGGCTGAGGGCAATGTTGCCGCGCCCTTCGGCGAAATTCTTCCCGTAGGTTCCTGCAAGCCGATAGGTTCCCCTGTCGCCATAGCTGGAAATCCCCGCCTTGCCGTCGAGTGTCAGCCCCTCAAAATCGCGTTTCAGCACGAAGTTGACGACGCCTGCCATCGCATCCGAACCATATACCGCCGAGCTGCCGCCGGTGACGATATCCACCCGGTCGATCAATTCGGTCGGGATGGTGTTGGTGTCGATCAGGAAATCGCCTTCCGACGCGGTTATGTGCCGGCGACCGTTGACCAGAACCAGTGTGCGAGTGACGCCCAGCCCCCGCAAATCCAGAAAGTTTAACCCGGACGTGCCAATAAACTGCGTCGAATTGGCCTGGCTATAGGTCGATCGCAGCGATGGGAGGTCGTTCAATGTGTCGCCGATCACCGTTCCACCGGAGCGATTCAAATCGGCCGCCGTCACACTCGTCACCGGGATGGGCGACCCCAAAGTGGGGCGCGCGATGCGCGAACCCGTTACGATGATGACAGGCTCGTTTACGTCCGAGGTGTCTCCGCTGTTTTGCGGAGCGGCGCGTGTGGTCTCATTATTTTGATCCGAGGTCGTTTGCGCATAGGCCGACCCGCCTCCAACGATCAATGTCGCTACTGCAGCAGCGGAACCCAACAACCGACGATTGTACCGACAGGACATCATAAACTCCTCTCGCTTCTCTCCTCGGGGTCATCTTTTCGCGGCCCCACGACCACAACAAGGAGCATCGAAAGTCGTTTCCTCGGGGGATGGAAATCGGGTGAGCTGTGTTAAAAATGTCGCTTTTTTGGCAGGGGCTGATTTGCCTCTGCTTCCGCAGAATTGCCGTGACCAGGGTTCGCCCTATGACTTTGACCGTCACAATCGGCATGTCATGTCGCTGGGGCGTGCTCGGCCATCCAGGCGGTCGCTTTTTCCCTAAAAGCGGGCGTAGCGGTCTGCGTCATTCGCGTGAACCAGTAGCGCGCGCCTTCCATGTCGGCAGCTGCGACCAGCATACGCGCATGATTGAACTGGCCGCGAAAGTCACCCAGCTCGGCCGCCTTTTGGTAGTGCAAGGCGGCCGTCGCCAAATTGCGTTCGACGACCCAGCCATCCTCGTAGAAACTGCCGATCATGTTGATCGACTTGGCGTGCCCCAGTGCGGCTGCCTGCTCGAACAGGCGTAACGCTTCTGTCCTGTCCTCGTTCACGCCTTCGCCTAGCGTGTAGAGGGTGGCAAGATTGTACATGCCCCAGTCGAGGCCACGATCGGCGGCCGATGCATACCATTGACCTGCCAATTTTTTATCCACGATGGTGCCCCAGCCATGTTCGCAGCAGCGACCGACCATGTTCATGGCCATCGCATTGCCCGACTTCGCCGCCAGACCGAACCAACGCAGCGCTTCGCCCGCATTGCGAGGCACGCCCTGTCCATCGAGATGGATCTGGCCGACCAGCAGCTGCGCCTCATCATGGCCAGCCTCCGCTGCTTCCAGAAGCAGGCGGGCAACCTCTTCAGGCGCTCCGGCGAGAGCAATGGTGCGTTCCGCTTCTGTCATGGCGATCAATCGGGGTTGGGTGACCATAGTCGACTTTCATGGAAAATGGCCCACCCCGGAGATGCGGGATGGGCCATGCTTGCCTTTGCGATAAGTGGAGGCAGGCTTAATATTTGATGTTCAGGGTCGCGATTGCCGTCCGCCCGGCTGCCTGGTTGGCATAATGGGCGGTATAGGCCTTGTCGTAATAACGCTTGTTGAACACGTTGTTGACGTTGACCTGCAGGTTGATCGCGTCGCTGAAGCTGTAGGAAGCGTTGCCATCGAAACGCCAGTAGCTCGGCACCATGCGCGCCAGTTCCTTGGTGATGACGACCGCACCATTGGAGACGATGCGCGTGTCGCTATAGCCGCCATAGACCTTGCTCATGTAGATCGCGCCGCCGCCCAGGGTGAAGGCCGGCGTCACCTTGTAATTGGTGAAGGCGGTCAGGCTGTGCTTGGGCGTGTTCGGGAACTGCTTGCCGGTGTTGACCGACGGCGCGGCGATGCCGCTGGTGACGGTGAAGCCGCCATCGACGATTTCGGAGTCCATATAGGTGTATCCACCAAAGACATTCCATTCGGGCGTGATGTTGCCGTTGAACCCGAATTCGATGCCCTTGATGAGGCGTTCGCCGATGAAGGCGACGGTGCCGGCGTCGTTGGTGGCGCGGGCATTCTTGGTTTCGGTCCGGAAGGCCGCCAGCGTCAGCGCCAGGCTGTCGCCGAACAGATTGGCCTTGGCGCCGATCTCGTAGGACTTGGTCTTTTCAACCTTAAGCGCGTCGGTCAGCGCCTGGCTGGTGGTGTTGAGCGCATTGCCTTCCGAGCCATTGGCGATGAACGAACCCGGAGGCGTCGCCGATGTCGAGGTCGACGCATAGATGCTGCTGCTTTCCGTCGGCTTGAACACGATGCCTGCCTGATAGGTCCACAGGTCGTCTTGGCGTTCGAAGGACGTGCGATTGGCGGTGGATGTCGCGGTCAGACCGGGGCTGACGCTGGTTTCGTAGCGATCGAACCGGCCACCGACATTGATCAGAAGCTGATCGGTCAGGGTGATCGTATCGAAGAAGGACGCCGCCTTCGTGGTGGTCTTCGACAGGGTGAAGGTCTTGCGGGCCGCCAAGGTGATGGGCGATACGACGCTGGAGGCGTCGGTTGCATAGCTGACCCATGGATCGTTCGGATTGGGATTGTCGATGCTGGTGCAGTTGTAGCGGACCAGCGAAGCCGGGCCGCAGCGCCCGCCAACGGCCGTGGTGCCGGTCGCGATGGCCGTCCCGGTCGTGGCATTGTTGACATAGCTGCCGTTTGCAGCCTTCTCCTCACTGAACTCGACGCTGGCGGCAAAGCTGTTCTTGATGCCGCCGATCGCGAATTCCCCGAACAGGTCGGTCTGGTTCAACAGACCGTCTGTTTCGCTATAGCGGCTGTTGATGCGCCGCCATACCTGGCCGTTGGCGACATTGCCCTGCTGATCGTCAGGTTGCGTCCAGACATAGCCTTGCGTGCTGCGGCCATAGCGCGAGGTGTTGCGCAGCGTGACGCCGCCGAAATCATGTTCGGCGCGGATGGTGAAATTGTCGACCTTGGTCTTGCGGAAATCGCGGTTCTTCAAGCCATAATAGGCGCCGCGCGGTACGCTGACCTGGCGGCCGCCGATGGTCGTGAAGTCCTGTGCCGGGCCGGTTTCGGTCACGCCCGCGGGCGCGTTGCCGATGGTATAAAGATAGGGAATGCCCGAATCCGGCAGTTCGTCGGTGTCGAGATGATAATAGCTGATCGTCAGGCTGGTCGGCCCTTCAAGGCCCAGCTTGATCGACGGCGCCACGCCCCAGCGCTTGGACCAGATGGCGTCGCGGCCGGCGACGTCCTGATCATGCCACATCGCGTTCAGGCGCACGCCGATGAACTCGTTGATCGGCTGGTTGATGTCGATCGTGGCGCGCTTATAGTCGGCATTGCCAAGGCTGCCGCTGGCGGCGACGAAGCGATCCGCTTTGGGCGTCTTGGACACGAGGTTGAGCGAACCGCCCGCACCGCCGCGACCGCCGGTGGTGCTGTCCGAACCCTTTACCACTTCGATCTGCTCGATGGCGAAGATCTCGCGGCTCTGCGCGCCGACGTCACGCACGCCGTCCAGATAGGTGCTTGCCTGGCTGTCGAAGCCGCGGATGAAGGGGCGATCGCCCAGCGGGTTGCCGCCTTCGCCTGCGCCCAGGGTGATGCCGGGCACGGTGCGCAGCGCTTCGGTCAGCGATGCCGACGCGGTATCCTTGATGACCGACGCGGGAATGACGGTGATGGACCGTGGCGTGTCGACCAGGGGGGCAGTGAACTTGGGCGAATCCGCCTTGTCGACCTTATAGCCCTGCTCGTCGATCGCGGTGTCGGTAACGACCACGCCGCCCAGCTTGCGACCCTGTGTTTCGTCCGCAGTCTGATCGCTATTCTGGGCGATGGCGGGTGCGGCCGATACGAAAAGGCCCACGCAGCTCAAAGCGAGAAAGCTCGTGGAGGTAGGCGCGCGGTCGCGCTTGTCATTATGGTTCATTATTGCCCCTTTCTGGCGTGAAACTAGGAGCCGGTTGGGTCCGGCTTTGTCGAAAATCATGTGTG
>JAECRT010000027.1:30268-39845 GCA_016000085.1 Sphingomonadaceae bacterium
TCGCTGAAGATGTCTATGTTTTCCGCCATTTCACCTCCATATTGCGAACGATAATAATAATGACTCGCAGATGGCGCGTGTTTACTGATACGGCATCGAAGGTCCATCAATTCGGGCAACATTGGGAAATGGTATAGAAACACCAATGTAAATGGGGGCAGGTTTCGCGCATGGAGGATGGGAATGAGCGAGCGAGCGCGATGCGGATATTGCTGTTGGAAGATGATCGGGAGACGCGGGACTATCTCGCGCGCGGACTGAAGGAGATCGGCCATCATGTCGTTCTCGAAGGGGAGGGCAAGGCGGCGCTCGCGCGCACGCTGTCGGAATCCTTCGATATCCTTGTGCTGGACCGCATGGTGCCGGGACTGGACGGCCTGACCGTCCTGAAACTCGCGCGAGAAGCGGGATGCCAGTCGCCCGCGATCATCCTGTCGGCCATGTCGGGCATCGAAGATCGCGTTGCGGGCCTCGAAGGCGGCGCGGACGATTATCTGATCAAACCCTTCGCCTTTGCCGAGCTTGCGGCGCGGCTTGGTGCGCTGGCTCGGCGGCCGCCGCCGGGCGAAAAGACGGAATCGCAGCTGTTGCTGCGTGTGGGTAGCATCGAACTGGATCTGGTGCGCCGCACGGTGAAGCGCTCTGGCCGGTCGATCGATCTGCAACCGCGCGAATTCAGCTTGCTCGAATATCTTCTGCGCAATCCGGACCGACTGGTGACGCGTACCATGTTGCTCGACCGGGTGTGGAACTTCGGCTTCGACCCGAAGACGAACATCGTGGAAACGCACATGAGCCGCCTGCGCGCGAAGTTGAACGAGGGCGGGGCAGAAAACCTCATCCGCACCATTCGTGGCTCGGGCTATATGATCGTCAGCAGCGAGCAATAAACCATGTTCATCCCCCGGACGATCAAAGGCCTGTCGATCCTGTCGGCCGGCATATCCGGCCTGGTCATCCTGGCGCTGGGTGCGGCCGCGATCTTCATCTCCCATCATGAGATCGAGGCGCAGATCGACCATCGTCTGCAGCTTGAGATGGATGCGCTGCTCGATTATCGAGCCGCTAACGGCGCGGCATCGCTGGCGCAACTGGTGCGCCTGCGCGATGGCGGCGCAACGGGTAGCACGGGCTATCTTGCCGATGGCGGCCATGATGGGCGCATGATGCTCTACGCTCTGGTCGATGCCGACGGGCGCCGGATCGCGGGCAATCTGATCCCGCACATGCCGCCGCCGGGCTGGACCGAGTTTCTGCCGATCCGTCGCCCGGACGGTTCCAAAGGCGTCGCCCAGGCGCTCAGCCGTCCATTGCCCGATGGTGGTCAGATCGTCATTGCGGGCGATCGGGACGCACTCAGCCGGGCAGACGATCGTATTCTCATGGCCGCGCTGGTAGGGCTGGGCGTCATCCTGCTGACGGGTACGGTCAGCACGATCGCCTTCGGCCGGCTTGTCCGACGCCGTCTCGTTCTCATCAGCGGCACGGCGCAGGGGATTATCGAAGGTGACTATACCCGTCGCATCCCGATCGACGGTTCAGGCAGCGAATTTGATCGCATTTCCGTCATCCTGAACACCATGCTGGGGCGGATCGACATCCTCATGCGCTCGCTGCGGCAGGTGTCCGGCGACATCGCGCACGATATGCGGACACCGCTGGGACGCATCAGGCAAGACATGGAAGGCCTGCTGCGCAGGGCGTCAGATGACGGGATCACCCGGACTCTCGAGCGGACGATCGTTGACATGGACGCCCTGCTCGATCTGTTTGCAGGGTTGCTGGGCGTGTCCGAAGTGCAGGGGCTGGCAGCGCGCAAGCGCTTCGTTCCACTTCAGCTGTCCGAGATTGTCGGCGAAGTCACCGAAGCCTATCGCCCCGCCTTCGATGATGAGAGGCGCATGATCACTGCGTCCATATCGGACGTGACGATATGGGGTGACGCCCAATTGCTCAAACGGGCGGTGGCCAACATGCTCGAAAATATCCTCGCCCATGCGGGCGATGGAGCAGACGCCACCATTTCAGTGGTCGCGACTGGCGCAGAGGCCGTCCTGACCGTCAGCGACAACGGATCGGGCATCGCTGAGGAAGATCGGGAACGCATTTTTGAACGTCTCGTTCGCCTGGATCCCACACGGTCGAAACCGGGGCATGGCCTGGGGCTGAGCATGGTCCGCGCGATCGTTCATGCGCATCGTGGCACGATCGAGATCGTGCCATCTGACGGGGGACTGCGCTTCATGATCAGGATACCGACCATGATGGAGAAGGACTGACACCTCGCTCATCGAAGATTTCCGATTATCCACGGCGTGTTGGCGCGACATGCCCCGATTGCGAAGTGCACGCGTTGCAGCATTGACCAGTGAATTGTTGATCATCCAATGTGGTACGGCCTGTAGCGCGTGTCGGCGGAACTGAGGAGCGGCCCTATGACGCCATGGACGATGAGTTCAGTGCCGCTTGATACCGGTGCACTCTACTATGTGTGCGAATGGCTTATCCGTCTCGGGGCGCTGATCGTGGTGCCATTGCGGCGCAGTCCCGAAGCTACCCGTAGTTGGCTGCTCCTGATATTTTTCCTGCCGGTGGTCGGACTGATTTTCTACCTGGCGATCGGCAGGCCGCGTTTCCCAGCCTGGCGCGCAGCCCGGTTCAAGGACATGACGCCGATCATATCCGATCTTGCCACGCGTCTTTCGCCGGAGGAGCCGGCGAATATGGCGGCAGTGATTGCTGGGAAGCTGGGGCATATGCCCGCTGTCAGCGGCAACACAATCGAACTGCTTGGCGACTATGACGGGATGATCGGCCGGCTGGTGGCCGATATCGACGACGCCCGCGATCATGTGCGGATCCTGGTCTATATCTTTGCCAACGACGACACAGGCAAAAAGGTTGTCGCGGCACTGACGCGCGCGGTTCATCGCGGCGTCGTCGTCCATGTGCTGCTTGATCCTGTCGGTTCGCGACCCTGGCTGAAGGGGACCATCAAGGCTCTGAAAGCGGGTGGCGTTCAGGTCCGCCAAGCCTTGCCTTTCCACTGGCTTCGGGACCGGACGCGGCGGGACATGCGCAATCACCGCAAATTATTCCTGATAGACGGGCGGATCGGCTATGCTGGCTCGCAGAATATCGTCGACAAGGATTTTCGGCCGGGGGTCGTGAACCAGGAACTGGTGACGCGCGTGACTGGGCCTGCCGTCGCGGAGATGACGGCTGTTTTCATATCGGACTGGTATCTGGAAACCGAAATCCTGCTGGAGGAGACGATCATCATTCCCCCCGGCGAGGGGCAAAGCCGGTTACAGCTCTTACCCAGTGGCGCGAACTATCCGCTTGAAGGGTTCCAGACGTTGCTCGTGTGGCAACTGCATCGCGCTCGCCGCAGGGTGGTTATCACCTCGCCCTATTTCATTCCGGATGAAGGACTGCTGGATGCCATGCGCACGGCGATATTGCGGGGCGTTGCGATAGACCTGATCGTGTCGGCCGTCGTGGACCAGAAGCTGGTCAGCCTGGCGCAGCGATCCTTCTACGACGAACTGCTGCGATCGGGGGTGAACATCCATCTCTTCCAGCGCTTCCTCCTCCATGCCAAAAATGTGAGCATCGATGAGGATCTGGCCATTATCGGGTCGAGCAATGTCGACCTGCGCTCCTTCCAGCTTAACGAGGAGGTCAGCCTGCTGTTTCTTGATAGCGGCGATGTGCGGGCCATCACGACGGTGCAAAACGACTATATCGCCAACAGCGAGCAACTGATCCTCGAAACATGGCGGGAGCGCGGCGGCTTTGTCAAATTCCAGGAAAATATGGCTCGCTTGGTAAGCTCTCTCTTGTGAGGCGGGCGCAGCGGACATCCTCCGGCTAATGCCGTCGGAGCGGAGCCTCAGTTGCCGATGTCGCTGGCGATCGCTTCGCTCTTCGCGCGGTCGATCGCCCACAGACGGCCGGGCTTGGCCGGATCCCAGTCGATCGCCTGACCCGGCGCGGCGATGGCGATGGTCCGGCGCAATTCCAGCTGCGATCCGGCCTGGGGCAAAGCAAGTTCGTACATTTCCGGGCGATCATGACCGGTTACATACAGGCGTCCATCGCCGCTCCAGCTCGCGCCGGAGCAACTGAACGGGGCGAAGCGCGCCAGCACATCGGGCGGAAAGGTCCAGGCCGCTTCCTGACGGAAGCTGTCATCCATCCGCACCAGCAACGTATAACGATAATCGCGGCCCGGTTCGCCGCCCTTGCCGGCATAATTGGCGAACACAGCCCACCATTTGCCGTCATGCCGGTCCATCGCCGTCAGCGACCCCGGCCCGAAGCCCAGACTGACGCTGCGGATATGGCGCAAATTGCGGGTGTCGAAAAATTCCACGGCGCTGGTTTGCGGGACGGCAGGATAGTTGGACGCAGCGCATACCAGTTCGAGGCCGACGACCGTACAGCTGTTCATATGCGGATAGAGCCGCCTTTCGCCCTGCCACTGCGCCACCCGTTCGCCAGTGTCGATCCGATATTTGCCGATCCGGTCATTATCGATTGCGTACAGAAAGCGGCCGTCGGACGCGGCGCCCTGATGCGCTTCGGGCGCGGGCAGGCGCAGCGCAACGGGCACGGCGGCCACAGGAGGGGACGTCATATCCGGCTGCGCCCCGGCGGCAGCCGACAGGCTTGCCGCGGCGATTCCGGCGGCGACCATCCACTGCCCGCGACGCGCAGTCGTTTCCCGTTGTGCTGTCACGTCCATTCTCCCGTCCGACGACGGGCGAATAGGTAAATGGCAAGGCATTGCGATGTCAGTGGCGTGACATTTTCATGTCACCATCCCATCGCCACGCCCAGCATGACGCCCCGCGCCTGATCGGCTGCGCGCGCCGCTCCGACCGGATCGTCGCGCAGTAGCGCACTGCCTGCCAGCAGATCAGGATCGGTCAGACGCAGGCTGATCGCGACCGGCGCGCGCATGGTTGCGGTCAGCAGGTAGCGCATTTCCGCTTCAACTCGCGTGGATCGGCTCGACGGGGCGTCCGCCACGCGCAGCGCCGGGGCGCTGCCAGCACTGCCGCGCATGGTCGCACGCCATGGCCCGTCGCGCCATTCGCCCTCGACCGCGATCTGCCGCTCTCGCCGCGATGCCACCTGCGCTTCGCTATAATGCATCGTCCAGCGCAGACGCGACGATATCCGATGGCCGATCGTCATTTGCGCCCCGCGCACCTGCGCCGATCCGGCGTCGACCGGCCGATCGCTTCCCCCGTCGAACAACATCCGGTGCGCGATCTGACCGTCAAACAGGCGCAGGGACATGTCCAGCGCGGGGGTAACCTGCCAGTCCGCGTCGATGCGCACGCGACGGCGCTTTTCCGGGCGCTGGCTGCGCGCAAAGGCCCGGAATTCCTCCCGCGACCCGGCCATCGGCCCGACCAGTCCGGTTTCGCCAAAGCCGTACGACCGCTCCGCATAACCCAGCCGCAGCGAGACGTCCGGCGCGGGCGTCACACCGACCATGGCATGGGGCTGAAACCAGTCGCGCGTCCGCAGCCGGTCGTCCGTGCCGGTGGCCGTGATGGTCGCGCCACGATTGGACAATTTCATGCCCTGAAAGCCGACCCGCGCCCATCCCTGTTCCCCGACTGGAAGCCTATCCTCGACACTCAGCAGGATCACGCGGCTGCGCGGGTTGAAGGCGAAGCCGCCCGCCATGCTTCCCTCCACGAGGCGTTCGGCCATCATGCGCTGGCGATGACGGCGAATAACCATGTCGATGTCATGCGCGCGGTCATCGACCGGCACGGCGCGTAGCCGGTCGAGTCGCTCTCCGGTTGGCGTGCGGGTGTGGACGATGGCCAGGGCGGGGCGTGGCTTGAGCGTGAAACGGACGGCCTCATCGACCATCGCTTCTTGCGCCATCGCCGGACAGCATCCGGACGCGGCCGCCATCGCCAGAACGGTGCGGGTGCGACGAGGCATCATCGCCGCGCGCCCGCCGCGCTGGCAAAGCGCATAGGCGGTTCCGCATCTGGCGCAAAAGCGATGGCATAGCCGAAATGATCGGATAACGGTGCGCCCTGCGGCTCGGTCCCGAATGGCACCTGTGCCTGGGCCACAGGCATCGCTCGCCCGGAGGCATCGCGCGCGAACAGCCAGTCCTTGCCATGGTTGACGGCGTGGGTCAGGTCGCGCCGCGTATCCCGACCGGGCAGAGCGCCCTGCGTCAGCGCCCGCTGCGCAGCGCCCAACGCGGGCGCAACGAAGTCCATCCCCCGCGCCGCGAAGGCGGCAAAGAACGCCTTTTTGCGATCTGCGTCGCCCCCGATATTCATGTCTCCGCCCAGCACCAGCAGATGGTCGTGCGGCACATGATCGCTTACGAAGCGGCTGACCAGATCGGCCTGGCGGGCGAAGGCATCCTGCGAGCGTGCAATGTCCACCAACGCGGCCTTGCGGGCGTTGAGATGGGTGTTCACGACGCTGACCAGCCGCGCATAGCCCGGCACGGCGAGATGCGCGATCAGAACGCCTTTGTTCGCCAGACAGTCGACCCCCGCGCAGGCGAAGTCGGGAAAGGCCAGCCGATCCACACCGATCACCGGATAGTCGGACAGGATCAGCAGGCCGCTGCCCATCTGCTTGCCCATCTGTTCGCCCCGGTCCCATCGTGGCGCGGCCAGGAAAGCGCTGGCCGCGGGCGGAGCAGGCACAGGCGATCGCATCCCCACGTCCGGCCCTGCCGCGACATGCGCATAGCCCGCTCGTCGCGCGATGGCGGCTGCCTGCGGCGTGAATGCTTCCTGTAGCAACAGGATATGGGGCTGCTGGCCCTCGCGTCGCATCGCCGCCAGCCGGTCGCCGATCCGGGCCAGCGCATCGTCGCGACCCCAGGCGATGGGCCAGGCCAGACCCTTCACATTATAGGTCATGACCGACAGCATGTCTTGCCCTGCCAGGCCCGGTTTTGCCGCGACGAGCGCAGGCGGTTTTCTTTCCTCAACCACGGCGCCGGTGGCGACCGACATCGCCAGGCCGGTGAGCAGCAAAGCGCGGAATAATTTGATCATGACCCCGTTCCCCCACCGCCGCCCTAGCGTGCTCGTGAGTCGGAACCATGTCGTGTGCGCGGCAGAACGGTTAAACTTCGCGGACAGCCTTGTCTTGGATTTGCCGCACATCTGTCATGACTGGGGCGGCTGTCCCCCTAACGATTAAGCAGCGATCGCGGCGGCAGGCGCAGCCCGCGCCGGTCGAGCACACGGCTGCAATCGAGGATCAGGTCGAGAAAGCCCTGCTCCACGTCTGCCGGTTCCTGATCGCCCGACACACGCTGCCCGTGCGCCAGCCAGGCGAGCAATTGCAGTTCGTCGTCATGGACGAAGGGCGCGCTGGGCATACGGATGCGCATGCCGCGTGCCCTCGCCCGATCGCGCAGATGCTGGAACAATGTCCAATCCTGCACCGACAGGCTGACCGGGCCATGGGTCTGACGTCGGATCAGGCGCTGGTCGCCATCGATCGATGATTGATCGCCGCGCAGGATGGTCAACACCTTCTGCTCTATGCTGGGGCGGCGTGATACCGCGCGCAGGAAGGGTTGAGATATGGTCATGGTCAATGCGCAACGGGTCGGGCCGCCACGATCCAGGCTGCGCCATTGATGACGACGCCACGGTCGGTCCGGCGCGCGTCAAAAGCGTTGCCGACCGCCATGATGGCGCGTGCCCGCACCGTATCGGGCTGCCCCGCCAGCGCGCGCTCCAGCGGCCCGACATCCAGCGCACGCTGCACCGCCGCCGCGACGGTTTCACCGAACAGGATATCATGGTCGAACGGCGTGATGACGATGTCACCGAACCCCGCCGCAGACAGGATGTGGGTGATCCGGGCAGGGTCGCCGAAGGAAAAGGGGCCGGGGGCATGGGGCGGTGGCGGGGGCGTGGGCGACACGATTTCGGCAATGGCCCGCATCGGCAACCGCACCCAGTCATTGTCGCCTGCTGATCGCCAGCAGGCGAACAAGAGTTGTCCATCGGGTTTCAGCGTGGGCCGTAAATGGGGGAAGGCGGCGACAGGATCGTCGAAAAACATCACCCCGAACCGCGAAAAGAGGCAATCGAACATAGCGGCCGGAAAAGACGCCTGCGCAGCGTCGCTCAGGTCGAAGCGGGCGCGCGAACCCGTCGCTTCCGCTCTTTCCCGTGCCCGGCCGATCAACGCTTGCGATATGTCGATGCCCAGCGCTGTTCCATTCTCCCCAACCTGTTCAGCGATGGCCAGCGTGCTGTCTCCTGCACCACAGCCTATATCCAGCACCTGCATATCAGGCATCAGCGCGCCGGCGGCGATCGCCGCGCTGCCGAACGGCGCCAGCATGGCGTCCAGCCGGCCTTGGTGAAGCAGCCATTGGTGGCCATTACGGCCATTCCAGTCGGACGATCGCAGCGTCTGTTCGGTCATGGCCATAAAGATATATTGATAATCAATATCAGTAAAGATATTTCATCTTGTTATCGATGAGCGGCGCGCGCGCTCGCAGTCTGGTGAGACAAACGACAGCAGTGGGCCACTATCGTTAGTCTCGCCAAACTACACCGTTTCGCTTTCGGCGCCTTGGCCTCTTATCCCGCTCGCATATCGGGCCGCCGTCTTGGCTTCAGCCGTCGCCAGCCGATGACGATGCCTGTTACCGAAATCGCCAGCCCTGCGGCCGAAAAAAGCCACATCAGCCCGTCGCGCAACGGTCGCAACATGAGCAGCCAGGGCAGGTCGAAGCTGTGCAGCGCCGCAAACAGCCAGCGATAGGTGCGGCTGCCCGATCCCATTTGCCCGACCAATCCCCCCGTGGCGGGGTCAATGTGCAGCCATGTTTGCGCCGGATCGTCGAAGATGAGCCGCAACACGGGCAGGGGCCGGGCATCGCTGCGCGGGTCGCCGGTGCCGTACCAATAGCGGTCGTAATGATCCAGCCGGCGCACCGCCATCAGACGCCCGGCGGGTACGGCCCGCTGCGCCAGAGCGGCAATCTCATCGGATGGCGCGGTGATCGGCTGCGCACTGGCGCCATCCAGCAATCTTTTGTCCGCTGCGCCGCCCAGTGCGACCATCACCGGCCTTCCGCCCAGATAGGTGAAGTTGATTTCATGCGCATCCCGCGCCGCGCGTCCCAGCATGGACAGATCGGTCGCCGCAAAACCCGGCTGGTCGTCGCGATAGCGCTCCGCCACGCCGCCGCCACCCTCGCGAAATCCGCCCCACGGGCTCATCGACAACCAGCCGCTGAACACCCATGTCGTCAGGAACAGTCCACCGACCAGCCCGATGACATGATGCCACTTCATCCATCCCCGATAAGGGCTGACCGATCCCGACTTGTAGCGTTTCGACAATCGTACCCGCAGCAGGCCGATCCATATCCCCGCCACCGCGCCCAGCATGCCGATGCCCGACGTCCACAGCACGGTTTGCCGCCATGGTTCCTGATGGACCCGCAGCGCGGTGAAATAGATCCAGTGCGGTACCGCGCCCAGCCAGTTCCAGAAGCGTTCGTGTGCGGTCGTATTCTGCACCACCTCGCCGGTCT
>JAECRT010000028.1 GCA_016000085.1 Sphingomonadaceae bacterium
GTACGGATTATTTCCTCGCGTATATCGGTGGTCAGGTTGTATAACCGGCCTTTGGGGAGGTGCGTTTCGTCCGTTCAACCGGACAGATGCACAGTCGGGCAGAAACATATTGTCATGGTAAAATTGCTCAGCTTGGGAAGTGGCGGGGGCGGAAGATCAGGAGAATATGATGTCGGAGCCTCTTATGAAACTTGCCCCTGTAGTCGCAGTGTTGGTGAGTTCGCTCGGTTTGGGTGGCTGTGCCACCAAGGGTTTCGTCCGTGAACAGGTGGCAACCGTGAACCAGCGCGTCGATGCGCTCGATTCGCGATTGCAGGCCACGGATGGAACGGCGAAACAGGCCCTGGCAGAAGCGCAGTCTGCATCTGGACAGGCGCAGAATAATGGCCAGCGGCTGGATCAGCTCAACGCTCGTGTCGATGGGGTCGAGCAGAGAATGCAGGAAAGTCAGCGCAAGCGCGCGCGCAACTAATTACCAGGATTTTCGCTGCCGGTTTGGCAACGACTTTTGTGCCGACGTCCTGATGGGCGTCGGCCTTTTGCGAGTGCATGCACAAATGATCAAAATGCTTGTGGCGCTTGCTGCATTGGCGTTGGCCGGCCCCGTGCCGGCGCTTGCCGCGAAGAAGATCAAGGCTGTGGCCCCGGTGGCCACCGTGAAAGATGACATAGGCGACAAGGTTGCAGGGGCGCGATCGCCGGACGCCGAGCGGGTCGTCAACTGGATTGCCGCTGCGGGGGACAATAGATCTCTGCCTTATGTCATCGTCGACAAGAACGCCGCCCGCGCGCATCTTTTTGATGCGAAAGGGAAATATCTGGCCGATGCGCCCGTGCTGATCGGTATCGCCATGGGTGATGACGCGACGCCCGGCGTGGGGCAAAAGAGCCTTGCGGAGATTGGCCCGGCAGAAAAAACGACGCCTGCGGGGCGCTTTCTGGCGAAATTCGGCCTCGCGGCCGGCCGACAGACGGTGCTGTGGGTCGATTATGCGACATCCGTCGCGTTGCACCCGATCCCAAAGGGCAATCCCAAGGAGCGCCGTCGCGCGCGGATGCTATCGTCGGGCATAGAGGATAATCGCATCACATTTGGGTGTATCAACGTGCCGCTGGCATTTTATAACAAGAGCGTTCGTCCGGCCTTTCTGAAAAAGGGCGGCTATGTTTATGTGTTGCCGGACACCAAGTCGCTCGAAGAGGTTTTCCCGCCATTGCACGCGCAGCCCTTTCTCACCGCTGGCGCGCATTGAGATCGTGGTTCTGGAGATTGGGGAATGATCAAAAAGACGCTGCCTTATCTTGCTACGATCGCAGCGGTAGGGCTTTTCTCCAGTCCTGCCGAGGCGGGCTTCTACTCCGGCAACGAACTGTACAAGGTCTGTAAGACCGAGCGCGACGACCCGGACTATTTCGAGAAAACATATGAATGCGTCGGCTATATTGCGGGCGCGGTCGATGCGTTCAATACGACGCGTGAAGCCAATAAACTCAAAAGCTGCATTCCTGGGAATGTGACAATCAGTCAGCTTAAAAATGTCACGATCGATTTTTTGCAGGCCAATCCGGTCGATCGGAAAAATTCCGCGTCGGCGCTGGTATTTACCGCAACGCGCAAGGCATGGCCCTGCAGCAAGCAAAAGAAGAAATAGCCGAGAGCGGGCCGACTATCTCCGTCAGCTTTTGAGCATGTCCGCGCCTTCATTATAATGGTGCCAGGCCATGATCGCCGCCGCGCCGCGATGCGGGCGCCAGGGTTCGGCGAGGGTGCGGGTGGCCAGTTCGCTCGGCCGTTCGGGCAGGCCCACGATGCGGCCGATCGCGATCTGGATCGCCAGATCGCCCGCTGGCCAGATGTCAGGCCGCCCTTCGGCAAAGAGCAGATAGATTTCCGCCGACCAGCGGCCGATGCCCTTGATGCGGACGAGCTGGGCGATGGCCTCTTCGTCATCGGCGGGCAGGGCGTGCAAATCGAGCGCACCGCTGATGACCAGTTCGGCAAGGCTGCGGGCATAGCCCTGTTTCTGGCGCGAAAGGCCGCAGGCGCGCAGCGTGTCGAAATCGCGTGCCAGCAATGCGTCGGGCGTACAGCCCGCGCCCAGTTCCGCCTCCAGCTTGCGCCACACCGCCGCTGCCGCCGCGACACTCACCTGCTGCCCCACGATCGTACGGAGCAATGTTTCATAGCCCGGCGCCCGTACGCGGGGCTGTGGATAGCCGATCCGATCAATTGCCGCGGCGATACCTGGCTCCAGCCGGGCGATCGCATCGAGGCTGGCGGCCAGTTGTTCTGTGGTCGTGACCATGGTGCTTTCCGTCCAGCCCTTGATTTCCCGCCGTCTGTGGGTCACAGCGGCGGAGAAAGTTCTAGGGGATTTGATAGATGCCGAAACTGATTGTGGTCAACCGTGACGGGAGCGAGCAGGCTGTTGATGGTGACAATGGCCTGTCGGTCATGGAAGTCATTCGCGACAACGGCTTTGACGAATTGTTGGCGTTGTGCGGCGGATGCTGTTCGTGCGCCACGTGCCATGTCTTTATCGACCCTGCCTTCGCCGACCTGTTGCCGGCGATGAGCGAGGACGAGAATGACCTGCTCGACAGTTCCGATCATCGCAACGAAACCAGCCGCCTGTCGTGCCAGCTGGTGCTGAATGATACGATGGACGGCCTGCGCGTGACCATCGCACCTGAAGATTGATCGTTTAGAGGCGCCCGTCAGCGCTGCACGCGCAGCGTGGCGGCGGGCGCTTCACTTGTAAGCGGTGTGATCTTCCAGCTGATCTGTTTGCCTTGCGCCGTGGTCTGCGCACCATCTTCCTGATTCTGGCTGACGATTTCCGCATCGGTGGTGAGCGTGAAGGTGCCGTTGAGCGCCTTGGCGGCTGCATCGCCCGGTCCGCCCGTGCCCATCGGCCCTTGGGTCTTGTCGCTACTGTTGGCAAAACCTGGCGCCCTCATTCGCACCCGATCATCCCCGCGAAGCTCCACCGCGACAAAGGGCAGCACGATCTGCGCGTCGAGGTTGAAGGGGAAGAGGAAGCTGTGGGTCAGCCGCCCGTCGATCGCATAGTCGATCTCGAACTTGTTATTGCCCACATAACGCGCCGTGCGGAACCCTTTTTCCTTGAGCAGGGCGGAGGCGATCGCCTGCATCTGTGCGTCATTGTCGCCTTTATCCTTGCCATCGAATCGTTCTTCTTCGGTGGCGGCGATCTGCAACAAGGCAGGTTGGAACGTGCTTTCCTGGCCGCCCGGCGTACCGTCATCGCCTGATTCGGGCATGGACATCAGATCCTTGCCCATATCGGACGCCAATATCTCGCCCTTGTAGGTGAAATGAAAGCTGCGGTCGGCACGGATGTCGAGCGTGGAGTCGAATTTCCCCGGCGTCACCAGGCAGGCTGACAATGCCAGCATACCCAGTAACGCCAAAGTCGCGCGAACCAGCGTCGAACGAAATAGATGAGCCATGGCGGCGTTCCCCTTAAACAGCGCCGCCCGGCAGGCCACTTACCGGCTGGCGGCGGCGTACAGGGCGATAGCCGCAGCGTTGGAGACGTTCAGGCTCTCCATGCGCGGACTGATCGGCAGTTTAGCCAAAATGTCGCAATGCGCCATGCTGTTATGACGCAGGCCTTCGCCTTCGGCCCCCAACACCAAGGCCACGCGCGATTCGCCGATCGCATCGCCCAGATGCGTATCGGCCGCGCCATCCAGACCGATGCGCCAATAGCCTGCTTCGGCAATTTCATCGAGCGCGCGCGACAGGTTGACCACCCGGACCCACGGCATGATTTCCAGCGCGCCCGATGCGGCGCGCGCCAACACGCCCGATTCGGGCGGGGCGTGCCGGTCCTGCGTGACGATGCACAGCGCGTCGAACGCGGCGGCCGAGCGCAGGATTGCGCCGACATTGTGCGGGTCGGTCACCTGATCCAGCACCAGGATAGGGCGCTTGTCATCCCGTCCCTGTTCTAGAACCTCGCCCAGCCACACATCGTCGAGCGGCTCGACTTCGGCCACGATTCCCTGATGCGGCGCGTCGGACGGGACCATGCGGCCCATGTCCGCCACGTCGGCATAGACGATCGGCAGCACCGGCGGCAGATCCAGCGCGGCCAGCGCTTCGCGCGTGCCCCAGATCTTGCGCACGATACGGTCGGGATTGGCGAGGGCCGCGATGACGGCGTGACGCCCGTAGAAGCGCGGGAAGGCGCCCTTGGGCTTAGTGGAGCGATGCGGTTTTTTCATGAAGCTGCTCTTTTCACATCCGGGCATTGACAGGCAAGCCTCCTTTCGCCATTGAGCCGCCTCCAGCGCGGTGAAGGGGCTTTTCCTTCACAGTGCAGGGCATTGGACAGGTGGCCGAGTGGTTAAAGGCAGCAGACTGTAAATCTGCCGGGCTACGCCCTACGTTGGTTCGAACCCAACCCTGTCCACCACGCCCTACCTGGCTTGAACAGCCCGGCATGAGGCCAGTTCGGCCAAGCGAAAGCGCAGCTTCCTTTTTTATTGCGGAGCCAATCGGGCTTAATCGACGTTAGTCGTTGCGTCCGGGCAATGGCATGAGGGAAGAGTGGATGGACGAGACTCGCGAAGACGCAGCATCGGAACGTGCGGAACTGCATTTTCTGGCAGCGCTGGTGGATGAACTGATGCGCAAGCTCCACAGGGCAGGAGTTCTGGATCAGGCCCAGCTCAACGATATCGAGGCAGAGGTTGCCAAGCGGATCGGCAGTGCGCCACGCGCCTGGTAACGTGTCCCGGCAGGTCGTCGTGTTATCGACGAAAATATAATGTGACCATGCAATTTAGGAGTCGATGCAGGGGCGCGCGGTGAAGCGCGGTTAACCATTATGGGTTAATAGGCTCCCTATGCTTCAGAGTGACATCCCTTTGCCAACCACGGTTCAGCCGATCGAAAAAGAGTGCTTCGTTGCCCGCGCGCCGCGCGAACAGCATCAATGTATGGTGGAAATTTTTGGACCGACCATCAATGCCTTTGCGAGCAGGATCAGGAATATTTCGACGTCCGGCATGCTGATCGACCATGGCGGGCGGTTGTCGGTGGGCGACTTCGTCGTCGCGAAGATGCCCGGACTGGGCGACGTTATGGGGGAAATCGTCCGGTTGAGGGATAGCGGCGCGGGCATGAAGTTCACCGCGCCGATCAGCCTGTCGACCTTTCGCGATGCACTCGCGGTTGCGGTCAGCGAGATGCAGGCCGCCTAAAAGGTCTGCGCGATGCGCCACTGCGCTGGCAGTTTATTGCATCGCACCAACTTTTGCCTTGGGTAGCGCCGCCTATGTGCTAGGGGCGCGCCATGCTGAATTTGAATGCCATCACTGTGCGCCTGGGTGGCCGCATCATCCTTGACCGCGCCGCCGCCGCGCTGCCGCCGCGCAGCCGCGTGGGCCTGATCGGCCGTAATGGCGCGGGCAAGTCCACGCTGATGAAGGTGATGATCGGCCAGCTCGAACCGGATGAGGGGTCGTGCGACATGCCGCGCGACACCCGGCTGGGCTATATCGCGCAGGAAGCGCCGTCGGGCACGGCCACGCCATTCGACACGGTGCTGGAGGCCGACAAGGAACGCGCCGCGCTGATGGCGGAGGCGGAGCATACCGAAGATCCGGATCGGCTGGGCCATATCTATGAGCGGCTGACGACGATCGACGCCTATACTGCGCCGGCCCGTGCCGCCCGTATCCTGGTCGGCCTTGGTTTTGACGAGGAGATGCAGGGGCGTCCGCTCGACAGCTATTCGGGTGGCTGGAAAATGCGCGTGGCGCTGGCCGCTTTGCTGTTTTCCAATCCCGACCTGCTGCTGCTCGACGAACCGTCGAACCATCTCGATCTGGAAGCGACGCTGTGGCTGGAGAATTTCCTCAAGGCCTATCGCGGCACTGTGGTCGTCATCAGCCATGAGCGCGACCTGCTGAACAATGTGGTCGATTATATCCTGCATCTGGAAGGGGGTAAGGTCACGCTTTATCCCGGCGGCTATGATGCGTTCGAGCGGCAGCGCGCCGAACGGCTGGCGCAGCTCGAATCGGCGCGGGCCAAGCAGCAGGCCGAGCGCGAGAAATTGCAGGACTATGTCGCGCGCAACTCCGCCCGCGCATCGACCGCGAAGCAGGCCCAGTCACGCGCCAAGGCGCTGGCCCGGATGCAGCCGATCGCGGCGGGCATCGAAGATCCGACCCTGCATTTCGGCTTTCCCAGTCCCACCGAATTGCGGCCACCGCTCATCACCATGGATATGGCGGCGGTCGGCTATGGCGACACGCCGATCCTCAAGCGGATCAACCTGCGCATCGATCCGGACGACCGGTTGGCGCTGCTGGGCCGCAACGGCAACGGCAAGACCACGCTGGCCCGCCTGATCGCTGCGCAATTGGCGCCGATGGAAGGCGAGATGGCGAGTTCGCCCAAGATGAATGTCGGCTATTTCACCCAATATCAGGTGGAAGAACTGGACGTCACCGACACGCCGCTGGAACATATGACCCGCGTGATGAAGGGCGCGACGCCCGGTGCGGTGCGCGCGCAGCTGGGCCGGTTCGGCTTTTCGGGCGAGCGCGCGGTGCAGAAGGTCGGGTCCATGTCGGGCGGCGAGCGAGCGCGGCTGGCGCTGGCCCTCATCACGCGCGATGCGCCGCATATGCTGATCCTCGACGAACCGACGAACCATCTGGACGTCGACAGCCGCGAGGCGCTGGTGCAGGCTCTCAACGACTATACGGGCGCAGTGGTGATCGTCAGCCATGACCGGCACATGATCGAACTGGTCGCTGACCGGTTGGTACTGGTCGACAATGGCACGGCGCAGCCCTTTGACGGGTCGCTGGACGATTATACCGACATCATCCTGCGCAAGGCCGATGGCAACAGCAGCGGTGGCAGCGATGCGCCCAAGGTGGATCGCAAGGCCGACAAGAAGGCCGCCGCGGAATGGCGCGAAAAGCAGAAGACGCTCAAGAACGCCGTCAACAAGGCGGAACGGGAAATGGCCTCGCTCGCCGCCGAACGCAGCCGCATCGACGCCGCTTTGTTCGACCCCAAGAAGGCGACGGGTGCGGAATCGAAGATGACCACCAGCGAGTTGATGGTGAAGCGGTCGACCGTCGAAAAGAAGCTGGAGACGGCCGAGAGCGTGTGGATGGAAGCAAGCGCGGCGCTCGAAGCGGGCTGACCGCCGTTTATGCGGTTGCCAGCGCCTTGACCAGATAGGGCAGGGACGCGCCGTCGGCTTCGGTCAGGGTGATGACGCTGCCCGGCCGGATGGCATGGGCGTTCAGCTGGAAAAGCCGCTCAAGCCCGCCCTGTGCAGGCGCATATTCCAGCGTCCAGCCCGCGTCCGTGCGCAACAGCCGGCCGTGCCGGTCGGGTTCGTTGGGCCAGAAACGCCGCACCGTGGCCAGTTCGGCATGGGCGCGATAGGCCTGTTCGTCGATCATGCCATCCTCATCCAACGGCAGGCGCAGCACATGGCTGCGCGCCGCCGACCCGTTTGGAAAGGTCGGCGTCTGACCCAGTTCGAGAGAAATCATGGTCCATGTCATGCCGACATGAATCGGATTTTGGTGCGCGAAAGGCTATAAGGACTATCCCTGATGGTGAGGGCAGGAGGGCGGGCCTAGTCAAGCAGGGAGGCAATTGGCCGGGAGAAGTGCGATGAAATCGATCCTGCTGCATATTCATGATGATGACGCCGCCAATAGCCGCTTGCAGGCGGCCTGCGACCTGGCGCGCGCGTGCGACGCGCATGTCCAGTGCGTGCAGGTGACGCCCATGCCCGACCTGGTCGCCGCCGACGTCTATGGCGGCGCGGCTTATGCGCCCACCATCGCGGCGGAACTGCATGAGATAGACGAACGCTTTCGCGCGTCGGTGCAGGCGCGGCTGGTGCGGGAGGATATCGCCTGGGACTGGCGGCAGATGGAGGGCGATGCCGTGTCGGGGCTGTTGTCCGCCGCGCGGCTGGCCGATGTGATCGTCGCCACGCTGCCCGAACCCGGTCGCAATGGCACAGGCGATCCGCTGCGGATCGTGGCCGACCTGACGCTGGGCGGGCGCACGCCGGTGCTGGCGGTGCCGCAGGCGGCCAAGGGCATTGCGGTGACGGGCCGTGCGCTGGTGGCGTGGGACGGATCGCCAGAAGCCAGCGCCGCTTTGCGTGCCGCCGTGCCGTTGCTGAGACTGGCGGATGCGGTCGATATCCTGACCATCGAGGAAGCCGAAAAGGCCGAATTTCCCGCCACCGCAGGCCCGGAATATCTGGCCCGCCATGGCATAAAGGCCGATGTGCACAGCTGGCCGCGCAAGGGGCGGGCGGTAGAGGATGCGTTGCAGGACGCGATCGTCGACCGGTGCGCCAGCTGGGTGGTAATGGGCGCTTTTGGCCATAGCCGCTGGCGCGAATTGATGTTCGGTGGCGTCACGCGCGCCATGTTGCGCGACGCGCGCATCCCGCTCTTGCTGGCGCACTGAAAGCGCGGCATGGACGGGCCATGGCTGTAGCGGATGACGAAACGGACGCCCTGAGCGACGCGCGCAGCCTGGAGCAGGCGTTGCTGGGATCGATCCTGGCGACCGTGCCCGATGCCCTGATCGTCATCGACCTGCGCGGGCTGATCGTGTCGTTCAGCGCGGCGGCGCAACGCATGTTCCAATATGCCGAAAGCGATGTGCTGGGCGAGAATATATCGATGCTGATGCCCTCACCCGACCGGGAGCGGCATGACGGTTATATCGACCATTATCGCACGACCGGCGAACGGCGGATCATCGGCGTGGGGCGGTTGACCAGTGCGCGGCGACGCGACGGGTCGACCTTCCCCATCGAATTGTCGGTCGGTGAAGTGCAGGATCAGGGGCAGCGCCTGTTCACCGGCTTCATCCGCGACCTGACCGAGCGGCAGCAGGCTGAACGGCGCGTCGCCGACTTGCAGGCCGAACTGGCCCATGCGGGACGGGTGACGGCGATGGGCACGCTGGCGTCGGCGCTGGCGCATGAACTGAACCAGCCGCTGACCGCGATCGCCAATTATCTGGAGGCGGGGCGCGATCTGCTGGCCGCTGACGGCCCGATCGACCGCGCATTGTTGGGCGAGGCGATGGCGGAAAGCGCGGCGCAGGCGTTGCGCGCGGGGGAGATCATCCGGTCGCTGCGCGAGTTCATCAAGCGGGGCGAAACCGTGCGCCAGCCCGAACCGCTGCGCGAACTGCTGGCCGAAAGCGCGGCGCTGGCGTTCATCGGCGTCGACAGCCGGGGCATCGACATGGATGTCAGTGTCGACAAGGGGGTGGGCAGAGTGCTGGTCAACCGCGTGCAGTTGCAACAGGTTGTCATCAACCTGGTCCGCAATGCGGTGGAGGCGATGCAGGATCGCCCGGTCCGCATCCTGCGCGTGACGGCCAGCCCTGCCGATGACGACCGGATCGAGGTGATCGTCGCCGACAGCGGCCCCGGTCTTGATCCCGATATGTCGCGGACGTTGTTCACACCGTTCAACACCACCAAGGCGACGGGCATGGGCGTTGGCCTGTCGATCAGCCAGACCATTGTCGAAGGGCATGGCGGGCGCATCTGGGCCACCGCCTCGTCATGGGGCGGCGCTGCTTTTCACTTCACTCTGGACCGTGCGGACGAGGCATGACGCAACATTATCCCATCTATGTCGTGGACGATGACGAAGCGATTCGCCGGTCGCTGTCCTTCCTGCTCAGGACGAGCGGCTTTGCGGTGGAACTGTTCGAGGGCGGGCTGTCGTTTCTGAAGGCGGCCGGTGCGCTGGCGCCGGGCTGTGTTCTGCTGGACGTGCGGATGCCCGACATGGACGGGCTAGAGGTGCAGCGCGAATTGCGGGCGCGCGGCGTGATGCTGCCGGTGGTCATCATGACCGGTCATGGCGACGTGGACATGGCCGTCGCGGCGATGAAGGCGGGCGCCAGCGATTTCATCGAAAAGCCGTTCGAGAAAGCGGCGCTGCTGGCCTGTATCGAAGCGGCGCGCGCCCAATCGGTGGCGGCGCGGGGCGCGAGCGCGCAGGCGCAAGAGGCGCAGGCGCGGCTCAACATCTTGACCGACCGCGAGCGCGATGTGCTGAACGGTCTGATCGAAGGTTTGCCCAACAAGACCATCGCCTTTGACCTGGGGATCAGCCCCCGCACGGTGGAGATCCACCGGGCCAACCTGATGCAGAAGCTGGAGGTCAGGAGTCTGGCCGAGGCACTGCGCATCGCGTTCCACGCGGGGGTGGAATAGGGGTTTAGGGACATTTACGGATAGGTCGCCAGGCGATGCAGGGCCATGCAGCGGCATGGATATGCAATTTGACCTGGCGCAAAATGGCGCTTTTCCGACCGTTCCCCGGCCCTGTCCCGGCCAGACCTGCGACGGCTGCACAGTGCGCGATCGCGCCATCTGCGCCGATCTGTCCCCGACCGATCGCGAAACGCTGAGCCGCATCGGCCGCCGTGTCACGGTGCATGCGGGGCAGACGGTGATGTGGGAAGGCGACGACAATATGGTGGTCGCCAATGTGGTCGACGGCACGCTGAAGCTGGCGACATCGACCGGGGATGGGCGGGAGCAGATTGTCGGCGTGGTCTATGCCTCGGACTTTATCGGTCGCCCCTTTGGTGCGCGTACGCCCCATAGCGTGACCGCCCTGACCGACGCGCGGCTATGCCTGTTTCCACGCCGGGCGTTCGACGGTTTTGCCCGTAACCATGGCGCGTTGCAGCACCGGCTGCTCCAGCGCACGCTCGACGATCTCGATCGCACCCGTGACTGGATGTTGCTGCTGGGTCGCAAGACCGCGCGAGAGAAGGTCGCGACATTTCTGCTCGATATGGGGCGGCGGCTGCGGCCCGACCGCACGGGGATGATCGACCTGCCGTTGTCGCGTCAGCAGATTGCCGACATATTGGGCATCACCATTGAAACCGTATCGCGGCAGATGACCGACCTCAAGCGGCAGGGCGTGATCGACCTGTGCGGACGGCGCGGTGTCCGGCTGGTCGATGGCGCGGCGCTGGAGGCTCTGGCGGAAGGGGCATGAGGCGCGCCTGGCCCGGTAAGGGCCGTGGCACGCCTGCATGGATCAGTGCTTGCCCGGCTTGTTTGACGTTCCCGGCGCGGTCGGATTGATCAGCGCTGCGCCCGTTGGCAGGCCGGTGCCGCCCATGTCGAGTTTGCGCACCTCGGTTTTCGCGACGGTTCTGGGATCGTCGCGTTCCTTGATCGCGGCCTTGGTTTCTTCGTCCAGCCCCTGATCCTCGTCCGAATTGCCGCCACGGGTCCAGCCCAGGATGATCGACATGCGCCGGTTCCGGGGATCATAGATGTCCTTCTTGATGAAGGGATCGCGATCAGCGACGCCTTCGATCCGAGCGATGCGATCATTGCCGATGCCGCTTTCTGCCAGCGCCTTTCGTGTCGCTTCGGCGCGGGTGGACGACAGCATCCAGTTGTTCATGGTCTTGCCCGATGCATAGGGCAGGCCATCGGTGTGGCCACGCACGATCAGGGCGTTCGGCATGGTCTGAAGCACGACCGCGACTTCGCCGATCAGTGCGCGGGCTTCGGGCAGCAGACGGTCGGTGCCGGTCGCGAACATCGCGAAGTCGGCTTCGTCGATCAGGTCGATGCGCAATCCCTCACGGGTTTCGGTGAACCGCACATTCTTGCGCAGCTTCGCCATACCCTTCTGCCGGATCATGCGCTGTTCGAGTTCTTTCTTGATCGATTCGAATTTCTGTCGATCAGCGGCGCGCGTGGCCTTGCCACCCTGCTCCTTGGTGCCGGATGCGTCACGCGGAATGGTGATGGCCATATTGCCCTGACCGCCAGTGGTCGGGTAATTTTCCTTGGCCATCATGCTGTCGCCGCCGAACATGCCGTTGGAGCCAGCGGAATTTTCCCTCATCTGCACCAGCGTCGGGGTGAAATAGTCGGCCAGCCCCTTGCGCTGCTTTTCCGTGGTCGCACCCAGCAGCCACATGAGCAGGAAGAAGGCCATCATGGCCGTCACGAAGTCGGCATAGGCGACCTTCCAGGCGCCGCCATGATGGCCGCCATGCCCTTCGACGATGATTTTCTTGACGATGATCGGCCGTGGTTCCGGCTCGTTCGCGCCGCGCTTCTTTTCGGCCATGGCTTATTTGCCCCGCATGCCGTCGAACACTTCGGCAAAGCCGGGCTGGTTGGCGTGGGTCAGGCCCGAGCGCGCGGCTTCGATGACCAGTGGCTGTGGATGGCCGTGGAGCGATGCGACGATGATCTGCTTGACGACATGATAGATGGCGCCGTCCGCTTCGATCACGCTGCGGCAGCGGTTGGCGAAGGGATTGACCATGCCATAGGCGAGCAGGATGCCCAGGAAGGTGCCGACCAGCGCCGAACCGATCATAGCGCCCAGCACGGCGGGGGGCTGATCGATCGAACCCATGGTCTTGACCACGCCCAGAACCGCCGCGACGATGCCGAGCGCAGGCAGGGCGTCGGCCAGACCCTGAAGATTGTCGGCCGGCTTGATCGCTTCATGATGATGCGTCTTGAGGCTGTTATCCATGACTTCCTCGACCGCATGCGGATCGAGCGTGCCGGACGAGATGACCACCAGGCGCAGCGTATCGCTGATGAGGTGGACGAGAGTCTTGTCCTTCATCAGCTTGGGATATTCGGTGAAGATGGTGGAGCTGGATGGATCTTCGATATGGGGTTCGAGCGCGACCGGCCCTTCGACGCGGAGCGTCTTCATCAGTTTGCTGACGAGGAAGATGCAGTCGAGGAAATCCTGCTTTTTATACTTGGCGCCCTTGAACACCTTGGCGAAGCCGCCGCCCAGCGCCTTGAGGTCCGAACCGCTATTGCCGATGATGAGCGCGCCGACGGCCGCGCCGCCGATGATGAGCATTTCATGCGGCAGGGCATGAAGCACCGGTCCAAGGTCGCCACCGGTGAAGGCGAATCCGCCGAACACCATGACGATCAGGACGACGAGGCCGATGGCTGCGAACATGAATTTCCCCGATAAAAGCGCCTGAAGGCGATAACCTAGCGACATCGCGCGCGATGCCTGTCCCGTGGTTAATTCAAACTGGTTAGCATCCGGTTTAGGACGATCCCCTTTTTGCGCGCCGTCAGCCGATCAGGTCGAACAAGGTCTTCTGATTGATGCGGGCAAAGGTCGATTGGGCGGCTTCCAATTGCAGGAGTTGCGCCTTCAGATTGGAAATGACTTCGGTCAGGTTGCTCGATTCAAGGCTCGCGCGGCGTTCCGTCAGATCAAGACCGACATCGGTCAGCCGCGTGCCGATGACATCGAGTCGATCGCTGCGGACGCCCTGTTTGGCCTGTTCGACGACGATATGACTCTGCCCGGCCTTCACGGTGTCGAGCGCGATGGCCAGGGCGTCGTCGTCACCGCTTTGGACGGCGGCGATGCCCTGCGCCATGATGTCGTCGATCGACATGGGCGTACCATTGACGTCGATGCCCTGCGACACCTGTTCGATCGTGCCCACGACCGCCAGATTGAGGCCACGACTGACCGGGACCAGCGTGCTTTGCCCGGCATCGAAGACGGGCGTGCCCTGATAATCCTTCTGGTTGAACAATTGGGTGATCGTGGCGCGGATCGTCGACATTTCCTCGACTATCGCGGCGCGGCTGGTGTCGTTGAGCGACCCGTTGCGGGCCGATGTCACCAGCACCTGCGCGCGCGTCAGCAGCGTGTCGACTTCCGACAGATTGGCTTCGGCGGTCACGGCGCGGGCCGTGCCATAGCTGATGTTGGTCTGCCAGGCGGCCTGCTGCGACTGGGCGCGGGCGATGTCGGACACCTGCACCCAGGCGAGCGAGTCGTCGGACGGCTTGTTGAGCGTGATGCCGGTCGACACGGCGGTCTGGCCGTCGACGATGCTCTGCGAAAGCTGCTGCTGCCGGCGGATTTCGGCGAGCATGATTTTGTTGGTGATACCTACCATGGCTCAGCCCTTTCAATTCACATGATTTGCAGGATTGCGTCCAAGGTTTCCTTGGCGATCTGAAGCACCTTCGCGCTGCCGGAATAGGCTTGCTGGATGCGGAGCAGATCGGCGGCTTCCATGTCGAGGTCGACGCCGCTGACGGCTTCGCGCGCGGCGACGGCCTGATCGTTGCGGCCTTGCGCAGTGGTATATTCCGCCTTGGTCGCCGCCAGAAGATTGGCGTGCGTTGCAATGAGGCCGGTCCAGCCCTGTTCCACGCTGCCGTTGCCGCGCAGGGTCGAATTGATTGTCAGAAGATTGCCGTTGAGCGTGCCGTCGGCAGAGCGCAGGGCAAGATCGGTGGGATTGACGTCCAGCGCCGTCACACCGGCCGCGCTGCCGCCATAGGCCAGCAGCGGCGCGCCTGACGCGCCACCGTCGGTCAGTCCCTGCGCATGCCAGGCGTTGACGTCGGTCACGAACTGCGCCGCCAGCGTGTCGAGGCCGGTATGGCGGTCAGCGACTGTGCCAGCCGCCGAAAACAGGCCGCCCAGGGCGCCATTCGCAGGGGTCGAGAGCGCCGTGCCATCGGCAAGGCTGAGCGAGAGGCGCCCGTCCGTGCCGGCACTGACCGCCACTGTGCTGGCGACATTGCCGCTGACCAGCGTCTGCCCGCCAAAGCTGATCTGCGCGGTGTCGCGCGCGCCGAAGCTGATGTCGACGTTCAGATTCTTGGTCAGATCCTGCAATGCCGAATCGCGGCTGTCGAGCAACTGGGCGTAGGCGGACGTGCCGGGGGTGGCGCGCAGCAGGCTGTTGTTGATGGTGGCGAGGGAGTCGAGCGCGCGATTAACCGTTTCGACCGATGCCCTGGCTTCGGTCGCGATGCCCGCAGATACGACGTCCAGGTCCGCCGCCGTCTGGCGAAAGGCGTCGGCGACCCGGCCGATGCTGTCCAGCGTGGTAACGCGCAGCGATGTGTCACCGGGGCTGGCGGCCAGCTTGTCCATGTTTTGGAACATGCCGGTCATCAGCTTGCCGATGCCGGTGCTGGTGTCGTTGAGCGCGGTTTCGGAATCGCTGAGCCAGCGCAACCGGGCGGTGGAGCTGCCCAGCGACATGCCGGTCAGGCGAACGCTCGCATCGAGATAGGGATCGGTCGCGCGGTCGATGCTCATGACCTGCGTGCCGCCGAAATTGGCGCGCGCGGTGTAGAGGGCCATGGTGGCGGTGGACGAGCCGGACTCGCCGGTCGTTGCCGACCGGCGGGCGTAACCCGTGGTGCTGGCGTTGGCGATGTTTTCGGCAATCGCCGCCATCGCGGTGCGATAGGCGCGGGTGCCGGAAGCACCGATGATGAACAGGTCGCTCATTCGCTTGCGGCCGCGCCGGAGGCTTGCGCCGCTGCGGGGGCGACCCTGCCGCTGAACTGCTGGAGCAGAAGCTGGGCGATGCCCATGCTGTTCGTGTTCGCCAGCGCGTCCGCCGTGCGGGAGTCGGCCATCGACTGAAACTGTTCGGTCGCGCTGGAATCGCTGATCCCTTCGGCCAGGCTGGCCGAGCGCATGGCGCCGATCATCTGGCGCAGGAAAATCGCCTCGAACTGCTGCGCCGCCTTGGCGAGCGATGCCTGATTCTGGGTTGCGGCGCTGGGCGCGCTCGCGGAGGTTGTCGTCGCTACCTGCATCACAGCACCACCAATTCCGCTTTCATTGCGCCCGCCTGTTTCAAGGCTTCTAGGATAGCGACCATGTCCGCCGGGGAAGCCCCGATTGCATTGACCGCCTTCACTATATCGGCCAGCGACGCTCCACCTTTAAAATTAACCATAGGTTTCTTTTCTTGGTCGATGCTGATGCTGCTGGATTGCTGTACGGCGGTCTGTCCCTGGCTGAAGGGAGCGGGCTGCACGATCTGTGGGTTTTCGTTGACGCTGACGGTCAGTTTGCCATGCGCGACGGCGGCGGGATGGATGCGGACCGCGCCGTTGATGACGACCGTACCGGTGCGCGCGTTGACGATGACCTTGGCCGGTGCATCGGCAGGGGAGATCTCGATATTCTCGATCATGCCCATCATCATGATGCGATCTTCGGCGCCGGGCGTCGCGTCGATTGCGATCGACACGGCGTCCATCGCGCGCGCGCGGCGATCGCCAAAGGCGCGGTTGACGCCGTCCGCGACGCGCAGTGCGGTGGTCAGATCCGCTTCGGCAAGGTTGAAGGTCAGGGTCGGGGCGGTGTCGAAGCCGGTCGCGACCGCGCGTTCCACCGTCGCCCCACCGGGAATGCGCCCGGCCGAGGGGATGTTGACCGATACCTGGCTGCCGTCCGCGCCGGATACGCCCAGGCCACCGACGGCCAGATTGCCCTGCGACATGGCGTAGATTTCATTGTCCGCGCCGCGCAGGGGAGTGAGGATGAGGGTGCCACCGCGCAGCGACTTGGCTTTGCCCAGCGCCGACACGGTGATGTCGAGCCGCTGGCCGGGCTTGGCGAAGGCGGGGAGGTCTGCTGTCACCAGCACGGCCGCCGCGTTCTTGAGCGCCGGATTGACGCCCTGCGGCAAGGTAAGGCCGAAGCGCGAGACGACGCCCTTCATGCCCTGCGTCGCGTAATCGAGGCTGTCGTCGCCGGTGCCCGCCAGACCCACGACGATGCCGTAGCCGGTAAGCTGGTTCGGGCGTACGCCCTGAAATGTGCCGAGATCCTTGACCCGTTCGGCATGGGCCGGGACGGCGATCAGCGCCAGCAGGGGAAGCAGCAGGCTAAACAAGCGGGTCATGATAGCGGGACGCTCCATCAAAAGGGGCTGATCATCGTGAAGAAGCGTTGCAACCAGCCCTGACGGCTGGCGCGGGCGATTTCGCCCTTGCCGGTGTAGATGATCTTGGCGTCGGCGACGCGCGTGGAGGCGATACGGTTGTCCGGGCCGATATCGGCCTGACGGACGAGGCCGCTGACCTGGATATATTCGTCGCCGCGATTGAGCGTCAGCGCCTTCTCCCCCTTCACCAGCATGGTGCCGTTGGGATAGACTGCCGCGATCGTGACGGTGATTTCGCCGCTCAGCGCATTGGACTGGCTGGTGCCGCCCTTGCCTGTGAAGCTGTTCTGGCCGCTGGCCGCGATATCGCTGGGCGAAAAGATCTTCGACAGGGGGCCGGTGGTCGGCGGCGTCAGGCCGATCGATCCGCTGCGGCTGGTGTCGGCGCTGTTGCTCTTGGTCGCCTGCGTCCGTTCGACTAGGACGATGGTGATGATGTCGCCCACCGCGGTCGCGCGTGCGCCACTGGTCAGGGGAGTATAGCCCATCGACGCCTGAAAGATCGACCCGTTGGTCGGGGCCGCGACGGGCTGGGCGATGACGGTCGGCGCATAGAGCGCGCGTTCGACGTCGCGCTTCTTGCCGGCATGACCGGGCGTTGCGGCGAGCGCGACCAGCGAACCGGCGGCAAGGGCGAAGAGGAAGGTGCGCATCAGTTGTCCGATCACATATTCTGATTGACGTACTGGAGCATTTCGTCGGTCGCCTTGATCATCTTGCTGTTCACCTCATAGGCGCGCTGCGTTTCGATCATTTCGACCAGTTCCTCGACGATGTTGACGTTCGAGGTTTCCAGGAAGCCTGAGCGGATCGCGCCGCGCCCTTCCAGCCCCGCGACGCCGACCTGCGGCGTGCCGCTGGCAGCGGTTTCGACCAGCAGGTTGTTGCCGATCGACTGCAAGCCGGCGGAGTTCATGAAATTGGCGAGTTCGATCTGGCCCAGCTGCGTCGGGGCGCTTTCGCCCTGAAGCGTGGCGGACACCGTGCCGTCATTGCCGACCGAAACCGACGTCGCGCCTTCGGGCACGGTGATCTGCGGGATGAGCGGCAGGCCATCGCTGGTGACGACCGTGCCTTCGGCAGTGACGTTGAAATTGCCGGCGCGGGTATAGGCGATCGAACCGTCGGGGCGCTGGACCTGAAAATAGCCAGCCCCCTCGACGGCCATGTCGAGCGAATTGCCGGTCTGGTTCAGCGTGCCCTGCGTGTTGATCTTGCTCGTGCCCTGTAGCGAGACGCCCGAGCCGAGATTGAGGCCGGTGGCGAACTTGTTCTCGCTGTCCGAATTGGCCCCTGCCGCAATGATCTGCTGATAGGCGAGGGTTTCGAAATCGGCGCGGTCGCGCTTGAATCCGGTCGTGTTGACGTTGGCCAGGTTGTTGGCGATGACGCGCATCTTCGTGTTCTGCGCGTCGAGACCCGTGCGGGCGACATGAAGGGCGGCGTTGCTCATCGTTCCAAAACTCCGTGCGGCGTCCTAAAAAGGATGCTCATGCGTCAATAAAAGCAAGTTACGTGCCAATATTAACCATCAGCTGTCGAGGCGCATCAGCGACGCGCCGCCGTCATCCAGCTGCTTGGCGGTGTCGATCATCTTGACCTGGGTTTCGAAGGCGCGGCTCGCTTCGATCATCTGCACCAGCGCGGCGGTGGCGTTGACGTTCGATCCCTCGACCGATCCGCCGGTCACGCTGGCGAGCGGGTCTTGCGGCAGGGCGCCGCCATTGACTTCACGGAACAGGCCGTCCGTGCCCTTGGCGATGCCGGAGCCGACGGGGCTGACCAGTTTCAGCGCGTCGATCCGCTGCGGGTTGGCGGCGTCGCCCCCCTGCGGCACGCCCCAGATGCTGCCGTCCTTCGCGATCGATACGCTGTCGAGCTGGGGCAGGGTGATCGGGCCACCTTCGCCCAGCACCGCCAGGCCGTCGCCGGTAGTGAGCAAGCCGGAGTCCGTGACCTTGAGGTCGCCCCGGCGCGTATAGGCTTCCGATCCGTCCGCGGCCTGAACGGCGAGCAGTGCATCGCCGTTCATGGCCACGTCGAGCGGATTGCCGGTAGCGGTGACCGCCCCCTGCGCCATGTCGGCGGCGATCACCTGTTCGGACGCCTGCGCCCGTGTGTCGAAGGTTTCGCCCTTGATCCAGCGCGTCTCGGCATTGGCGATTTCGGCGCGAAAGCCGACGGTGGAGGCGTTGGCGAGATTGTTCGCGATCGACGCCTGCCGCGCCATCGCCCCCCGCATTGCCGTAAGTGCCGTGTTGACGAGCCGGTCCATGGGTTAAACCCCTTTGCCTGATCTAATCTTAGGTGCGCAGGTTGACGATGGTGGTGGTCAGCGTGTTTGCCGCCTCGATCGCCTTGCTGTTCGCCTGGAAGTTGCGCTGCGCCGAAATCAGCGCCACCAGTTCCTCGGTGATGTCGACGTTCGAGCGTTCGAGCGAACCGGAATTGACCGCGCCGAACATACCGGTGTTGGCCGTGCCCAGGATTGGTGCGCCGCTTGATACGGTGGCGGTCCAGTGTGCATCGCCTTCCTGACGCAGACCTTCCTGGCTGTTGAAAGACGCCATGCCGACCCGGCCGAGATAAGCGGTGCTGCCATCGGCATAGATGGCCGATGCCAACCCATCCTTGGCTATCGCCACGCTGGTCAACTGCGCGCCGCCCGCTTGACCGAGATAGGTCGTCGGGATCTGAAGGTCGACCAGGTCGGACGGCGTGCTTGTTGCGCTGGGTGTAGTTGTCAGTGCGCCGGTTGCGGGATCGACCGGCCATACCTGAATCCGCGCGCCAGTGGTGTCGACGGCATAGCGCCCGTCATCAACGGCAAAGGCGCCATTGCGCGTGTAGCTGATGGTTCCGTCCGGCGATTTCACGGTGAAATAGCCTTCGCCGGTGATGGCCAGGTCCAGCGTCTTGTCGGTGGTTTCGACGGTCCCCTGCGTAAACTGCTGGGTGATGCCTTGAATGCGGACGCCCTGACCGGCGATCTGATTGGTCGTCTGCATCGGTGCGGCGGCGAACATGTCGCCAAACTGCGCCTTGCTCTTTTTGAACGCGGTCGAATTGACGTTGGCGACGTTGTTGGCAATCGCCGACAGATCGGCCTGCGCGCCTTTGAGGCCGGACAGCGAAGTATAGAAGGACATGGCGTTGCTCCTTGGGTGAAAAGAGAGGGTTGGTTAGCTAAGGCTGAGCGCGTCGGTCGGGCTGTAGCTGCCGAGCGCGGTGATGAGTTTGGTGGACGAGCCATCCGCCGGCGACTGGACCGCGGCGATCGTGGCCCAGGTCGCGACCCGGCTGGGGGTGGCGCCGTTGACCTTTACCTGAAGGGCCGAGGAGGAGACGGTCGCGCCGGTATCGTCCTTGCCATCCCAGTAGAATGTCACGTCGCCGCCCTTCTGCGCGCCCAGGTCGATCGTCTTGACGACGTTGCCGCTGGAATCGACCAGGTCGACGCTGGCGGCGTTGGTGGCGGCGGGCAGGGTGATCTGGCCCGCATACATGCCGGTCGCGTCGGGCGCGGCGATGTTGCTCTGCACCAGCATCGAGCGACCAATCCAGCCCGCCGCGTCGCCGATGCGATTGTCGGCCAACTGGGCCTTGATCGAGGCGAGCGAGCTGTTCATTTCGGCGATGCCGCTCGAATTGGTGATGGTCGCCATCTGCGACACCAGTTCGGCGTTGTTGACCGGTTCGAACGGATCCTGGGTCTGCATCTGGGCGGTAAGCAGGCGCAGGAAATCGGCCTGACCCATCGCCGACTTGCCGGTGCCGACATTGGCGGTGGAATTATAGGTCGAAAGACCCGCTGTATCTGTGACGGTGGTCATTTGCCGATCCTTATGGTTTCGAGCATCAGGGATTTGGCAGTGTTCAACACCTGCACATTGTTCTGGTACATGCGCGCCGTCTCGATCATGTCGACCAGCTCGGCATTGCCATCCACGGCCGCTTCCCACACATCGCCATTCTTGTCGGCAAGCGGGTGGTTGGGATCGTGGCGCTTGGTCGGCTGGGCGTCGGTGGTGACGACCTTGGCGACCTTGACCGTCGATACGCCGGGCGTTTCGGTGACGGACTGGAACACCGGCTTGATCGCGCGATAGGCTTCCGCCGCGCTGCCGGTGACGTTGCCCGCATTGGCCATGTTGGATGCGGTCGCGTTCAGGCGCACCAGCTGGGCGCTCATGGCGCGACCAGCGATGTCGAACACGTTCATGGGACCGGAGCCACTCATGCTCATTCTCCCTTCAGGGCGCGGTTGATGGTGTTGATGCGGCCCTCAAGGAAGGAGAGGGTCGTGCGATATTTGACGGCATTTTCGGCGAACAGCGTCTGTTCGGTGCTGAGTTCCACGGTATTGCCGTCGAGGCTGGGCTGAAGCGGCACGCGGTAACCCATCGAGTCATCGACCGCCTGCGACACGTCGGCCGCGCCCTTGCTTGCCTGCGTCGTGGCTTCCTTGAGGGCGGCATCGAAATCGATGTCGCGCGCTTTGTAGCCGGGGGTCGAGGCGTTGGCGATGTTGGACGCGAGCAGGGATAGGCGTTGCGAGCGAAGCGCCAGCGCCTTTCCATGTATCCCGAACAGACTTTCTTCCACCGACATGCTTTCCCGCCCTCTGGAGGCCTAAATGTTTCGCATCCCCTGCCGTTCTGATGCCTGATGGCGTCAAAGGCGGGCGATCCAGCCTGATATCCGCAAGAGCCGTGCCAATTTGCGTGGGTGACGTGATGGCATGGCAGAAATCCCCGAAAACCGGGGCGTTTGCGGGGGCGGGCGGCAAGGGCGGCAAGAAATTGCCGGTCTGCGGCACCGCTTTGCCGCCGGTGGACGACGGGTAGAATGGGGACATATTTTTGATGATCGCGACCATGAGCCATCTGTTCGATCCGGTGACATTGCTGGTGATGCTGGGTGGCATCCTGCTGGTCGCCCTGTTCCAGAACGGCGCCAGTGCGCTGGGCCGGGCCATGGCGGCGCTGCGGCCGCTGGTCAGCGCCGATCCGGCGCGCGATCGCGATGTGGCGCGGGCGACGATGCTCAAGATCGATCAGGTCGCCCAGTTGCGCGGCCTGTCCTGCACCGACCGGGTGAAGACCGCCAATCCCTTTCTGACCGACGCCGCACGCAAGCTGGCCAACAGCGAACGACCCGACCTGTTCGAACTATGGGCTGCGCAGACGCTGGCCGACCGGGCGCAGCGCCATGCAAGCGTCCGCAACGTCTGGCTGTCGATCGCCGACGCTGCGCCGGCGCTGGGTATGGCCGGCACGATCATCGGCCTTGTCGGCATGTTTGCCGCCATGGATGATCCCGCCGCACTCGGTCCGTCGATGGCGCTCGCATTGCTCACCACCTTTTATGGCGTGGTTATCGCCAATATCGTCGCTGCTCCCATCGCCGCACGCCTTGCCGACCTGTCGGAACGTGAACTGGCCTGGCAGCATGACGTCGTTGCCCGGATGCTGACGGTCGCGCGTCGCGAAAATGCGCCGATGCGCCGCGCTGCGATCCGCGAGGTCGCGTGAGCGCGCCCGCGTCAGGCGCGGCGGCCCGGCGCAATCGCTGGGCGGTCAGCTTCGCCGATCTTTTGCTGCTGTTGCTTGCCTTCTTCGTGCTGTTGCAGGCGAGCGGATCGCGCCGCGACGCCCTGTTGGCGCAGGTGAGCCAACAATTTGGCGGACGTGCGATGCGGCAGGGGGTGGAACTGCGCGCAGCCGAGCTATTCGTGCCGGGGGAAGCCATGCTGAGCGCGCAGGGACAGGCGCGCCTGTCCCGTATCGCCCGCGAATATACCCGTCAGCCGGGCGGTGTGGAATTGCAGAGCCATGGGTCTGACCGGGCGCGCCAGCGTTTCGACGATTGGGATCTGGCGGCTGCGCGTTTGGGCGCGGTTGCCCGCGCGCTGCGGGCAGACGGTATCGCGCAGGACAGGCTGTTGATCCGTGGTCTTGACCAGGCAGATGGCCGGTCGGGACAGGGGCAGCGCATCGCGATCGCGCCGGGGCCGCTCCCGCGCCGCTGAGGCATGTTTTCGCACATTGGCACGAATATTGCTGAAAAAGGGGGATGACTGTCCGCCTTTTTCGGAGACATGCCGTGTTGCGATTTCTGTCGATCCCTCTTGCTGTTGCCCTGCTGGCCATCGGCCATCCCGCGCTGGCGCAGCAGAAATTCGAGAATCTGGACCGGATCGACAGTCTGGTCGCCATGACGGTGGGCGCCAATCTGGGCGAACCGGGCGGCCCCGCCGCGCCGGTTGATCGCCGTCTGCACCTTGCCGCCTGTCCGACCACGCCCGATGTCGAAGGCCCGGTTTTCGGCGCCGCGATCGTGAAGTGCAATGCGCTGGGCTGGCGGATTCGCGTGCCGCTGGTAGCGGGCGGGGCGGCGGCCGCATCCGGTCCGGTGCCACGCAGCGCTACGGCCAGCCGTTATACGCCGCCTGCGCGCGCGATACCCAAGGATAATGTCGTCAAGCGCGGCGACCCGGTGCAATTGCTGGCCGGGAACGCGAGCTTTAGCGTTTCGCGCACGATGCTGGCGGATGAAGATGGTGCAGTCGGCGATACGATTAGGGTACGGGAAGACAAGAAATCCGCACCTATTTTCGCGCAGATCGTAGAAATGGGAATTGTTCGCGTTCCTGGATTTAAGGATTTTTGAACTTGTCCGTTATAGCTATAGAGGGACGAGGGAAGGATTGAACCCATGATTAAGTCTGTCGGCCAAAGCATCAGCGCCGCCATCGAGGCGACCCGCCTGCGAGAAGGGGGCAAGACGCGTGCGTCTTCGGCCACCGGGACGAACAGCGCCGTGTCGTCGGCATCGTCGGCCAGTCCTGCCGCGCGTATGGCCGCCGAAGGTGCGCCTGTCGATATGGATCGCATTACGGCGATCAAGGCAGCCATTGCGTCGGGTAACTACCCGGTCGATGCCAACGCCATCGCCGAACGCATGGTCGCACTCGACCTGCCTGCCGCAGGCTGAGCGCGATGACGCAGAGTCTTGAAACGCTTGATGAACTCTTCACGGCGTTCGAGCATCTGCGTGAGGTGCTGGGCGATAATGACCCGGTGGCAATTGACGCTGCCGGTAGCCGGATCGGGGATGCCGTGGCCGCCATTCGCGCGGTCGGTGCGTGGCGATCCGACCCCGCGCTGATCGAACGGGTGAACGCGATGCTGCCGCTGTTGGACAGCGCCCGGATACGGCTCAATCTGTTGACCGACAACGCGAATCAGAAGCTGGCGATTCTGGCGGCCCATGGTTCTGCGCACGCGCCGCTGACATACGGCCGCTGATTTTTCTTTAATTGCGAAAATGACGAAAAACGGCGCCTTTTGGCGCCTTTTTTGATTGTTTGCCGTGGGATGGTTTTAATTTCCTACGGCGGCGTTAACCAAATCTTGGCACAAGCCTTGCTCTAATGACCTCGCTAGCAATGAGGGAATTGGGTCACGTGTCGGCTTTCGCAGACATTACAGCAACGGCAGGATCGACGGGTAATCGCGTAACCAACGCGATTGCGATGGCGAGCCGCCGGACTGGCGTCGACTTTTCCTATCTGCTGGGACAGGCGAAGATCGAAAGCAGCCTGAACCCGACCGCGCGGGCGGCAACATCGTCCGCCACCGGCCTTTATCAATTCATCGACCAGAGCTGGCTTGCCGTCGTCGACAAGCATGGCAGCGAATATGGTTTGAGCTGGGCATCGGACGCGATCAGCCAGGGCAGCAATGGCCGCTATTATGTGGCGGACCCGCAATTGCGCCAGCAGATACTCGACCTGCGCAAGCATCCCGAAACCGCGTCGGTCATGGCGGCGGAACATGCCGCCGACAACAAGGCCTATCTGGAACAGAAACTTGGTCGCGACGCCGAGCCGGTCGACCTGTATCTCGCGCATTTCCTGGGTGTCGGCGGGGCCAGCAAATTTCTGTCGGTGCATGACCGCGCGCCTGACGCCAGCGCAGCGTCGCTGTTTCCGGCGGCGGCACGGGCCAATCGCTCGATCTTCTATGACAGGCAGGGCAATGCCCGCAGCTTTTCCGAAATTCGGGACCGCTTTGCGTCCAAGCTGCAAAAGGGCGTTCAAAGCCTGGGCGGCGATATTCAATATGCGTCCGCCGCGCTGCCTGACGGCGTCAAGACGGTCCAGCCTGCCGATTATGTGCGGATCGAAACCCAACGCCTTGCGGCGCAGCCCGACATCATGGTCGCGCCACAGCCGCAAACCGCGCGTCTTGCCTATCTCATGCTCGCCACCCTCGGAAGGTAACGACCTCTCATGTCTCCTGCCCAAGTGAAGTCGAAGATCTGGACGGACGCCGCCAAGGGAGCCGTGCTGCCCTTTGCGACGCTGATGGTCGTGCTGTTCATGATGGTGCCGGTTCCGGCATTCATGCTCGATGTGGGCTTCATCACCAACATCATGATCTCGCTGGCGGTGCTGATGGTGGCGCTCAATGCGGCCAAGCCACTGGATTTTTCGGCCTTTCCGACCGTGCTGCTGTTCGCGACGCTGCTGCGCCTGGCGCTCAACGTCGCGTCGACCCGCGTCGTCCTGGTGCAGGGCCATGAAGGATCGGATGCTGCGGGTCAGGTGATCGAGGCGTTCGGTCACTTCCTGATCGGCGGCGACTATGTCGTGGGCATCTTCGTCTTCGCCATCCTGATGATCATCAACCTGGTCGTCATCACCAAGGGTGCGGGGCGCGTGTCCGAAGTGTCGGCGCGCTTCACCCTGGACGCCTTGCCCGGCAAGCAGATGGCGATTGACGCCGATCTCAATGCGGGCCTGATGACGCCGGAAGAAGCCAAGCTGCGCCGGGTCGAAGTGGCGACGGAAGCCGATTTCTACGGTTCCATGGACGGCGCGAGCAAGTTCGTTAAGGGTGACGCGGTCGCGGGCATCCTGATCCTGGTCATCAACATCGTTGGCGGCATCATTTTGGGCGTGGTCAGCCATGGCCTGGCCATCGGCGAAGCGGCGCAGACCTACATCGTGCTGGCGATCGGCGATGCGCTGGTCGCGCAGATCCCCGCGCTCCTGCTCTCGATCGCGGCAGCGTCCATCGTGACCCGCGTCAAGAGCGAGCAGGATCTGGGCGGTCAGGTCGCCAGCCAGTTTGGTTCGGGCCGGGCCTGGGTGCCGGTCGCCGCCATTCTGGGATTTCTCGGCGTGCTGCCGGGCATGCCGCATTTCATCATCCTGTCCGCCGCCGCCGTCTCCGGTGGCATCGCCTGGCAGCTGCGTAAAGCGAGCCAGCGCAAGAAAGACGAACCGGCCCCCGCGCCGCCGCCCGTCAATCCGGCCGTCATCGAGTGGGACGATGTGTCGGACGGCGCGATCCTGGGTCTGGAAATCGGCTATGGGCTGATCGGCCTGGTCGATGAGCGCAAGGGTGCGCCGCTGATGGCGCGGATCACCGGCATTCGTCGCCAGCTGTCCAAGGAACTGGGCTTCGTCGTGCCGATGGTGCGGGTGAAGGACAATCTGGCGCTGGAGCCGAACCAGTATCGTATCACCATTGCCGGCGTGGTCGTGGGCGAGGACGAAATCTGGCCTGAAGACCTGTTGGCGCTCGACAGCGGCGCGCTGGAAAGCGTTGTCGTGGGGCGCCCGGCGAAAGATCCGACCTTCGGTCTGGACGCGGTGTGGATTTCGCACGCCAAGCGTAGCGAGGCCGTGGTCGCAGGCTATACGGTGGTCGATCCGCCGACGGTCGTGGCGACCCATCTCAACCAGTTGATCGCGATGAATGCGGCCGAGATGTTCGGCCTGGACGAAGCGCGCAAGCTGCTCGACAATCTGAAGGAGGCTGCGCCGCAACTGGTCGATGGCCTGACGCCGGGGACGCTCAGCCTGACGCAGATCAGTGCGCTATGCCGTGCGCTGCTGTCCGAAGGGATCGCGCTCAAGGACTTCCGCCGCATCTGTGAAGCGATGGTCGATGCCGCGCGGCCCGATATGAGCCACGAACAACTGGTCGAAGCGGTGCGTCAGCGCATCGGCGCGCTCATCATTCAGGGACTGGTGCCGGTGAAGATGCCGCTGCCCGTCATCACGCTGGATGGCGATCTGGAATCCATGCTGGCGCAGGCTATGCGGGTGGCGGGCGATGCCCGGCATCCGATCGAACCGGCGCTCGCCAACCGCATCGTGGAAGCCGTCGTGCAAGCCGCGCGGCCGTTGCTGGGGCAGGCGCGTAATTTCGCCATCGTCACTTCGCCGGCGGCGCGTCGGGCGCTCGCGCGTCTGTTCAAACCGCATTTGCCCGAAACGCCGGTGCTGTCCTTCCTCGAAATTCCCGACGGTAAGGGAGTGGAAGTAGTTGCGGTGGTAGGTGGCGAACAACGTCCCGTCCCACGGCATGATCCGGCGCCCCAGCGCGAACGGGTTGCCTGAAAGGAGGCTGAGCCATGTATATGAATAAAATCTCGGCCGGTGGTCACACTTATGGCAAGCCCGGCGAGAATAGCCCGGAACGGCTGGCCCGCCAATATATGCCGCTGGTGCGCAAGATCGCCTGGCATGTCCATGGTCGGGTTTCGACCGCGATCGAGGTGGAGGATCTGCTCCAGATCGGCATGGTTGCGCTGGTCGAGGCGGCCAACAGTTTCGAGGATCGCGGCCTTGGCTTTGCGGCCTACGCCCAGTTGCGCGTGCGCGGGGCGATGATCGACCATCTGCGGCGACAGGCGACCATCTGTCGGTCTGCCATGGCGAAGCGCAAGCAATTGGGCGCATGCCGCAACCAGTTGGAGCAAAAGCTCGGCCGATTGCCGACCGAAGCGGAAATGTCGACCGAACTGGGGCTGGAACCGGCCGCCTATCGCGAAATCGCCGATAGCGTGGAGATGGTCCAGCATACCAGCATGGACGAGGTCTATTCCGACCAGTCGATGTGGTTTGCCGACGTCGAGGATCGCGCCGACGATATTCTGGAGCGGGAATCGCTCAAGAAGGCGCTTGCCGCCTGCATCGGCGAACTGCCCCAGCGCGAGGCGCTGGTGCTGCAACTCTATTTCGTCGAGGAACTCAATCTGGAGGAAATCGGCCAGACGCTCGACATCGGCGCGGCACGGGTCTGCCAGATCAAGAAGGCGGCACTCGAAAAGCTGCGGGAAAAACTGCGCGACTGGGACTGAACGGGTTTATTCGTCGTTGGCGGGGAGCAGCCCGGCGCGTCTTTCTTCCGCCGTTGGCCAGCGAAAGCGCAGCGGGCGGTAATTTTGCGTGCGCCACCACGGGTCGGCGACTTGAAAAAGCCCGCTTGCCTCGGCCCGGCGACCCAGATCCTTGCGCGCGGTGATGGCAGCCAGCAACGGCGCGAGCAGCAAGCCCGCCACCACGGGCACCATCCAGCCCAGCCCGCCGGTCTTCACCGCCATCACGGTCAGCACGATACCGAGCAGGATATGCCATTTGAACAGCCAGATCGCGCTGCCGATGGCCATGCCGTCGCGGTCGCGCGTCTGGCCGTTCCACGAACTTTTCCGTCCCATCAGAATGCCGAACAGGTTGATCGTCTGGGTCAGCATCGCAACCGGCGCCAGCAGGATGGAGAGCGCGATGTCGGTCAGCACGCCGCGCGTCATCCGCGCTGCGCCGCCAAAACCGATGCGCCGGGCGGGATCGGCCAATGCCCAGATCATCGCCAGCAACTTGGGACCGAACAGCAGCACCGCCGTCAACGCCAGCAGGCTGCCCGACGGCAGCACCGCGCTGGGCGGCCATACCCCGGTCATGACGCCGCCCAGCACCACCAGCATCAGCGCGAGCCACAGGGGCGACGTGCAATAGGCCGATGCGCCGACCAACAGCTGAAAGCGGCTGACCGGGTGCAGGCCAGCGATCTTCACCAACAGGGGCACATGTTGGATATTGCCCTGGCACCAGCGGCGATCGCGGGTGAACAGGTCGGGCATGGCGGGTGGAAATTCCTCGAAGCTGTCGTCGGCCGTCACCATATGCACGTCCCAGCCGCGCCGCCGCAACAGGGCCGCCTCCAGCATGTCGTGACTCATGATATGGCCGCCAAAGGGCGCGCGGCCGGGCAATTCGGGCAGGCCGCAACTGCTGGCGAACGCCTTGACCCGAACGATCGCGTTATGGCCCCAGAACATCCCTTCCGATCCGGCCCACCAGATCATGCCCGCGGCCGAGATTGGCCCGAACAGGCGGCTGGCAAATTGCTGCCAGCGCGCGAACAGGGTGGCGGCGCCCATCACCGTCGGCACAGTCTGGATCAGCCCGACATGGGGGTGGCGTTCCATGTCAGCGGCGAGCCGGGCCATGGTCTGGCCGCTCACTATACTGTCCGCGTCCAGTACGATCATATAATCATAGCCGCCGCCGAAGCGCTGTACCCATTCCGCTATATTGCCCGGCTTGCGTCCGACGTTGAGCGCGCGGCGACGATAATGGACCGGGCGGGAGAAGGAGCCGCACATTTCCTGATAGGCGCGCCGTTCCGTCTCCCCGCTTTCGGGATTGGAATCGGACAGGATGAAAAATTCGAACCGCTCGCGCCCCATCACCTGCGCCAACGACCGCTCCATGATCGACAGACGGCCCAGAACGCCCAGAAAATCCTCATTGCACACCGGCAGCAGGATCGCGGTCTTACCCTGGAGAGGGGCGGAGCTGTGCAGCGGACGGGGGGTGACGCTGCGTCCCTTGCCCACCGTCAACAGCAGGAAACCGATCAGCGCGGTGGCAAAGCCGAAGGCGATCCAGGCGAAGAGGGGAATGAACAGGCCGAGATAGACGCCCTCCCACGGCGAAATACCGTCCAGGCCGATCGACCGGCGCATCTCGTGCGCGGCCATGGCGGCGGGGATCAGCGCCAGCAGCACGACCAGCAGGCGGCGCGCCCACAGATCGATATTGAAGCGCGGGCGTGCGATCAACGGGGGCGCGACGGTAAAATCCTGTTCCGGCATGGCGATGGGCGTTTCCGGCGGCACATGCTCATAGGCCCGCGCCAGCGGCTTCGTCCCGGCGGCTTCCACCACCCGTCCGTTTCCTGTCCCCATGCTATTCAGACCCGTCCGTCATTAACCCACAGCGGCAGAACCCGCCGTCGTTCGACATGTTCCTTATCATGCGCCGAGGGGGTAATGCACATATTCGCTGAATGCCCGATTGCCCGACCGCAGTTGCAGACGAATATCGGCTGAAGCGCCTTGTGGCCGCTTTACGTCGAGCACCGTGCGATAGAGGCCATCTTGCCCCAGCACCGGATAGCCTGCCTGCTTGAGCAATGTGCCGCCCTTGATGTCGGCCCACAGGTCAGGCTTGGCGTCCCTGGGCACGCCAGTAAAATCGATCACGAGCCGGTCGCGGTCGGGCTGGTCGCCCTGGCCGCGCCAGACATTGTTGACGATCGCGAGCCCGGTCGAGGCGGGGGATAAAGATGCGGACCAGTCGAGGCGGTAGGCAAGGTCGATCCGTTTGCCCGAAACGGGCGCTGCGTCGGGCGTCCAATAGGCCGCTACATTGTCCGTATATTCACTGTCGGTGGGGAAGGTGTAGAGGCGGGCTTGGCCCGCGCCCAGCGGCCGGGACGGCGTGGCCCAAAGCGAGGGGCGGCGATCATAATAGACGCCATCATCCTGATAATGATCGAAATTCCGGTCGCGCTGAAGCAGGCCGAAGCCCTTGGGGTTGCGTTCGGCAAAGGCGCTGACGAGCGGCGTCGACGGATTGACGAGCGGGCGGCAATGGGCCGTGCCGTCTGCGCTGGCGATCGAAAGCATGTCGGAATCGTGGATTTCGGGTCGCCAATCGGTGCCTTTCGTCCGGTTCGCCTGATCGTACCAGAACATGCTGGTCATCGGCATCAGCCCCAGTTCGGTTATGGCGCGGCGGGGGAAAAGGGCGGCGGAAATGTCCTGCCGTACGCCGTCCTGGCCCAGGGAACTGACGAAACGGAATGCACCGGTGATCGATGCGCCGTCCAGCAACGCATAGATGATGACGCTATTGTTGCCGGTGCGCTCCAGCCAGAAATGGGTGAAGCGGGGAAATTCTTCCTTGCCCGGAAGGCTGGTGTTGATCGCGATCGCGCGGGCGGACAGGCCGAACTGTTTTTGCGGGCTGGGCGCGCGGAAATAGCTGGCGCCCAGAAAGGACAGCCAGTCGCTGTCGCGCGCCGCATTCATGATGCGGAAACCGGCAAAGCCTGCGTCCGGGCCAAGCGCGCCGACCGGGCTGTCGGCTGGCGCATCGAACATCGAGGGATCATAGCGCAGCGGCGTGGCGCGGCCCTTGTCGACGATGGCGATCGTGACGGGTTGCGCGGCATTGCGGCTCAAGGGGAAGAAGCGCACGCCGGTATCGCCGGGCAGGTCGCCCCACAAGGTGCGATCGTCGCGGAACCGCGCGCGATGGAGCGCGTCATAATCCACCTTGTCCGCACCGGGATAGAGCGGGGTTTCGGCATAGGGCGCGCGCGCCTGCTTTTGCGCCATGGCAACCAGCCGTTCCCAGGAAAAGGGTGTGGCCTGCGACTGCGCACGCAGCGCAGCGGTGGGGACGAGGAGGGCGGCGCCGGTGGCGGCGATCATCGCGCGCCGGTCTATGTGGGTCATGCCATGCTTCATGAACGCCATAACCGGCAAAGCCAACGCTTGTATCCATGGCGACACGAAGAAGCCTCCGCCCGGGGGGACGGAGGCTTCGAAAGTCTGGTCGTTCGATCGAAGATGTTACCCCCGGCACGGTGGGGACTGTTAATGTGCCGGGGGTGACATTGGGTGGCTGGCGGTGACCAATACCTCAGCCGTCCAATCTTGTTGCGGCTTAGCCGATCAGCTTCAGAACGCCCTGCTGGCTCTGGTTGGCCTGGGCCAGCATCGCGGTCGAAGCCTGGCTGAGGATCTGCTGCTTGGCGAGGGCGGTCGTTTCGGCCGAGAAGTCGGCGTCTTCGATGCGGCTGCGAGCGTCCGTCAGGCTGGTGATGTTGGTCGTCAGGTTGTTGACCGTCGATTCCAGGCGGTTCTGGACGGCACCGAGGTCGGCGCGGGTCGTTGCGATCGTCTTGAGCGCGGTGTCGAACTTGGTGAGGTCGGCGTCGGTAGCGGTCGTCACGTCGATGGCAGCGGCGGTCGCACCGGCAACGGCCGTGATGTCGGCGCTGGCGGACAGGTTGCTCGCCTTGATCGTGACCGAGTCACCGGCGTTCGCACCAGCCTGGATCTTCGTGTCGGTCGTGCCGACGAACAGGGCCTGGCCGTTGAATTTGGTGTTGGCCAGCGTGTCGGTGATTTGCGTCGAGAGCTGATCCATTTCCGACTTGATGTTGGTCTTGGCGTCGGTGTCGTTGGTGCCGTTCAGAGCCTGGACCGTCAGTTCACGCATACGCTGAACCATGTTGCTGACTTCGCCGAGCGCGCCTTCCGCCGTCTGCGCCATCGAGATGCCGTCGTTGGCGTTGCGGACGCCCTGGGTCATGCCGCGGACCTGTGCGGTCATCGAAGAAGCGATTGCCAGGCCAGCGGCGTCATCCTTGGCGCTGTTGATGCGCTTGCCGGTCGACAGGCGTTCCATCGCGGTGGAGAGCATCTTGCTGGCCGAAGAAGAAGCGTTAGCCGAGCGCATTGCCGCAGTGTTGGTGCCGATAACAGTCATGGTGTTTCCCTTTCATTCAAAAACATCAGGTCGCTGCCATCAGAGCGCTTGCGGCCTCGAAAGGTGATAACGGCACGGTGCGCCAGCCCTTTAGCCGGGTCGTCATTTTTTTTGGAAATTGCCGGTTTCAGCGCGCCGCCAGCCCATCGCCAGCCCCCTTACGCGCGCGCGTAAGACTGAAGTCGGATGTTTTTGCCGCTTTGCCGGAAAAAAATTGCCGGTATGCGGCAACCGGAGGCTCCGCGTTAACCATCTGATAACCACATAAATATAGTTTTCAGGCATCGAAGAGGTCTGGAGCGTGCGGGGGCACAATCCAACCAGGTTGTTTGGGGATATAGTGATGTCATCGCTTGATGTGAGCCGTGGTGTCTGCTCGCTCGTTCCGGGTTTGCAGCATTGGCTCGAAAATGCCCTGTTCATGGTGCGGGTGGTCGACGCCGCCAGCGTGCGTGAAAAAGACAGCCGCCGCGTGCTGTTGGCCACCGAGATCGGTCATGCCACGCATCGCGACATATTGATCAACCTGATCGATGGCGCGCCTTCCCTGGTGGCGGCAGCCAACGGCCTGCCCGCCCGCGTCGCCTTTGGCCTGGAAGATATGGGCTTTGCCTTTGCGCTGATCGCCGAACTGGCCCGCCCCGCTGCGGTTCCTGCCGTCGGGGACGCCGCAACGATGCGCCTGATGACGCTGGCCGGACGGGTCGCCCGCAGCGACGCCACCGTCCTGATCCAGGGTGACACCGGCACCGGCAAGGAAGGCATGGCGCGCTTCCTGCACGCCCAGTCGGGTCGGTCGGGCCATGACTTCATTGCCGTCAATTGCGCGGCGCTGCCCGAAACCATGATGGAAGCGATGCTGTTCGGCCACCGCAAGGGCAGCTTCACCGGCGCGGCCAATGCGTCGGAAGGCCTGTTCCTGGCGGCCGATGGCGGCACGCTTTTCCTCGACGAAATCGCCGAACTTCCGCTGGCGCTTCAGGCGAAGCTACTGCGCGCGTTGCAGGAAGGCGAAGTGCTGCCGGTCGGCGCGACCCATCCGGTGCCGGTCAATGTTCGCGTGATTGCAGCCTGCAACCGCAATCTGGCCACCGAATGCGCCGCCGGGCGGTTCCGTGAAGATCTTTACTGGCGCCTTAACGTCATGCCGCTGGAACTGCGTCCGCTCGCCGAACGTCGCGGCGACATCAGCGCCATCGCCGCCGCCATGCTGCTGCGCCATCAGGACATGGGCAAGGCGGGCTTTGTCTGGCCGACCCATGCCGCGATCGACAAGCTGGCCACGCATGGCTGGCCCGGCAATGCCCGCGAACTGGGCAATGTGCTTCAGCGCGCGCTGGTGTTGCGCGATGGCGAGCGGATCGAGGCGGACGACCTGCATCTGACCGCCGCGCCCCATGGGCTGCGCGTGGTCGCATCGGCGCCCGTGCCTGTCGCCGCTCCGGCCGAACCCATACGCCTGCGCGACGTCGCCCGTCACAGCAAGCTGGAAGCCATCCGCATGGCCCTGCGCGAAACCGACGGCCATCGCGCCGCCGCCGCCGCCAAGCTGGGCATTTCTGAACGCACGCTTCGCTATCGGCTCGCCGAAATGCGCGAGCTGGCCGCGGCTTGAGGGGATAGATCATGGCTGTAAATGGCATTTCTCCCACTGACAGCGTGATGGCGATCCGTAACGCCATCCTGCAAAAGAACGCTGCGCTGCGCGATGTCGCATCGACCGACAATGTCGGCGGCGCTGCTGGCGCGGGCGGTGTGCAGGGCACGGCGCCCGGCGGCTTTACCGACGCGCTCCAAAATGCGCTGAGCCAGGTCAACGGCTTACAGAAGCAGGCTGGCGAGGCGGCAAGCGCGTTCGAACGGGGCGAAACCACCGACATCGCCGCCGTCATGCTGGCCAAGCAGCAGGCATCGGTCGGCTTCGAAGCGACCCTTCAGGTCCGCAACAAACTCCTGTCCGCCTATAAGGACATTATGAGCATGCCGGTTTAAACCATGAGCGAGAACGCACTCACCATCGATGGCGGCGCTGCCGCCCGGCCCACCCTCCCGGCGACAACGCCCGGCTTTGGCTCGGCCAAGGGGATCGACGCGCTCAAGGCGCGGCTGACCGGCTTCATGAAACAGCCTGCGGTGGCCAAGAGCCTGCCGTTGCTGGGCCTGCTGGGCGTCGTCGCGGCGGCTGGCATCGCCTGGATGGCGCTGCGCGAACCGCCACAGCGCGACCTGTTCCGTGGCTTGCCCGATACCGACAAGTCGGCGGTGGCGCAGGTGCTGGACCAGAATGGCATTCCCTATGGCTTCGACAATGCCGGGGCCATGACCGTTGGCGAGGATGATTATTTCAAGGCCAAGATGATGCTGGCTGCCCAGGGCCTGCCCAAGAGCGCGCCCGACGGCAACAGCATGATCGATAGCCTGCCGATGGGCGCTTCGCGCGCGGTCGAGGGCGAAAAGCTGCGTTCCGCCCGTGAAATGGACCTGGCGCGCACGATCGAGGCGATCGACAGCGTGGAAACGGCGAAGGTCCACCTGGCCGTCGAACCGCCCAGCGTATTCCTGCGCGACCGGTCCAAGCCGTCCGCGTCGATCATGCTGCGCCTGACGAACGGCCGCACGCTGACCGACGCACAGGTCAGCGCGATCGTGCATCTGGTCGCGTCGTCGATCCCGGAACTCAGCCCGGACGATATTTCGCTGGTCGACCAGAATGGCCGGTTGCTCAGCAATAATGACGGCGATTCCGGCGATGATCGCCAGCTCGCCATTCAGAGCCGGATCGAGGATCGCTATCGCCAGTCGGTGATCGCGCTGCTGACGCCGATTTTGGGCACCGGCAATTTTTCGACCGAGGTTCATGCCGAACTCAATTTCGCCGAGCGGCAGGCGACCCGCGAAACCTATCCGCAGGATGAAGCGCGTCTGCGCGCCGAACAGGGCACCTGGGCATCCGACCCGCGCGGTCAGGGTGCGGGCGGCGAGGCGGCCGGTATTCCTGGCGCGCTGAGCAATCAGGCGCCGGTCAACCCGACCGTCACCCAGACCAACCCCAATGGTCAGGCCGTGCAACAGGGGGCGACAGCCGCACAGGGCGCTACGCCCGGCACGCCGCCTAACCCGCTGATGAAAACCGAAGAGACGTTCAACCGCAGCTTCGAACTGGGTCGGGAGGTTTCCGTGACCAAGGATGCGATCGGCACGGTCCGTCGCCTGTCGGTCGCCGTTGCGCTCGACAATCAGCCCGATGGCAAGGCGCGCACGCCGCAGGAAATCGCCGCGCTCGAAGCGCTGGTGAAGGGCGCGGTCGGTTTCGACCAGACCCGTGGCGATGTGGTCGCACTGTCCTCGCGCGGTTTCCTCAAGACCGAAGAGGCCAAGCCGCTCTGGTATGAAGCCGACTGGATGGCGCCGCTGGTGCGCAATGTGTCGGCCCTGCTGGTCGCCTTGCTGGTGATCTTCGGCATCGGTCGCCCGCTGCTCAAGCGCCGCGCCGCAGCCCAGCAAGTCGCCGTTGCCGGCGGCGGCGATGCCGAAAAGCCCGAGGGCGGGCAGCAACTGGGCCGTGAAATTTCGGGCGAACTGACCAAGCAGGCGATCGAATCGCCCGACCCCGAACGGCCGGTCACGCTCGACATGATCTCCTCTACCTATGACTATGCCCAGCGCGCCGACCTCATTCGCAACTTCGTGAAGCAAGACCCCGACCGCGCTGCCCTCGTCGTCCGCGACCTCCTGAAGGAGGGGAAGAAGGAAAATGCCTGAGATCGTACCCGGTCGCCCGGAAGCGCTGAAAGGCAGCGCCGCCGCCGCCGTCCTGCTGATGCTGTTCAACGAGGATGAGGCCGCCCAGATATTGGCGCGCCTCGAACCCGAAGAAGTGCGCCAGCTGGGCTATGCCATGTATGACGTCGCCGATGTCGATCCCGAAGAGGTGAACGAAGCGCTCGACCATTTCGTCAGCAAGGCGAAGAAGCGCACCACCATCGGCTATGGCGCGACCCGTCACATTCGCGGCGCGATGACGAAGGCGTTGGGCGAAGAACGCGCGGAGACGATCCTGGCGCGGATCACGCCGCCGACCCGCTCCACCCAGCTGGAAATGCTGAAATGGATGGACGCGAAGGAAATCGCCACGCTGATCGAGGCGGAGCATCCGCAGATCATGGCGATCGTGCTGGCTCATCTGGAGGCGCCGGTCGCCGCCGACGTGCTGCAATTGCTGCCGTCCGAATATCAGGAAGAAATCGTCTATCGCATCGCCACGCTCGGCCCCGTGTCCAACGAGGCGCTGGAGGATCTGGAACAGCTGTTGCTGCGTGGCCCGGTAAACAAGCAGGGTGCGGCTTCGCAGCGCGGTGGCACGGTCGAGGCGGCCGCGATCATGAACAATGTCCGCAAGGATAATGAGCAGCGGATCATGAAGGCCGTCGCCAAGCGCGACAAGATGATCGCCCAGACCATCGAGGAAGAGATGTTCGTCTTCGATAACCTGATCGACATGGATGATAAGAATCTGGGCACGCTGATGCGCACCGTCGACAGCGCCGTGCTGGTCGTGGCGCTCAAGGGTGCGAACGACATGCTGCGGGCCAAGATTTTCAGCAGCATGTCCGCGCGCGCCGCGCAGGCGATCGCCGACGAGATCGAGGAGCGCGGTCCGATCCGCCTCGCTGAAGTGATCGATTCACAGAAGCTGATCATCGCCACCGCCCGCCGCATGGCGGACGCAGGCACCATCATGCTGGGTGGCAAGGGGAATGACTTTGTCTAGGATTTGGGCTGCGGAGGCGACGCTTGGGGCGTCCCCCGTGACGATGGCAGGCGTGCAGCAGGCGGAAGGCAGCGGTTTCCGCAGCCTCTATACCGCCCATCCCGGCGCGCAGAGCACGATGATCCGCGCCGCCATGGCAGAGGATGTCGAGCCGGACACCGATCCGGTCGAGGATGCCCGGATGGAAGCCTTCACCATGGGTTTCGACGAAGGGTGCCGCGTCACTCAGGAGGCGATGCAGGCGGAGGGACAGGCACGCGAGCAGCTGGCGCAGGCGCTCGAAACGCTGACGCCCGCGCCCAGCGGCATGTTGTCGACCATGTTGTCGGCCACGGTCGTCCGTCTGGTCGAACAGATTGTGGGTGAGGTCGAGATCGACATGGATCGGCTGCTTCAGCGCTGCGATACCGTTGCGGCCTTCATCGAGGATAATGACGAAAAGGGCGCTTTGCACCTGCATCCCGACGATATCGCGATGCTGGAAGGCGAAAAGATTGGGGTCAAGCTGGTCGCAGATAAGGCGATGCATCGCGGCTGCGTGCGGCTGGAAACGGTGGACGGCTGGGTCGAGGATGGCCCGGACGTGCGCCTGTCGCGCCTGCGGGCGATGATCGATGATATGGAGGGTCGGGCATGATCCGCGCTGCGCTGGGCCAGGCCGAAACCCTGTTCGACCATTTGCAGGTGCAGAACCGTGCCCCCCGCCATGTCGGCCGATTGGTGAGCCACGAGGCAGGGATGCTGGAAGTCACCGGCTTTCGCCGTCCCATCGGTGCGAGCGCACGGGTGATCGCCAGCGATGGCACGATCGCGCGGGCCGAAGTCGTGGGCTTTCGCGGTGGCCGCACGCTGCTGGTGCCGCTCGATAGCGATGCGCCGCTGGAAAATGGTGCGCGCGTGGAGCCGGATAGTCAGGCGAACATGGTGCAGGTGGGTGAGGGGCTGATCGGCCGCGTCATCGACGCCATGGGCCAGCCGCTCGACCGCAAGGGACCGATTATCGCGGGTGGCACATGGCCGCTCAACGGCGTGAAGGGCAATGTGCTGGATCGCGGGCGGGTTACCGAGCCGTTCGACCTGGGCGTGCGCGCGGTCAATGCGCTGCTGACCGCCGGGCGCGGCCAGCGCATCGCCATCATCGCCGGATCGGGCGTGGGCAAATCCGTGCTGATGGGCCAGATGATCGCCGGGGCCGAAGCCGACATCGTCGTCGTCGGCCTGATCGGCGAACGTGGCCGCGAAGTCAGCGACTTCCTCGAAACGAAACTCAAGCACACGATGCACAAGAGCATCGTCGTGGCTGTTCCCGCCGATCATCCCCCGGTGCTGCGCCTGCGCGCCGCCGCGCGGGCGACGGCGATCGCCGAATATTTCCGCGCCCGTGGCAAGAAGGTGCTGCTGCTGATCGACAGCCTGACCCGTTGCGCCCATGCGCAGCGTGAAATCGGTCTGGCGCTGGGCGAACCGCCCGCGATGAAGGGCTATCCGCCCTCGGCGCTGGCGCTGATCCCGCGTCTGGTCGAACGGGCGGGCGTCGACGCGCGCACCGGCGGCTCGATCACCGCGCTCTATACCGTGCTGGCCGATGGCGACGACACCGATGATCCGATTGTCGACGCGGCCCGCGCCATCGTGGACGGCCATTTCGTGCTGTCGCGGCACCTGTCCGAACAGGCGATTTTCCCCGCTATCGACATCGGAAAGTCGCTATCGCGCGTCATGGCCGATGTGGTCGATGACGACCATCGCATGGCAGCGGCGAATTATCGCCGGTTGTGGGCTGCCTATGAAGAAAATCGCGATCTCATCCTGATGGGGGCTTATCGCCCCGGCAACGACCCGGTGATCGATGAGGCGGTGCAGCGTCGGCAGGAAATTCTCGACTTCATCCGGCAGGACCAGAAAAGCCGCATCGACCTTGATACCAGCGCCGATGCGTTGATCGCGAGCTTTGGCGCGTGAAGGGGCTAGTCTCCCGCCGCCACCGCGTGCTGCGCGTGCGCCATGTGCAACATGCCATGGCCGTCGCCGATGCGGCGCACGCGCGCGACGAAGCGGACGGGCTGGCGCGTAATATCGACCGGCTGAACAAGGTGCGGCACGAGCTGTTCGAAACCGAAGGGGCGGCCACCGGCGCGTCCTTTGCCGCGATGCAGGAACTGGCCACCCGGCTGGAGCAGGCGGGACGCCAACTCGACGGCGCGCTCTATGATGCGCGCCGCAAGGTCGAGGTGAAGGAAGGCGTGACGATCGCCGCCAATCGCGAAAAGGAAATCGCCACCCGCCTGAAGGATCGCGCGCGCGCGGACCTGGAGGAATGGCGCGAAACCAAACTGGCGGCATTGCCGCGCTATCGCCGGATGCAGCGGACAGGAGATGTCTGACATGAACGTGCTCAA
>JAECRT010000029.1:0-3887 GCA_016000085.1 Sphingomonadaceae bacterium
GAGATTGGTGACGGCACAGGGGACGGGGGCATGCTGGAACTGCCTATGAAGGCGGGGAGAGGTTTGCGTTCGGGGAAACAAGGCAGCGGCGCGGGACGGCAACTGGCCGTCATCCAAAACAAAAGGCCCGGTCGCTTTGCAGCGACCGGGCCTTTTTTGTAGCAGGCTAAGCGGGGATTAGCCGCTGTAGTACATGTCGAATTCGACCGGCGAAGGCGCCATTTCCCAGCGATACACTTCGGGCCACTTCAGTTCCATATAGGCGTCGATCTGGTCCTTGGTGAACACGCCGCCCTTGAGCAGGAAGTCGTGGTCGGCGGCCAGGCTGTCGAGCGCTTCACGGAGCGAGCCGCACACGGTCGGAACCAGGCTCAGTTCTTCCGGGGGAAGATCATAGAGGTTCTTGTCCATCGACGGACCGGGGTGGATCTTGTTCTCGATACCGTCGATGCCGGCCATCAGCAGCGCTGCCGTCGACAGATAGCTGTTGGCGAGCGGATCGGGGAAGCGGAACTCGACGCGCTTCGCCTTGGTGCCTGCGCCGTAAGGAATACGGCAGGAGGCCGACCGGTTGCGCGCCGAATAAGCGAGCAGCACGGGCGCTTCGAAGCCCGGCACCAGACGCTTGTAGCTGTTGGTGGTCGGGTTGGTGAAGGCGTTGATCGCCTTGGCGTGCTTGATGACGCCACCGATGAAATAGAGGCAGGTTTCGGAAAGGCCGGCATAGCCGTCGCCCGCGAAGGTGTTCTTGCCCTTGTTCCAGATCGAGATATGCGTGTGCATCCCCGAACCATTGTCGGCCTTGATCGGCTTGGGCATGAAGGTCGCGGTCTTGCCATAGGCCTGCGCAACCATCTTCACGACATATTTGTAGATCTGGATGCGATCGCAGGTTTCCACCAGCTTGCCGAAGGTCAGGCCCAGTTCGTGCTGCGAACCGGCGACTTCATGGTGATGCTTGTCCATGGGCAGGCCCATTTCGAGCAGGGTCGTCACCATTTCAGCGCGGATGTCGGTGGTCACGTCGACCGGGCCGACCGGGAAATAGCCGCCCTTGGCGCGCGGGCGGTGGCCCATATTGCCGTTTTCATAGGTCGTGCCGGTGTTGGTCGGCAATTCGACATCATCCAGCTTGTAGAAGCTGCTGCTGTAGGTGTTGTCGAATTCGACGCTGTCGAACATGAAAAATTCGGGTTCCGGGCCGATATAGACGGTATCGCCAAGGCCGGTGGACTGCAGAAAGGCTTCGGCGCGCTTGGCGGTCGAGCGGGGATCGCGCGAATAGAGCGAGCCATCTTCCGGTTCGACGATGTCGCACACCAGGATCATCATCGGCGTCGCGCTGAACGGATCGATATAGACCGCGTCGAGATCCGGCTTCAGGATCATGTCCGACTCGTTGATTTCCTTCCAGCCCTCGATCGAGGAGCCGTCGAACATCAGGCCGTCGGTCAGCTCATCTTCGCCGATCACGCTGGCGCACATGGTCAGGTGATGCCACGCTCCCTTGGTGTCGGTGAAACGGACATCGACCCATTCGATCTCCTTTTCCTCGATCATCTTCAGGATGTCTTTTGGCGTATTGGCCATGTGCAGTTGCCCTTCTTTCAAAATACCCCCCCGAAGGGGTAAAGTGGATGCTCATACCCGCCGGCCCCCTGCGGAACCGGCCGGAATTTGTTGAAAAGCGATCAGATAGCGTCGCTATCCCGCTCGCCGGTGCGGATGCGCACTGCGCTCTCGACCGCGGAAATGAAGATCTTGCCATCGCCGATCCGGCCCGTCTGCGCCGCGCTGCAAATCGCTTCGACCACGCGATCGGCCAGCGAATCGTCGACAACGACCTCCAGCTTAACCTTGGGCAGGAAGTCGACGACATATTCGGCGCCGCGATAGAGTTCGGTATGGCCCTTCTGGCGACCAAAGCCCTTGGCTTCGGTCACGGTGATGCCGGACACGCCCACTTCGTGGAGCGCTTCCTTTACCTCGTCCAGTTTGAACGGCTTGATGATCGCTTCGATCTTTTTCATCACTTGTAATCCCAACCCATGACGCACGACGGAATACGAGCACAGCCCGCATTCCTCTCTCCTCGACGAACGATCATCATGCCCCCCATCAGGCTGGCGCCGTTCCTCTTGATCTTCAACTACCGTGCCAAATGGCGAATCGCTAGAACATGCTTTCGGCGATGCAGCAATCTTTGTCCATATTGCCCGGATTCAGGGCAGTTTGCTGCCCTGCTGCCTGATTTTTAGGCAGTGATCCGACGGTCAGCCGCCATAGGGCGGCGAGTCGAGTCCCGTGGGACTTTTGGTGAAAATCTCGCAACCCGTTTCGGTGATGCCGATGCTGTGTTCGAACTGCGCGGACAGGGTCCGGTCGCGGGTGACGGCGGTCCAGCCATCGTCCATCATCTTCACGGCTGGCTTGCCGATGTTGATCATCGGTTCGATGGTGAAGAACATGCCGGGCTTGAGTTCCGGTCCTGTGCCGGGGCGGCCGACATGAACGACTTCGGGGCTGTCGTGAAACACCTGGCCCAAGCCATGGCCGCAAAAGTCGCGTACCACGCCATAGCGATGCTTTTCGGCATGTTGCTGGATCACATGGCCGATATCGCCCAGATGATTGCCCGGCTTTGCCTGTTCGATGCCCAGCATCAGGCATTCGTAAGTCACGTCCACCAGGCGGCGTGCCTTGATGGGGGCGTCGCCGCAAATATACATGCGGCTGGTGTCGCCATGCCAGCCATCGACCAGCGGGGTGACGTCGATATTGAGAATGTCGCCGTCCTTGAGCCGATAATCGCCCGGAATGCCGTGGCAGATCACGTTGTTGAGGCTGATGCAGCAACTGTGCGTATAGCCGCGATAGCCCAGCGTCGCGGGAACGCCACCGCCATCGAGCGTCATGCGACGGACGATGTCGTCCAGTTCGCCCGTGGTGACGCCCGGCACGACATGGGGCACGAGCGCGTCCAGTATCTCCGCCGCAAGTTGCCCGGCCTTGCGCATGCCAGCAAAACCGGCCGCGTCATAAAGCTTGATCGCGGAGGAACGGGAAATCGGCGCATCGGCCGTCATCGTCATATATTCGGTCATGGACTGATTATAGGAGCAGATGCCACAGAATGCGAGTGGGTGACTAGGCAGGCATGGCGGGCCGCGCTATGGCCAGCGCCATGGCCGACCCATCCCGCATCTGGACCGCAGCGCTGATCGTGATCGGCGACGAAATCCTGTCCGGTCGCACCCAGGACAAGAATGTTTCGCAGATCGCCGTGTGGCTCAATGTGCAGGGCATCCGCCTGCGCGAGGTACGGGTGGTCGCGGATGACAGCGACGCTATCATCGAGGCAGTCAACACGCTGCGGGTGCGCAACGATTATCTGTTTACCACCGGCGGCATCGGGCCGACGCATGACGACATCACGGTCGATGCGATCGCGGCGGCGCTGGGCGTCGGGGTGGAAGTCCATGAAGGCGCGCGGGCGATCCTCAACGGCTATTATAAAACGCGCGGTGGGCTGACCGATGCGCGGCTGCGCATGGCGCGGGTGCCGGAGGGCTCCGACCTGATCGAAAATCACATGTCCGGCGCACCGGGCATCCGGCATGGCAATATCTTCATCATGGCTGGCGTGCCGCACATCACGGCGGGGATGCTCGACGGCCTGACGGGTACGCTGGAGGGCGGACTGCCGATGCTGTCCGCCACGATCGGCTGCTGGGTAGCGGAAAGCGAGATCGCTGACCTGCTCGGCGCGACTGAACGCGCCAATGAGGGATGCCAGATAGGCAGCTATCCCTTTTTCCGCGAAGGACGCACAGGCGCGAATTTCGTGGTGCGGGCGACCGACCCGGACCGGCTGCATGCGTGCGTTG
>JAECRT010000029.1:3987-29337 GCA_016000085.1 Sphingomonadaceae bacterium
GGCGCGAATTTCGTGGTGCGGGCGACCGACCCGGACCGGCTGCATGCGTGCGTTGCGGCGCTGTCCGCCGGGCTGGAGCAGGGTGGCTGGCCCGTGGTCGTGGACGGTATCTAACCGCTTGACGCCTTAGCGTTCCCGCGGCCGGTTCAGGTGCGACAGGACGCCGCGCAGGGTGCGGATTTCCAGATGATTCCAGCCGGGCTTGGTCAGCAGGTTGCGCAGCGTCAGCTTGGTCGCTGGCGCGCGGTCGGGCGGGAAGAAATAGCCGACCTTTTCCAGCAGCGTATTAAGCTGAAGGATCATGCCTTCCAGTTCCTCCTGCGGGGCGGGGATGCCCAGATCGGTGACGGTCGGCTGCGCCAGATCGGCCTGTTTCGACCATTCATACGCACAGAGGATGACAGCCTGAGCCAGGTTCAATGACCCGAATTCCGGGTTGATCGGTACGGTCAATATCTTGCGGGCGAGCGCGACATCCTCGGTTTCCAGGCCCGATCGTTCCGGCCCGAAGACATAGGCGCAGCGGCCCTGCGCGGTCCGGATCTCGCGCGCGGCTTCCTCCGGCGTGACCACCGGTTTGGTGACGCCGCGCTTGCGCACTGTGGTAGCATAGACATGGGCGCAGTCGGACACGGCGTCGGCCAGCGTTTCGAACACTTGCGCCTTGTCGAGGATGAAGTCGGCGCCCGCCGCCGATGGGCCTGCATCGGGATTGGGCCAGCCATCGCGCGGGGATACCAGCCGCATTTCGGTCAGCCCGAAATTGAGCATCGCGCGCGCAGCCTTGCCGATATTCTCGCCCAATTGGGGACGGACGAGAATGATGACGGGGGGCATATGCTCACTCACGCCCAACCGCCTTTACCGTCCCGGCGAAATCCTCGAAATCCTTGGCTGCGGTGAAGTCCTTGTAAACGCTGGCGAAACGGATGTAGGCCACGCTGTCGAGGCGTTTGAGCCCCTCCATCACCATTTCGCCGATGGCGCGGGCGGGGACTTCGCTATCGCCGCTGGTTTCCAGTTGACGCTGGATGCCGGAGACGAGCTTCTCGATCCGGCTGGGATCGATATGCCGCTTGCGACAGGCGATGCCGATCGACCGGGCCAGCTTGTCGCGCTCGAACGCTTCTTTGCGCCCCTCGCTCTTCACCACCCATATGTCACGCAACTGGATGCGTTCAAAGGTGGTGAAGCGCGCGCCGCAGGCTTCGCACTGGCGGCGACGGCGAATGGCATTGCCATCCTCCGTCGGCCGGCTGTCCTTCACCTGACTGTCTTCATGACTGCAAAAGGGGCAACGCAAGCCTGCTTACCCCTGGTAGATCGGGAAGCGGGCGCACAGCGCGCCGACGCGTTCACGGACACTGGCTTCCACGGCAGGGTCGCCATGTTCGCCATTGTCGCGCAGCGCGGCCAGAACGTCAGCGATCATGTCGCCAATATCCTCGAACTCGGCCACGCCGAAGCCGCGGGTCGTGCCTGCGGGCGAACCCACGCGGATGCCGCTGGTCTTGGTCGGGGGCAACGGATCGCCCGGCACGCCATTCTTGTTGCAGGTGATGAAGCTGCGTTCGAGCGCTTCGTCCGCATCCTTGCCCGAAATGCCGTAGGGGCGCAGGTCGATCAGCGCGAGATGCGTGTCGGTGCCGCCGGAAATGACGGCGAGGCCGCGCTTCTCCAGCTTGCTCGCCAGCGCCTGTGCGTTGGTGACGATGGCCTGAGCGTAGGTCTTGAATTCGGGGCGCAGCGCTTCGCCGAACGCGACGGCCTTCGCGGCGATGACGTGCATCAGCGGGCCGCCCTGAAGACCAGGGAAGATGGCGGAGTTGATCTTCTTCGAGATCGCCTCGTCATCGGTCATGATCATGCCGCCGCGCGGGCCGCGTAGCGTCTTGTGCGTGGTGGTGGTCACGACATGGGCATGGCCGAACGGGCTGGGGTGCGCGCCACCGGCGACGAGGCCGGCGAAATGGGCCATGTCGACCATGAACAACGCGCCGACCTTGTCCGCGATGGCGCGGAAGCGGGCGAAATCGATCTGACGCGGATAGGCGCTGCCGCCCGCGATGATGAGCTTGGGATTGCACTCGATGGCCATCTTTTCGACTTCGTCATAGTCGATCAGGTGCGTGTCTTCGCGTACGCCATATTGCACGGCGTTGAACCATTTGCCCGACATGCTGGGCTTTGACCCATGGGTCAGGTGACCACCGGCGTCGAGCGACAGGCCCATGATCGTTTCGCCCGGCTTGACCAGCGCGAGCATGACGCCGCCATTGGCCTGCGCGCCCGAATGGGGCTGCACATTGACGAAGTTGCAGCCGAACAGTTCCTTCGCGCGGTCGATCGCGAGTTGTTCGACGACGTCCGAAGGCGCGCAGCCCTGATAATAGCGCTTGCCCGGATAGCCTTCGGCATATTTGTTCGTGAAGACCGAACCCTGGGCCTCCAGCACCGCCTGCGAGACGATATTTTCCGACGCGATCAGTTCGATCTGGTTCTGTTCGCGCTTCAGTTCCTGCTGCACGCCAGCGAAGATCGCCGGATCGGCATCGGCGAGCGAGCGCGTGAAATAGCCTTCCGAACGGATGGCGGACAGGTCGAGTGTTGCTGTGCTCATGGAAATAGTCTCCTTTACAGCGCGGGCTGGGACAGTTTTTCGACGCGACCGGCATGGCGGCCACCGCCGAATTCGGTGGTGAGAAAAGCGGTGACGCAGGCTTTGGCCATGTCGATGCCGGTCAGGCGGGCACCCATGGCCAGAACATTGGCGTCATTATGTTCGCGCGACAGGGCGGCCGACAGCGGTTCGCTGACCAGCGCGCAGCGGCAGGCCGGGTTGCGATTGACCGCGATCGAGATGCCGATACCGGAACCGCACAGGGCAATGCCCCGTTCGGCCGGGCCGGATGCGACCGCTGTCGCCAACTTGTAACCAAAATCGGGATAATCGACGCGATCGGTGTTTGGCGGGCCGAGATCGTCGACATCATGTCCTTCGTCGCGCAGCCATTGCGCAAGTTCGGCCTTCAACTCGACGGCGGCGTGATCGGAAGCGATGGCGATTTTCATGGGCGCGGCCCCTTAAGCATGTGGGCGGTGATTCGTTTCCCGCGCGTCTTACGGGCATGGCCGCCCAATTGCCACAGTCCAGCTTGGTCCCTATGGCCTGCATCATGGCAGGTACGATTTTATCCATATTGATGCTGGCGGGCGTGCTACTCACCGGCGGCGGCGTCTATGCCCTGGTGAAGAAGCGCGATCGCAAGCGTGGGGCGTTGATGATCGTCGCGGGCCTGGTGATGTTCGGCAATGTGGCGATTATGGCGATACCGGTGCCGGACGCGCCACCCGTCGCCGATTCGATACGATGACTGGCAGCGGGCGGATCGGCATTTAGGCAGCGGTTCGCAGGATGGGGTGGCCGGTTGGACCAGCCTGCCCTTGCGCGCATCGATAGCCGACCGGTCCAGTCATATTCGGCAACAAAAAAGGGCCGCCTTGCGGCAGCCCCTCTTCGATCTGGCATGGCACAACCCTTATCGGATCGGCGAATCCGGCGACAGGCGCATGTCGAGATAGTTGTCGACCGACTTCATCAGCTGGTCGAGCTCATGTTCGAAGAAATGGTTCGCGCCGCGAATTTCGTCATGATGGATGGTGATGCCCTTTTGCGTGCGGAGCTTGTCGACAAGCTTCTGCACAGCGCTGGCGGTCACGACTTCGTCCGACGTGCCCTGCACGATGATGCCCGACGAGGGGCAGGGGGCCAGGAAGGAGAAGTCGTACATGTTGGCTGGCGGCGCGACCGAGATGAAGCCGCGGATTTCGGGGCGGCGCATCAGCAACTGCATGCCGATCCACGCGCCGAACGACATGCCGGCGATCCAGGTGGTCTGCGCTTCGGGATGGAAGCTCTGTACCCAGTCGAGCGCGGCGGCCGCGTCGGACAATTCACCGATGCCGTTGTCGAACGTACCCTGGCTGCGGCCGACACCGCGGAAGTTGAAGCGCAACACGGCAAAGCCACGCTTCACGAAGGTCTTGTAGAGCGCCTGGGTGATGCGCTCGTTCATCGTGCCGCCGGCCTGCGGGTGCGGATGCAGAATCATGGCGACCGGCGCGCGGGGGCGAGGCGGGGGGCTGAAGCGACCTTCGAGGCGACCTTCGGGTCCGGGGAAAATGACGTCTGGCATGGCACCTGTTATGGTTCTGGGCCGCTATATGGCGGCGGTTGGATGCGGTTCGCGCGGACACCAGGGCAAATGCTGGCGCTGCGTGGCAGACCGCCTATATAGAAGTCGCCGCCATTTCCGCAATCAATGAGTAACATCCCCCTTGGGCGCCGATCGTCTCTATCTGGACCATGCCGCAACGACACCGATGCTGCCGCAGGCGCGCGCTGCCATGGCGGCCGCCTTGGAGGGCTGGGCCAACCCGTCCAGTGCGCATGCCGATGGCCGCGCTGCTCGCGCCGCGCTGGAGGATGCGCGCGCGCGCATTGGTGCGGCGCTGGGGTGGACGGGGCATGTCATTTTCACGTCCGGCGCCAGCGAGGCGATCGCCATCGGGCTGTTGCGGGCCAAGGCAGGGCGGATCAGGACGTCGCCGGTCGAGCATGACGCGGTGCTGCGCGTGACGCCGGATGCGATGCGGCTGGCGGTGGATGGCGACGGGCTGGTCCAGGCCGGGACCGGCGCACAGGGTGTCCTGGCCATCCAGCATGTGAATAATGAGACGGGCGTGATCCAGCCGATCGATAGCATCGCGCGCGATGGCGTGATCCTGTTCGCCGACTGCGCCCAGAGCGCGGGCAAGCTGGATTTGCCGGACGCGGACATGATCGCCATCAGCGCGCATAAATTTGGCGGGCCGCCCGGTATCGGGGCGTTGCTGATCCGCGATCTGGCGCTGCTGCACGCGAGCGGCGGGCAGGAGCAGGGCTATCGCGCGGGAACCGAGAATGTGCCCGCCATCCTCGCCATGGCTGCCGCACTGGAGGCACGAACCGACTGGCTGGCGCAGGGCGCTGTTTTGCGCGCCCGGCTCGACGCGGGGATCGAGGCCGCCGGTGGCGCGATCGTGGCCCGTAATGCGCCGCGTATCGCCGCGATTGCCAGCTATCGCATGCCGGGCCTGTCGGCGCGCGCGCAGCTCATTCAGTTCGATCTGGCGGGCATATCCGTTTCGGCGGGAAGCGCCTGTTCCTCGGGTTCGCTCAAGACCAGCCATGTGCTGCATGCCATGGGCTGGGATGAGGCGTCGGCTGGCGAGGTGGTGCGTGTCAGCTTCGGTCCGCAAACGGGCGAGGCGGATGTGGACCGGTTTCTGGCCGCATGGACGGCGATGGCGGCGCGAGCGTGGCGATGATCTATCTCGATTATCAGGCGACGACTCCGCTCGCACCCGAAGCGTTCGAGGCGATGGTGCCGTTATTGCGGGACCAGTTCGCCAATCCGCACAGCGCCCATCGACCCGGTCGGGCCATGGCGGCGCAGGTGGAAGTCGCGCGCGACACGATTGCGGGGCTGATCCCGGCGAGCGGGCGTCTGTTCTTTACATCCGGCGCGACCGAGGCGCTCAACATCGCCATTCAGGGCGCGCCGTCGGGCGATATCGTGACGATCGCCACCGAACATGCCGCAGTGCTGGATACGGTGGAGGTGCTGCGTCGGGCGGGGCGGGGCGTCACCGTCTTGCCAGTTGGCGCGGACGGGCTGGTCGATCTGGACACGGCGGCGCAGGCGATCCGGCCGGGCGTGGCGCTGGTCGTGGCGATGCTGGTCAATAATGAGATTGGCGTGATCCAGCCGATCGAAGCGCTGGCGCAGATGGCGCATGGCGCCGGGGCATTGTTTCTGTGTGATGCCGTGCAGGGCTATGGTCGCGTGCCGATCCCGCAAAGCTGCGACATGGTGGCGATCAGCGCGCACAAGATCCATGGACCAAAAGGCATCGGGGCGCTGTGGCTGAGGGATGGCGTCAGCATTACCCCGCTGATCCACGGTGGCGGGCAGGAGGGCGGATTGCGATCCGGCACGCTGTCGCCCGCATTATGTGCCGGGTTCGGCGTGGCGGCGCGGCTGATGCAGGAGCGTGCGGAGACGGATGCCGCGCATGTGGCGCACTTGGCGGCGATGGCCCGCGACCTGCTGTCGGACTGGACGTTGAACGGCAGTGCCGACCAGCGTTATCCCGGCAATCTCAATCTGCGCCGCGCGGGAATCGACGGTGCAAGATTGTTGTCCGATTGCCGCAATGTTGCTTTTTCGCTCGGCAGCGCTTGCGCAAGCGGGTCCGGCAGGCCTAGCCATGTACTGCGCGCGCTGGGCCTTTTAGATGCCGAGGCGCGCGGATCGGTGCGGATCGGCTTTGGCCGGTACACGACACCGGCGGAACTGGAGAGCGCTGCACAGGCATTGAACAGGGCGGCAGCCTTACAAAGGGCGCCGTGACAAGGGAGCGTCGCGTTACATGACCAGGGTCACATTCATCAGCGCTGACGGGGAGCGGCGGCAGGATGTCGAGGCCCCTGCCGGATCGGTCCTGCTGGAGGTTGCGCAGGCGGCTGGCCAGCCGCTGGAGGGCACTTGCGAGGGACAGATGGCCTGTTCGACCTGTCATGTCATTATCGACGCTGCCGATTTCCCGAATCTCAAGCGCGCCAGCGAGGATGAAGAGGATATGCTCGACCTGGCCGCCGCCGCGACGCGCACCAGCCGTCTGGCATGTCAGATCGTGCTGGACGGCAAGCTGGAAAGGCTGAGCGTCCATATTCCCGCGGAAGTTTATAATATGCAGGGTATGTAGTCGCGATGAAGATATTCCCCCTTTGCGCCGCGCTGATGCTGCTCGCTACGCCGTCTCTGGCCGCCGACAAGCAGAAGAAAAAGGCGCCCGCCGATCCGGCGCCGACCGGCCGACTCGATTCGCTACTGCCTCCCGCGCCTCGCTATCTGGTGCCGCAATCGGCGCTGGCGTCGGTGCGCAATCCCAAGGAAATCGAACAGGAAACCGGCGGACGGCTGGGCGTTGCGCTGGTCGACAACAAGGGCGCATTGCTGCTGGGGTTCAATCGTGACGAGCGTTTCGCCCTGTGTTCGACCTTCAAGGCGCCGCTGGCGGCCGCGATGCTGATCGGGGCGGAGGGTGGCAAATTCGGCCTTGGCGGCGAAATCCCCTTCGGCAAGGAGGATATCCTCGAATATGCGCCGGTCGTGAAGAAGAACAAGAAGCGCGGCCGGATGAGCATGGCCGAACTGGCGCAGGCGGCGGTGGAGGTGAGCGACAACAGCGCCGCCAACCTGCTGCTGCCGATGCTGGGCGGGCCAGCGGGCTTCACCGCGTTCATGCGCGCGCATGGTGACGACGTTACGCGACTCGACCGGAACGAACCGGCGCTGAACGAAAATGCGCAGGGCGATCCGCGCGACACGACCAGCCCGGCAGCTATGGCGGGCCTGATGGGGCGGCTGATCTTCCGCGACCTGAAGCCAGCGGGTGCCAACCAGCTGCGCGTCTGGCTCAATGCCAGCACCACCGGGGCCCAGCGGATCAAGGCGGGCCTGCCCGAAGGCTGGACGTCGGGCAGCAAGACCGGCAGTTGCGGCACAGCCTATAATGATGTGGCGCTGGTCAAGGCGCCGTCGGGCGACGAATATATTCTGGCCATCTATCTCGATCGCCCGACCGTGGATGCCGACGCCGCCGAAGCGGCCATCGCGGAAACCGCGCGCGCGGCGCTGGATTTCGTCGGCAAGGCGCAGAAAAGCGGCCTGGAATGATCCGCAAATGATCCGCGCTTGCCATCCTGTTCCTTCTTCGCCATATGCCGCGCCGGGAGTCGGGCGGGCGTGACCGTTGCGAACCTGGTCAGGTCCTGACGGAAGCAGCCACAGTGATTTCGTCACGGGTCGTTTCGGCTCCCACCTTCCACGCATCGCGCTTCGACAATGGCTGCCCAAACGGGTAGGACACAAATTATGTCTGATTCCCAGCAGCCCTACCGCGTTCTGGCGCGCAAATATCGACCGCGCAGCTTTAGCGAACTGATCGGGCAGGATGCGATGGTCCAGACGCTGGGCAACGCCATCAAGCGCGGTCGGCTGGCCCATGCCTTTCTGATGACCGGGGTGCGCGGGGTCGGCAAGACGTCGACCGCGCGACTGATTGCCAAGGCGCTCAACTGCATCGGCCCGGATGGGCAGGGTGGTCCCACCATCGATCCGTGCGGGGTGTGCGAACCCTGTCTGGCGATCGCGGAAGGCCGTCATATCGATGTGGTGGAGATGGACGCCGCCAGCCATACCGGCGTGGACGATGTCCGCGAGATTATCGAGGCGGTGCGCTATGCCGCCGTGTCGGCGCGCTACAAGATCTACATTATCGACGAAGTGCATATGCTCTCCAAAAACGCCTTCAACGCGCTGTTGAAGACGCTGGAGGAGCCGCCCGCCCATGTGAAATTCCTGTTTGCGACGACCGAGGTCAACAAGGTGCCGGTGACGGTGCTGTCGCGGTGCCAGCGGTTCGACCTGCGGCGTATTCCGGCCGAATTGCTGGCGGCCCACTTCGCCCATGTGGTGGAGGCCGAAAGCGTCGCTGCCGAAGCCGACGCCCTGTCGCTGATTGCCCAGGCGTCTGAAGGATCGGCGCGTGACGGCCTGTCGATCCTCGATCAGGCGATCGCCCATGCCGAAATGGGGGAAGGCGCGCCGCTCGTCACTGCCGTGCAGGTGCGCGACATGCTGGGCCTGTCCGACCGCGGATCGGTGCGCCGCCTGCTTGGCCTGTTGCTGGAAGGCGATACCGGTGCGCTGCTGGGCGGTGTGCGTGATCAATATGCGCTGGGCGTCGAGCCGCTGGCGCTGATGCGTGGCCTGCTGGAACTGGTTCATGCGGTGACGCTGGTGAAGGCTGGGCGCGACATCGCCAGCCCCGGCCAGTCGGCCGAAGAGCGTGAGGCACTGGCCGACTGGGCCGCGCAACTGGGTTTTGCGCCGCTTCATCGGCTGTGGCAGTTGATGCTCAAGGGGCATGACGAGGTGGCGAGCGCGGTGCTGCCGATCGAAAGCTGCGAAATGGCGCTGCTGCGCGTCATGCACGCGGCGACCATGCCCGATCCGGGTGAATTGGCGCGGATGCTGCGGGAGGGGGCGACTGTCCAGCCGGCCGCGAGTGGGATCGGTGGGACGCCGCCCGTTGCGCCGACATCCCCCTCTGCGCGGTTACCCGAAAAAATCGAAGATGTGATCGAACTGCTGCGCGACCATAAGAAATGGACGATGGCCGAGCATCTGCATGATTGTGGCGCGATCATCAGCTTTGCGCCGCCGGAACTGACATTGCGGCTGACAAGCCCGTGGGCAGCGGGTGATTTTTACCGCGAACTGGGGCAGGCGCTGCGCGAGGCGACCGGCGTGCCCTGGCAGGTGCGCGAGGGCGCAGGCCCGGCTGCGCCGACGCTGATGGAGCAGGAACAGCACGACGCCGCGCAGGTTCGCGCGGCGATATTGGAAACCCCGGTGGTCAAGGCGGCGATGGCGGCCTTCCCCGACGCCGAGTTGGTGGAAACCGACCGGCCGGAACAATGGAGTATAGGGCAATGAAGGATTTGAACGAAATCCTGGGCATGGCGAGCCGTGTGCAGGAAGAATTACAGCGGGCGCAGGAAAATCTCGACAAGCTTGAGGTCGAAGGCGCTGCAGGCGGCGGGCTGGTTAAGGTGCGCGCGTCGGCCAAGGGGCGCATCCTGGGCGTGTCGATCGACGAGACGCTGCTTGCGCCATCGGAAAAGCAGATATTGGAAGACCTGGTAACGGCCGCGTTCAATGATGCGCGCAAGAAGGCCGACGAAGTGAGCGGCGCGGAAATGAGCAAGATGACCGCTGGCCTGTCGCTGCCCCCCGGCTTCAAGCTGCCCTTCTGACCCATGGTCGGGCCAGCGCCGATAGCCGGACGGCAGGCCCGATCACGCTTGGTTCATCATTGCGGCTCTATGACGCCGATTGATTGATGCGGCGGGCATCCCCATAAAGAGGATGAACCGTAGGACAGGGCCGTTCCACTTGGCCCCGGAGTGTGAATGACAGTGCAATATCCCCTTCTGCCTCTGCGCGACATCGTCGTCTTTCCGCAGATGATCGTCCCTCTCTTCGTTGGTCGCGACAAGAGCGTTTCCGCGCTGGAAGCGGCGATGGAAAATTCCAAGGAAATCTTCCTCGTTTCCCAGCTTGATCCGGCGGAGGATGATCCTGGCCGCGACTCGCTTTACGACACGGGTGTCGTGGCGATCGTGCTGCAATTGCTCAAGCTGCCCGACGGCACCGTCCGCGTGCTGGTGGAGGGCAAGCATCGCGCCCAGTTGCAGAGCATGGAATCGGTCGGTGACTATCTGGTCGGCGATGTCGAGCCGGTCCCGGAGATCGAGGCCGAAGGGCCAGAAGCTTCCGCGCTGATGCGCTCGGTTGCCGAACAGTTCGAAAATTATGCGAAGCTCAACAAGAAGCTGCCCGCCGAAACGCCGGTGCAGTTGCGTGAGATCGAGGATGCCGGGCGGCTGGCCGATGCGGTGTCGGCGAACATCAACGTCAAGGTTTCCGACAAGCAATCGCTGTTGGTCGAGGCCGATCCCGTCAAGCGCCTCGAAATGGTGTTCGCCTTCATGGAAGGCGAACTGGGCGTGCTCCAGGTCGAAAAGAAGATCCGTGGCCGCGTGAAGCGCCAGATGGAAAAGACCCAGCGCGAATATTATCTCAACGAGCAGTTGAAAGCGATTCAGCGCGAACTGGGCAATGGCGAGGGTGAGGAAGGCGACGAGCTTGCCGAACTGACCGAGAAGATCGCCAAGACCAAGCTGAGCAAGGAAGCGCGCGCCAAGGCGACTGCCGAGTTGAAGAAGCTCAAGGGCATGCAGCCGATGTCGGCCGAAGCGACGGTCGTGCGCAACTATCTCGACGTGCTGCTGGGACTGCCCTGGGGCAAGAAGGGCAAGGTCAAGACCGACCTCAAAAAGGCGCAGGACATCCTCGACGAGGATCATTTCGCGCTGGAAAAGGTCAAGGACCGGATCATCGAATATCTCGCCGTGCAGGCGCGCACCAACAAGCTGAAGGGGCCGATTCTGTGCCTCGTCGGCCCGCCGGGCGTCGGCAAGACCTCGCTGGGGCGCAGCATCGCCAAGGCGACCGGCCGCGAGTTCGTGCGCCAGTCGCTGGGCGGCGTGCGCGACGAGGCCGAGATCCGCGGCCACCGCCGCACCTACATCGGATCGCTGCCGGGCAAGATCGTGACGAACCTGAAAAAGGCCGGCACGATGAACCCGCTGTTCCTGCTCGACGAGATCGACAAGCTGGGCCAGGATTTCCGGGGTGATCCGGCTTCGGCGCTGCTCGAAGTGCTGGACCCGGAACAGAACAGCAAGTTCCAGGACCATTATCTGGAGATCGATGTCGACCTGTCGGACATCATGTTCGTGACGACCGCCAACTCGCTGAACCTGCCGCAGCCACTGCTTGATCGCATGGAGATCATCCGGCTGGAGGGTTATACCGAGGACGAGAAGGTCGAGATCGCGCAGCGCCATCTGGTCGCCAAGCAGATCGACGCGCATGGCCTGAAAGAGGGCGAGTTTGTGGTGACCGAAGAGGCCGTGCGCGACCTCATCCGCTACTACACGCGCGAAGCGGGCGTCCGCACGCTGGAGCGTGAAATCGCGCGCCTCGCTCGCAAGGCGCTGCGCAAGATTCTGGAAGGCGCTTACGAGAAGATCGTCATTACGCCCGACAATCTGGCCGATTATGCCGGCGTGCGTAAATTCCGCCACGGCGTGGGCGAGGATGAGCATCAGATCGGCGCGGTTACGGGTCTGGCCTGGACCGAGGTTGGCGGCGAGTTGCTGACGATCGAGGCAGTGACCGTGCCCGGCAAGGGCGCGATCAAGACGACCGGCAAGCTGGGCGACGTCATGACCGAATCGATCCAGGCGGCATTTTCCTATGTGAAGGCGCGCTCGCCCGGTTACGGGATCAAGCCGAGCATCTTCAACCGCAAGGATATCCATATCCATCTGCCCGAAGGGGCGGTGCCCAAGGATGGTCCTTCGGCGGGTATCGGGATGGTCACGACCATCGTGTCGACGCTGACCGGCATCCCTGTCCACAAGGATATTGCGATGACGGGCGAGGTCACTTTGCGTGGGCGCGTGCTGCCGATCGGGGGCCTCAAGGAGAAGCTGCTGGCGGCGCTGCGCGGCGGCATCAAAACGGTGCTGATCCCGCAAGAAAACGAGAAAGACCTAGCGGAAATTCCTGCCAACATTCGTGAGGGGCTGGAAATCGTGCCGGTGTCGCATGTCGACGAGGTGTTGGCCCGTGCACTGGTTTCGCTACCAGAAGCGATCGCCTGGACCGAAGAGGACGACCTTGCGGCCCAGCCCAGCAATGTGCCTGGGCGGGACGGGGACGCGACCCTGCGTCACTGATAGTATCGGGAAAGCGGCGAAAACCGGTGGGTTATCTGCCATGTTGGATGTTGCAACGCAATAATTCACCACGGCCGGCGTCTTTGTCGCTTTCCCTTTGACAGCGCCCGAAAGCTACGCCTTATTGCCCCGCCTACGCCGCGATTCCTAAGCAACCAAACTTCAAAAAAGGGGGTTCCCAAGGCATGAACAAACAGGATCTTATCAGCGCGGTTGCCGAAAGCAGCGGCCTGACCAAAAATGACACCACCAAGGCCGTGGAAGGCGTGTTCGACGCTATCACCAGTGCCCTGAAGAAGGGCGACGAAGTCCGCCTGGTTGGTTTTGGTACTTTCTCCGTTTCGCAGCGTAAGGCATCGACCGGCCGCAACCCGCGCACCGGCGAGACGATGACCATCAAGGCATCGGCCCAGCCCAAGTTCAAGGCCGGCAAGGGCCTGAAGGATTCGGTCAACTGACGGTTCGGACGCCTGCCCGGTGGCAAGCGTCCATGTCTGACTATCTCCAGCGTCGTGGGTAATAATTTCAGGAGAGTGGCGCTGCTAGAGGGGACAACCCCATCGGCGCATGTATGCCAAGGCAGGGGCCGACATCGTTGGGATGTCAGCCCCTTTCTTTTTGCCCCTGCTCCCTGCTCTCGACGCATGGGAGCAGGGGCGATAGGAGAGCCGGATGATCGGCCGCTTCATCGCTATCGCCCGAGCGGGATGGATGATCCCCGCCCTGGCCCTTTCCGCCTGTGCCGGTGGGAATTATCGCCCCGTCAGCGACGCTCCGGTCAGGATCGGGCCACCCTATACGGTGCGCGGCGCCACCTATGTTCCGGCCGCCGACCCGACCTATGACATATTAGGCTATGCCAGTTGGTATGGATCGGAATCGGGCAATCGCACGGCCAATGGCGAACAGTTCCGGCCCGGCTGGGTAACCGCCGCACATACCAGCCTGCCATTGCCCAGCTATGTCGAGGTGACGGCGCTCGACAGCGGCCGCACCATTCTCGTCCGCATCAATGATCGTGGCCCTTTTGCCGGGCGTGGCCGGGTGATCGACCTGTCGCGCGGCGCGGCGGAGTCACTGGGGGTCCGCGCGCAGGGCCATATTGCCGTGCGCGTGCGCATCGTCGATCCGCCCGAAAAGGATCGCGCCCGCCTGCGCAAGGGGAAGCCCGCCGCCGATCGCGCCACCGTGCCAGAGCAGATTCTGGTCAATTTGCGCGCGCAGATGAAGGCGGCAGGGCTGTAGGCGCGGGAAAGACGCGGCACCTGCAATTGTCCGCTTGACGCCCGGTTAGGAGCCGCATATGTGGCCATCTCTCTCGGGCCAACAGGCCCTGTGGCGATCGTAGCTCAGTTGGTTAGAGCGCCGGTTTGTGGTACCGGAGGTCGCGGGTTCGGATCCCGTCGATCGCCCCATTTTCCCTGTTTCCCCGTCCGCGCACAATTGCCGGATGTGCGGGAAGGGGCTTCGCAGCATCGCGATTGCGCTCTATAGCCCGCGTCATGAATGATGCGCGCGACACGGGGCTGACCCTTAACCCGAAATATGACGACCATGGCCTGATTACGGCCGTGATTACCGATGCAGTCGGTGGAGACGTGCTGATGGTCGCGCATATGAATGCGCAGGCGTTGCAACTGACCATCGACACCGGCCTTGCCCATTTCTGGTCGCGCAGCCGTCAGGCGCTGTGGAAGAAGGGCGAGACGTCCGGTCATATGCTGGCCGTGCGCGATATCCGCATCGATTGCGACCAGGACGCTGTCTGGGTGAAGGCGGTGCCGGCGGGTCCAACCTGTCACACGGGCGCGCGCTCCTGTTTCTTTCGCCATGTAGGCACTGACGGGCTGACATCGGTAGATCCGGGTATCGATGCGGCGGATTAGCCTCGCGCTCCTGATGATTCTGGCGGCCTGCCAGCGGACGCCAGCAGCGGATCAGCCGGTGGCGAGCGGGGCGCCTTCGCCGTCCGGGCTGGAGCGTGCGGCGATTGAAAGCGGGGTCATCGCCGACGCGACGCGGATTTCGCCCGTTGGCCTGTTCCAGCGCAGCCATGAAGCGGGCCGCGACGCCTTGTGCGTGATTCCCGGCAAGGATGGCGCTTTTCGGTTCGGGCTGGAGGCGAATTTCGGCGAGGATCTCAGTTGCCGCGGACGGGGCAGCGCGCGGCGTACGGGCGACAAGCTGATCCTGCGCTTTTCGGGCGGCGATCGCTGTATCGTCGTTGCCCAATATGATGGCGATCAGATTGCCTTGCCCGGTGTCGTCGACTTGGCCTGTTCCGACCTGTGCGACGGACGCGGCACGTTGGAAGGGGTCAGCTTCCCGCGGATCGCCGGAGATGCGCCCTCCGCCCTGCGCGCCCGCAACAGCGCGGGCGAGGCTTTGTGCAAGGCTCAATAGCCGACATAGCGGCCGGGCCGATGATTGACGATCAGCACGGCGTTGATCGCCGCCGCCGACAGGATAGACAGGCCAAAGCGTTCCAAACTCAGCACCGGCAATGACGACAGCAGGATCAGCGCGTCACCGGCCATCTGCGTGCGCCCCGCATTCCAGCCACGCTGTTTTTGCAGGATCAAAGCCACGACGCCCAAACCGCCCACGCCCGCACCATGGCGGGCGATGGCCAATATGCCAAAGCCGATGATCGACCCGCCGAACAACGCGGCGAACAAGGGGCTGATCCGCGCCAGTTCGATGAGCCATGGCATCATGAGGCCCATCGCCATGATCGCCAGATTGGCGAAAAGCGTCTTGACGCCGAACGCCAGCCCCATCGCTTTTCCAGCAAACAGGAAGAAGGGAATGTTGATGAGCAGGAACAGCGTCGCGGGTGGATAATGGACGACATAGGATAAGAGCAGCGCGATGCCCGCCATGCCGCCCGTGACCAGGTTGGCCTGTTTCAACAGCATCAGCCCCATGGCGATGAAGGCGCAGCCGATGATGACGGCATAGCCATCCTCGGCCAGATTGTGCGGGCTGGGAACGGGAGCAGGCAGCGGAGTGTGCATCGAATGTCCATCTGGCGTTATGCCTCCGGTCATCCTCCCCTGGTTGCGCTGATAGCTTCCGCGCGCGCCGCTGCAAAGCCCGGTTCAGCCGCCGGTGTCGATCTGTGTCGGGCCGAACAGGTCAATCGCCTGAAATAGCCGGGCCAGCGCTTCGCGTTCGTCCGGGTCGATTTCCGGTCGCCATATCTCGAACAGCAGGATGACGCGCGTGGCGTCGCCGCGATTCCAGGCCTCATGTTCGAAGCTGTCGTCGAAAATCAGCATTTCCCCCGGTCGCCACGCGCGCGTCTGCGCCCCGACGCGCAGGGCGCACCCGTCGGGCGCGAGCAGCGGCAGGTGGCAGATCAGCCTCGTGTTGAGCATGCCATGATGCGGCTGGATATGCGTACCCGGTTTGAGCAGGGACCATAGGGCCATGGGGGACCGGCCGGTGATGATCGGCATGGGGGCATGGGAAAGTGCCGCCATCACGGCAGGGCATCGGGCGGCATTGTCCGCCACTGGCACGCCGCCTTGCCAGAAATAATACGCGCCCCAGCTTGGATCGTCCCGCAACGGATTGTTGGGGGCAGGGCGGTCGGGCGACGCCTGGACATAGGGGGCGAAGTCCGTGCCGCCCGCCAGAACCGCTTCCAGTTCTGCGACAATGTCTCCGGTCATCGCTTCCATCTGGGCGATCCAGTCGAATTCCGATCGCTCGTAAAAGGCGCGCTGCGGCAGGCCGGGGAAGTAGAACATGCTGGGCTGCTGAAGGTAGAGTTGGCTCTTGCCCAACAGCAGGTCGGTGGCATGGGTGATGCGCGGCAGGCGCGGCAGTCCTTCGATCGTGGCGCTCAGATGATCTTCGAAGCGCTTGCCCGCCTGTGCGACGCTGGCCTGCGCCTGTTGCAGCAGGGGTTGGAGTTGCGGTGGCGCGCCGGTCGCGGCGGCCTGCGCCAGCGCCGTGCGATGCCAGCTGGATGCGGCCCGTTCGTCCCCGCGCCGCAGTGCATTTTGGCCCATGGCGAGCAGCGCGGGCAGATCGCGCGGGGCGTCGTCCAGGATGCGGCGCAGCGCCGCCGCCTCCCCATCCCAGTCGCCCAGCCGGCTACAGACCTGCGCCATCAGCATCGGCGGAGGATCGGCCATCATGCCCAGCGTTGCACGCGCGTCGGCTGCATCGCCACGCCGCAATGCGGCGATGGCGGCGTCGATCAGGGCCTTGTCTCGTCCGGTATCGGTCATGTCCCAGCCTTAGCCATGGCTGGGAACGGCGGAAAGACGCTTATTCGCAGGGAACGGGAATCAGGCGCGTGGTCCGGCGTTGCAGCGCGATCGAGGCGAGGAATACCGCCAGTCCACCCAGCGCCAGTGCGGCGCCGATCCATCCGGTCGACGTCAGCCCATAGCCCGCCGTGATCGCCAGCCCGCCCAGCCATGGGCCGATCGCGTTGGCGACGTTGAACGCGCTGTGATGCAGGGCGGCGGCCAACGTCTGCGCATCGCCCGACACGTCCATCAGGCGCGCTTGCAACGGCGTTCCCAGCCCGCCACCGGCGCCGATCAGGAAGATGCTGAGCGAGAGCGTCCAGATATTCCCGGCCATGAATGGAAACAGCGCCAGCGCCGCGGCGCTCCACAACAGCACGCCAATCACCGTGCGGTTGAGCGCCCGGTCCGCCAGCCATGCGGCGGCCAGGCTGCCCAGCGTCATGCCGATGCCGAAAATGGCCAGCACCACCGGCACCAAAGCCTTCGACACATGGGTCACTTCGATCATGGTGGACGCGACATAGGTATAGACGGCGAACAGCCCGCCAAAGCCGATCGCGCCGGTCAACAGCGTCAGCCATACCTGCGGCTTGGCAAGCGCGGTCAGTTCGCGCATCGGGCTGGCCTGGAGATCGCCCGCATCGCGTGGGGCATAAAGCGCGACCAGCGTGATGGTCGTGACGGCCAGCGCCGACACCACGAAAAAGCCCGATCGCCAGCCCAGAACCTGTCCCATCCAGTTCGCGACGGGCACGCCGATGACGGTCGCGATGGTCAGGCCGGACATGACCTGTGCGATGGCCAGCGTTCGTTTCTCGATCGGCACCAGACGGGCGGCGACCAGCGCAGCGACGCCGAAATATGCGCCATGGGGAATGCCACTGACGAAGCGGAAGGCCAGCATCCAGCCATAGGTGGGAGACAGGGCGGACAGGCCGTTGCCGACGGCGAACATCGCCATCAGGCCAATCAACAGGGTACGGCGGGGCAGGCGTGCACCAAAGGCGGCAATGACCGGAGCGCCCGCCACCACGCCCAGCGCATAGGCGCTGATCGCGTGACCGGCGGTCGGGGCATCCACGCCCAGATCGTCGGCGAAGAAGGGCAGCAGGCTCATCGCCGCAAATTCGGTGGTGCCGATGGCGAAGGCGCCTACCGCCAGCGCGAACAGGACGAGCGCCGGGTGCGCATGATGGGGGCGGGCGCCCATGGCAAGCTCCATGCTGCAATGCAAAATATGCGGAAGCTCGGCAAATGGGCTTTATGACAACGGTGGTCAACCCCAGCTTGTCTGCGTTTATTGCAAGTGCGCTGTTATCGCGCGCAATGCCGCTGGTGGCTATCCGCCGACCTGCGCCTTGCTGATGTCCAGCCGCTTGCCGTCGGTAATGACCACGACATCGCCCAGTTTCGTCACCCCGAACAGCTTTTGAGCGAAGGCCGTAGGCACGCCGATGCAGCCATGGGTGCCTTTGCCCCATTGCACGTCGCTGCCATGGATGAAGACGCCATCGCTGGTCAACCGCTGCGCGTAGGGCATGGGCGCATCATAAAGGTTGGAGACATGATCGGCGTCCTTCTGCGTAATCGGGAAGGCGCCCAACGGGCTGGGCTTGTCGGTCGCGCCATAGAGGATGACCGCCGCGCCGATCTCATAGCCCGCGCGGAACACCGACAGCGTCTGCGCGCGCAAGTCGACGGTGATGATGACCGGGCCGGTCGTGGGCGCGCCATTTTCGTCCCAGGCATAGTCACCATGGCGGAACGGCCCGTCGATCTTGAGCACGCGCTTCACGGTCAGGGCGCGTGGGTCGATCGCCATCGGTTGGTCGCTGCGCCGTTCGACGGGCTTTGCCGGTGCCGACGATAGAGCAGGAGGGGCTGGCGTGGCGATGGGAGCAGGTGCGGCTTCTTCGGCGGCAGGCCGGTCGATCCAGCCCGTCACCAGCAGGCCGACGCCCGCCAGCCCCGCGCCGATCGCCAGCTTGGGACCGGCGTTCTTCGCCAATGCCTTGAGAAAACCCGCCATATTCGTCCTTATGCCAATCCGTTGGCGTCAGCATAAGGGCAAAAGGTTAAACTCAGCCTTCCCGCGCCACTTCCGCCGCCGCGATCGCGGTCAGGTTCAGGATACCGCGCGAGGTGACGCCGGGGGTCAGTACGTGGATCGGTTGCGACAGGCCCATCAGCATCGGGCCTACGGTGGGCGAACTGGACGAGGCGGAAAGCGCCGTCAGCGTGATGTTGGCGGCGTCCAGCGTGGGCATCACCAGCAGGTTCGCCGGTCCATCGAACCGGGAATCGGGGATCAGCTTTTCACGCAGGGCCTGGCTGAGCGCGGCGTCGGCATGCATTTCGCCATCGACCATCAGGTCGGGCGCCGCCTGACGCACCAGCTTCAACGCGGATCGCATCTTGCGCGCGCTGTCGCTGTGCGATGCGCCGAAATTGGAGTGGGAAAGCAGCGCAACGCGCGGCGTGAGGCCAAAATGCTGAAGCTCCGTCGCGGCTAGCAAGGTCATTTCCGCCACCTGTTCGGGTGTGGGATCGGGCACCATATGCGTGTCGGTAATGAACAGCGCACCCGCGTCGAGGATCAGGCCAGACAGCGCATAGACGCGGCTTTGGCCCGGCACCCGGTCAATGATGCGCAGGACATGTTCGACCTGGCCCCAATATTCCGAATTGCCGCCGACCAGCGCGGCGTCGACCTTGCCCAGCCGCAACAGCATGGCAGCGGTCACGGTCGGACGGCGATAGGTGTGGCGCAATATCTCTGCCGCCGGGACGCCCCGGCGCGATGCGATGGTGCGATAGCCATCGACCAGTTCGGCCATGATCTCATGATCGGTTTCCGGGTCGATCACTTCGACATCGCGGTCCAGTTCGAACCGCAGGCCCAGATCGGGCAGCTTCTGTTTGAGGATGCGGCGGCGCGCGACGATGACGGGACGCACCAGTCCTTCGTCCAGTGCGTCCTGAATGGCGCGCAGCACGCGCTCATCCTCGCCCTCGCCATAGGCGATGCGGCGCTGACCGCCGCGCGCGGCTTCAAATACCGGCATCATCAACTGACCCGAGCGGGCATTTTGCCGCGTCAGGCTGCGCTTGTATTCGTCAAGGTCCAGCGCCCTCTTGGCCACGCCGCTGTCCATCGCCGCCTTGGCCACGGCGACCGCGATTTCCGCGATCAGGCGCGGATCGAAGGGCGTGGGGATGATATAGTCCGGGCCGAACACCAGCTTGCGCCCGCCATAGGCCTGGGCCACGCTGTCATGCGCGGGCATCCGGGCTAGGCTGGCGATGGCGTCGGCGGCGGCGACCTTCATCGCTTCGTTGATCTGGGTCGCGCCGCAATCCAGCGCGCCCCGGAAGATGTAGGGGAAGCACAGGACGTTGTTGACCTGGTTGGGATAGTCCGAGCGGCCGGTGGCGATGATTGCGTCCGGGCGCACTTCGCGCGCGGCTTCCGGACGGATTTCCGGTTCCGGGTTGGCGAGGGCGAAAATCAGCGGATTGGGCGCCATCAGCGGCAGCCATTCGGGCTTCAACACGCCCGGCGCCGACAGGCCCAGGAACAGGTTCGCGCCAGGCAGCACGTCGGGCAGGGTGCGCGCGTTGGTGGCACGGGCATAGCGCGCCATGTTGGGCAACATTCCCTCGCGCCCGGAATGGATCACGCCATCCTTGTCGGTCATGGTGACATTGTCGATCGGCAGGCCCATCGACACCAGCAGATCAACGCAGGCCAGCGCAGCCGCGCCCGCGCCCGACGTCACGAGCTTCGCGTCGGCCAGCGTCTTGCCCTGCAACACCAGCGCATTGCGCACGGCCGCCGCGACGACGATGGCGGTGCCATGCTGGTCGTCATGGAAGACCGGGATGTTCATCCGCTTTTTGAGTTCCGCCTCGATCGCGAAACATTCCGGCGCCTTGATGTCTTCCAGATTGATGCCGCCGAACGTCGGCTCCATCAGGGCGACGGCGTCGATGAACTTCTGGGGATCGGTCGTGTCGATTTCGATATCGAACACATCAATGTCGGCGAACTTCTTGAAGAGGACGGCCTTGCCCTCCATCACCGGCTTGGACGCCAGCGCGCCGATCGCGCCCAGGCCCAGCACGGCGGTGCCGTTGGAGATGACCGCGACCAGATTGCCCCGCGCGGTATAATCCAGCGCCTTTTCAGGGTCGGCGGCAATTTCCATGCACGGCGCGGCGACGCCGGGCGAATAGGCCAGCGCCAGATCGCGCTGATTGACCATTCGCTTGGTTGGCTCGATACGAAGCTTCCCCGGTTGCGGAAAGCGGTGATAATCGAGGGCGGCGCGGCGTGTATTATCGTCCATGCGATGGGCCTTAGAGGCTGCGTTCCGTCAGAGCAATGGCGGACCGTTCCCAAGGGGGCGTTGGCCTATATAGTCCGACAAGAAAATCGACAAAGGCCCGGATGCTGAGCGGCGGATTGGGCTGGGCAAGCTGAACGGCATAGAGGGCGACGTCGCTCGACCCTTCATGATCGGGCAGGATTTGCCGGACCTGTCCGTTGGCCAGCGCGTCGCTGATGTCCCATAATGATCGCAGTGCGATGCCCGCGCCCGATAGCGTCAGTTCGCGAACCACTTCGCTGCTGTTGGTGCGTATATGACTGCGTCCCTCGATGCTCACTGGTCCCTTCGGGCCGACCAGTCGCCAGGGCATCTGCCCGTCTGCGGCGAGTAGGCGATGGCTCTTGAGATCGGGAATCGCGCGCGGTTCGCCCATCCGCTCCAGATAGGCCGGGGCGGCGCACAGGATGCGGCGATTGGGCGCCAGCCGCTGCGCGATCATGCCCGGCCCCGGATCGGCGGTGATGCGGATAGCGAGGTCCGCGCGCGTGGCGATCAGGTCTGCGAAATCGTCCGACAGATCGATGTGCAGATCGACGCGGGGGTGGGCCTCGACAAAGCGGTGGAGATAGGGCGCGATATGCATGCGGGCGAAGGAGGTCGGCGCGGTGATGCGCAATGGCCCCGACACGACGGCCGATGCGCCGGACACCCGCCGTTCCGCTTCGTCGAGTTCCGCCAATATGCCGCGCAGGTCGGCATGTAGCCGCTCGCCCGATGGCGTGAGCGCCAGCCGTCGCGTCGTGCGGTGGACCAGTCGCGCGCCCAGCCGGTCTTCCAGCCGCGCGAGGCGCTTCGACATCATCGCGGGTGAAATATGCAGCCGCCGCCCGGCCGCAGCGAGGCCACCTTCGTCGACGATGGCGACGAACAATTCATGGTCGGGGTCCATCATTTCATTCACCAGAAGAAAGACTGTGTTCGAATAATATCGCCTACACGACATAATCAGAAGCGTCTATGACGGGGGCAACAATGGAGTGTACGCACATGACCGACCGCATGATCGAAAAGGCCGGCCTTCAGGTCGCCGAACCACTGGCCGATTTCATCGACAATCGCGCGCTGCCCGGTACGGGGATCACGCCGGACGCCTTCTGGGCTGGCGCGGCGGATATTTTTGCCCGCTTCACACCGGACAATATCGCTTTGCTGCGCAAGCGCGACACGTTGCAGGCGCAGATCGACAGCTGGCATGAGCAGCGCAAGGGGCAGCCCCATGACGCGGCAGCCTATCAGGGGTTCCTGCGGGAGATTGGCTATCTGGTCGCCGAACCCGCGCCCTTCACCATCGGCAGCGAGAATGTCGATGACGAAGTCGCGCGCCTGGGCGGGCCACAACTGGTCGTGCCGATCCTCAACGCACGTTTCCTACTGAACGCGGCCAATGCACGCTGGGGCAGCCTGTATGATGCGCTTTACGGCACGGATGCGATTCCGGGCGCGGCGGCGGGCAAGGGCTATGATGCGGCGCGTGGGGCGCAGGTCATCGGCTGGGCCAAGGCGTTTCTGGATGACGCGATCCCGCTGGCGTCGGGCAGCTGGGCCGACCTTTCAAGCGGGGATATCATCCTGCGCGATCCTGCCCAGTTTGTCGGCAACAGTGAGAAGGGCCGCCTGTTCCGCCACAATGGGCTGCATATAGAAGTGGTTTTCGATAGCGCTCATCCGATCGGCGCGACCGATCCGGCGGGCATATCCGACGTGATCCTCGAATCCGCGCTGACCGCCATCTGCGATCTGGAAGATTCGGTCGCCGCCGTCGACGCTGAGGACAAGGTTGCGGCCTATGCCAACTGGCTGGGCCTGATGCAGGGCGACCTGACCGAGACGTTCGAGAAGGGCGGGGCGGTGATGACCCGCGCGCTCAACGCCGATCGCACCTATAGCGCGCCTGACGGCAGCGGCTTCACGCTGCCGGGCCGCAGCCTGTTGTTCGTGCGCAATGTCGGCCATCTGATGACCAACCCGGCCATTCGTCTGCCCAATGGCAATGAAGCGCCCGAAGGCGTATTGGACGGCATCGTCACCAGCCTGATCGCCATGCACGATCTGGCGCGGGATGGTGGCAACAGCCGCGCGGGCAGCGTCTATATCGTCAAGCCCAAGATGCACGGGCCGGAGGAAGCAGCGTTCACCAATCGCCTGTTCGACGCCATCGAGGATATGCTGGGGCTGGCCCGCCATACGATCAAGGTCGGCGTCATGGATGAAGAACGCCGCACATCGGCCAACCTCGCCGCCTGCATCGAGGCGGTGCGCGACCGCATCGTCTTCATCAACACCGGCTTCCTCGACCGTACCGGGGACGAAATGCACACGTCGATGCAGGCCGGGCCGATGATCCGAAAGGGCGAGATGAAGGCGAGCGACTGGATTGCGGCCTATGAGGATCGCAACGTCCAGATCGGCCTGGCCTGTGGCCTGTCGGGCCGCGCGCAGATCGGCAAGGGGATGTGGGCCGCGCCCGATTGCATGGCCGACATGCTGGACCAGAAGATCGGCCATCCCAAAAGCGGCGCCAACACCGCATGGGTGCCCTCGCCGACCGCCGCGACGCTGCACGCGACCCATTATCACCGTATCGATGTGTTCGCCCGTCAGGAAGAACGCAAGGCGGAGGGGATCGCTTCGCTCGACCGGCTGCTGGCCATTCCCGTCGCCACCGGCCGCAACTGGTCGGAGGATGAGATTGCGCAGGAACTGGATAACAATGCGCAGGGCATCCTTGGCTATGTCGTCCGCTGGGTCGATCAGGGCGTCGGCTGTTCCAAGGTGCCGGACATTCACGACATCGGCCTGATGGAAGATCGCGCGACGTTGCGCATTTCATCGCAGCATATGGCGAACTGGCTGTTGCATGGGGTCTGCACGGCGGAGCAGGTCGATGCCGCGCTGACCCGCATGGCCGCCAAGGTCGATGCGCAGAATGCAGGCGATCCGCTGTATGAACCGATGGCGGGCCGGGAAGACAAGAGCCTCGCCTTCCAGGCGGCGCGCGCGCTGGTATTCGAAGGCGTGGAGCAGCCCAGCGGCTATACCGAACCTCTCCTCCACGCCTTCCGCGCGAAGGTGAAGGCGCAAGGGGAGTTGGAGACGGCCTGATTGCCTATGCGCCCATGCTGCTTTACGCCATCATCGGCGGGGCAGCATGGGAGCGATCATGACGATCATCGTCCATCATCTGAACAACAGCCGGTCGCAACGCATCCTCTGGCTGCTGGAGGAACTGGGCGAGCCGTATGAGGTGCGCCGTTACGAGCGCGACGCCAAGACCATGCGCGCACCGCAGGCATTGCGCGCCGTCCATCCGCTTGGGCGATCGCCGGTGGTGGAGGTGGATGGCCACCGCCTGATCGAAACCGGCGCGATCATGGAGCATCTGGTGATCCGCGCTGGTGGCCGATTCGGCCCGCCCGCCGATGTCGACGGCGCGATCCGCTATCGCCAGTTCCTGCATTATGCCGAGGGGTCGATGATGCCGCCGCTGCTTGCGTTGCTGGTGGTCGGCAAGTTGGGCCTGCTCGGTCGTCCCGCGCGCCCCACGGTACAGCGGATGCTGGACGATCATCTCGACTGGCTTGAAGGCGAACTGGCGTTGCGGCCCTATTTTGCGGGCGACGTCTTTACCGCCGCCGACATGATGATGAGCTTTCCGCTCGAAGCGTCGCGATCGCGCGGCGGATTGAACGACACGCGTCCCAACATCACCCGATGGCTGGGCGAGATGCATGGTCGCCCGGCCTATCGGGCGGCGCTGAAAGCTGGGGGGCCATATGCTTACGCCTGATCGTCGCACTTTGCTGGGCTATGCGGCTGCGGGAATCGCCGCCGCCGTCACGCCGCGCCTGTTCGCGCAGGAGCGGGCGCTCGAAGCACTGACATCCATCACCGGCGGCGTCACGCCCATTGGTCGGGCCGAACGGGCCGATCGCCTGTCCCGCGCGCAGGCGATGATGCGGGCGCAGGATATCGACGCCCTGCTGATCGAGCCGGGCGCCAGCCTCATTTATTATACCGGCGTGCGCTGGTGGCGCAGCGAGCGGCTGACCGCCGCCGTCATTCCAGCGTCCGGCGCACCGATCATCGTCTGCCCCTTTTTTGAAAAGCCTTCGATCGACGAATCGCTGGGCATCCCGGCGGAGGTGCGCGTGTGGCAGGAGCATGAAAGCCCGCACCAACTGGTCGCCGCCTTCCTGAAGGAAAAGGGTTT
>JAECRT010000029.1:29437-32993 GCA_016000085.1 Sphingomonadaceae bacterium
TGATCCTGCTGGGCGAAGCGGCCGCCTATCCCCATGGTTCGGGCAAGCCGCAGGCAGTGCGGGCGGGGGAAGTGGTGTTGATGGATTGTGGCTGCACGGTGGAGGATTATCAGTCCGATATCAGCCGCACCTTTTTTTACGGCGCGACGCCGAGCGCGCAGCAGCGCAAGGTCTGGAACGACGTGGCGCACGGGCAGAAGATCGCCTTTGCCGCCGCCCAACTGGGCGTTCCTGCCGGATCGGTCGATGATGCGGTGCGCGGTTGGTACGAAAAGCAGGGCTATGGGCCGGGCTATGCGCTGCCGGGCCTGTCGCATCGGACCGGTCATGGCATTGGCATGGAGGGGCATGAGCCGGTCAACCTCGTCCATGGTGAAACCACGAAGCTGGACGTGGGCATGTGCTTTTCCAATGAACCGGGGCTATATTTGCCGGGCGTGATGGGCATCCGCATGGAAGACTGCTTCCACATGACGGCCAAGGGACCGGCATGGTTTTCAACACCGCCCGTCTCGATCGACGATCCGATCGGCTGAGATTGCGATTACGACAAAAAGCCCCGCTTGTGCGGCGGGCCGCTTCCCACTAAATCGCCCCCCATGACCTCGACCAACGACATTCGCCGCTCCTTCCTCGACTATTTCGGGGCCAACGGCCACACCATCGTGCCTTCTGCGCCTTTGGTGCCGCACAATGACCCGACGCTCATGTTCGTGAATGCGGGCATGGTGCCGTTCAAGAATGTGTTCACGGGGCTGGAAACGCGCCCGTACAAGACCGCGACGTCGAGCCAGAAATCGGTGCGTGCGGGTGGCAAGCATAATGATCTCGATAATGTCGGCTATACAGCGCGGCATCATACTTTCTTTGAAATGCTGGGCAATTTCAGTTTTGGCGACTATTTCAAGGAACAGGCGATCACCCATGCCTGGACGTTGCTGACGAAAGAATGGGGCTTGCCCGCCGACAAGCTGACCGCGACGGTCTATCACACGGACGACGAGGCGTTCGACCTGTGGCGCAAGATTGCGGGCCTGCCCGAAGAACGCATCATCCGCATCCCGACCAAGGATAATTTCTGGGCGATGGGCGACAGTGGCCCATGCGGACCCTGCTCGGAAATCTTCTACGACCATGGCGACCATATTTGGGGCGGCCCTCCCGGCACGCCGGAAGAAGATGGCGACCGCTTCGTCGAAATCTGGAACCTCGTCTTCATGCAATATGAGCAGGAAGCGAATGAGATCGTGTCGGAGCTGCCCAAGCCCAGCATCGATACCGGCATGGGTCTGGAGCGCATCGCCGCTGTCATGCAGGGCGTCCATAACAATTACGATACGGACACGTTCAAGGCGCTGATCGAGGAATCGGGCGCGCTGACGAAGACCGCGACCGACGGCGACTTTCAGGCAAGCCACCGCGTCATTGCCGATCACCTCCGCTCGACCAGCTTCCTGATTGCGGACGGCGTGCTGCCCGCCAATGAAGGGCGCGGCTATGTGTTGCGGCGGATCATGCGCCGCGCGATGCGCCACGCGCATATCATCGGCGCGAAAGACCCGCTGATGTATCGTCTGGTGTCCAGCCTGGTGTCGGAAATGGGCGGCGCCTATCCCGAACTGGTTCGCGCGCAGCCATTGATCGAGGAAACGCTGCTGCGCGAGGAAACGCGCTTCCGCAAGACGCTGGAAAACGGGCTGCGCCTGTTGGACGAAGCGACGGCCGACATGGCGGACGGCGGTACGCTGCCCGGCGAAACCGCGTTCAAGCTCTATGACACGTTCGGCTTCCCTTACGACCTGACCGAGGATGCGCTGCGGACCCAGGGACTTTCGGTGGACCGCGCCGGCTTCGACGCGGCGATGGCCGAGCAGAAGGCCGCGGCGCGCGCCGCGTGGAAGGGGTCGGGCGAAAAAGCGTCGGACGAGATCTGGTACGACATTGCCGAAACCCTCGGCAGCACCGAATTTATCGGCTATTCCTCGACCAAGGGCGAAGGCGAAGTGCTGGCGCTCATCAAGGATGGCGCGCGCGTCGACAGCGCTACGGTCGGTGACGTGGTGACGATCATCACGAACCAGACGCCTTTCTATGGCGAAAGTGGCGGCCAGAATGGCGATGCGGGCGTGATCGGCTCGCTCGGCGGCTTGGTGGCGGAGGTGGCGGATACGTCCAAGCCACTCGGCCGTCTTCACGCGCATCAGGCGACGATCAGCGCGGGCAGCGTCAAGTTGGGCGATACCGTCAACCTGACGGTCGATGTAGAACGCCGTGACCGCATTCGCGCCAACCATAGCGCGACCCACCTGCTGCACGCCGCGCTCCGCAAGGAACTGGGCGCGCATGTCACGCAGAAGGGCAGCATGGTGGCGGCCGATCGTCTGCGGTTCGATTTCTCCCAGCCCGAAGCGCTGACCCATGCGCAGATCGCCAAGGTCGAGGCGGATGTGAATGCGCAGATCCGCCATAATGAGGAAGTCACGACCCGCCTCATGACCCCGGACGACGCCATTTCGGCTGGCGCCATGGCGCTGTTCGGCGAGAAATATGGTGACGAGGTTCGCGTGCTTTCGATGGGTGTTCCTGGCGAGCCGGGCGGTAACAGCTATTCCGTCGAACTGTGCGGCGGCACTCATGTTCGCGCGACGGGTGACATAGCCTTGTTCAAGATCGTGTCGGAAAGCGCCGTGTCGAGCGGTGTTCGCCGGATCGAGGCGTTGACGGGGGAAGCGGCGCGCCTGTGGCTGTCGGACCGCGAAGACAAGCTGCGCCAGTCGGCGTCCGCGCTCAAGACGACGCCCGAGGACGTGCCCGCCCGCATCATCGCGCTGGTAGAACAAAGCCGCAAGCTGGAACGCGAACTGGCCGAAGCGAAGAAGGCGCTGGCTCTGGGCGGCGGCGGGTCTGCGCAGGCGGCCGGGCCGGAGCAGATCGGCAATGTCAGCTTCATGGGTCAGGTCATCGATGGCCTGGACCCCAAGGAATTGCGCGGCATCGTCGATGGCAACAAGAAGGCGCTGGGCAGCGGCGTGTCCGCCGTGCTGGCCGTGGTCGATGGTCGCGCGACGATCGCGGTGGGTGTTACCGATGATCTGACCGGCACGATCAGTGCGGTCGATCTGGTCCGCGTCGGCGTGGAAGCGCTGGGCGGGAAGGGCGGCGGCGGCCGTCCCGACATGGCGCAGGGTGGTGGCCCGGATGGCGACAAGGCGCAGGTTGCGCTCGATGCCGTCAAGGCTGCGCTGCCGGCCTGAAACGAGGCTGACGGGGCGAGGGCTATTTAGTAGGCCTCGCCGCCGCAGCCAATCTGGCCCGTGCCGCGATTGTCGACCGTGCAGGCGGCCTTGCCGCTGACCGTGACGTCGCCGGAGCCGGTCGACACGATCTTCGCCATGACATCGGCCGTCAGGGTGACGCTGCCCGGCCCGTCATTGGCGACGCTGGCCTGACGCACACGCAGTCCGTCCGCCGTGACCGCGCCCGGCCCATTGACGCGGATATTCGCCACGCCCGCGCGTCCGTTCAGCGTCGCCCGGCCGCCGCCCGCCAGCGCCAC
>JAECRT010000029.1:33093-38551 GCA_016000085.1 Sphingomonadaceae bacterium
GCGGATCGCGTCGAAACTGGTGATCGTGTAGCCGCGTGTCGCCGCACCGGCCGGTGCGGACGCCAGCAGCGCCGTTGCCATCAGGGCGCGCAGTGCGCCTCGCCCGGACCTACGCCGCTTGTCGTGCATTGCGCCTTACCCTTCACCGACACGTCGCCTGGTCCCATGATGCTGATAGCGACCTTCCCGTCGGAGGCAAAGTCGATGTCGCCAGCACCCAAGATGGATACGTCGGCGGTGCCCACTTTCAGCCCGTCGGCATTGATATCGCCAGCCCCGGTGATGGACAGCTTTGCTGCATCCGCCGTACCCGCAATCTTGACCGATCCCGCCCCGGTAATGTCGGTGGTCAGCGTTTTTACCGCGACGCTGCCTATGTTAAAATCGCCCGCGCCCGTCAGCGACAGATCGAGCCGGTCGCCCTCCGCCCGGTCGAGGCTGAAATCGCCTGCGCCGGTCAGGGCGGCGGCGTTGATCGCGGGCATGGCGACATGGATCGTCACGCCCTTGTCCCCATCCTTGCGGCCCCATGACCAGTCGGTTTTCGACTTGCTGCCGATCACCAGCTTGCCGTCCTTCACGGCGATCTTCAGATCGGCGACGGCTTTGGGGTCGCCCTCGGCCCGGATGGAGAAATCCTTGGCGATCGTGACGGATACATCGTCCGGCCCCGTGGCATCGATGGCGGTGAAATCCTTGAGCGAAGCCCAGTCCTGGGTTGATGCGCCGGACGATTGCTCGCTGTCGGGCGCGGCCGCAGTCTTGTCGGCGTTGCGCGAGCAGGCCGTGGTGGAAAGCGCCAGTCCGGCGATCAGCAAAACCGGAAGGTAAAAAGGACGAGGCATCACAATCTCCATGCTGTATTGCAATGATAATACACATTGGTGTTGGCGGTTCCAAGCCCCCTTGTTCGTCTTCCCGAAAAAGGCATGCTAGAGCCTTGATCCAATGGAGATTCCCGACCATGCGCGCGCTTTCCCTTGCCCTTCCGCTCCTGTCGCTGATCGCCGCCACGCCCACTCTGGCGCAGGAGGATGCGGGCGCGAGCTGGTGGGCGCATGTCCAGACGCTCGCGAGCGATGCGATGGAAGGGCGCGGGACCGGGACGCCGGGGTATGACCGGGCCGCCGACTATGTCATCGGCCAGTTCAAGGCGCTGGGCCTCAAGCCCGCCGGGACGGATGGCTACAAGCAGCCTGTCGCCTTTGTCGAGCAAACGATCCTTTCAGAACAGAGCCGCGCATCGCTGATCGGGCCGCAGGGTGAGACGCCGCTGGCGGTGCCGGGGGCCATCATCTTTTCGGGTAGCGGTGGACCGGCGCCCGAAACTATCGACGCGCCTATGGTTTTTGCGGGCTATGGCCTGCATCTGCCCGAAGTCGGCCATGATGATTTCAAGGGTCTGGACCTCAAAGGCAAGATCGTGGTCGTCATCTCCGGCGGTCCGGCGGAAATCTCCGGTGCGCTCAAATCTCATGCCCGTTCCGAACGTGCCCAGTGGCTTGCAGAACAGGGCGCGCTGGGCCTGATTGCGCTGGTGACGCCCAAGCAGGTTGAAATTCCCTGGGCGCGGCGGGTGGCGCTGGCGAGCGCGCCCGCACTTTATTATCGCGACGAAACATTGCGTGACTCGCGAGCGCCTTTTCTGGGGGCGCAGTTTGACCCGGCGCAGTCCGCCGCTCTTTTTGCAGGGGCGGGGCAGGATTATACCGCGATCGTTGCGGCGGCCGACGCTTCCGCGCCCGTCGCCAGTTTCCACCTCGCGCAGCGGCTGAAGGCGCAGGTCGCGGCAAAGCGAGCCAATCTGTCATCGCCCAATCTGATCGCGGTCCTGCCGGGCAGTGACCCCAAGCTGCGTGGCGAATATGTCGTCCTGTCCGCTCATCTCGACGGCTATGGCGTGGGCACCCCGATCAAGGGTGACGCCATCTATAATGGCGCATTCGACAATGCATCCGGCGTCGCCAGCCTGCTGGAAATCGCCAAGGCGCTGGGCGCGAGCAAGGAGAAACCCAAACGCTCCATTCTTTTCGCCATCGTGACGGCGGAAGAGAAGGGATTGCTGGGCGCGCGTTATTTCGCCCGGCGGCCATCGGTGCCACAGAAGCAGATCGTCGCGGACCTCAATTTCGACATGGCGCTGCCGATTTTCCCGCTGACCAGCGTCACGCCGATCGGCTATGACCAGAGTTCGCTGGGCAAGGATGCGGAGGTGGTCAGTGCCCAGATGAACCTGCCGATCACACCCGATCCTTTTCCGGATCGCAACGTGTTCATCCGTTCCGACCAATATGCCTTCATCCGCGAAGGCATACCGGCGCTTTTCTTCAAATATGGGTTCAAGGCCGGAACGCCTGAAGCCGACACGGAGAAGGCCTGGCGGGCCAACATCTATCACTCGCCCTTTGACGATCTGAACCAGCCGGTGATGCCCGCGGAATCGGCGAAACTGAACGCCTATGTGACGGCGGTCGCGCTGCGCGTCGCCAATATGCCGGGCCGACCGCGCTGGAATGACGACAGCTTCTTCAAGCGCTTCGTCAAATAGGGAATTGGGGATTACACCGGCTTGATCCCCCCGGATCGCGCGCCTAAACCCCCGCCATGACCTACGCACCCTATCCCGCGCTGCGCCTGCGCCGCACCCGCGCATCGGCCTGGAGCCGGGCGATGCATGCTGAAAACCGGCTGTCGCCAAGCGATTTCATCTGGCCGCTATTCGTGACCGAAGGACAGGGGATAGAGGAACCCATCGGTGCGCTGCCCGGCGTTTCGCGCTGGTCGGTCGACCTGATGGTCGAGCGTGCCCGCGAAGCGCGCGACGCGGGGATACCCTGCCTTGCGCTGTTTCCCAACACGCAGGCCGACCGGCGCAGCGATGATGGCGCCGAGGCGCTCAATCCCGACAATCTGATGTGCCGGGCGATCCGTGCGATCAAGGATGCGGTACCCGATATCGGCGTCCTGACCGACGTGGCGCTGGACCCCTATACCGCCCATGGCCAGGACGGGCTGCTCGACGAGAGCGGCTATGTATTGAACGATTCGACCATCGATGTGCTGATCGGCCAGTCGCTCAATCAGGCGGCGGCGGGAGCGGACATCATCGCGCCCAGCGACATGATGGACGGCCGCGTCGGCGCGATCCGCGCGGCGCTGGAGAAGGACGGCCATGCCAATGTGCAGATCATGGCCTATGCCGCCAAATATGCGAGCGCCTTCTATGGCCCGTTCCGTGATGCCGTGGGTTCGCGCGGATTGCTCAAGGGCGACAAGAAAAATTATCAGATGGACCCGGCCAATGGCGAGGAAGCGCTGCGGGAGGTCGCCCTCGACCTGGCCGAAGGCGCGGACAGCGTGATGGTAAAGCCGGGATTGCCGTATCTCGACATCGTCGCGCGGGTGCGCGACCGCTTTGCCGTGCCGGTGTTCGCCTATCAGGTGTCGGGCGAATATGCGATGATCGAACATGCCGCCGCGGCCGGTGCGGGGGATCGCGATGCGCTGATCCTCGAAACGCTGATGGCGTTCAAGCGAGCGGGCTGTTCGGGCGTGCTGACCTATCATGCGCTGCACGCCGCGCGCCTGCTGGGAGCATGATGCCATGACCGATTATCCCGACGTCAGCATCATTCCCCTGCACGGCAAGACGCCGGTCATTCATCCCAGCGCCTTCATCGCGCCGGGATGCCGCATCATCGGCGATGTCGAGATCGGGCCGGACGCGAGCATCTGGTATAACTGCGTGATCCGCGCCGACGTGAACCGCATCCGCATCGGTGCGCGCACCAATATTCAGGACGGCACCGTCCTGCATTGCGACAGTGCCGCCGATCGCGCCGACGGACGCCCGCCCGAAGGCTGGCCCACCATCATCGGCGATGACGTGCTGATCGGCCATATGGCGATGGTGCATGGTTGTGTGCTGCATGATCGCGCCTTTGTCGGGCTGGGGGCAATCGTGATGAGCGGTTGCACGATCGAGAGCGAGGGCATGCTCGCCGCCGGCGCGCTGCTGTCGCCGGGCAAGACGGTTCCGCACCGTCAGCTATGGGCGGGACGACCGGCGCGCTTCATGCGCGATCTGCCCGATGAGGCGCTGATCGATATTCGCGAAGGCGTCGATCATTATGTCCATAACGCCAAGGCGCATAAGGGCGCTGTGAAGGCGATGCAGGACTAACGCTGGTTCAGGGTTGAGGCAGTCGGGCCTTCATGGCGTCGATCCGGTCATTCTGCTGGTCGACCATCGCCAGTGTGGCCGAACGGGCCGCGTCGATATCCGTCAGTCCGCCGCGTTCCTTGCCATCGGCAACGGCGTTGCTGCGTTGGACGAACAGCGTGTCGAGGCTGGCCAGCGCCGAAACGCTGTCATTGCGGGCGGCCTCCAGCGCGCTGATCGCCACCTGTGCCGCGACCCAGCTGTCGCTCGACACTGATGCGCCCGCCGCGCTCTTCACCGCCTTGTCGGCCCTGGCGTAAGCAGCGTCGAAAGCGTCGCGCCCCATGTTCGCCTGCCCGACATAGCGGGTGATCTCGGCCGACAAGGCGGCATCGGCCGCAACGGGGGCTGGCGGGGCTGCGGGGTCGGCCACCGGTGCGCTCTCGATCGGACGCTTGGCAAGCGAGGGATAGCTTTGCTGCGGCCCGGCGCAACCGGACAACAGCAAGGCAAGCGTGGTGAGCAAACGGCGCGGGTTCATGCTCTGCATCTAGGCAGGCATAGCGACGGGCGCAATGGCTTCAGCGCGGAAGCGCCGCCGCCGCTCGTGCGAGTTCCTCGATCTTGTCGGGATCGACCGGCCCCTTGGGAATGACCCAGCTGCCCCCGACGCATTTGATGAAGGATTCTGCCAGCCATTTGGGCGCGGTTTCCACAGTGATTCCACCGGTGGGGCAGAAACGGGCTTCGGCCAGCGGCGCGGCCAACGCCTTGAGCGCGGGCAAGCCGCCCGATGTTTCGGCCGGAAAGAATTTGAAATGGGTCAGGCCCATGTCGAGGCCGCGCATGATGTCGGCCGCCGTGGCGGTGCCGGGCAGGAAGGGGATTTTCGCCGCAATCGCGGCCTTGCCTAACGGCTTGGTCAGGCCGGGGCTGACGATGAAGCGCGCGCCTGCTTCCATCGCGGCGTCGAGCTGCGCTGGATTCAGCACCGTGCCAGCGCCAACGACAGCGCCCTCCACCTTGCTCATTTCGCGGATGACGTCGAGCGCGGCGGGGGTGCGCAGTGTCACTTCCAGCGCGGGCAGACCGCCCTTTACCAATGCCAGCGCGATCGGCAGCGCATCTTCGACCCGGTCGACCACTAGGACGGGGATTACCGGGGCCAGTTCCATCACCTGCGCTACGGTCAACTTGCTCATCTTTATTTCTCCCTAAAAGCGGCGGCCGCACCAAAGAGGCCGATTTCATCATGGACAGCCAAGCGAATCGGCACGCCCGCCATCAGGCTTTCGA
>JAECRT010000030.1:0-11771 GCA_016000085.1 Sphingomonadaceae bacterium
GTTCGGCGGCGTTGGCTTTGAGGCCCAGGCGGCTGATGGTCACGCGGTGGCCCAGCTTTTCGAGCGGGGCTTTCATTGCTTCGAGCGCGGTGCCCTGTTCCAGCACCAGTCCGTTGCCTTCGAAGAAGATCAGGCCCATGGCGATTGAGTCCTGCGCCGACAGGCCCCAGTCGAAATGGGCGATCAGCGCCTTGGCGACCTGCATGATGATGGTCTTGCCCCCCGCCGCGCCGACGGTGAAGATCGGCGTCCCCGCCGCGTCATAGACGATGGTGGGGGACATGGAGGATAGCGGCCGCTTACCCGGTTCGACCCGGTTGGCGACCGGCGCGCCATTTTCCTCTGGCGTGAAGCTGAAATCGGTCAGTTCATTGTTGAGGATGACGCCGTTGGCGACCAACTGGCTGCCGAAGAAGCTTTCGATGGTGGATGTCCAGGCGGCGATGTCGCCATTGCGGTCGACCGCGACGAAATGGCTGGTGCCGGTCTCTGGTTGCGGCAGGGACGCGGTGCGCGGCTGTGCGCCCGCCGGGGTGCCGGGCCGATAGATGTTGAGCGCCTTGTTGAGGCGGATCAGCGAGGAGCGTTGCTTGAGATAGGCGGGGTCGATCAGGCCGCCGATCGGTACGGACACGAAATCGGGATCGCCCAGCCATGTGCCGCGATCGGCATAGGCCAGTTGCATCGCTTCACCGATGACGTGCCAGGACCGGGGATCATCCTTGCCCCATGCGCCCAGCGGAAAGCGCTCTACCATGCCCAATATTTCCAGCACGGTGATGCCCCCGGCCGAAGCCGGACCCATGCCGCACACGGTATAGACGCGATAGTGGCCGCAGACCGGCTTGCGCGGCTTGGCCTGATAGGCGGCGAGGTCGGCCTCCGTCATCGGCACCGGGTTTTTCGGTGCGTTGGTAACGGTTTGCGCAATCATGCGCGCATTCTCGCCGGTGTAGAAAGCGTCCGGGCCTTCGGCAGCGATCCGCTTGAACAGGGCGGCGAGCGGTGGGTTCTTGAGCATCGTGCCCATCGGCGCGGGCTTGCCGTCGATCCAGAAATATTTCTGGATTTCGGGGAAGTCGGCCCAGACCGGCGCGACCGCCTTCATCGCCGTGTCGAGCCGCTGGCGCACTTCAAAGCCGTCTTCGGCGGCGCGGATGGCGGGCTGGAACAGGTCGGCCCAGGGCAGCTTGCCCCATTTCCTGTGCGCGTCCCATGCCATGCGCAGATTGCCCGGCACGCCGACCGAATAGCCGCCCGGCCATGCCTGACGGAAGGGCAGCGGCTGGCCGTCCGGTCCCATGAAGCGATCGGGCCGGGCGGCGGCGGGGGCGGTTTCGCGGCCGTCGATCGAATCCAGCACGCCGGTCGTGCCGTCATGATGCATCAGGAAGCCGCCGCCGCCGATGCCGCTATTATGCGGCTCCACGACATTGAGGGTCAGCATCATCGCGATGGCGGCGTCGGTCGCGCTCCCACCCTTGCGCAATATCTCCTGCCCCGCTGCTGCCGCACGGGGATCGGCAGCGGACACAGTGGCGTTGGTCGACACCGGCGCGCGGGCGGCGGCGGGGACAGGCATGAGGGCGAGAAGGGCGAACGGGGCCAGCAGGCCGGGAAGGCGAGACGTCATGGCGGCCACCCTAGGGCGCGGGGCGATGACCGCAAGGGGTGTTTGGCTGAGCCGGGACGGCAGGAAGAATATCTAACGGTCGCCTTATGACGCAATTGCGCGCATGATCCTGTCTGACTTTCGCGCCTTGAAGCAGCCATTCATGCTGGAGGACGACGCTTGGACATATCGCCACTCTTCATCCTGCTTTGCGTTGGCGGCCTGATGTTCGCCGTCCAGATGATCTTGCGCGCGCGTAAACGGCGAAGCCGGACCGGGCACAAAGGGACGGACAATCTGGTGGCGGTGCTGGTTTCGGTCAATATCGCTGGCATGTTCGGCCTTGGGTGGCTTGCGTTGGCGATCCTCATCCAGGACGGCGTGATGGGAGTGGAACTGGCGATCTGCGCCGGCCTGATCGCTGCGATGGCCTTGATTACGCTTGTCGCCCTTGCCTTCAAGCGTCGTCGCAGGATCAGGACTGCGTTGGCTATGCTTGCCGCCGTGGCCTTGCCCACGGTCGCCCTATGCGGGTTTTTACTCTATATCGACAATCATCCCATCGGCATGCGCTGACCGTCAAAAGCCAGGGGATCAGGCGTCGACGCCCACCAGATCGGCGATATTACGCACGCCGTCGCGGGTCATGCGGTCCTTGAGGCCAGCGTTGATGCGTTTCGCCAGATAGGGGCCTTCATAGACCAGCGCGCTATAGAGCTGGATCAGCGATGCGCCGGCGCGGATGCGGGCATAGGCTTGATCGGCATTGGCGATGCCGCCGACGCCGATCAGCGGCAGGCGATCGCCCAGCAGGCGGCGGAAGTCGCGCAGCCGGTCCAGCGACAGGTCGTGCAGCGGCGCGCCCGACAGCCCGCCCGTCTCGCCAGCCTGCGCCGAACGGAGCGGCGGGCGAGTGATGGTGGTGTTGGACACGATCAGCGCGTCGATCTGGTGGTCCAGACAGGCGGCGGCGATATCCTCCACATCGGCAGGCTCCAGATCGGGCGCGACCTTCAGGAAGATCGGCGTCCTGTCCGCCCCGCGCGCGGCCATGACGGCGGCGAGCAACTGGTCGAGCGCAGCCCGATCCTGCAAGGCGCGCAGGCCCGGTGTGTTGGGCGAAGAGATGTTGACCGTCAGATAATCGGCGAGCGGGGCCATGCAGGTGACGCCAGTAGCATAATCGGCGATGCGGTCGGCTGCGTCCTTGTTCGCGCCGATATTGATGCCGATCACCGGGCCGTGATCGTTGCTCTTTGGCTGGCGACGTTTGGCTACCCGCTCTGCCGCTGCCGCCTGTCCCCCATTGTTGAAGCCCATGCGGTTGATGACGGCGCGATCTTCCACCAGCCGGAACAGCCGGGGCTGGGGATTGCCCGCCTGGGGCAGTGGGGTCAGCGTGCCCAGTTCGGTAAAGCCAAAGCCCAGGCCGTGCATTTTATGCGCGACCAGCCCTTCCTTGTCATAACCCGCCGCCAGCCCGACCGGATTGGGGAAGCGGATGCCCGCCACGGTCGTTTCCAACATCGAGTCCGGTGCGGGGGCGGCCGGAGTCGGCATCAGGCGGAGCGCCGCGACCGACAGATGGTGGGCGCGCTCGGCGCTGAGCGCGAACAAAAGGGGGCGGATGACACGATAAACCATGAAGGGTCTATGCCAGCGGCTCATCCTTTCGTCGAGTCGCTGTTGCAACATAGTCACAACGCGCCTGCAACGTCATTTAATGACAGAAATCGTCATGAATGAGACCGTTTGCAGCCGTGAAATGTCCGATCCGTCCAATAATATTGCAACGATTCGGCGTTAAAGCACCCCTGCGACCCGAAGGCTCTTAGGCCCATAGCCGATGAGACCTTTTACTGACCCGGTAGTGTAAACTGCCGGGTCATTTTTTGTGCAGCGCGGCAAGCGTGTAAAAAAGTTACAGTTAAGTTTACCATGTTACTTGCGTCCAGGCACAGTTGGCGCATAGTAATTCCCCTGGGGTGAAAAAAATGGGGTCGCATCATAATGGGGTGACCGGCAGCGCTGTGGCGCTTCCGGATGAAGGAGGTCCGCTCTCCTACACGGTAGCCGCCGTGCAGGGGCCAGTCAGGCTGCGTTATTTTGCGCCTCCCGAACATTTACGCGCCTATTTTGGTTCGCTTTATCTATTTACAGTCAGTGCCGATACTTACGCCGACGCAACGAGAGCGGATGTGCCTCAGTTGCGTTTCATGCTGTCGGGTGGCGGCCAATATCATTTTCAGGACGGCGCGGTCATGCCGACGCCCAACGTGTGCCTGTTGGGGCCGACGATGGGGTCGACCCGGTTCGAACTGGACCAACCCGCGCGGGTGCTTGGTATTTCGCTGCTGCCGGCGGGCTGGCTGGCGCTGCATGGCGGCGACGCAAGCGCGTTGGCGGACAGATTGTGCGATCTGGCGGAACGCGCCCCAATCTTTACGCAATTGCTGGAGCAGTTGCAGGCGCTGGACGATGAGCAGGTCGAGGCGATGGCCGCCCTGTGCTGGGACACGCTGGCCGGCATGGTGAAGCCATTGCGCGGGTCAACCTGGGTGCTGCTGGAGGCGATCGACGCCTGGTTGATGGGGGAAGGATCGCCCCGGATCGAAGCGCTGGTGGAAACCACTGGTCTGTCCCCTCGCCAGTTGGCCCGGCTTGCCAATAAATATTATGGCGCGCCGCCCAAGCTGCTGGCGCGTAAATATCGCGCGCTGCGCTGTTCGGCGAAGATCGCGCTCGATCAGGCGAGCTGGCAGCAATTATGTGAAGAGGCGGGATTTTACGACCAGTCGCACTTCATCCGCGAGATCAAGCATTTCATCGGCCTGACTCCCCACCAGTTGCAGACCGAGCCATCGGCGGTAGCGCAACTGACGCTGATGCGCCGGTCGCTGGGCAGCGATGTGGCGGTCATCAATCGACTGAGCTGAGGTTTCCCCAAGCAAAAATTCCTTGATTAAGCGCCCGCTTGTGACCACATGCACCCAATCGGATGGAATCAGTCCGATTTGAGAATGGTTCGCAACTTGGGACGCGGGAGCGCCGGATGAAATTGTCGAGCTTCGCCGACTATGCGGTCGTGCTGATGTCCGCCGCCGCGCGCCATTGCGGCGCGGCCAGGATGAATGCGACGACGCTGAGCGCCGAAACCGGCATTCCGCTGCCCACTGCGCAAAAGCTGGTGAGCCGCTTGTCGGCGGCTGGCCTCCTGGAATCGAGCCGGGGCACGGGTGGCGGCGTGCGCCTGTCGCGCCCACCCGCGACCATTACGCTGGCCGATGTGGTGGAGGCGGTGGAAGGGCCGATCGCCATGACCGCCTGCGCCGAACTGGGCGCCCATGACTGCAATCTGGAACAGGATTGTCGCGTCCGCCCGCATATGAATGTGGCCAACGAAGCGATCCGCGCCGCCCTGGCGGGTGTGACCATCGCCAGCCTGACACGAGAAATGGCATGACCGAAGAAACCATCACCGTTCCCAGCTATTCCGGCCGCAACGCCGAAGCGCAGGAGGCCGCCGACCGCGCCTCCACCTACGAGCATGGCTGGTCTTCCGCCATCGAGCAGGATTTCGCGCCCAAGGGCCTGAACGAGGATACGGTCCGCTTCATTTCTGCCAAGAAGAAGGAGCCGCAATGGCTGCTCGACTGGCGGCTCAAGGCGTTCGCCCTGTGGAAGACGATGACGCCGCCCGACTGGGCAAAGCTGAACGTCCCGCCGATCGACTATCAGGACGCTTATTATTACGCCGAGCCGAAGAAGAAGATCGAGCTGGATTCGCTCGATGAACTCGACCCGGAAATATTGGCGACCTACAAGAAGCTGGGCATTCCCATTGCCGAACAGGAAGTGCTGGCCGGGGTGAAGGGTGCGCGCAAGGTCGCGGTCGACGCGGTGTTCGATTCGGTCAGCGTGGCCACCACCTTTCGCAAGGAACTGGAAGAAGCAGGCGTCATCTTCCGTTCGATCAGCGAAGCGGTGCGCGAATATCCCGATCTGGTGAAGAAGTGGATGGGCAAGATCGTGCCGATGCACGACAATTATTTCGCCACTTTGAACTGCGCGGTCTTTTCCGACGGCACCTTCGTCTACATTCCCAAGGGCGTGCGCTGTCCGATGGAATTGTCCACCTATTTCCGCATCAATGCGGAAAATACGGGGCAGTTCGAACGCACGCTGATCATTGCAGAAGAGGGCAGCTATGTGTCCTATCTGGAAGGCTGCACCGCGCCGATGCGCGACGAAAACCAGTTGCACGCGGCTGTGGTGGAACTGGTCGCGCTGGACGATGCGGAGATCAAATATTCGACCGTCCAGAACTGGTATCCCGGCGACGCGGACGGCAAGGGCGGCATCTATAATTTCGTGACCAAGCGCGCGCTGTGCCAGGGCAAGAATAGCAAGGTGAGCTGGACGCAGGTTGAAACCGGGTCCGCGATTACGTGGAAATATCCGTCCTGCGTGCTCAATGGCGAGAATAGCGTGGGCGAATTCTACTCCGTCGCGCTGACCAACAACCTGCAACAGGCCGACACCGGCACCAAGATGATCCATAATGGCAAGGGGTCGCGATCGACCATCGTGTCCAAGGGGATCAGCGCGGGGCGCAGCAACAACACCTATCGCGGGCTGGTGCGCGTCGCGCCGGGCGCGGAAGGCGTGCGCAACTTCACCCAGTGCGACAGCCTGCTGCTGGGCGACCAGTGCGGCGCGCATACCGTGCCCTATATCGAAGTGCGCAACCCCAGCGCCCAGATCGAACATGAAGCGACGACGAGCAAGATCAGTGACGATCAGCTGTTCTACGCGATGCAGCGCGGGCTGGATGCTGAAAGCGCGGTCGGGCTGATCGTCAACGGTTTCGCGCGCGAGGTATTGCAGCAACTGCCGATGGAGTTCGCCGTCGAAGCGCAGAAGCTGCTGGGGATTTCTCTCGAAGGATCGGTTGGCTAACGCGCTGCGCTGCCTTTCAACAAGACCAAGGACGGACAATTGAGCGACGAAGACGATATTCAGGATGCCCTCGCGGATTTCGCGGAGGATGTTGGCAATGGCCAGTCATGGACCGCCGCAATCCGTATCCTGACCGAGGATTATGAGCTGGAAGAGGGTGAACTGGAGCCACGCGCGCGCGCCGATTTCGGCGATCTCGACGCGTATGAGGCGAGCAGCCGCGACATCCTGCAAAAAGCGGACGCGGCGATGACCGAGAAGCTGCGCAAGGACAAGGCGTTCCACAAGGCGAAGGCTCCCAATCTGGCCCGCATGGGACCGGTCAGCGAATTCGTCGTCGGCCTGCTGGAAAAAGGCGCGCCGGAACCGGACGCCGACTGGTGGCCCTATATGCCGATCAAGCGGCATATCGACACGCTGTTCCCCGCGCCCGGCGATGTGCGCGACATGGCGTTCTGGACCGCGCGGACGCTCCAGCGCGCGCATGAAGGATAAGAGATGCTGACGATCGACCAACTGACTAACGCCATCGACGGCAAGGCTATCCTCAAGGGTCTGTCGCTGACGATCAACGCGGGCGAAATCCATGCGATCATGGGGCCGAACGGCGCAGGCAAGTCGACGCTCGCCTATACGCTGGGCGGTCGTCCCCATTACGACGTGACCGGTGGCACCGCGACGTTCGAGGGCACGGACCTGTTCGAGCTGGAGCCGCATGAGCGCGCCGCCGCGGGGCTTTTTCTGGGTTTCCAGTATCCGGTCGAGATTCCGGGTGTATCCAACCTGCAATTCTTGCGCGAAAGCCTGAACAGCCAGAAGCGGGCGCGCGGCGAGAAGGAATTGAATGGCGGCGAGTTCATCCGTCTGGCGAAGGAAAAAGCCGGGCTGCTGGGCCTCGACATGGACATGCTCAAGCGGCCGGTGAATGTCGGCTTTTCGGGCGGCGAGAAGAAGCGCGCCGAAATGGTGCAGATGGGCATCCTTGACCCCAAACTGGCCATATTGGACGAAACGGACAGCGGCCTGGACATCGACGCGCTCAAGGTCGTGGGCGCGGGGATCAATGCGATCATGCGCAAGCCCGACAAGGCGGTGTTGCTCATCACCCATTATCAGCGCCTGCTCGACTATGTGAAGCCGGACTATGTTCATGTGCTGGCTGGCGGCCGGATCGTGAAGTCGGGTGGCGCGGAACTGGCGCTGGAACTGGAACGCGAAGGCTATGCCGAGGTGCTGGCGGCGTGAACGCTCTGACCCTGCCCACCCGCAAGGCGGAAGAATGGCGCTATAGCGATCTGGATGCGCTGGCGACCATCTGGCCCGTACCCGCGCCGACCCGGATCGAGGTCGCGGCGGGCGAAGCGTCGCATCAGCATCTGTTGCAGGATGCGAGCGACGGCGCGGCGGCGGTGCATGACTATGTCATCACCATCGCCGATGGCGCGCGATGCGATTTCCATGTGCTGAACATCGGCGGCAAGCTGGGCCGCGTGACGTTCGACGTGACGCTGGGCAAGGGCAGTCATTTCGAGCTGAACGGCGCGATCATCGGCGGCGGGGATCAGGTGCTGGAAATCATCTCGTCCGTCACCCATGCGCAGCCCGACGCGACCAGCGGCCAGACGATCCGATCGATCCTGGGCCAGCGGGCAACCGGCAGCTATCTGGGCAGCATCAACGTCGCGCGTGATGCGCAGCGCACCGATGCGTTCCAGTCGGTCAAGGCCATGCTGCTGGATCGCACCGCGACGGCCAACGCGAAGCCGGAACTGGAAATCTACGCCGACGACGTGAAATGCGCCCATGGCGCGACCGTCGGGGAACTGGACAGGCAGGCGCTGTTCTACATGGCGTCGCGCGGCATGGACCCGGCGACGGCCAAGACGCTGTTGCTCAAGGCCTTTGTCGCGGGCGTGTTCGACGATGTGGCCGACGAAGCGGTGAAAGCCGCGTTCGAGGCGGCGGCGATCGGCAGGCTGGAGGCGCTGGTATGAGTGTCCTGGCGTCGGAACGGCTGAGCCTGCGCCGGGATTTCCCCGGCGTGCTGGACTGGCATTATCTCGACAGTGCGGCCACCGCGCAAAAGCCTAGGCAAGTGATTGACGCGATCGCGCGGGCTTATGGTCCCGATTATGCGACGGTGCATCGCGGCGTGTACGAGCGGTCCGCAAGCATGACGCTTGCCTATGAAGCGGCGCGGCGCAAGGTCGCCGGGTTCATCGGCGCGGCATCCGACAGCGAGATCATCTATGTGCGTGGCGCGACCGAGGGGATCAACCTTGTCGCCCAATGCTGGGCGGGCGAGCAGCTGAAGGCGGGCGACCGCATCCTGCTGTCCACGCTGGAGCATCATAGCAATATCGTCCCGTGGCAGATCGTGGCGGAAAAGGTCGGCGCGCATATCGACGTGCTGCCGCTGACCGCCGACGGCCGGATCGACCTGGACGCAATGCGCGCGACGATCACGCCCCGGCACCGGATGGTCGCGCTGGCCCATGTGTCGAACGTGCTGGGCAGCGTGCTCGATTGTCGCCGCGCCGCCGACATCGCGCATATGGTCGGCGCGAAGATCCTGATCGATGGCTGTCAGGCCGTGCCGCGCCTTGCGGTGGATGTGGCTGCGCTGGATTGCGACTTCTACGTCTTTTCCGCGCACAAGCTGTATGGCCCCACCGGCATCGGCGTGCTGTGGGGACGCAAGGAACTGCTCGACGCGATGCCGCCCTATCAGGGTGGCGGATCGATGATCGACAAGGTGACGTTCGAAAAGACGACCTATGCCCCCGCGCCGACCCGGTTCGAAGCGGGCACGCCGCATATCGTCGGCGTGGTCGGACTGTCGGCGGCGATCGATTATGTGCAGGGCATCGGGCTGGACGCAATCCATGCTCATGAATGTGCGCTGGTGGCCAAGGCGCGCACGGCGCTGGAAAGCCTCAACAGCGTGCGGGTCTTTGGTCCCGACGATTCGGCAGGCATTCTCTCTTTCGAGGTGAAGGGGGTGCATCCGCACGATGTCGGCACCATATTGGACGAAGCGGGCGTCGCGATCCGCGCCGGACATCATTGCGCCCAGCCGCTGATGCGCCATCTGGGCGTGGAAGCGACGGCGCGCGCCAGCTTTGGCATTTATAGCGACGAGAGCGACGTGGACGCGCTGGTCGTGGGTTTGGAACGGGTAAGGAAGATCTTCGGATGAACGAAGAGCATAAGATTGTCGTCGAGGAAGTGGATGCGGTGGAAGCGCCGCCCAAGGCACGGGTCGAAGAGGCTCCGCGCCAACGCGACTATCTGGATGGATTTCTGAGCGCCAAGCCGGCGGTAACGCCGGTGGGCGAACCGGGCGGCGATGTCTATGAGGCGGTGATCGACGCGCTCAAGGAGATTTTCGATCCGGAAATCCCGGTCAACATCTATGATCTGGGGCTGATCTATGGCGTCGATGTCAATGAAGGCCATGTCACCGTCACCATGACGCTGACGACGCCCCATTGTCCGGTCGCCGAATCCATGCCGGGCGAGGTCGAACTGCGGGTCGGCGCGGTGCCGGGCGTGGGCGATGCCGAGGTTAACCTTGTGTGGGATCCGCCATGGGACCCGGCGAAGATGTCGGACGAGGCGAAACTCGAACTGGGGATGCTGTGATGACCGACGTGCAGACCAAGAGCCGCGCCCGTCCCGCCGCCATCATCCTGACGCCGACGTCGGAGGCGCGCATCGCTGAACTGATGGCGCAGGCGCCCGAAGGCGCGATCGGCGTCAAGCTGTCGACGCCCAAGCGGGGCTGTTCGGGGCTGGCCTATTCGGTCGATTATGTGAGCGAAGAGGCGAAGTTCGACGAGAAGATCGCGACGCCCGGCGGCGTGCTGTATATCGACGGCGCATCGGTGCTGTATCTGGTGGGATCGACGATGGACTGGGTGGAGGATGATTTCACGGCCGGGTTCGTGTTCAACAATCCCAACGCCAAGGGCAGCTGCGGTTGTGGCGAGAGTTTCACGGTCTGACCTGATCCGTTGGCGATGCCTCATCTGCTGATTTTCGGCCTCGGCTACACCGCGTCCCGGCTTGCTGCGCATTTGGGGGGCGAAGGGTGGCGGATCACGGGGACGCGCCGGGCGGCGGATGCCCAAGCGCTCGCCTTCGAGGATGAGGCTGCCATTCGCGCCGCGCTGTCGTCGGCGACCCATATCCTGTCCTCCGTTCCGCCAGAAGGCGATGATGACCCGGTGCTGGCGCGTTATGGCGCCGCGATCGCCGCAGCGCCCGCGACCTGGATCGGCTATCTGTCCTCCACCGGCGTCTATGGCGATACGGCAGGCGCATGGGTGGATGAGGGCAGCCCGGTGGGGTTGGGCCGCCGTCCCGCGCGCGCCAACGCCGATCTGGCATGGGGAGCGTTGCGCGACGATGTGCGGCGCTTTCGCCTGCCCGGCATCTATGGTCCCGGCCGCTCAGCGCTGGAACGGGTGCGCGATGGCAAGGCGCGGCGGATCGCGCTGCGCGATCAGGTGTTCAGCCGGGTGCATGTCGACGACATTGGTGCCGGTGTGATGGCATCCCTGGATGGGCCACCGGGCATTTATAATCTGGCCGACGACCTGCCCTGTGCGCAGAATGACCTGATTGACGCGGCCTGTGTGCTGCTGGGCGTTTCCCCGCCGCCGTTGATGACGCTGGAGCAGGCCGGGCTGTCGCCCGAAGCGCTGGGCTTTTACGCGGAAAATCGCCGGGTCGCTAATGGCCGGGCCAAGCGCTTGCTGGGCTGGTCGCCACGCTACCCCACCTATCGCGAAGGGCTGGCCGCTTGCCTGGCGTCCATCTGATTCGCTTCGCCGCAAAGGCCGGGCGGTGATTACCTTTCCTTAACCATGCTGGCCCGATGAGTGGTCCTGTCGCATCACAGGGATATGGCCATGGACAGCATCGAAACCGCCTTCACCGCACTCAGCCGCCGCATGGGCGTGCCTGCGCCCATGCTCCCGTTATTCCCTCCCCACCGCCCGGAATCGCTCTCCAGCCTGATCGACAAGGTGAATGCAGCCAAGCGCGCCTATGAGCCGGGTTTGCGGCGCTAAGCTTCTTTAGCGCGCAGGGCGATGACCATGCCCGTTACCGCGAGCAGGGCGCCCGACGCGGCCAGGGCGGTCCAGCGATAATCCTCGACCAGCGTGGAAATGAGCATCGCGATCACCGGGGT
>JAECRT010000030.1:11871-32239 GCA_016000085.1 Sphingomonadaceae bacterium
CGGCTCACCGGCTGTCGAAAGATCAGGAAGGCGAAGATGGAATTGGGGATCAGCAGCATCGCATAGATGACCGCGACCACGCCCGACGTCAGATGTTGTTCGGCGCGATAGACGAAATTGAAATTGAGCACGAACTGCGCGATCCCCAGCACGGCGGCATAAGCCAGGCCCGCGCCGCCGATGCGCAGCGACACGCCGCGCATCCGGGCGAATATGGCCATGGTGATTCCGGCCAGCAGGAAGCGGTAGCAGACTGACCAGCTTGCCGGGACGCTGCCCAACTGGTCGCGAATGACGATCCAGGTCGAACTCCAGATCAGGGTGACGAGCAGGAAGGGGATGATGACGCCGCTGCGCGCGTCGCTGTCAGCCATCGTCGAGCGCCTGGAGCGCCCGCGCCAGCGGGGCGACGCTGGCGGCGTCCTGCGACCAGTTGGTGACAAGCCGCGCCGCGCCGTCGCCCCAGTCGTAAAAGTCGAAACCCTGCGCGCGCAGGGCGGCGGCCTCGACGGCATCCAGCCGCACGAACAGTTCGTTCGCCTCGACCGGGTGCATCAGCCGTGTCGGGATGGCCCGTGCCAGCGCCTGCGCGGCGCCATTGGCGGCGCGGGCGTTGGTCAGCCACAGACCGTCATCGATCATCGCAAGGATCTGCGCGGCGAGATAGCGGCCCTTGGAAAAGAGATGGCCCGACCGCTTGCGGAAGCGGGCCGCCTGCGCCGCACGAGCTTCGCGTTGCGGACCGAAAAACAGCAGCGCCTCACCGATCATGCCGCCATTTTTGACGCAACCGAAGCTGAGCGCATCGACCCCGGCCCGCCATGTCAGGTCGGCGGGCGCGCAATCCAGATGGGCAACGGCATTGGCGAAACGCGCGCCGTCCATATGGAAACCAAAGCCATGGGCGCGCGCGACATCCCCCAGCGCAGCAACCTCCTGCGGCGTATAGACGCAGCCATATTCGGTGGCGTTGGTGATGCTGATCGCGCAGGCCGGCACCTGATGCACATCGGGGCGGATCGTGCTGAGCCGGTTCATCACGGCTTCGGGCGATAGTTTCGCGCCTTCGCCGGGCAGCGCCATCAACATCGCGCCATGGGTGAAGAAGCCGGGCGCGCCACATTCATCGACGACGATATGCGCTTCTTCGTGACAGATCACCCCGCCATAGGGTGGGCACAGGCAGGCGAGCGCAATGCTGTTCGCCGCCGTGCCGGTGGCGATCCACAGCGCGCTGACCGGGGTTTCGAACAGGGCGGAAAAGGCTGCGTCAAGCCGCGCGCTCCATTGGTCGCCATCATAGCCATGGTCGGCGCGGTCGGCTGCGGCGATCGCGGCCATCACCTGCGGGTTTACGGGCGTGGCGTTGTCGGAGAAAAAATGCATGACCATCGGATAGCGGCACGGCAGCGCAGCGCCAAGGGGCCAGCATGCGCGAAAAGGCCTTATGGGTCAGCATGGTTGACGTTGTTTCCCGCGTAATTTTATGACATAGGCTCGCCCGTCCAACCCGAGGAGACATATCATGGACGTCCAGCCAAGTTCGCGTTTCACCGTTACCCCAAGCCAGAAGGCTGTAACGGCGAACGAGCGAGCGACATTGCTGGCGGACCCTGGTTTCGGGCGCATCTTCACCGATCATATGGTGACGATTCGCTATACCGAAGGACAGGGATGGCATAGCCCGGCGGTCGGCGCGCGGGAGCCGTTCATGCTCGATCCTGCCTGCGCCGTGCTGCATTATGCACAGGAAATCTTCGAAGGGATGAAGGCCTATCGGCTGGAAGATGGCAGCATCGCCATGTTCCGCCCGGAAGAAAATGCCCGGCGATTCGCCCAATCGGCCGAGCGTATGGCGATGCCCGTCGTGCCCGAAGAGCTGTTCCTGGAAGCGGTAGAGCAGCTGGTGGCGATCGATGCGGACTGGATTCTCGGCGGCGAAGGCAGCCTGTATCTGCGTCCCTTCATGTTCGCGAGCGAAGCGTTTCTGGGCGTGCGCCCGTCCAACGAATATATTTTCTGCGTCATCGCCTCGCCTGCCGGTGCCTATTTCAAGGGCGGCAAGAAGGCCGTGACCCTGTGGGTGTCGGAACATTATACCCGCGCGGCGCGGGGCGGCACCGGCACGGCCAAGTGCGGCGGCAACTATGCCGCGTCGCTGGTCGCCCAGAAGGAAGCGATCGGCCATGGCTGCGATCAGGTCGTCTTCCTCGACGCTGCGGAGAATAAGTGGGTCGAAGAACTGGGCGGCATGAACATCTTCTTCGTGATGGAGGATGGATCGATCATCACCCCGCCGCTCGGCACCATCCTGCCCGGCATCACCCGCAACTCCATCCTGTCGCTCGCCCGTGCGCGCGGCCATGAGGTGCGCGAAGAGCTTTACAGCTTCGCCCAGTGGCGCGCGGATGCCTCCAGCGGCAAGATGCGCGAAGCCTTCGCCTGTGGCACGGCGGCGGTCGTGACGGCGATCGGCACGGTCAAGAGCGTGGATGGCGACTTCACCATCGGCAATGGCGACGGCGGCATCGTCACCGAAGCGCTGCGCGCCGAATTGACCGGCATCCAGCGCGGCACCGTGGCCGATCCGGCCGGTTGGGTGCGCACGCTGTAACGATCGGCGGGGTTCCCGCTTTTCAACCGCATCCCAAGCGCCTAGACAGCCTTCCATGGAACGCTTCGACGTCGTGATATTGGGTGGCGGGCTGGTTGGCCTTACCCTTGGCATCGCCCTTTCCGGCCATGGCGTGAAAACCGCCGTGGTCGATCCGGCCAATGCGGTGGATACGACCGCCGCCGGTTTCGACGGGCGCGTGTCGGCCATATCCTCGACCAGTTGCGCGATGCTCTCGGCGATCGGGGTCATGCCTTTCCTCCAGGGTAAGGGATGCCCGATCGACCGCATCTGGGTCAGCGACGGGTTGGCGCCGGGCGCGCTCGATTTCGTGCCGGATTCCGACGATGGCGTGATGGGGACGATGTTCCCCAATCGCGACCTGCGCGTGGCGCTGGAACAGGCCGCGCAGCAAGCGGACAATCTGACCCGCTTTCAGCCCGACCGCGCGACCCATGTCGATCGCAATGCCGACGGTGTCACGCTGACGCTGCAAAGCGGCGTAACGATCCACGGCGCGCTGCTGGTCGCGGCGGAGGGGCGCAACAGCCCCACGCGCGAGGCGGCGGGCATCCGCACGACCCGCTGGCAATATAGCCACAGCGCCATGGTCACGGCGATCGATCATGACGTGCCGCACGCCAATACGGCCTATGAGATTTTCTATGTCGGCGGCCCCTTCGCGCTGCTGCCGATGCTGCCGGGTACGCGTTCGGCCGTGGTATGGACCGTGCCGACGCCGCAAGCGCCCGCGATGCTCAAACTGTCGGAGCGCGCCTGGTTGGCCGAGGCGCAGAAGCGGATCGGCGGTTTCCTGGGCGAGATCAAGCTGGCGGGGCCGCGATCCTCCTACCCGTTGGGCTTCCACCACGCCGCGCGGATCACCGATTCGCGCCTCGCGCTGGTGGGCGACAGCGCCCATGCCATCCACCCGATCGCCGGGCAGGGGCTGAACCTGGGCCTGCGCGATGTCGCGGCGCTGGTGGAGGTGCTGGTCGACGGGATGCGGCTGGGCCTCGATCCGGGCGACGCGCAGTTGATGGCGCGCTACCAGCGTTGGCGCGGATTGGACGCGATGATGACCAGCGTGGCGATGGACGGCCTCGTCCGCCTGTTCGATGTGCCGGGCAAGCTACCCTCGCTGGTGCGCCGCGCGGGGCTGGCGGCGGTGCAGCGCACCTCGCTGCTCAAGGGCCGCTTCATGGCCGAAGCGCGGGGGCAATCGGGCGCGTTGCCCAGGCTGTTGACCGGCGAGATGGTGTAGGACGCTGAGCGACGATTAAGTATCGCCCAGCGTCGGGATTTTACGACCCGAAAGCCGATACCTCCAACCCCTCCATAGCCGTCACAGCATCCGTCGCAGCACGTCGTCCTTCACCACGAAATGATGGCGCAGCGCCGCGCCGATGTGCAGCGCGATCAGCGCGACCCACAGCCATGGCAGCAATTCATGCGCCTCGTGCGAAATGCCGTAGATCGCGTCACCCTTGGTCACACCGAATTTCGGCACGTCGAACAGGAAAAACCAGCTGAGCGGCCGCGTGTTTGCTGACGACATGATCCATCCAGTCAACGGCAGGATGAGCATCAGCGCGTAGAAGATGAAATGCGTCGCGTTCGCCGCCAGCTTCTCCCAGCCGGGCATCGCTACGGGCAATGACGGCGGGCGGTGGGTCAGCCGCCAGATGATCCGCAACAGGGTCAGCGCCAGCACGGTCAGCCCCACGGACTTGTGGATCGGCATGACCTGCCAGTCCTTCGGCAGCGATCCCCGGAAGAATCCCAGCCAGAGGTTGAACAGGATCAGCAGCGCGATGCTCCAGTGCAGGGCGCGGGCAACGGGACTGTAACGGACCATGGGTGCTCCTTCTGGCGGATGTCTCCTTAAAACCATGGCCATCCTACCCGATGCCCATGGCTTCATGTCTGAACGGATCGCAGGGAAGGGGGATTTGTTCCGCCTTTTCCTGCGCTTCGTTTAACCCTGACGATTGGCGACCAGATTATCCACCACCGAAGGGTCGGCCAGTGTGCTGGTGTCGCCCAGCGCCTGCGCCGATACTTCGCCCTCGGCGATCTTGCGCAGGATACGGCGCATGATCTTGCCCGATCGGGTTTTGGGCAGGCCGGGGGCGAACTGGATCGCGTCGGGGGTGGCGATCGGGCCGATCTCGGTCCGCACCCATTTCACCAGATCCTTGCGCAGGTCGTCGCTCGGGTCTTCATTGGCGTTGAGCGTCACATAGGCATAGATGCCCTGCCCCTTGATGTCGTGGGGGAAGCCGACCACCGCCGCCTCGGCGACGCTTTCGTGCAGCACCAGCGCGCTTTCGACCTCCGCCGTGCCCATGCGATGGCCCGACACGTTGATGACATCGTCGACCCGCCCGGTGATCCAGTAATAGCCGTCCGCGTCGCGCCGCGCGCCGTCTCCGGTGGTGTATTTACCAGGGAAGGTGGTGAAATAGGTCTGGAAGAAGCGCTCATGATCGCCCCACACTGTGCGCATCTGGCCCGGCCAGCTTTGCGCGATGACCAGATTGCCCTCGGCAGCGCCGTCCAGCACCGCGCCTTCCGCATCGACGATCTGCGGCACGACGCCGGGCATGGGGAAGGTGGCCGAGCCGGGCTTCAGGTCGGTAGCCCCCGGCGTCGGCGCAATCATCGCGGCGCCCGTCTCGGTCTGCCACCAGGTGTCGATGATCGGGCAGCGACCCTCGCCCACGATCGCGTGATACCAACGCCAAGCTTCCGGGTTGATCGGCTCGCCCACCGTGCCCAGCAGACGCAGCGAGGCGCGACTGGTGGAATGCACGAAATCATCACCTTCCTTCATCAGCGCGCGCAGAGCAGTGGGTGCGGTGAAGATGGTCTGCACCTGATGCCGGTCGACCACCTGCCAGATACGCGCGGGCGTCGGGTAATTGGGGACGCCTTCATACATCAGCGTGGTCGCGCCGTTCGCCAATGGGCCATAGACGATATAGCTGTGCCCCGTGACCCAGCCGATGTCGGCGGCGCACCAATAGATGTCGCCTGGCCGATAGTCGAAGCACAGTTCATGGGTCAGCGCGGCCCAGAGCAGATAGCCGCCCGTCGTGTGCAGCACGCCCTTGGGCTTGCCGGTCGATCCGGACGTGTAGAGGATGAACAGCGGATCTTCGGCGTTCATCGGTTCGGGCGGGCAGTCGGCGGAGACGTTTGCGGCGGCATCATGCAGCCAGATATCGCGGCCGTCCTTCATCGTGACCGGGCCGCCGGTCGCCTTTACGACGACCACGTTTTTCACGCAGGGGCATTCGCGCAACGCGGCGTCGACATTGGTCTTGAGCGGCACGGCCTTGCCCGCGCGGCGGCCTTCATCGGCGGTGATGACCAGCGTCGAATCGCAATCGATGATGCGGCCCGCCAGCGCTTCGGGCGAAAAGCCGCCGAACACGACGCTGTGGACCGCGCCGATGCGCGCGCAGGCGAGCAGGGCAAAGGCCGCCTCCGGGATCATCGGCATATAGATGGTGATGCGGTCGCCTTTGCGCGCGCCAGCGCCCTTCAGGACATTGGCGAGGCGGCAAACCTCTTCATGCACCTGCTTGTAAGTGAAGTGGCGCGGCGATGCGTCGGGCGAATCGGGTTCCCAGATGATGGCGGTCTGATCGCCGCGGTCGGCAAGATGCCGGTCGATGCAGTTGGCGCTGACGTTCAGCACGCCGTCGGCAAACCATTGCACGCCGAAATCCGCTTCGGCGAAGCTGCTTTCGTTGGTGCGGGTCGGCGGGGTGATCCAGTCCAGCCGCTGTGCGCGGTCCAGCCAATAGGCATGGGGGTCGTCGATCGAGCGGGCATAGTCGGCGTCGCGCGCCGCCCGGTCCATCAACGCATCGCTTGCCCAGCTGCCCGGCACCGGGAAGAAATCGTCAGACATTGGGCATCCTTTCCAATACGAAACCATTATTACGCCTCTTCTATCGCGCCGTGGGCGGGATCGAAAGGCCGAACGATGCCGTTTATCGCTATCCTTTTGGGCAATATAGCCAAAGTCCCTCCGTCTATTTCACGCATATTGCCGCTTTCCCCGATGCACGCTCACGCCTAACAGGGGTCGCTTATGTGGCAGCTTTTTCAATTTCCGCTTTGTCCCTTTTCCCGCAAGGTCCGGCTGCTGCTGGGCGAAAAGGGGGTGGGCTATGATCTGGTGCGCGAATCGCCCTGGGCGATGCGGGACGAATTTCTGGATCTGAACCCCGCTGGCACGACGCCGGTGATGGTCGATGCGGAAAAGGGCCTCACCCTGATCGACAGCATGGCGATCTGCGAATATTTCGAAGAGACGGTGGAGAAATTCCCGCTAATCTCCGGCACAGCGTCCGGCCGCGCCGAAGTGCGGCGGCTGACTGCCTTTTTCGACCAGAATTTCTATGGTGACGTGGTCGGCCCGCTATTGCACGAACGGATGAAGAAACGGCTGGTGGAGCGCGCCGCTCCCGACGCTCGCGTGCTGCGCGAGGCGATGAAGCGCGCCAATGTCCATATGGACTATATGGACTATCTGCTCGACCATCGCAGCTGGATGGCGGGCGGCACGCTCAGCCTGGCCGATATCGCGGCGGCGGCGCATCTGTCGGTGGCGGATTATCTGGGCGGCATCGATTGGGCGGGGCATGAGCCGGTCAAGCGCTGGTATGCGGGCTTCAAGTCGCGCCCATCTTTCCGCCCGCTACTCTCGGAGCGGATGGAGGTCATCACTCCGCCTGCCCATTATGAAAAGCCGGATTTTTAAGCCGCTCCGGGGTAGCTCCATTTAACGGCGTCGTATCGGCGCTACGCGGTCAGATGATCCTCAGTCCGTTTCGGCCGCCAGATAGACGCGGTTGCGGCCATGCTCCTTGGCCAGATAGAGCGCGCGGTCTGCGGCCTTGAGCGCCGCGCGCGCGTCTTCGTACAGGAACACGTTGGCGACCCCCGCCGAAAAGCTGATCCGCTCCATTCGCTCGCCATTGGTGCGGTTAACCAGGCTGCGGGTGGCCAGATCCTCGCGCACCCGGTCGACCGCCTCGCAGGCTTCGGCCGCAGTCTTGCCACGGAACAGCATGACGAACTCCTCACCGCCATGGCGGGCGACATGGCAATGGTCGTCGGACGCCTTGGCCAGCAGGCTGGCGACGAATTTGAGCACCCGGTCGCCCGTGTCATGGCCATGGGTGTCGTTGACCAGCTTGAAATGATCGATGTCGCAGAAGGCGACCGACAACTGTTCGCCGGCTTCCTGCGCCAGCTTCACTTCCTGGTTCAGCACGCCTTCGAAAGCGCGACGGTTGGGCAAGCCGGTCAGGTGGTCATGCTCGGCCGCGCGGCGGGCATTGTCGAGGCTGGATTTCAGCGCCTGCGTCTGCTTCTGGTTTTCGCGCAGCTGCGATTCGACCTGCCGCGTCTTTTCCACCATCGATCGGGTCAGGCCGACCAGACGCGCCAGCACGGGCTGATTGTCGCTGCCATCGACCAGATCCTTGGCCTGTTCCTGAAGCGCCGCGCCATAATCCTTCGCTGAATTGCGCGATTCATGCATCAGGCCGGTGAATTGATCGAGATTTTCCTCGACCTTGTCGAGCATCGTGGCGAGGGATTCGGGCGTCACTTCATCGGCGCGCTGTTCGGCCGCAACCGTTTCGATCCAGCTGTTGGTGATCTTGCCGCGCTCCATCAGCACCGCCCGGATCGCCTTTTCCACACCGATATTCGCGCCGGTCAGATAATCGAGCGCGACGCTGAAATTGATGGGGGTCAGGTCGAGATCATGGGCAAACAGGAAGTTGCCGATTTCGCCGTAAAGCTCGCGCCGTCGCGTGATTTCGCGATTGGCAATGGACCCGGCGCGCGGCCGCCGTTCTTCCTCGTCAACCTCGCCCCCCTCTTCCGGTTTGCCCGACAGGCCACGGGCCCATCGCGTCAAGCGGTCGGTCAGTCCATGTTGTGAACTAGCGGATGATGAAGTTGCCCCGGTCATGCACCTTATAACGGAGGCTGCGAAACAAGGTTAAGAGCGCGCACGCAAAAGAATCGCAGGCGCAGCGATCGTCAGATGTCGGCCGCCACCAGCCAGTCGCGGAAGATGCGTACGGCGCGGGTCTGGAGCGCGCGTGGGCGGCAGACGAAGAAGTAGCGATAGGGGCTTTCGACCCGCGTGTCGGGGAACAATCGCGCCAGCCTGGTGTCGCCCGATTGATTGAAATGGCTGGCATGCATTACCGCGACGCCCAGCCCCTGTGCGGCGGCTTCCAGCATCAACTGGCCCGAATCATAATTGTCGATGGCGAGCGGTTGCAGGTCCGGCATGCCGACCACTTCCTTCCACGCATCGAAAGACAATGCCATATCGCGGTGGAGCAGCACCGTGTGCTGCGCCAGTTCCTGTGGCGAGGTTAGCGCATGGGGCGGTTCCAGCAGCGCGCGTCGCCCGATCAGATAGACTTCGTCATGGTCCAGTTCATGGGCGTAAAGGGCGGGGTCGATATCCTTGGCCAGCACGATCGCGGCGTCCAGCCCTTCACCCAGCCGGGCGACGGCATGGGGGGTGGTTTCGATGTCGATATGCAATTGCGGGTGCTGCGTGCGCAGCGCGCCCAGATGCGGAAAGAGCCGCTGGGTCGCGAACAGGGGCATGACCGCCAGGCGCAAGCGCAACTGATTGCCGCCGCTCTGGATATTTTCCAACGCTTGGGCCAGGGAATCGAGCGCAGGCGCGATGTCGTCGAGCAGCCTTTGTCCCTCTGCATTGATCTCCAGCGCCTGATGCTTGCGATCGAACAGGGGGCGGCCGATAAAGCGTTCCAGCGCCTGCACGCGGCGGCTGAGCGCGGGCGTGGAGAGCGCAAGCTCCTCCGCCGCCGCCTTCACCGAGCCGAGGCGCGCAACCTGAACAAAGGCCTCAAGGGCCGTAAGAGGCGGCAATCTCCGCATAAATAAATCAATATTCCAACACCGGTGCGCTGCGCCGCGTCATGCCTTCTTGTCGGGCGTTACGCAAACCGGATTCAAGCATCCTCTCCCTAGAGAGCAGGAAATTGCGCGAAATGGCAAGGTGCAATTTTTGCAACTACTCGGTTTCTTTCGCACTTGCGAATAAATATGCCGCACCGCATATAGATGAGGCCTTTCAGGCATCCTCTCCTAAAACTTTCCGGGCTGGCCTTTTGGGCCGGCCCTTTTTTTATGCTTTCGCAGCTTTTGGGCGGCCCCCTTTTCCTGCGCTGCTACGTTTCCTATCTCGTTACGGCATGAGAAGGATGGGTGAGGCAATGGCTGATCAGGAAGCAACGGAACGCAAGATCCAGGTCGCCAATGCGCGGCCGGAGGATGCTGGACGCGGGCTGGCGCGGTTGCCGCTCAATGTGATGGCGGAACTGCATCTGACGGAAGGCGACGTGATCGAGATCGTCGGCAAACGCGCGACCTCGGCGCGGGTGGTGCGTCCTTATAAGGAAGATGAAGGGCTGGACGTCCTGCGGCTCGATGGTTTGCAGCGCGCCAATGCCGGTGTCGGCTCCGGCGATTTCGTCCAGATCGGCAGGGTCGAGCCGCGCCTCGCGCAGCGGGTTGTGTTCGCACCTGCACAAAATAATCTGCGGCTTCAGGGCCATCCCGAAGCCTTGAAGCGCGTCTTCTTCCAGCGGCCGCTGGCGGCGGGCGATGTGGTGGCCACCGCTGGCCAGCAACAGGTGCCGCCCGGCGACATGCCGCCCCAATTGCGCCAGATGCTGGCTGCCCCGGCCTATGCCCTGCAGGAAATCCGTCTGGTCGTGGTGTCGACCGTGCCCAAGGGCGTGGTCGTGATCGACGCCGATACCGAAGTGGAACTGCGCGCCGAATATGAGGAACCGCGCGATTCCCGCCGGGCCGACGTCACCTATGACGATATTGGCGGCATGGCCGACACGATCGACCAGTTGCGCGAGATGGTGGAACTGCCGCTGCGCTACCCCGAACTGTTCCAGCGGCTGGGCGTCGATCCGCCGCGCGGCGTGCTGCTCCATGGCCCGCCGGGCACGGGCAAGACCCGGCTGGCGCGCGCGGTCGCCAATGAATCGGAAGCCGAGTTCTTCCTCATCAACGGGCCGGAAATCATGGGATCGGCCTATGGCGAATCCGAAAAGCAGTTGCGCGAGATATTCGAGGCGGCGGCCAAGGCCGCGCCATCGATCCTGTTCATCGACGAGATCGATTCGATCGCGCCGAAGCGGGGCCAGGTCACGGGCGAGACGGAAAAGCGCCTCGTCGCCCAGTTGCTGACCTTGATGGACGGGCTGGAGCCGCGCGCCAATCTGGTGGTGATCGCCGCCACCAATCGCCCCGAAGCGATCGACGAGGCGCTGCGCCGTCCCGGCCGCTTCGACCGCGAGATCGTGGTGGGCGTGCCGGACGAGCGGGGCCGCCGCGAGATATTGGGCATCCACACCCGCGGAATGCCGCTGGGCGACAAGGTGGACCTGACCGAACTCGCGCGCATGACCTATGGCTTTGTCGGCGCGGACATGGCGGCGCTGACTCGTGAGGCGGCGATCGAAACGGTGCGCCGCTTCATGCCTCGCCTCAATCTGGAGGACGGAACGATCCCGCCCGATGTGCTGGAGGAACTGTCCGTCACGCGCGAGGATTTCATGGCTGCGATCAAGCGGGTCCAGCCGTCCGCTATGCGGGAAGTGATGGTGCAGGCGCCCAATATCGGCTGGTCCGACATTGGCGGGCTGGACGACGCACAAATGCGCCTGAAGGAAGGGGTCGAGCTGCCGCTGAAAGACCCCGACGCCTTCCGCCGCATCGGCATTCGTCCGGCCAAGGGCTTCCTGCTCTATGGCCCGCCCGGCACCGGCAAGACATTGCTGGCCAAGGCAGTCGCGCGCGAGGCGCAGGCCAATTTCATCGCCACCAAATCCAGCGACCTGCTGTCCAAATGGTATGGTGAGAGCGAACAGCAGATCGCCCGCCTGTTCGCCCGCGCGCGACAGGTGGCGCCGACTGTCATCTTCATCGATGAACTGGACAGCCTGGTCCCCGCGCGCGGCGGCGGCCTTGGCGAACCGGCGGTGACGGAGCGCGTGGTGAACACTATCCTGGCCGAGTTGGACGGTCTGGAGGAATTGCAGTCCGTCGTCGTGATCGGCGCCACCAATCGCCCCAACCTGATCGATCCGGCGCTGTTGCGACCGGGGCGCTTCGACGAACTCATCTATGTGCCGGTGCCCGATGAGGCCGGGCGGGCGCGCATTCTGGCGATCCACACGGGCAAGATGCCGCTCGCCGACGACGTCGATCTGGCCACGCTCGCCGCGCGCAGCGATCGGTTCACCGGCGCCGATCTGGAGGATCTGTCCCGCCGCGCCGGGCTGATCGCGCTGCGCCAGTCGTTGACGATTGAGAAAGTGACGATGGCGCATTTCGAAGCGGCGCTGGAGGAAACGCGGGCATCTGTGACGCCGGAAATGGAGCGCGAATATGAACAGATCCAGGCGACGCTGAAGCAGAGCGCGCTGCAGATCGACCCGATCGGCTTTGTGTCGCCGGGCATGTTGCGCGGGCGCGAGCGGACCTGATTTTGGCATGCGGGCGGTGGACTGAACCTCTTCGCCGCCCGCACGTTTATCATGGGACAATCAAAGCGGCTTGCCAGTCGCGTCTTTATTTGCGACTCGGACAGCTAATGACACATAGGCGAGTTTCGATGGCCTCCCTTCCCCTGAAAAAGAAAAGCAATCCGATCGCGCAGACCAGGAAATCGGGTTCGTTCATGAGCCAGTGGGGCATGTTCTTTCGCCAGTTCATCCGCCATCCCGGCATGATCGGGTCGATCATCCCCACGTCGTCCGTGGTGGTGAACCGGATGCTGGATCAGGTCGACTGGCACAATACTCGGCTGTTCGTGGAATATGGACCGGGCGTCGGCACGTTCACCCAGGCGATATTGGACCGGCTGCATCCCGATGCGACGCTGTTGGCGATCGACCTCAATCTCGATTTCGTCGCCTATCTGGAGGCGCAGATCGATGATCCCCGCTTGCGGGTGGTGCATGGATCGGCCGCCGATGTGCGGCGGTTCGTTCGGGAAGCGGGCCATGCCCAGGCCGACTATATCCTGTCGGGCATCCCCTTTTCAACGCTGCCCGATGGTGTCGGGGCCGCGATCTGCGCCGAAACCCGCGCGGCGCTGCGTCCGGGCGGGGCTTTCCTCGTCTATCAATATTCGCGCTATGTCCGTCGCCTGCTCGACCCGGTGTTCGCCCCGGTCGAAGAGGAACTGGAATGGCGTAATATCCCCCCGTGCCGGATGTTCCGCGCAGCGCGGGAGGAGGCATTGGCCCAGGCGGCCTGAATTAGGGCCAACCTAGATCAAGAGCCTGTATTATCTGTATCAAATTGGACGCAGCTGCCGGACTCCCGTTTGACTTCCCGATGCCGATAGGCAAGGCAAGTCAGGGGAATATGGGGGTTCACAATGGCGTCACACGCCCATGGCGGCGATGAATGGGCTGATATTTTCTTGTCTGCCGCGCTGGAGCCGGAGACTTGGGACAAGGCGCTCAGGGCCATGGCGACCGCGACCGGATCACGCCATGGCCAGTTGATCGGCTTTGGTGAAGGGGCGGCGCCCTTCAACTGGATCAGCGACATCGATGACAGCATCATCGCCAAATCGGCGGCGATCGATCAGTCCGCGCCGGACCTGAATTTCCGCGTGGCGGCCGACGGGTTGGCGGACAATCCCACCGTCGTCCACGAAGCGCATTATGATATTGCCCGCAAATCGCTGCGCGCCGATGATTATCTCGACCTCTGTTCTGACTTCGACATTTTCGACGGCTGTCAGACGCGCCTGATGGCGGGGCGGGAGGGCATGATCGGGCTGGCGCTGCTGCGCGACAGCAAGGACGGGCGCACTACCGAGGAACAAAGGGCGTTGTTCGCCCGGATTGCAGGGCATGCCGATACCGCCGTCCGGCTGCAACGCGCGATCGAGCAACAGGGCTTTGCACTGCTGGCGGGGACGTTCGAGGCGATGGACCGCGCTTGCTGGCTGCTGGATGGAAGCGGCCGGGTGGGGGGCATGACGCCGCGCGCCGAAGCGCTGCTGTTCAACAGCCGGATACGCCTCAGCGATGGCTGGCTGAGCAGTGAGCGACCCGACGAGACGCGCGCCATGGTGCGCGCCATCCGCGTCGCGCTCGAACCGCCGGGTCGCGCTGGTGATCCGGTCGCGCTGAGCGATGATGAAGGCGGTGTCGCGATCATGCTGGAATGTTACCCGCTGCCCGTGCAGCCCTGGTCTTTACCTTTTTCGCCGCGTGCGATCATGATCGCACGGGTGGGCACGCCGACCGGTCGGCATGTGCAGATGCTGACGCGCACCTTTCGCCTGACCCCGGCGGAAGCGGACATCGCTATCCGGCTGGCGACGGGCCAGTCACGATCGGCAATCGCGGCGGCGCGCGGCGTAACGGCCGACACGCTCAAGGTGCAGTTGCGCAGCATCTATGAAAAGACCGGATGCAATCGCGAATCTCAGCTGGTGCGCATCGTGGGCATGATGAGCCACTGATTTTTTTGAGGAAATTGTCCGCTTACCCCCGGCGGGGTATGTGGACCCGCCCGGCATGGCATAAGGCTCCTGTTCAGGCGGATATTCTGCCGCCGACGGTCGGGTCATATGCGACCCATGGCCCGACCGTCGGCAACACTCTTTTGCGGAGGGCTGCTTTCGCTCCTTCCCGCTTTCATGCTAGGCTCGGCCGCATGAACGACCAGACCCAGACCCCCGAAATGTTGATCGCCACCATGGGCGCGCGTGCGCGCCGCGTCGCCGGGCTGATCGCCCAGGCCAGCGACGCGCAAAAGGTCGATGCGCTGCGCCGCGCGGCGCAGGCGTTGCGGGATCAGGCACCAGCGATCATCGCCGCCAATGCCCGCGACATGGAAAATGGCGCGGCCAACGGCCTGTCGCCCGCGATGCTGGACCGGCTCAAGCTGGACGATGCGCGCGTGGCCGCGACGGCGGCGGGCGTGGAGCAGGTGGCGAGCCTCGACAATCCGCTGGGCAGCGTGATCGACAAGGCCGTGCGCCCCAACGGGCTGGAACTCAGCCGTGTGCGGGTGCCGCTGGGCGTGATTGGCATCATCTATGAAAGCCGTCCCAACGTGACGGCCGACGCCGCCGCCCTGTGCCTGCGGGCGGGCAACGCCGTCATCCTGCGCGGTGGCAGCGAGGCGAAAGAAAGCAACCGCGCCATCCATGCCGCGATGGTCGAGGGTTTCGAGGCGGCGGGCCTGCCTGCCGAGGTGGTGCAGCTTGTCCCCACGACGGATCGTGCGGCGGTCGGCGCGCTCCTGCGGGCATCGGAATTTGTCGACCTGATCGTGCCGCGTGGCGGCAAGAGCCTGGTGGCGCGTGTGCAGGAAGAAGCGCGGGTGCCGGTGCTGGCCCATCTGGACGGCATCAACCACAGCTATGTCGACGGCGCGGCCGACCCGGCGATGGCGCAGCAATTGGTGGTCAATGCCAAGATGCGCCGGACCGGCGTGTGCGGCGCAACCGAAACGGTGCTGATCGACCGGGCGTATCCGGCGGCGACGGCGCTGGTAAAGGCGCTGCTCGACGCCAAATGCGCGGTGCGGGGCGATGATGCGGTGCAGGCGATGGATGTCCGGATCACGGCGGCGAGCGACGAGGATTGGGACACCGAATATCTCGAAGCGGTCGTGTCGGTCCGGCTGGTCGATGGTGCCGATGAAGCCATCGCCCATATCGCCGCCCATGCCAGCCACCATACCGACGCGATCATCACCGAAGATGCCGCGATCGCCGAGCATTTCCTGAACGCTGTCGATAGCGCGATCGTGATGTGGAACGCATCCACCCAATTTGCCGATGGCGGCGAATTTGGACTGGGCGCGGAAATCGGCATCTCGACCGGGCGGCTCCATGCCCGTGGTCCGGTGGCGCTGGAAGGGCTGACCACCTATAAATGGATCGTGCGCGGGACCGGCCAGACGCGGCCGTAACCGCCTGTCCTATTCCGGCCTGACATGCGATAGCTGGCCAATGGTCATCACGCGCTGACTTTCCGATAGGATCGGCAGTGCGCAAGAATATATCAGAATTACCGGGAATAGTGCGAAGTTAAGCCGCTGCGATCCTATCCGCCCTTCACCAGGTCGTCGATCGCCTTGAGCTTTTCCAGCATAGGTGCGACCCAATCGAGCGGCAGCATGACCGGGCCGTCGGAGGGCGCATTGTCGGGGTCTTGATGCGCTTCGGCAAAGATCGCGGCGACCCCCGCCGCCACGGCGCTGCGGGCCAGGACCGGCGCAAATTCCCGCTGCCCGCCTGATGCGCTGCCAAGGCCGCCGGGCTGCTGCACCGAATGGGTCGCGTCGAACACCACCGGATAGCCGGTCTGGGCCATGATGGGCAGCGCCCGCATGTCGCTGACCAGGGTGTTATACCCAAAACTCGCCCCACGCTCGGTCAACAGGATGCGGTCGTTGCCGGTCGAAGCGACCTTCTGCGCGACCGCCGCCATGTCCCATGGGGCAAGGAATTGGCCCTTCTTGACGTTGACCACCGCGCCGGTCCGGCCGGCGGCGAGCAACAGGTCGGTCTGGCGGCACAGGAAGGCAGGGATCTGCAATATGTCCACCGCCTGCGCGGCCGCCTCCACCTGATCGGCCGCATGCACATCGGTCAGGACGGGGCAGCCCAGCGCCGCCTTGACCTCCGCCAATATGGCAAGGCCCGCATCGATACCGACCCCGCGCTGGCCCGACACCGACGTCCGGTTCGCCTTGTCGAAGGAGGATTTGAAGATGAAGGGCACGCCCGCCGTGCGTGCCGCGCTCGCCAGCGCTTCCGCCATGAACAGCGCATGGTCCCGGCTTTCGATCTGGCAGGGGCCGGAAATCAGGACGAACGGCAGGTCGTTGCCGAAGGTGACGGAGCCGACGGACACATGATGTTGCTTGGTCATGACCGTCACTTGGGCGCTTTGGCGAAACGCCGCAAGAGTTGCCCGTGCCACAGCCCCTTGCCCGGATGATAGTTCCAGCAGAACCAGCCGAAGCTCAGGCACGCGATCAGCGAAGGCAGCGCCATCGGATCGCCCTGGCTTTTCATATGGCGATAAAAGGCCCGATCCGCGCGCCAGCGGTCCCGCTCACTACCGCCGCCATTGATGCCATAGGCATTGTCATGCTTCCGACAGCCGATGTTTCGGTTGTATTTGCGATGGTCTATGAAATAGCAGTAATCACGTTCGGGTGTGTTCATGCCCCGATTAGGGCCGGGACCGTGCAAAAGTTCAAGCGTAAAGTCTTTTATCTCGGCGGTTTCGATCCCCGCGGAGTTCGCTTCTATCACCAGCTTTACCGGGAGCAGGCGGCCCGGCACGCCGGGTTGACCGGCGATCCGTTGAGCGTCAGCGCGCGCCGGGCGGGTCCGGCATCGTCGGCGATCTGGACGGTCGAAAATTCCGAACAGGGCGTCGAGACGGAGTATGAATATCTCCGCTGGGAGGATCTGGTCGGCAAGGTTTGGGTCCGCAATCCGCTGATATTGGGCTGGCGGTCGATCGCCACCTATGTCGGCCATGCGCGTTTCATGCAGTTTAAGCGGATGCGCAAATTGCGGCCCGGCCCGGTCCTGACCATCTGCTACCCGCCCGTTCTGGCGGTGATGATCCCGCTGCTGTTCGCGCTGATCCCGGCCTTGCTGCTGTGGATCGTGCTGCCCTTCTGGGCGGCAGCGTTGGTGGGGATCGGCATCAGCGCGCTGGCGTCGGGCAAGTGGCTCAACAAGCTCGTCGTGCCATGGCTGTTGCGGTTCACTTATTATCATCACGGGCTGGCGGCCAACGGACCGGGGCCAGATCTCGACGCTCGGCTCGATCTGTTCGCGCAGCGGATGGCGGCGGAAATGGATGGGCCTTGGGACGAGATATTGCTCGTCACGCACAGCGCAGGGACGATCCTGGGCATGTCGCTGATGCGGCGTTTGTTCGCGTTGCGGGATGGGCCGCTGCCCGATCATTTCGCGATGCTGGGGCTGGGGCAGGTCGTCCCGGTGGTGGCTCTGCGCGCAGACGCGACTTGGTATCATGCCGATCTCAAGGCGCTGGAGAAAAAGGCGTTTCGCTATGTCGACCTGTCTTTCCCGCCCGATGGCGCGGCCTATTTCAACGTCAATCCCCTGTTGTTGATGAGCGACCGTCATGCGGCGCGGGTCGACATGCTCTCGCCGCGCTTCCACCTCTTCTACGAGCCGGAAAATTATCATGGAGGCTGGTCGAACAAATATGAGGCGCATTTCGACTATCTGCGGGTCGGCGATCGCCTGTCGCCGGTCGACTTTATCAGCCTGACTGCGGGCCGTCGCCCGCTGGACGATTCCCTTGCCGCTTTCCGGGCGATTCCATGACCGATCCTTTGTTCACTCCGCCCTTTCCCCAGCCCACGCGCAACAAGCGCACCATGCTGCGCCGCTTCTTCATCGGCTGGCACAGCTGGATTCATGTGCTGTTCGAAAAAAGCTATACGATGAAGATGGGCGAGGTGCGCGGGCGCGGCCAGCTTATGTATATCGCCAACGAATTGCCGCTGGTGGATCGCATCCTCAAGGGCGGCACCGAATTTCCCAAGCATCCCGAACTGGTCAAGGGGCTATGGCCGCTGATCGGGAACAGCGTCTTTTCCGCCAATGGGCAGGATTGGGAGCATCAGCGGGCGATGGTGAACCCCGCTTTCGCCCATACCGCGCTGACCAAGTCGATGCCGATGATGGTCGGCGCGGTCGACGCCTTTCTCGACCGGATCGACGGGATGGATCGGCGCAAGGCAATCAACATCGACCCGATGATGACGCATGTCGCGGCCGACATCATCTTTCGCACGCTGTTTTCGCAGACGCTGGATAGCGAGCGGTCGGCGATCATCCATCAGGCGTTCGGGCGGTTTCAGCGATTGTCCCATTCCGCCTCCATGCTCGACCTTTATGGCTTGCCGAACCGCTGGTTCGCACGTCGTTCGGAGCGGCCAGCACAGGCGATCCGCAATGTCTTTCGCCCGATCGTCGAGGAACGCTTCACCGCCTTTCATGCCGGGGAGACGCCCGCGCACAAAGATATTCTCCAGTCGCTGATCGAGGCGCGGCACCCGGAGAGCGGGGCGCATTTCACCTTGCGTCAGGTGATGGACCAAGTCGCGACCATCTTTCTGGCGGGGCATGAAACATCGGCCAGCACGATGACATGGGCGCTCTACCTGCTGGCGGAATGTCCCCATATTCAGGACAGGGGCCGGGCGGAAGTCATGACAGTGGCGGGCGATGCGCCGCTGAGCGCCGCGATGCTCAAGGATATGGGCGCAGTGCGCAATATCTTCCGTGAAACGCTGCGCCTCTATCCGCCGCTCGCCTTCTTCCCGCGCGAAGTGCCCTGTCCCATGCAGATGCGCGACAAGAATCTGGAGCCGGGCGCGATGCTGGTGGTGGCGCCATGGCTGACCCAGCGGAACGAGGAGAATTGGGCCTGCCCGCACAGTTTCGATCCCGACCGTTTCGATGACCCCGCCAATGCGGAAATGGCGCGACAAGCCTGGTTTCCGTTCAGCCGCGGACCGCGCGTGTGCGTCGGCGCAGGCTTTGCTCAGCAGGAGGTTATGACGGTGATCGCAGCGGTGCTCCGCCGCTATCGGCTGTCAGTGAAGTCGGGTTTCAAGCCGGAGCCGATCAGCCGCCTGACCGTGCGGCCGCGCAAGGGCATGATGCTGAGGTTCGAGGCGATCAGCTAGGCGCCTTTTCCTCCTCCGGCGCGACGTCCACCATGACCTGAATGCTCTGGCCTGCGCCGCCGACGAACATGCCGTCCATCGGCGCGACATCGGCATAGTCGCGGCCCATCGCGACGAAGAGATGGCCTTCACCGGCAATGACGCCGTTGGTGGGATCAAAGCCGATCCATCCCCGTGTCGGCCCGCACCATAACATGGCCCAGGCGTGCATCGCATCCGCGCCGATCAGCCGTGGCATGCTGGGTGGCGGATCGGTGCGCAGATAGCCGCTGACATAGGCGGCGGGCAGCCCCGCGAGGCGCAGCGCCACCACCATGACATGGGCGAAATCCTGACATACGCCATGGCGCGCGGCAAAGGCGTCGGCGACCGGCGTGGCGGCATCGGTCACGCCCGGCTCATAGCTGAATTCGGCCTGGATGCGACGCGCCAGCGCCAGCGCTGCGGCCACGATCGGGCGATCCGGGGCAAGCGTGTCGCTAACCCACCCGTCGATATCCGACAGCAGCGGCGCGCGGGGCGAGGCGTAGAGAAACAGGGCCGGGGCCGCTGGTCCCATGTCACGATCGAATAAAGCGGCCTGCGCGACGGCGGCGACCGTGGGATCATCGGGTTGGGCAATGATCGGCGCGCCACCCTGCACGCCCGCGCGGAAGCGGCTTTCGATACGAAGCTGGCGGATGGGGCTTTCGATGACCAGCCGGGCGACATGGACCGGCCAGCCGCCGGGGCGCGATTCGATGCTGGAAGGCGCAGGATCGACGTCCAGCGCATAGTCCGATGTCCATTGCCCCGGCCATGGCGCGGGGCGCAGACGCAAGTTGAAGCGGGCCAGCCGTACAGCGCTGGAATAGCGGACCAGGGTCTGGTGCCGGACATGATAGATCATGACAGGATATCTGCGCTTTCGGTCTTGCGGACCTGAAGGAA
>JAECRT010000030.1:32339-36279 GCA_016000085.1 Sphingomonadaceae bacterium
AGCGCAACCAGATCGCGTACCGGCGGCAGGGCGGGGCCGGTCAGATAGCGCGTGCGATAGCTGATCTGGCTGTCCTGCAAATCGAGCAGCACGATCAAGTCGTCAGCCGAAGCATTGTCCGCGCCGAACAGGCGGACCAGACGGCAGCCATTGACGGCCCGTTCCATCCGACGGCCCATGTCGTGAAAGCGCCACCCTTCGGTGCGGGCCATATTTTCCGCGGCAAGGCCTGACAGCGCGGAAATCCGCTCGATCATGCGGGACGAGGCATCGAGCAGGGTTTCGGTGACCGCGCCGTCGAAGCTGGGCAGGGGCAGGCGTACCAGACGCCAGACATCGCTCGCCAGTCGGTCACGCAGGCCTTCACCGATATTGGCGACCACTGCCATCAGGGACCGGACACTGCCAGTCATGCGCGCGTCGCCCAGCGCCGTGGCACAGAGTTGTCCCACGGTGCCGCCATTGCCGGGAATGGCGCCCCACAAGGTCAATTGCCCGATCAGGCGGGCCATGGTGGGGGACGCGAGCGAGGGACCAAGATCGGCCTCGATCGATCCGCCCGCGATCGCGCGGATGACCCGCAGCGTCATTTCCGCGCGTTCGATATAGCGGCCCAGCCAATAGAGATTGTCCGCCGCCTTGGCGGGCAACATCCCGCCGATCCGCCGGATTGCGGGCGCGCCGCTGCCCAACAATGTTTCGGGCTGCACGGCATGGCTGTCGATCACGCACATGTCTGCGGACATGTCGCCCTGGCCCATCAGGGCGGCGCGAATGTCGCCATGCCCCGCGAGCCGCGCGAACGCGCCCGGCATGACGCGCCAGTTGCCGAGTTCATCGCGCGTGACGAAAACGCGCAGGGTGAAGGGCAGGGGGGTCAGGCGACCATCGACGATGGCGGGGGTTGTGGACAGCTTGACCAGTTCCTGCCCCACATAATCCATTGGGCGGCGCGCCATCGCTTCGATCAGCGCGGCGCGTTGGTTCGGCTCCAGCGCAGAGCCGGGAGTGAAATGGGTGTCTGGCAGGCCGGCGACATCCTGATCGAAGGCGGAGCCGACGACGAGATTGTCCAGACGGTCGCGCACATGATCGCGTTCGCGTGGCTGACCGCACCACCAGGTCGCGATATTGGGCAGGATGAGATCGGCGCCCATCATCGCCTGGCTGAGTTGCGGCAGGAAAGCGGCGAAGGCGCGCGATTCGATGACGCCCGCGCCCGGCCAGTTGCTGACGATCAGGCCACCGCGCGCGCAGGCGTCGAACAGGTCGGGCACGCCGATGCGGGATTTGCTGTCGAAGGCAAGCGGATCGAGAAAGCGGCTGTCCATCCAGCGCCACAGGCCATCGATGCGCTTGAGCCCCTGAATGGTGCGGACGAACAGCCGTCCGTCAGACACGATCAGATCGTCCCCCTCCACCAGCAGCAGGCCCAGATAGCGGGCGAGATGGGCCTGTTCGGCATAGCTCTGGTTGAAGCGGCCCGGCGTCAGCAGGCCGATGCGTGGGTCGACTCGTTCGCAATCGGCGGCCAGACCGCGACGCAATTCGTCGAAAAAGGGCGCGAGCCGCCGCGTATTCATTGCACCGAGCAGGTCGCCGGTGGCGCGCGACAAAGCGAGCCGGTTTTCCAGCGCATAGCCGACGCCCACAGGGGTCCGCACGCGATCGGCCAGCACACGCCATTCGCCGGTTGGGTCACGGCCGATGTCAGCGGCGTAGAAATGGAGATAATGGCCACGCGGCGGAGGCGCCCCGTTCATCACTCGCCAATAATGGGGGCTGCCGGTCACTACGCTGGCGGGCAGCTTGCCGTCGCGGACGAGCGACTGGTTCGAATAGATGTCGCGGACGACCCGCTCCAGTAATTCGGCGCGCTGGGTCAGTCCGTTTTCGATCCGGGTCCATTCCTGCGCGCCGATGAGCAGCGGCACGGGACCGAGCGGCCAGGAGCGCTCCTGCTCGTCACCCGTCAGGCGGAACGCCATGCCCAGGTCGAGCGCCTGACGCGCGACATGATCGGCCAGCGTCGCCGGATCGCCCTGCGCCTGTGTCGACAGCCGATCCAGCATCGCATGCCAGTGTGACGCCATGCCTGCAGTAGCCCCGGTAAACAGGTCACCCTGCGGCGCGGCGGCGAGATAGGCGTCCGCCCATCCGCCATCCCCGCCCATGGGGCGCATGGCGGACGGCGTAAGGGTGTCGGCGGCCATTAGAAGCCCGGATGCTGAAAACGCAGATCGAGCGTCATGGGAAATTCGTTCGGCAGTTCGGCAGGCGGTATGTCGACCGGGCCGGGGGTATGGCCATAATCTTGGAAACGCGCCTTGCGCCGGGCTTCGGCCTCATAGCCGTTGATCGGCAACGTGTCGTAGTTGCGGCCGCCCGGATGAGCGACATGATAGACGCAGCCACCCAGTGACCGATTGCTCCAGCTATCCAGCACGTCGAAGGTCAGCGGCGCATTTGTCGGCAAATTGGGATGGAGGCAGTTGGCGGGTGCCCATGCCTTGTACCGCACGCCGCCTACCGCCTCGCCAGGTACGGCCGTGGCGGTCATCGGGACGCGCCGTCCGTTACAGGCGATGATGTGCCGACCCGATACAAGCCCGGTAGCGCGCACCTGTAGCCGTTCAGTCGAACTGTCGACATAGCGCACCGTGCCGCCGATCGCGCCGGTTTCGCCCAGCACGTTCCAGGGTTCGAGCGCATGGGTGATTTCGAGGCTTACGCCGCCCGCATCCACCGTGCCATGGATCGGGAAGCGGAACTGGCGCTGCGCCTCGAACCAGTTGGGATCGAAATCATAGCCCGCCTGTCGCAGGTCGGCGAGGACTTCGAGGAAGTCCGCCCAGACGCTGTGGGGCAGCATGAAGCGATCGTGCAGCGCGGTGCCCCAGCGGACCAGTCCGCCCTGTTGGGGCTGACGCCAGAACCATGCCGTCAGCGCGCGGATCAGCAATTGCTGGGCCAGGCTCATGCGCGCTTCGGGCGGCATTTCGAACCCGCGAAATTCCAGCAGGCCAAGGCGGCCGGTCGGACCATCGGGCGAGAACATCTTGTCGATGCAGATTTCGGTGCGGTGGGTGTTGCCCGTCACATCGACCAGCAGGTTGCGGAACAGCCGGTCGACCAGCCATGGCGGCGGGGGTGTGCCTTCCCCGGCAAACGGGTTGGGCACCTGCGCCAGCGCGATTTCCAGTTCATACAGGCCATCGTGCCGGGCTTCGTCAATGCGCGGCGCCTGGCTCGTCGGGCCGATGCACAGGCCGGAAAACAGGTAGGACAGGGCGGGGTGCCGCTGCCAATAGAGAACGAAGCTCTTGAGCAGGTCGGGGCGGCGGATGAACGGGGAATCGCCCAGCGTCGGCCCGCCCAGTACGATATGATTGCCTCCGCCGGTGCCGACGGACCGTCCATCGACCATGAACTTGTCGGCGGTCAGGTCGCATTCGCGGGCATAGGCATAAAGTTGTTCGGTGATGGCGACGGTTTCGTCCCAACTGGCGGCGGGCTGAACATTCACTTCGATCACGCCGGGGTCGGGCGTGGCCTTGAGCACCTGAATACGGGGATCGGGCGGGGGCGAATAGCCTTCGATCCGCACGGGAATACGCAGCGCTTCGGCGGTGGCCTCGACCTCTGCGATCAGTTCCAGATAATCTTCCAGCGCCTGCACGGGGGGCAGGAAGACCGACAGATAGTGGCCGCGCGGCTCGACCGTGACGGCGGTGCGGACCGCGCCTTCGATGAAGACTTGTTCTACCCGCTCCTGCGCGGCAGCGCCGCCTTCGGCATCGGCGACACGCTGTGAGGGCTGGGCGCGCACTTCCTCGACGCTGGCCTGCCGGGGCACCTGCGCGCGGAAATCGGGCAGTGGCTCGCGTGGTTCGCTGGTGTCGCGCGGGTGGATATAGGGATAGTCGGACGGCGGCACATA
>JAECRT010000030.1:36379-38525 GCA_016000085.1 Sphingomonadaceae bacterium
ATGCGGCTGACGCTCATTTCGAAATTGAAATCGACTTCGGCCGGTTCGGCCATGCCGGTGATCGGCGCGGCGGAGCGATAATGTGGCGTGGCGCAGAGCGGGATATGCCCTTCGCCTGCGAACATGCCGCTGGTTGCGTCCAGCGCGACCCAGCCCGCACCCGGCACATAAGCTTCCGCCCAGGCGTGAAGATCGACGACATCGTGCGTAACGCCCTTTGGCCCGTCCAGCGGTTCGACATCGGCGACAAGCTGGATCGAATAGCCCGACACGAAGCGCGTTGCGAAGCCCAGCCGTCGCAGCAACTGCACCAGCAGCCAGGCGGAATCGCGGCAGGAGCCAATGCCGATGTCCAGCGTCTCTTCGGGCGTCTGCACGCCCGTTTCCATGCGGATGACATAGCCCACCCGACTCTGGAGGCGGCGGTTCACTTCGACCAGAAAATCGACGGTGCGGCTCTGATAGCCGTCATATTCGGCGACCAGTGCATCGAACAGCGGCCCCTGATCCTCGATATCGAAATAGGCGGCGAGATCGGTCTTCAACTGTTCGTCATAAGCGAAGGGATAAGTCTCCGCATAAGGCTCCACGAAGAAATCGAACGGGTTGATGATGTCGAGATCGGCGAGCAGGTCGACCTCGATCGAGAAATGGTCGACCGGATCGGGAAAGACGACTCGCGCCAGCCAGTTGCCATGCGGATCTTGCTGCCAGTTGAGAAAATGGCCCGCCGGTTCGATCTTCAGCGCATAGTTGGGCACCTTCGTCCGGCTATGGGGCGCCGGACGCAAGCGGATGACCTGCGGTCCCAGCTTGATCGGGCGATTATAGCGATAGGCGGTGAGGTGATGGAGCGCGGCTTTGAGCATGGCACGATCAAACGCCACCCCTTGTTGCAATGCAACAGTCAATCGTTTTGGGAAGCGAGATTCTCCGCGCGTCCGTTGGTGCTCAGCCGCCCGCGCACATAGCGGCGGCGCAGGATCGCTCCGGCGATCAGCAGCGGCGTCGCGCCCACCATGAGCAGCAGCCCGATCAAGCTGGGCGACCAGCCCCACAGGCTGTGCAAGCCGATGGCGGAGGGCGACAATAGCAGCAGAAAGCCGAGCGTCAGCAGCCATAGGCCCCACCGACGCGGGCGCACTGCAACCATGCGCAATTCATGCCGCCACGCCTTGCGTCCGGCTTTGGTCGACAGGTTTGGTGGGGGATGATCGAACATAGGATGCTGGACCTTGTGCCGCGAACCGCCTATTCAGTCCAGTACCCCGGGGGACCGTTCACAGACGGTTGAGAGGCAGTTGATGTGGCTGCGACCCGCTGAACCTGATCCGGTTAACACCGGCGGAGGGAGGGAAAGCGCGCCGTCACACCGCCCGCACTCTCTTTCCGCCCAATGGAGAGAGACGAACATGGCCGACATTGCTGCCCGCACCGAAATTGGCGTGACCACCGGACCGATCCGGGGATCGCGCAAGATCCATGTAGGCCCCCTGCGGGTCGCGATGCGCGAGATTACGCTGGAACCGGGGAGCGGTGAGCCGCCGGTACGGGTCTATGACACGTCCGGTCCCTATACCGACCCGGACGCGCAGATCGACATCATGGCAGGCTTGCCCGCGCTGCGCCGCGACTGGATCGTCGGGCGTGGCGATGTGGAAGAATATGATGCGCGGGCGGTGCAGCCGGAAGATAATGGGCTGAAAGGCCCGGACCGTAGCGGCGGGGTCGCGCAGTTTCCCAGCGTCAACCGCCGTCCGCTGCGCGCCAGGGCGGGCACCAACGTCAGCCAGATGCATTATGCCCGCCGCGGTATCATCACGCCGGAAATGGAATATGTCGCCGAGCGCGAAAATCTGGGCCGCGCCCGCCTAGCCGAATATGTGCGCGACGGGCAGGATTGGGGCGCGGAGATCCCCGATTATGTGACGCCCGAATTTGTGCGCGATGAAGTGGCGCGCGGGCGGGCGATCATCCCCAACAATATCAACCACCCCGAAAGCGAGCCGATGGCGATCGGCCGCAATTTCCTCGTCAAGATCAACGCCAATATCGGCAATTCGGCGGTGGCATCGGACGTCGCGAGCGAAGTCGACAAGCTGGTCTGGTCGATCCGCTGGGGCGCGGACACGGTGATGGACCTGTC
>JAECRT010000031.1:0-10488 GCA_016000085.1 Sphingomonadaceae bacterium
GCAAGTCGGCAGTGCCCGATTGCTACGCTATGGTATTGATAACGGGCGCTCTCCCGTCATTTTCATACCCTCGCTCATCAATCCGCCGCAGGTGCTGGATTTGTCGGAAGGGCGATCCATGCTGCGCCACATGACCGCAGCAGGGCATGACGCCTGGCTGGTAGATTGGGGTACGCCGACGCGCGCCGATGCAGGGATGGGGCTGGACGGGCATGTGACCGACCGGCTGCTGCCATTGCTCGCAACGCTACCTCGCCCGCCGATATTGGTGGGCTATTGCCTGGGCGGAACATTGGCTCTTGCGGCAGCGATGCTGCGCACAATCCGTGCGGTAGTGACGATCGCATCGCCTTGGCAATTTGATGGCTTTGCGGATGCCGACCGGCAGGAGATCTGCGCGCTTTGGCGTGGCGCGCGGCCCGTGTGCGAACGGCTGGGCTATGTGCCGATGGAGGTTTTGCAATCGGGTTTCTGGGCGATGGACCCGGCCCGCACCATACAAAAATACGCTGCCTTTGCCGATATGGAGGAGGGATCAGACGCAGCCAGCGCCTTCATGGCGGTGGAGGATTGGGCCAATGGTGGCCCACCGCTCACTTTTGCTGCGGCGCGTGACCTGTTCGACAATTTCTATGCCGCCAATGCGAGCGGGAAAGGCCAATGGCATGTCGGCGAACAGGCTGTCGACCCCGCCGTGCTTTCCTGCCCCGGCCTCTCCATCCGGTCGACCACTGACCGCATAGTACCGGCGGCCGCAGCGCCGCAACTCGCGGAAAACCGTGACATGGCGCTGGGTCATGTCGGCATGGTGGTCGGCGGCCGGGCACGCGACATGCTGTGGAAACCCCTCTCCGACTGGCTTTCCAGCCATGGCGGATGATGCTATGTGCGCGTGCGAAAACAACCAGCAAGATTGAGGACCAAGCCTTTGTCAGACATCGTCATTACCGCCGCCAAGCGTACCGCCGTCGGCAGCTTCATGGGCGCGTTCGGTTCGACTCCGGCGCATGAACTGGGCCGTCAGGCAATCATTGCCGCGCTGGCCCAGGCCGGCGTCGCACCCGACGAGGTCGACGAGGTGATATTGGGTCAGGTTCTTGCCGCCGGACAGGGGCAAAATCCCGCACGCCAGGCGGCCGTCAATGCCGGTATCCCGGTCGAACGCACTGCCATTGGCCTCAACCAGCTATGCGGATCGGGCCTGCGCGCGGTCGCGCTGGCGGCACAGGCGATCCGTGCGGGCGACGCCAACATCATGGTTGCCGGTGGACAGGAAAGCATGTCGCTTGCCCCCCATGCCCAATATCTGCGCGCAGGTTCGAAGATGGGCGCTGTGTCGTTGGTCGACACGATGATCCACGATGGCCTGACCGACGCCTTCAACAATTATCATATGGGTATCACCGCCGAAAATCTGGCGGAGAAATATCAGATCAGCCGCGAAGCACAGGACATCTTTGCCGTCGCCAGCCAGAACAAGGCTGAAGCCGCGCGCGCATCGGGCCGCTTCGCCGATGAAATTGCGCCCGTCACGATCAAGGGTCGCAAGGGTGACACCATCGTCGATCAGGACGAATATATCCGCGTTGGCGCGACGATCGAGGCGATGGAAAAGCTCAAGCCCGCCTTCAAGAAGGACGGCACCGTAACCGCCGCCAATGCCAGCGGCCTCAATGACGGCGCGGCCGCGCTGGTGCTGATGACGGCGGATGCCGCCGCCAAGCGTGGCGCAACCATCCTGGGCCGCATCGCCGGTTTCGCAACCTGCGGCGTTGACCCGTCGATCATGGGCATTGGCCCGGCTCCGGCCAGCCGCAAGGCGCTGGAAAAGGCCGGTTGGGCGCTCAGCGACCTCGATCTGATCGAAGCCAATGAAGCCTTTGCAGCGCAGGCGCTGTCGGTCGGTCAGGAACTGGGCTGGGACGCCACGAAGGTCAACGTGAATGGCGGCGCGATCGCCATCGGCCATCCGATCGGTGCATCGGGCGCGCGCGTGCTGACCACCTTGCTGTACGAAATGGCGAAGCGCGACGCCAAGAAGGGCCTTGCCACGCTGTGCATCGGCGGTGGCATGGGCGTTGCCATGTGCATCGAACGCTAAAACAACCCAATAGGAAAAGGGCTGCCGATCATGCGATCGGCAGCCTTTTTTATGACTTACTCAGGCGTCGAGTGAGCGATCTTTCGTCTCTGGCAGCGCGATCAGGCAAGTGATGAGCGCCAGCGCGACGACGGCCAGCGTATACCATAGGCCTGCATAGGGATTGCCCGTTCGCGCGACGATATATTGACTGACGAGCGGCAGGAAACCGCCGAAATAGCCCGTGCCGATATGATAGGGAATCGACAGCGAGCTATAGCGGATAGGCGCGGGAAAATATTCCGACAGCAGCGCTGCAACCGGCCCATAGGTCGCGCCCGACAATGTCCACAGCAGTAGCAACGCCCCAAAGATCAGCAATGCCTGCCGCCAGTCCGGTGTCATCGTGCCACTGGGATAGCCAGCCACTGCGAGCGCCGCGTCTAGTCCTGCCGCGCTGAGGTCGTCCACCGCAACACTGCCGACATGAACAGTCGGTTGCGCGCCTTCGCCGGTCCGGTAGGCGATGCCTCGCTTCGAAAAATGGTCAAGCAGTTTGCCGCAGGCCGTAGGCTGGATCTTGGCAAGGGGGTCGAACGTGCAATCCGGGCCGCTCACCACTACGGGCGCCCGCTGCGCCGCCTGGGTCAATGCCGGGTTCGCGGTCACGCCCATGAACTGATAAAGCGGCAGTGCGAGCAGCAGCACCAGCGCATAGCCGATGACGATTGGCTTCTTGCGCCCTATCCGGTCTGACAGCCAGCCAAAGAAGATGAAGGACGCTATGCCCGCAAAGGCGCTGCCGCCCACAAGAAGTTGGGCCATGCCCGCCGAAACATGCAGGCCGTTTTGCAGGAAATACAGCGCCTGGAACATCACCGTATAGGCAATGACAGTGAAGCCCGCGGCAATGCCCAGCATCGCCACCAGCATCCTTCGTTTGTTGCCCGGCCAGGAAAACGCCTCCTTCAATGGATTTTTGGCCTGGGCGCCCGCTTTCTTCATCGCCATGAACACCGGGCTTTCGCGCAACTTCAGTCGCATCCACAGTGAAATTGCGAGCAGGACCAGCGAGAAGATGAAGGGCAATCGCCAGCCCCAGTCGTTCCACACTTCCGGCCCGGTGATCCATTGCGTGCCGACCACGACGATCAGAGACAGGATGAACCCGCCGATGACGCCCGCCTGGATGAAGCTGGTGTAAAAGCCGCGTTTGCCCGGTGGAGCATGTTCCGCGACATAGATGGCCGCGCCACCATATTCCCCGCCCAGCGCCAGACCCTGGGCAATCCGCAGCAGGATGAGGATGATCGGTGCGGCTATGCCGATGCTGGCTGCCGACGGTGTCAGGCCGACGCCCGCCGTCGCCACGCCCATCAGGATGATAGTGGCAAGGAAGGTATATTTACGCCCCAGCCGATCACCCAGATATCCGAACAACGCGGCACCGATCGGGCGGAAGGCGAACCCTATCGCGAACCCCGCAAGCGTATAAAGCAGTTCGACCGTAGGATTGTCTGTGGGAAAGAAGGTGCGGCCAATAATCGGCGCCAGCACACCATAAATATAGAAATCATACCATTCAAACACGGTGCCCAACGCCGATGCGGTGATGACCAAACGGTCCCGCTTCGCGTTCATTACATAGTCGGCACCGACTGCCTGGTTCATTCTTCCCCTTCCTGAACGATCGCACGCCTTTCTCCCAAAGGCGCGTTATCGATCAGCCTGTTATCGCATGGGCCGGATACCCGGCATCATGTCCAGCGTCACCCAGCCCTGCACATAATTGGCGTAATAGATGCCGAACAGGATAGCCGATGCAATCGTCGCATAGGCAGCCACGCGGCCGGGCCGGAAATTGCTGGGCGCGCTGTCGGCTTGCCCCCTGACCAGTTGCTCGCCCGTCTCATCGGGCGTGCGCAGGCCAAAGGGCAATATGATGAAGGCGCATATGACCCACATCAGGAAATAGATGGCGAAGATAGCATACCAGTTCATAATGCTGAACTACGCCCGAATGAGCAGCACGTCCACCACCGGCTTCTTGCCGGTCCAGCGTGTCGCAACGCGGCGGACCGCCAGTCGCAGCCGTTCACGCACGGCATCTTCATCCTTCGATCCCTTGTCGATGACCCCGGCGGCTTCGTCTGCTGCTTCGCGCAGGAACGCAACCTTGTCTTCCTCCACCGGGACGCCTTGCGTGCGCAGCACGGGATGACCAATCAGCCGCCCCTTGCCATCCAGCGCCACGGCGACGCTGATCTGTCCGTGCAAGCCCAGCTTGCGCCGCTCGTTCATTGTGGGTCCGTCAGCGGGCAGGATCACATCGCCGTCCAGAACGAGGCGGCCTGCCTGCTCATGCCCGATAATGGCCGGCGCACCGGGTGCCAGCCGCAACAAGTCGCCGTTGGACTGAACGACCGCGCTGGGAATACCACTGGCAATACCCACTCGCGCCTGCTCCGCCATATGCCGCCGCTCGCCATGCACCGGCAGCAGGATTTCGGGACGAATCCAGCCATACATCGCTTCGAGTTCGGGGCGTCCGGGGTGGCCGGACACATGCACTTCGGCCTGCCGGTCCGTTATCATCACGATATTTTTCGTCGCCAGCGCATTTTGAATGCGTCCGATGGCGATCTCGTTACCGGGAATCTGCTTGGACGAGAATATGACCGTATCGCCCTCGCTCAGCTTGATAGGATGGCTGTCGAATGCAATCCGCGCCAATGCGGCGCGCGCTTCACCCTGCCCGCCGGTGGCGATAATCATCACCTCGTCGCGGGGCAGGTCCATGACATCGTCCCAATCAACCGTCGGTGGGAAGTCCTTGAGATAGCCCGCCGCCCGCGCCGTTCCGATGATGCGGTCGAGCGAGCGTCCGGCAACACAAAGCTTGCGCCCGGTCGCCGCAGCGACTTCGCCCAGCGTCTGCACGCGCGCCGCATTCGACGCAAAGGTCGTGACCAGCACACGGCCCTTCACCGCCGCAACAGCCTGCATCAATCCTTCACGGACATCGCCCTCGGACCCGCTCGCCTTGTCATTGAACACATTGGTGCTGTCGCACACCAGTGCCAATATGCCTTCATCACCAATCGCGGTCAGTTCCGCCGGGGTGGAAGGCTGGCCCAGCAGCGGCTTTTCATCCAGCTTCCAGTCGCCGGTATGGAAAATGCGGCCATGGGGCGTATCGATCAGAAGGGCGTTGCCCTCAGGAATTGAGTGGGCCAACGGCACATAACGGAAGCCGAAGGGGCCAAGGTTGAAGCTGCCTTCATTCTTGATGACGTGAAGCTTGACGTCTTTCGACAGGCCTTCCTCCTCCAGCTTGAGCCGGATCAGTCCTGCGGTGAAAGGCGTCGCATAGAGCGGCACGCCCAGATCGGCGGCGAGATAGGGGATGGCGCCGATATGATCTTCATGCCCATGGGTCAGCACAATGCCCAGCAGATCGTCGCGCCGTTCCTCGATGAAGGTGAGGTCGGGCAGGATCAACTCCACGCCCGGATAGTTGGGATCGGCAAAGGTCAGACCCAGGTCGACCATGACCCATTTGCCCTGGCAGCCATAAAGATTGACGTTCATACCAATCTCTCCCGACCCGCCAAGGGCCAGAAAGAGCAGTTCATCCTTGGGTGTCATTATGTTTTAAAACTCCGTTCGTGCATCAGCGCGAGCCCCTGAATTGTCAGGTCGGGCGCGATCGCATCGAAAATGTCACTATTGTCGTTGAAAAGGACGGCAAGGCCGCCAGTTGAAATTACGCGGGTCGGGCGGCCTATCTCCGCACGCATACGGGCGACCAGCCCTTCCATCATCGCCACATAGCCCCAAAAGACGCCGATATGCATCTGCGCTTCGGTGGTCCGTCCGATCACCGACCGGCTTTCCGGTGGAGCGATGGCAATCTTGGGCAATTTCGCCGCTGCCGCGACCAGCGCATCCAGCGACAGGTTGATGCCCGGTGCAATGATCCCGCCTTTATAGGCGCCGCTATAGTCGACGACGTCGAATGTCGTGGCCGTACCGAAATCGATGACGATCAGATCGCCGCTATACAAATGGTGTGCCGCGATCGCATTTACAACACGGTCCGCGCCGACCGAACCGGGTTCGGCCACGTCGAGTTCAACGCCCCATTCAACTGGCCCCTGCCCGGCGATCAGTGCCGTGGTCTTAAAATATTTGTCGGCCAGCACCTGAAGATTATGCAGCGCGCGTGGTACGACCGTGGCGATGATGACGGCATCGACATCGGCAATTTTATAGCCTTCCAGCATCAACAACTGGTTCAGCCAGACGGCATATTCGTCAGCGGTGCGGCGTGGGTCGGTCGCGATGCGCCAGCGCGCACGGATGTCCCGCCCTTCAACCAGAGCGAAAACGACATTGGTATTGCCCGCGTCGATCGCGAGAAGCATGGCCGATCCCCCGAAGATCAGATGAGGTGGATATCACCGGCGTGAATGGCACGGCTCTCGCCATTCGCCAAGCGCAGGATCAGCATACCCTGACGGTCGAGCGTATCGAAATGGCCTTCGACGCGCGTCCCGTCCGGTTGCAGCACCTGCATTGGCGTCCCTGATGGATGCGCGTTAAGCAGCCAGTGGGTCCGCACCGGGTCCAGTCCCTGCGCGCGCCAGATCGCCAGCCAATGTCCAAACAGTTCGGCCAGTCGTCCCAGCAGCACACCGGCGTCCGCTTCGATGGCACCTTGTGCGGGCAGGCTAGTGACTGGACGATCAAGACCGACAGGATGCCCGGTCACGTTGACGCCGACGCCAACAATCACTGCGTCGCCAGTACGCTCCAGCAGAATGCCTGCGATCTTTGCGCCGTCCACCAGCACATCATTGGGCCATTTGATCCGCGCCTGCCCGGCGCATAGCGGCGCAACGAGCGCATGGACGGCATTGGCGGCAACCAGCGCCAGGCTGTGCGGCAACGGATCGCCAGCGCGCAGTCTGACCAGCGTGGAGCAGAAGAGATTGCCATCCGGACTTTCCCAGATGCGGCCCATCCGCCCCCTGCCCCCGGTCTGGCGCCCGGCACGCAACCAGACGCCTTCCGCCTCGCCCTGCTCCGCCAACACCAGCATGTCGGCATTGGTGGAACCGGTTTCCGCGACGAAGCGAAGCTGGTTCAGAAGAGTGACGCCGCAGCGGCAGCGCTCGCCTGATCCAGCACCGGGTTCAGCAGATAGCCCAGCACGATGACCACGGCGCAGGCCGTCAGGATGACATTCTCGACGGGACCGCCCTTGACCTCATAGGCAATGACCGGCTCGTCGAAATACATCGTCTTGATGATCTTGAGATAATAGAAGGCGCCAATGACCGAGGCCGCGATGCCGAAGGCCGCCAGTGCGGTCAGTCCCGAAGCAACCGCCGCATCGAACACCAAGAACTTGGCCCAGAAACCGAACAACGGAGGGATACCAGCCATCGAGAACATGAAGATGGCGAGCGCGGCGGCCAGCCCCTTGCGCGATTGCGACAGGCCCGCAAGGCTGGCGATCGTCTCGACCGGCTTGCCGTCGGCGTCGCGCATCTGGAGGATGCAGGCAAAGCCGCCGATCGTCATGACGACATAGATCGCCATATAGCTCATCGTGCCGGCCACACCGGCGGGCGTACCCGCAGCAAGGCCGATCAGCGCAAAGCCGACATTGTTGATCGACGAATAGGCCATCAGGCGTTTGATGTTGGTTTGACCGATGGCCGCGACGGCACCGAAGATGATCGAGGCGAGCGCGACGAAGATCACGATCTGCTGCCAGTCCAGACCGGCCGGACCCAGTGCTTCGATCGCGACGCGCACGGTCAGGCCGATCGCCGCGACCTTGGGCGCGCTGGCGAAGAAGGTCGTGACCGGGGTCGGCGCGCCTTCATACACGTCCGGCGTCCACATATGAAACGGCACGGCGCTGATCTTGAAGGCAAGCCCCGCCAGCACGAATACCAAGCCGAACAACTCGCCCTTCGACACGCCATCACCCAGCGCGATGGCGATGCCATCGAACGCGGTGCTGCCGGTGAAGCCATAGAGCAGCGAGATGCCATAGAGCAGGATGCCGCTGGCGAGCGAACCCAGCACGAAATATTTCAGGCCAGCTTCCGACGATCGCTCATCCTGCCGCATGAAGCTGGCGAGGACATAGGAGGCAAGGCTGTTCATCTCGAGGCCGACATAGAGCGTCAACATGTCGCCCGCCGACACCATCATGCCCATGCCGACGGTCGCGAACAGGATCAGGACCGGATATTCGGGACGCGGCGCACTATCGACCGAGAAAAAGCGCGGAGCCAGCAGGATGGCTGCCGCCGCAGCGGTATAGATCAACGCCTTGGCAAATACGGAAAAGGCATCGGCGCGGACCAGACCATCAAAGGCATCAGGACCATGGGCAAGCGAGCAGGACAGCGCCGCGCCAGCCGCGATCAGCGTCAGAACCGCCAGCCAGTTCACGACGCGGGCTGACGCGTCACCGGCAAAAGCGGACACGAGCAGCAGCGCAAGGCCACCGAGCGTCAGGATGAGTTCCGGCAATACGGCCAGAAGGGAAGCGGAATCGATCATCAGTGCGCCTCCCCCGACGCGGAATGAGAGGGCGCGGAAACGTCTTCATGGTTAGCCTCGCCCGCAGGCTTGGGCGCACCCATCTTGATCGCGGAATCTCCTGCCGGGGCGGCAGGGGCGAGGCGTGCTTCGAGCGCGCGGATATCGGGACGCATCGGCGCCAGGAAGCTTTCGGGATAGACGCCCATCCACAGCACCACAGCCGCGATCGGCGCCATCAGCCACATTTCCCGACCCGACAGGTCAGGCATGGCGGCGGCATCGGCGTTGACCTGATCGCCATAGCAGATGCGGCGATAGAGATAGAGCATATAGGCCGCGCCCAGAATGATGCCCGTGGTGCAGACCAGCGCTACCCAGCTCGACGCCTGATAGATGCCCATCAGCGCCAGAAACTCACCGACGAAGTTGGATGTACCGGGCAGGCCGACCGACGCCATGGTGAAGAACAGGAACAGCACCGCATATTTTGGCATGTTGATGCTGAGGCCGCCATAGCGCGTGATTTCACGGGTATGCAGCCGGTCATAGACCACGCCGACGCACAGGAAGAGCGCGCCTGCGACCAGACCATGGCCCAGCATCACCATCATGGCGCCTTCGATGCCCGCCTGATTGAAGGCGAACAGGCCAACCGTGACGATCGCCATGTGCGCGACCGATGAATAGGCAATCAGCTTCTTCATGTCCGATTGCACCAGTGCGACAAGCGAGGTGTAGACCACCGCCACCATCGACAGGCCCCAGACCAGCGGCGCAAGCTGCGCCGACGCTTCGGGGAACATTGGCAACGAGAAGCGGATGAACCCATAGCCACCCATCTTCAGCAGCACGCCAGCCAGAATGACCGAACCGGCCGTTGGCGCCTGAACGTGCGCGTCGGGCAGCCAGGTGTGGACCGGCCACATCGGCATCTTCACGGCAAAGCTCGCAAAGAAGGCCAGGAACAACCAGGTCTGAGCGTGCGGCGGGAAATTATAGGCCATCAGGACCGGGATTTCGGTCGTGCCCGCTTCATGCACCATCCACATCATCGCGATCAGCATCAAGACTGAGCCGAGCAACGTATAGAGGAAGAATTTATAGCTGGCGTAGATCCGGTCCGTACCGCCCCAGATGCCGATGATCAGGTACATCGGGATCAAGCCGGCTTCGAACATGATGTAGAAGAGGTAGAGATCCTGCGCGGTGAAGACGCCGATCATCAGCACCTCCATGAACAGGAAGGCCGCCATATATTCGCCGACACGCTTGTTGATCGCGTTCCAGCTGGCGCCAATGCAGATCGGCATCAGGAACACGGTGAGCGCAATCAACATCAGCGCGATGCCATCGATGCCCAACGCCCAGGCGAAGCGACCGAAAATCGGCGCATATTCTTGGAACTGCCACTGCGCGCCGCTGCCCGACTGATCGAAGTTCATCCATAGGGCGATCCCCAGGACGAAATCCACCAATGTGGCGATCAGCGCGATCCAGCGTGCCTTGTTGGCGTCCGCGAACAGACAGGCGATGGCCCCCGCCATGGGCACTGCCATCATCAGGGAAAGGATGGGGAAGCCGTCCATTATCGTGTCATCGCCCAGGTTGCAGCCGCGGCGAGCCCGATAAGCATCACCAGCGCGTAGGTGTAGAGGTAGCCGGACTGAAGCCGACGGGTGATCTTGTTGCCCTGCACGACCAGTGCGGCCAGACCATTGGGTCCGAAGCGGTCGATGAACCCGACGTCACCAAATTGCCAGAAGAAGCGACCGATGGCGAAGGCTGGCTTGACGAACAGCACGTTATACAGCTCGTCGAAATACCATTTGTTGAGCAGGAAG
>JAECRT010000031.1:10588-37959 GCA_016000085.1 Sphingomonadaceae bacterium
AGCACGATCAACGGAACCAGCATCACCCACGGACTTTCGTGCGGATGATAGCCGCCGGTGCCGTCTCCAGACGCGGGCGCGTGATGACCGTCATGGTTGTGCGCATCATGCGCATGGCCCGTGTGATCGGCATGACCATGATCGTCATGGCCATGCGCGTCGTGCAGCGCATGCTGGATATGCTCGGATTGCGTCCAGCGCGGTTTGCCGAAGAAGGTCAGGAACACCAGACGCCAGCTGTAGAAGCTCGTGAGCAACGCAGCGAACACGCCGACCAGGAAGGCGCCGGTCCCTGCTCCACCCGCAGCATAAGCTGCTTCGAGAATGCCGTCCTTCGAGTAGAAACCGGCAAAACCGATCCCTGCGAGCGGCAGGCCGACGCCAGTGATGGCGAGCGTGCCGAGCGTCATCGTCCAGAAGGTGATGGGAATGCTTTTCCGCAGGCCGCCATAATAGCGCATGTCCTGCTCGTGATGCATTGCGTGGATCACCGAGCCGGCCCCCAGGAACAGCAGAGCCTTGAAGAAGGCGTGCGTGAACAGGTGGAACATCGCCGCGCCATAGGCGCCGACGCCGGCCGCAAAGAACATATAGCCCAACTGCGAACAGGTCGAATAGGCAATGACGCGCTTGATGTCGGTCTGCACCGTGCCCACGGTCGCCGCGAACAAGCAGGTCGCCGCGCCGACATAGGTGACGACGGTGAGCGCCGTTGGCGATGTTTCGAACATCGGCGACAGGCGGCAGACCATGAATACGCCCGCAGTGACCATGGTAGCTGCGTGGATCAGCGCCGACACGGGGGTCGGACCTTCCATCGCGTCCGGCAACCATGTGTGCAGGCCCAACTGCGCAGACTTGCCCATCGCACCGATGAACAGCAGCAGGCACAGCACGGTCATTGTGTCAAAACGATGTCCCAGGAACCCGATGGTCGAGCCCGCCATCGACGGGGCCATTTCCAGAATTTCCGGGATCGATATGGTGTTGAACACCAGATAGGTACCGAAAATGCCCATCATGAAGCCAAGGTCGCCGACGCGGTTGACGACGAATGCCTTGATCGCCGCGGCGTTGGCGGATGGCTTGCGGAACCAGAAACCGATGAGGAGGTAGGACGCCAGACCCACGCCTTCCCAGCCGAAGAACATCTGAAGCAGATTGTTCGCAGTCACGAGCATCAGCATCGCGAAGGTGAAGAGCGAGAGATAGGCGAAGAAACGCGGCTGATCCGGTTCCTCGTCCATATAGCCCCAGCTATACAGATGAACCAGGCTCGACACGCTGGTGATGACCACCAGCATAACCGCCGTCATCGTGTCGACCCGCAGCGCCCATTGCGCGTCAAAGCTGCCCGACTGAATCCAGGTGAACAGCGGTGTGACATGCGCTTCGGCATGGCCGGTAACGAAACTGATGAAGATCGGCCAGCTCATGGCGCAGCTGGCAAACAGCGCACCTGTGGTAATGATCTTGGCTGGCAATTTGCCCAAGGCCTTGTTGCCAAGGCCGGCAATGGCAGCAGCCAGCAGCGGGAGAAGGACGATAAGCTGGATCATGTCAGGAGGCTCAGCCCTTCATCCGGTTGACATCGTCGACGGCAATGGTGCCGCGACCACGGAAGTAAATGACGAGGATCGCAAGGCCGATGGCCGCTTCACCCGCCGCTACGGTCAGAATGAACATGGAGAAGACCTGGCCGACCAGATCCCCCAGAAAAGCGCTGAACGCGACCATGTTGATATTCACGCTCAGCAGGATCAGCTCGATCGCCATCAGGATGATGATCACATTCTTGCGGTTGATGAAGATGCCCAGCACCCCCATCACGAACAGGATGGCGCTGACCACCAGATAATGTTGAAGGCCGATCACAGCTCCACCCCCTGCCCAACAGGCTGATTGATATTGCGGACCGCATCCTGCGGACGGCGACGGTTCTGCTTGGCGACATTCTGGCCCTTCACACCGCCACGGGCACGGTGGGTCAGAACGATCGCGCCGATCATGGCGACCAGCAGGACGATGCCTGCCGCTTCGAACAGGAAGATATAGCGGGTATAGAGCAAGCCGCCGATCGCCTGGATGTTCGACAGTTCCGGGTTGGCCGGCGCGGCGCGCTGCGCCAGTTCAATCGGACCAGCGCTCCAGATGCCGATGCCCAGCACGATCTCGGCCAACAACACCAGCGCAATCAGGATACCAAATGGCAGGTAATCCACGAAACCGGCGCGCAATTCGGCAAAGTCGATGTCGAGCATCATGACCACGAACAGGAACAGCACCGCGACCGCGCCGACATAGACGATGACCAGCAGCATCGCGATAAATTCAGCGCCCAGCAGGATCATCAGGCCAGCGGCGTTGAAGAAGGCCAGGATCAGCCACAACACCGAATGGACCGGATTGCGTGACAATATGGTGAGCGCGCCGCTGCTCACCACCAAAATGGCGAACAGGTAAAAGGCAAGCACGTGAATCACAGGATCATATTCCCCTTAGCGCGCGCGGCTTAACGATAGGGTGCATCGGCGGCAAGGTTCGCGGCAATTGCGCGTTCCCATTTGTCGCCGTTTTCGAGGAGCTTGGCCTTGTCATAGATCAGCTCTTCACGGGTTTCGGTCGCGAACTCGAAGTTCGGGCCCTCCACGATTGCGTCCACCGGGCAGGCTTCCTGACAGAAGCCGCAATAGATGCACTTGGTCATGTCAATGTCGTAGCGCGTGGTGCGGCGGCTGCCATCGTCGCGCGGCTGCGCCTCAATGGTGATCGCCTGCGCCGGGCAGACTGCCTCGCACAGCTTGCATGCGATGCAGCGTTCTTCCCCGTTGGGGTAGCGACGCAACGCATGTTCACCGCGAAAACGGGGCGAGATAGGGTTCTTCTCATAGGGGTAGTTGATCGTCGCCTTGGGCTTGAAGAAATACTTCAAGGTCAGCCAGTGCGCCTTCACGAACTCCCAGAGGGTGAAGCTCTTGACGTAGTAACCGAGGCTCATTGTGCGCCTCCATAGCGCGTCAGCATGAGGAAGCCCGAAACCAGAAAGACGAAGAAGAGCGAGGTCGGCAGGAAGATTTTCCAGCCCAGCCGCATCAGCTGGTCATAACGGTAGCGTGGCACCGTCGCCTTCACCCAGGAGAAGACGAAGAAGAAGAACAGGATCTTGGCGAACAGCCACAGGATGCCAGGCACATAATAGAGCGGCGCCCAGTCGATCGGAGGCAGATAGCCGCCCCAGAAGAGAATGGCGTTCAATGCGCACATCAGGATGACGTTGGCATATTCGCCCAGCCAATAGAGTGCGAAGGCCATCGACGAATATTCCGTCTGATAGCCCGCAACCAGTTCGCTCTCCGCTTCGGTCAGATCGAACGGCGCGCGCGCGGTTTCGGCCAGCGCCGAAATCAGGAACATGATCGCCATCGGGAACAGCAGCGGATTGAAGCCGTTGCCGTTCAGGAAGCCATAATAGCCCTTCTGGCTTTCCACGATTGCGGTCAGGTTGAAGCTGCCCGCCCACAGAACCACGGTGATGATAATGAAGCCGATCGAGACTTCATAGCTGATCATCTGTGCGCTGGCGCGGATCGCCGAATAGAAGGGATATTTGGAGTTCGACGCCCAGCCTGCCAGCACGATGCCATATACGCCCAACGAACTGATCGCGAGGATGTAGAGCAGGCCGACATTGATGTTGGCCAGCACCACGCCGACCTGGAACGGGATCACTGCCCATGCCATCAGCGCGACGGTAAAGGTGATGATCGGCGCAATCAGGAACAGCGCCTTGTTCGACGCCGACGGGACGATCGTTTCCTGAAGGAACACCTTCAGACCGTCCGCGAAGGATTGCAGCAGGCCGAACGGACCAACCACGTTGGGACCACGACGCAACGCCATCGCCGCCCAGATCTTGCGATCCGCATAGATGATCATCGCGACCGCCAGCATGACCGGCAGGGCAATCAGCAGGATGCCGATGACGGTCGACAGCAGCCAGGCGCCTTCGAAGGGAAGGCCGAGATTTTGGAAAAATGCGGTCACTCCGCCGCCTCCGCAAATTCGACACCATGGACCAGTTCGGCCGAGCATTGCTGCATCGTCGGGCTGGCGCGGCAAATGGCGTTGGTGAGGTAGAAATCCTTGATCGGCGAACCGAACTCGCCCGTCGCGCCGGTCGGCAACGATGGGACCGACCAATCGTAACCGGCCAGACCTTCGCGACCCAGCGCCGGAACAGTCTTGACCATGTCAGCGCGCAACGCCTCGAACGTGTCGAACGGCAGCTTGGCGCCCATCACATCGGACAGCGCACGCAGGATCGACCAATCCTCGCGGGCATCGCCCGGCGCGAATACGGCCTTTTCACCCTGCTGCACCCGACCTTCCAGATTGACATAGGTGCCTGCTTTTTCAGCATAGCTCGCGCCCGGCAGGATCACGTCCGCCGCGTGCGCGCCCTTGTCGCCATGGTGGCCGACATAGACTTTGAAGCTGCCTTCGAAGGCGGAATAATCCACTTCGTCGGCGCCCAGCGAAAAGAGCAGTTTGGGCGCGGCCGCAGCCACTGCCTTGATGCCACCATTCGTCGCATAGCCCAGCATCAGGCCGCCCATGCGCGCGGCTGCAAAATGCAGGACATTGTAGCCGTTCCAGCCATCCTTGATGAGGCCCAGCGTCTCGACCAGCGCCAGCGTGTCGCCATGCGCGCCATCCTTGGCCAGCACACCGCCACCCACGATCATCGCGGGCCGCGCAGCCTTGCCGAACGCCTCGACCACCGCCTGCGGCAGCTTGGCGAGCAGCGACGCATCATTGCCGAGCCACTCAACCTTGTAGGTTAGATCGACTTCCGGGCCGACCGCGAAGATCTTCGCACCCTTCTTGATCGCCTTGCGAATGCGGGTGTTCACCAACGGCGCTTCCCAGCGCAGGTTGGTGCCGACCAACAGGATGACGTCCGCCGTTTCGATGCCGTTCAGCGTCGTGTTGAAATTCACCGCCGACAGGCTGGACACATCATAGGCCAGTCCGGTCTGGCGCCCTTCCAGCATTGTGCCGCCCAGCTTTTCGACCAGCAGCTTGCCCGCGAACATCGTCTCACAATCGAGCAGGTCGCCTGCGATCGCAGCCACGCTGCCGCCATGCTGAACCGATGCGATCGCCGCGAAGGCTTCGTTCCATGTCGCCGGAACCAGCTTGCCATCCTTGCGGACATAAGGCTTGTCGAGGCGCTTGCGCACCAGCCCATCGACGTTGTGCCGGGTCTTGTCCGACGCCCATTCCTCGTTCACGTCATCGTTGATGCGCGGCACGGCGCGCAGCACCTGGCGACCGCGGCTGTCGAGGCGGATGTTGGTGCCGACGGCATCCATCACGTCGATCGCATGGGTCTTTTTCAATTCCCATGGACGCGCTTCGAAAGCGTAAGGCTTGGCCGTCAGCGCACCGACCGGGCACAGATCGACCACATTGCCGGACAGCTCGCTCTTGGCGGCATGTTCCAGATAGGTGGTGATCTGCATATTTTCGCCGCGATAGATGGCGCCGATTTCGGGCACGCCAGCGACTTCTTCGGCAAAGCGCACGCAACGGGTACACTGGATGCACCGGGTCATGACCGTCTTGACGATCGGCCCCATATTCTTCTCAGTGACCGCGCGCTTATTTTCGTCATAGCGCGATGCGCCGCGACCATAGGCAACCGATTGGTCCTGCAGATCGCATTCGCCGCCCTGATCGCAGATCGGGCAATCGAGCGGATGGTTGATGAGGAGGAACTCCATCACCCCTTCGCGCGCCTTCTTGACCATGGGCGTCTGCGTGAAAATCTCCTGATTTTCAGCAGCGGGCAGCGCGCATGACGCCTGCGGCTTGGGCGGTCCGGGCTTCACTTCGACCAGGCACATGCGGCAATTGCCGGCAATGCTCAGCCGTTCATGATAGCAGAAACGCGGGATTTCCTTCCCCGCCAACTCGCACGCCTGCAGGACGGTAGCGCCTGCCGGGACTTCGAGTTCTACGCCGTCAACTTTGACTTTAGGCATGGTTACTCCGCTGCCTCCATCATGGGGGCGCCGCCCTTATTCTCTGTGATCCGCCGCTCGATTTCGGGACGGAAATGCCGGATCAGACCCTGGATGGGCCAGGCCGCCGCGTCGCCGAGCGCGCAGATGGTGTGGCCTTCGACCTGCTTGGTGACTTCCTGCAACATGTCGATTTCGGACAGGTCCGCTTCGCCGGAGCGCAGCCGTTCCATCACTCGCCACATCCAGCCCGTGCCTTCACGGCATGGCGTGCACTGACCACAGCTCTCATGCTTGTAGAAATAGCTGAGGCGCGAAATGGCGCGGACGATGTCGGTCGATTTGTCCATGACGATGACCGCTGCGGTGCCAAGGCCAGAGCCGAGCGCACGCAGGCCGTCAAAGTCCATCGGCGCGTCCATGATCTCCCGTGCGGGGACCAAAGGCACCGACGATCCGCCGGGGATGACCGCCAGCAGATTGTCCCAGCCGCCCCGGATGCCACCGCAATGACGGTCGATCAGTTCGCGGAACGGGATCGACATCGATTCCTCGATCACGCAGGGCTTGTTCACATGGCCGCTGATCTGGAACAGCTTGGTGCCGCGATTATTCTCGCGCCCAAAGCTGTTGAACCAGGCCGCGCCCCGACGCAGGATCGTGGGCGATACCGCGATGCTCTCGACATTATTCACCGTGGTCGGGCAGCCATAGAGTCCAGCGCCCGCAGGGAATGGCGGCTTCAGGCGCGGTTGGCCCTTCTTGCCTTCGAGGCTTTCGATCTGCGCGGTTTCTTCGCCGCAGATATAGGCGCCCGCACCGCGATGGACGAAGACGTCGAAATCATACCCCGAACCGCAGGCATTCTTGCCGATGAAGCCTTTGGCATAAGCCTGCTCCACCGCCGCGAACAATACCTTGGCTTCGTAGATGAACTCGCCGCGAATATAGATATAGGCGGCGCGCGCGCGCATCGCAAAACCCGCTACCAGCGCGCCTTCGATCAGCTTGTGCGGATCGTGGCGGATGATCTCGCGGTCCTTGCAGGAACCGGGCTCGGATTCGTCGGCGTTGATGACCAGGAAGCTGGGACGGCCGTCCTTGCTTTCCTTGGGCATGAAGCTCCACTTCATGCCGGTCGGGAAGCCTGCGCCGCCACGGCCGCGCAGGTTCGACGCCTTCATGATGTCGATGATCGCGTCCTGCCCGATGTCGAGCAGCGCCTTGGTATTGTCCCAATCGCCGCGCTTCATGGCGGCGTCGATGCCCCAGTCCTGGAAGCCGTGGACGTTGGTGAAGATGCGATCCTTGTCGGACAGCGGTCCGACGAAGGGCGCCGGAGCGGGTGCGTCGGTCATGCCCAATCCCCCCGATAATCGTGATTTTCCGTCGCCATTTCCTTCAGCGCGGTAGGACCACCTTCCGGGCAGCTGGTCTGGCGATCGATCTGTGGACCGATCTTGGGCTGACCACCAGCGGCGAGGGTCTCCAGCACCGCGCTCATGCTGTCGTAGGTCAGATCTTCGAAATTATCGTCGTTGATCTGAACCATCGGCGCATTGGCGCACGCCCCCAGGCACTCGACTTCCGTCAGGGTGAACAAACCGTCGGGCGTGGTCGCACCCTTGACCAGACCCTTGTTCTTGCAAGCCGCGAACACATCGTCGGACCCGCGCAACATGCACGGCGTGGTGCCGCACACCTGCACATGATAGCGGCCGACCGGCGCGAGATTGTACATCGTGTAGAAGGTCGCTACTTCGTACACCCGCATGTAGGGCATATCGAGCTGGTCGCCGATATATTCCATCACCGGCACGGGCAGCCAGCCCTGCGTCTGCGTCTCCGCGCCGACCTGCCGCTGGGCAAGATCGAGCAGCGGCATCACCGCGGACTGCTGGCGACCGGGCGGATAGCGGCCGATGATGACCTTTACCTGTTCGGCATTTTCGGCCGACCATGCAAAAGCGCCCCAGCGCGCGCGGGTTTCGGCTTCGTCGGGAATATGGGGTGCGTCAGCCATTATCGGTCACATTCTCCGAACACGATGTCCATCGCGCCCAGTACAGCGGTTGTATCGGCGAGCATGTGGCCCTTCATCATGAAGTCCATGGCTTGCAGGTGCGAAAAGGCGGTGGGTCGGATCTTGCAGCGATAGGGTTTGTTCGACCCGTCGCTGACCAGATAGACGCCGAATTCGCCCTTGGGGCTTTCGGTTGCCACATAGACTTCACCGGCGGGCACATGGAAGCCCTCGGTATAGAGTTTGAAGTGATGGATCAGCGCTTCCATCGACCGCTTCATCTCGCCGCGCTTGGGCGGTGAAACCTTGCGATCAAAGCTGGCGATCGGTCCATCCGGCATCTCGTTCAGGCACTGTTTCATGATCCGCGCGGATTGGCGAACCTCCTCCACGCGCACCATGAAGCGATCGTAACAGTCGAACTGGGTGCCGACGGGGACGTCGAACTCCATCCGGTCGTACACATCATAGGGCTGCGACTTGCGGATATCCCAGGGAATGCCGGAGCCACGGATCATCGGGCCGGAGAAGCCCCATTTCAGCGCGTCTTCCTTGCTCACGATGGCAATGTCGACGTTGCGCTGTTTGAAAATGCGGTTGTCCGCGACGAGGCTGATCGCGTCCTCAAACAGGCGCGGCAAGCGACCGTCGAGCCAGTCGGCAATATCGGTCAGCAGCTTGAGCGGTACATCCTGATGCACGCCGCCTGGGCGGAAATAGGCGCTGTGCATGCGGGCGCCGGACGCCCTCTCAAAGAAGTTGAGGCAATCCTCGCGAATTTCGAACAGCCACAGGTTCGGCGTCATCGCGCCGACATCCATGACGTGCGAACCAAGGTTCAGCATGTGATTGCAGATGCGCGTCAGTTCCGCGAAGAAGACGCGCAGATATTGCGCGCGCAGCGGCACTTCCAGGTTCAGCAGCTTCTCGATCGCCAGCACGTAGCTATGCTCCATGCCGAGCGGCGAGCAATAGTCGAGGCGATCGAAATAGGGCAACGCCTGAAGATAGGTCTTATATTCGATCAGCTTTTCGGTGCCGCGATGCAGCAGGCCGACGTGCGGGTCGCACCGCTCCACGATCTCGCCGTCCAGTTCCATGACGAGGCGCAACACGCCATGCGCCGCGGGATGCTGCGGACCGAAGTTGATCGTGTAATTCTGGATCTCGGTATCGCCGTAGGACGGGTCAGCCGCATCGGTGCGATGGTCCAGTTTTTCCAGATAATCGGACATTATGCCTTGTCCTCCGGCTTGGCAGCGCCTTTGCCTTCGTCCGTATGGGCCGCAGGCTTGGCGGGCGCGTCGGCAGACTTGGTTTCAGCCGCCTTGTTCGCAGCTTCGCCAGCGCCGGTATCGGCCTTCTTCTCGGTGCTCTTGGGCGTCGGTGCAGCAGCGGGTGCAGGCGGCACAGCGGCCTTCTCGTCACCCGGCAATATATATTCCGCGCCTTCCCATGGCGACATGAAGTCAAAGCTGCGGAAGTCCTGCGCCAGCTTCACCGGCTCATAGACGACGCGTTTGTCTTCCTCGGAATAGCGCAGTTCGACATAGCCGGTCAGCGGGAAGTCCTTGCGCTGCGGATGCCCCTTGAACCCGTAATCGGTCAGGATGCGGCGCAGATCGCCATTGCCTTCGAACACGACGCCATACATGTCGAACACTTCGCGTTCCAGCCAGCCCGCGACCGGCCAGATATGCGTGACGGTGGGAACCGGCATATCCTCGTCGGTCGACACCTTGACGCGAATGCGATGGTTCCGCGTGACGCTGAGCAGGTGATAGGCGACCTCGAACCGTTCGGCGCGCTCGGGATAATCGACGCCCGCGATTTCCATCAACTGCTGATACTGCGCCATGTCGCGCAGCGCGGTCAGGGCGGCGGCCAGATCGTCGCGCACGACGATGAAGGTCAGCTCATCGGCATGATCGATCGTTTCGATCAGCATCGGCCCCAGCAGGGCGGCGATTTCCTCGGCGATCCCGTCGATGGTCGCGATCTTGGGTGCGGCATGGCCCATATTAACGCTCAATCGTCCCGATACGGCGGATCTTCCGCTGCAACTGCATCACGCCATAAAGCAAAGCTTCGGCGGTCGGCGGGCAACCCGGCACATAGATGTCGACCGGCACGATCCGATCGCAGCCACGCACTACCGAATAGCTGTAATGATAATAGCCGCCGCCATTGGCGCAGCTGCCCATCGAAATGACATATTTCGGGTTGGACATCTGATCGTAGACCTTGCGCAACGCCGGAGCCATCTTGTTGCACAGCGTTCCTGCGACGATCATGACGTCGGACTGACGCGGAGAGGCGCGCGGCGCGGCGCCGAAACGCTCCATGTCATAACGCGGCATGTTGACGTGGATCATCTCGACCGCACAGCAGGCCAGACCGAACGTCATCCACCACAGCGAGCCGGTGCGCGCCCAGGTAAAGAGATCCTCGGTCGAAGTGACAAGGAAACCCTTGTCATTCACTTCGCTGTTCAGCGCGTTGAAGAAATCCGCATCGGGTTGGGTTCCTACAGGCGGCAAGGTGCCGGGTGCAGGGTTATAGAGTTCTACTCCCAATCGAGTGCTCCCTTCTTCCACGCATAGACGAGGCCGAGCACCAGCTCCGCTATGAAGATCATCATCGTCGCCCAGCCGGCCCAGCCGATCTGGTCGAGGCTCACCGCCCACGGAAACAGGAACGCCGCTTCAAGATCGAAGATGATGAAGAGGATGGCGACCAGATAGAAGCGCACGTCAAACTGGCTGCGCGGCTCCTCGAACGCGGGGAAACCGCATTCATATTCGGACAGCTTAGCCGGATCGGGCTTGTGCGCACCGGTCAGGCGACCGACCAGCATCGGCAGAAACACGAATGTGCCGGAAAGCAGCAAGGCGATCCCGAGAAAAATCAGGATAGGCAGGTATTGGGCAAGATCGACCAACGGAATCCCCTGGGCGAATTGAGTGTTGGGGGCGCTTTAGGCCTGCTGCATATGCGAAGCAAGGGGCCGAAGGAGTGAGAATGATTCGCAAGAAATCCGGGGCTTAACCCAGGTCGTTTCATCTAGGGTCAATCCCCCGTGCCGACGGCATAATCGCTAAGCGCGCCACCATCGAGGAAGCGCCGCATTCCAGCATGTTGCAGCGAAAATTCTGTGATTTAAGTCTGATCTAATGCGCTCGCCGCGTTACCGCGTCGCCCAGCAGGGCATGACGGCGACGATTCCCGGCTGATCCGAACGACGCACCACGAGGCAGTCGCTGATGGCCACTGAGCATCGCCGCCGGAGCGGATCAGGACAGCCAGGTTCCGTCTTTCACGACGAGAACCTAGCCAGTCATCATAAGCTGATCAGCGCAGCGCGCCAGCTACCAGTTTGTGCAGCTTGCTGTGGATCGCGTCGTTCCCCGCGATCACTTCTTTGCGGTCGATCAGTTGGTCGCCGCCACGAAAGTCGCTAACAAAACCGCCGGCTTCTCGCACGAGCAGCATTCCAGCCGCCACGTCCCAAGGCTGCAGGCCGCTTTCCCAGAAACCGTCATAGCGCCCCGACGCCACATGGGCGAGATCGAGGGAAGCCGCGCCAAAACGGCGGATACCCGCGACCGATGGCGCCACCGCACCGAAGATGCGCGCCCATTGCGCCATGTCGCCATGGCCCATGAAGGGGATGCCGGTCGCAATCAGGCAATCGGACAGATCCCGCCGCGCCGACACGCGCAACCGTTGATCATGACGCCATGCACCGCGATTTTTTTCCGCCCAATAGCTTTCGTCGGTCACCGGCTGATAGACCATACCCGTCGTGATTTCCCGCTTGCCGCCAAAAAGCGGCTCTTCCACCGCGATCGAGATGGCGAAATGCGGAATGCCGTGCAGGAAGTTGGTGGTGCCGTCGAGCGGATCAATGATCCAGCGTGGCTTGGTCGGATCGCCCTCGATCACCCCGCCCTCTTCGAGCAGGAAGCCCCAGTCGGGGCGAGCCTTCTGCAATTCCTCGACCAGGGTCTTTTCAGCCTGATGGTCGGCCTTGGAAACGAAGTCCGCCGGTCCCTTGCGGGACACCTGCAAATGCTCGACCTCGCCAAAGTCGCGGCGCAGCTTAGAGCCTGCCTTGCGAACGGCGCGCTCCATGACGGTGAGAAGGCCGGAATGCGATACCATTTTTAGTCTCCCTGGTCCCTGACGGGAAGGTCGGTCGCCGCGTCACGCGGCTCAGAATGAATGAGGGGCCGGAAGCGTGCCTGGCTCGCTTCCCACCCCCTGCCCTTCCCCTGACCGGGGAAGGGTGATTGTCAGTGTCAGTCCGCGCGCTTTACATATTCGCGGGCATAGACGTCGACGATGATGCGCGTACCGCTCACGATATGGGGCGGCACCATGACGCGCACGCCATTGTCGAGGATAGCAGGCTTGTAGCTGGCCGAGGCGGTCTGGCCCTTAACCACGGCGTCCGCCTCTACGACGGTTGCTTCGATCGTGTCAGGAAGCTGCACCGAAATCGGGCGCTCCTCATACATTTCCAGAGTCACTTCCATGCCGTCCTGCAGGAAGTCGGCAGCGTCACCCAGCAATTCCTGTGGCAGATTGATCTGCTCATAGGTTTCCTGATCCATGAAGACGAGCATGTCGCCTTCGGCATAGAGATATTGGAAGTCCTTGGTGTCGAGGCGGATACGCTCGACGCTTTCGGCGGAACGGAAACGCACGTTATTTTTGCGGCCGTCGATCAGGTTCTTGAGTTCCACCTGCATATAGGCGCCGCCCTTGCCGGGCTGGGTGTGCTGAATCTTGACGGCACGCCACAGGCCGCCCTCATATTCGATGTTGTTGCCGGGACGAATGTCCACACCGCTGATCTTCATGGGAAGAGCCTGCCTATATGTCTATGGTGAAAAAGAGCCGCGCCTTCGCCGAAGGCTGGGCGCGCGTTTACAGCGGGACGGGCGGAAGGGCAAGAGGGGAGCCGACTTGGACTTAGCTTCGCACATTTCCCGGTAATTGCGACATATAATGCCATGCTTTTGTAACTTTATGACGCAGCATGATGGTGGAGCGCCTTCCGAAAACCATGATCGGACATAGCACGCGCCATCGCTGTAGGACAGATTATCGCGGTGCGAGCAGCGGATAGGGGTTGATCGGCCGACCACCATGCCAGGGATCATTCGGCCCGGCTTCATGCACCGCGAAATGGAGATGCGGCGCGGCGGGATCGGCATTGCCGGTGCTGCCGACCGTGGCGATGGGCTGGCCGCGCCGCACGACCTGTCCTTCACGCAAGCCGGGCGCATAGCTGTCGAGATGGGCGTAATAGAATATGTGGCGGCCATCCGCCGCGCGCTCATAAATGGTCCGGCCGCCGTCCGCGCTCCAGAACAGCTTCTCTATTCGCCCGTCCCCCGCCGCGAGCACCGCCCTGCCCCGCGCCGCCATGATGTCGATCGCGTCATGAGGCCTTGCACCACCTGCGCGCGCTTGCGTGTAGGTGTCGGTGAGGGCGGAGAAGGGCACACCCTCTACCGGGATCAACAGCGCACCCGCGTCCGATGCGACCTGCGGTTTCAGGTCCGGCAGAGGCGCATCCGCCGGGACGATCCGCACGCAGAAATGCGCGAAGGCGGCGCACGCGATCAACGCCCCTGCCCCCCACGCCCATCCACGCGCAGTCATCACGGTTCGAACTTCGCCTTGACGCCGGTCTTGACCATCTGTGCCAGACGGGCCGCATCCCAATTAGTCAGGCGGATACAGCCATGGCTTTCCGTGCGGCCGATCAATTGGGGTTCGGGCGTCCCGTGGATGCCATAATGATCCTTTGACAAGTCGATCCAGACCACACCGACCGGGCCGTTGGGACCGGGACGCAGCATCGCCTTTTCATCCTTTGACGAGGCATCCCAGAACAGATCGGGATTATAATGGAAGTCGGGATTGCGGCTGACGCCCTTGATCGTCCATTCGCCCAGCGGCAGCGGATCATGCTGCGACCCGGTCGTCGCGGGGAATTGGGCGATGAGGCGATTGTTCGCATCATAGGCTTTGAGCAGCCCTTCGGACTTGTCGACGACGATATGATCCGCCTGTGGCTGGTCCTTGGCGACGCCAAGGCTGGCAAGCGTTTCGCCCCAGCCGCGTTCGTCGCCCTCGATCCGCGCGACGGGCTGATTGCCGATCGCGGGTACGCGGATGGTCAGGCCGCCCCCCACCTTCGTGTCTGGCGGGTTCAGTGCCACGAGCGCTTCGGGCGTGGTGTGGAAACGCTCGGCGAGTTTTTCCAGCAGGTTGCGATAGGTGAGCGCGGGCAGGCTGGCCTGAGCGTTCAGTCCCTTGGGAATATCGAAGAAGGGGCCGCGCGCGAAACCTTCGGGTATGCGGACCAGCCATGTGGTGGGCCGCGCCTCCCCCTCCAGCAAGGCGGCTGAGGTTTTCTGATCATAGTCGCCCGTCACCGGCAGGTTGTTGGCTTCCTGAAAGCCCCGGATCGCAGCGGAAAAGGTCATGCCATCCTTGCCGTCCAACACGCCGGGCGAAAAGCCCCAGCGATCGAGCGCGACCTGCGCCTGCAGGAAGCTGTTGGGCTGAAATGGCTTGCCGCCCGGTTCTGGCACGATTTCGAACGCATAAGGATCGGGGGTGGCAGGAGCGTTGGTCGCAGCGTTCGTGGCCGGTGGCGCGCCATTGGCGGGGGCGTCGGACGCGCTGCCATTGGCGTCGGTGACGGAGACATTGCAGGCGCTGCACAGGAGCGCGGCGAGCAACAGATGGTTTTTCAAGGCGATATTCTCCACTTAGACAAGCAGAGAACGCGCGACGGGCCGGAAGGCTGCGGCTGATCGATGCTGAGCGGCCTTGCCACATTATCATGGGGTTATTATCCCGACGGCGGGAATTGGGGGGCAATTATGAAGCAGAAGATCGCGCATAGCGCATTGATGGCAGGCGCGTTAGCGATGTTGGCGGCATGTGGCGGGGGCGGCTCTGGCGGGACAGCGTCCGGAGGTGGAGCGACACCGACCCCCACCCCGACACCATCCACCACGACATGTTCCTTGCGATCGCGGCAGGATTGGGCGGCGGCGACGCTCAATGAATGGTATCTTTTCCCCGAAACGCTGCCGACCACGCCCAATCCCGCGCCCTATTCCAGCGTGGCGGACTATATCGACGCACTGACATCCACGGCGCGATCACAAGGCAGGGATCGCTATTTTACCTATCTCACCTCCATCGCGGAAGAAAATGCCTATTATGGTTCTGGCTCCAGCGCGGGTCTGGGCCTGCGCTTCGCCACGGACCCGACCGGAACGCGGTTGTTCGTCATAGAGGCGTTTGAAAACGGCCCTTCCCTTGCGTCAGGGATTGATCGAGGGGCAGAGATCATGGCCATCGGCAGCAGCGTTGGCACTTTGCGCACCGTATCTTCCTTGTTCGCTGCGGGCGGGGGCCAGGCCGTCATCGACGCCCTGGGGCCGGACACGCCCAATACGACCGTCACGCTGCGGATCGCGGATGCCAACGGCACGCGCAATGTCGCGGTGACGAAGAAGACATTCGATCTTCCGCCGGTTTCGAGCCGCTATGGCGCCAGGATCATCGATGATGGAGGCAGGCGCGTCGGTTATTTGAACCTGCGCACCTTCATTTTGACGGCCGATCAGCCGTTGCGCGAGGCATTTGCGACATTCAGGGCGCAAGGTGTCACCAATATCATCGTGGACGTGCGCTATAATGGCGGCGGCCTTGTCTCGACCGCGAAATTGCTGGGGGATTTGTTGGGGGCGAACCGCGCCACGACCGACATTTTCACCCGCCTGACCTATCGCACGGAAAAAAGCGGCGAAAATGAAACGGACTATTTTGCGTCCCAGCCCCAGGCCGTCGCCCCCACGCGCATCGCCTTCATCGGCGGCGGGGGAACGGCATCCGCCAGCGAACTCGTCATCAACGCCTTTCTCCCCTATCTGGGCAGCGATGTCGCGCTGATCGGGGCCAATACTTATGGGAAGCCGGTAGGCCAGATCGCAATCGACCGCCCCGCGTGCGACGACCGGCTTCGGGTGGTCGCATTTGCAACGCAAAATGCGGCGGGTAACGCGGACTATTATCATGGATTGGCGTCGAGCATGTCCGCGACATGCCAGGCCTTTGACGATATCAGCTATCCGTTGGGCGACCCGCGTGAGGCGTCAACCCGGCAGGCGCTCGACTTCCTGGCAGGACGAAGCTGCACACGCATCGGCGCTGCGGTGAGCGCGCTCAAGGGCGCGCCAGTGGCGTCCGTCAAAGGTCCGAACCAGTTGTTGACACCCAACCGGCCGAACCCGGCGCAGCGCGAAGTGCCGGGCCTTTTCTAAGGATCGAAAAGGACGGCCCCCATCACCGCCACCGTTTCACCGCGGTGGTGGGGGCTTGCTGGCCAGCACTTCGGCAAAGGCGGCGACGCCGGCCTGGGGGCCAAGCGGATGGTTCCATACCGCGCTGCTGACCGCCAGGAAATCCGCGCCCGCAGCTACCAACGGCGCGGCATTGTCCGCTGTGATGCCGCCGATCGCGACACAGGGCAGTTCGAACAAGGTCGTCCACCAACCCAGGATCGACGGGTCGGGCTGATAGAGGGTTTCCTTGGTGGTAGTGGGGTAAAAGGCGCCGAACGCGACATAGTCCGCGCCGGCTTCCCCCGCTTCCATCGCCAGATGGCGGCTGTCATGACAGGTGATGCCGATCTGTACCTTTGGCCCGAGCAGCGCGCGCGCTTCCCGCGGATCGCCATCGCCCTGCCCCAGATGGACGCCATCGGCCCCCAGTCGCTTGGCCAGCGTCATGCTGTCGTTGATGATGAAGGCCACCTCCCGGTCGGCGCACAGCCTCTGGAGCGCCTCAGCCTCATGGGCGATGGCGTCATCGTCCAGATCCTTGAGACGTAATTGGAAGGCGGCGACACCTCCGCCATCGAAGGCGGCGGCCAGTCGATCGACGAAGCCGGTGTCGATCGCAGGCGGCGAAATCAGGTAAAGTTGGCAGGCGGGGCGAAAGCCCTGCGCGAACTGGTCGGCGAACTGGGGGTCGAGCGCCAGCTCCTCGTCGGTGAAATCGGTCATGACAGGCGCACTAGCCGATCGGGCCGAGCGGCGAAAGCCCTCGTCACGACAGGGGCGCCGGGCGAGCATGACCCGCCCGGCATCCGTAGCGATTTTCGATCAAACGGGACCGTTTGATGGCTCGAAAATCGCGTCAAACTTTACAATTCAGGCCGCGACCGTCGCCTTGGTCACCGAAGCGCCGTGAATTTCGTCGATCGCTTCACCCAGCGATGCGTTGAATTCATCGTCGCTCATCTGGTGACGCAGATCGTTCAGCAGCGCGCGGCTGAAGCTGGCGATGATGCCGCGATTTTTGGCCAGTTCGACACAGGCTTCGGGGCGCGCAAAGCCGCCCGACAGCGCAACGACGCGCAGGACGCCGGGATGATCGACCAGCGCATCGAACAGGCCCGCCTTCGTGGGCAGCGACAGTTTCAGCATGACCTGCACGCCGTCCGGCAGGGCATCGAGTTCTTTCAGGATTTCTTCCAGCAGGATCTGGTCGGCCTCAGCCCGTTCGGGCGACTTGATGTTCACTTCCGGCTCGATGATCGGCATCAGACCGGCGGCGAGCACCTGCTGCCCGACCTCGAACTGCTGCTTGACGACGGCGGCGATGCCTTCGCGATTGGCCAGGTTGATGACCGAGCGTTCCTTGGTGCCGAACACGCCCATCGCCTTGGCGCGATGCAGCAGGATGTCCAGATCGGGATTGGGCTTCATCAACTGCACGCCGTTGGCTTCATCTTCCAGACCCTTGTCGATCTTGATGAAGGGCACAACGCCACGCTCGATCAGCGCGGTCGGGGTCGGCTTGCCATCGACGACGCCGTCCATGGTGCGTTCGAACAGGATCGCGCCGAGCACCTTTTCGCCCGAAAAACAGGGCGAGGTGATGATGCGGCTGCGCATGGCATGGATCAGGCCGAACATTTCCTCGTCGGAAGCGTAGGCGCTTTCCTCGATGCCATAGCCCTTGAGCGCCTTGGGCGTCGATCCGCCGCTCTGGTCGAGCGCGGCGATAAAGCCGTTACCTTCAGCGATTTTCTGCTTCATGGACTGATCCAGCATCTGCACATACCTTCTCTTGGGCGCACCGCCCTTCTGGCAGCGCGTAAAATTGACTATCGACGGGTGCTCCATCACCTGTCGGCCGGGCGCGACCCATATCTTCATGGTCGCCGGTAATCGGGCTGTTAGCCAGTCCCTTGCCGCACCGCAAGATAAGTCGGACGTTGTCCCATAATCGGCCATGACCCGACTGGATTTTCGGACGGGCCGGGCAGGATCGCCCAGACCAAAGGGGAGCGGGCGTTTATCGATAGAGCCACGGCGCTGGCGGGGCCGAATGACGATCAGCGGCATGACTTGGCCACTGATCGATGGCCAGCAGGGGGCGATCTCCGATTTGAAGGGAGAAGTCGTACTCCGCAATTTCTGGGCAATATGGTGCGCGAAACGCCCACTCGGCCCATATCAGGCGTCACAGACTCACAGCGGGGCGACTCTTGGCAGGTCGCGGTCAGCAGTCCTGCTGCATCGCACCATTTTTTCTCAAGCGCGGGTTGTCTGGCCCGGTAACCATGACCATTAAGGCGGCATGACGGCTTTCCCCTCCCCCGCCGCGACCAATCCTCATCCACTTTCATCCTCCGCCATCCTGTTGATGGCGGTCGCATGCGGAGTGATGGTCGCCAATCTCTATTATGCCCAGACGCTGATCGATGTGATCGGCCCGGAAATCGGGATGTCAGCCAGCGTTGCGGGCTTTATCACCACCCTGACGCAGTTGGGTTATGGCGTCGGGCTGTTCCTGGTCGTGCCGCTGGCCGACCTGTTCGAAAATCGGCGGATCGTGCTGATCTCGATCGTCGCAACGATATTCGGATGTATCGCCATCGCCCTGTCGGATGGGCCGGGCAGCTTCCTGATCGCGTCGATCCTGACCGGCGTGGGCGCGACCGGCGTACAGGTGCTGGTGCCGCTCGCGTCCCATCTCGCGCCGCCTGAGCGACAGGGTCGGGTCGTGGGCACGGTGATGAGCGGGTTGCTGTTCGGCATCATGTTGTCGCGGCCGATCGCCAATTTCCTGGCCGGATCGCTGGGCTGGCGCGCCATATTTCTGCTGTCCGCTGCCCTCATGACGCTGGTTGCGGTGGCACTCCTGCGCGCCTGTCCGCCGCGCGTGCCCAAGGGAGGCATGCGCTATCGCGCGGTACTGGCGTCGACTTGCGCGCAACTGGTGCAGCATCGGGTGGTGCGGATGCGCGCCTTTTATCAGGCGTGCATGTTCGCGGCGTTCAACCTGTTCTGGACCGCCGCACCGCTCAGCCTGATCCATGATTTCGGCCTTGGCCATGCCGGTATCGGTGCTTTTGCGCTGGCTGGGGCTGCTGGCGCGCTGATCGCGCCAGTGGCGGGATGGCTGGCCGATCACCGGCTGACGCAGCCCGCTTCGCTGGGCGCGCTGATCGCGCTCACCATGGGCTTTTTGCTGGCGGACTGGACGGTGGCCGCGGGCAGCCTGATCGGCTTTACCATCATGGCCGTGCTGATCGATGGCGCGGTGCAGATCAGCCAGATTACCGGACAGAAGCTGATTTTTTCGATCGACCCCCATGCCCGCGGGCGGATCAATGCCGCCTATATGACCGTGATGTTCGTGGTCGGCGCGCTGGGATCGGTGATCGGGTCCGTGACTTATGAAGCAGGCGGATGGTCGGCCAGCGCGATGGCGGGGGTCGCGATCGGCGGCTTCGCCACGCTGGTTTTCGTCCTGTTCGATCGGGGGGCCAGCGCTGCGCTGGCGCCCCCGATGGCGATCAGCCCATCAACGCTTTGACGCCGGGCAGATCCTTGCCTTCCATCCATTCCAGGAACGCGCCGCCTGCCGTCGACACGAAGGTGAAATCCGCCGCCGCACCCGCATGGTTCAGCGCCGCGACGGTGTCGCCGCCGCCCGCCACGGACACGAGCTGTCCTTCCTTGGTCAGTGCCGCCGCCGTGCGCGCGAGCGCCACGGTCGCCGCATCGAAGGGCGCGATCTCGAACGCGCCGAGCGGGCCGTTCCACACCAAAGTGCGGCAATTTTTGAGCGCATCGCCCAGCGCCTCGACAGCGGCCGGGCCAACGTCGAGGATCATTTCGTCGGCCGCGACTTCATGCACGTTGCAGGTCCGCAGGCTAGGCGGGTTTGCGGCAAATTCCTTTGCCACCACCACATCATAGGGCAGATGGATGGTGCAACCCGCCGCTTCGGCCGCATCGAAGATGGCGTCGGCCGTGTCGCTCAAATCCTTTTCGCACAGCGATTTGCCGACATCGACACCGCGCGCGTGGAGGAAGGTGTTCGCCATGCCGCCGCCGATGATGAGATGGTCGACCTGGCGCACCAGATTGTTCAGCACATCCAGCTTGGTCGAAACCTTGGCGCCACCAACGACTGCCGCGACGGGCTTGACCGGCGCGCCGAGCGCGGCCTGCAAGGCGTCGAGTTCCTTTTCCATCGAGCGACCGGCAAAGGCGGGCAGCTTGTGGGCGACGCCTTCGGTCGAGGCATGGGCGCGATGCGCGGCGGAGAAGGCATCGTTGACGTACAGGTCGGCGATCGCCGCCATCGCTTCGGCCAGCGCGGGATCGTTCTTTTCCTCGCCGGGATGGAAACGGGTGTTTTCCAATATAGCAATGTCGCCGGGGCGCATGACCGCGATGCCATCGACAGCGGCGTCACCCTGACAATCGGGGATGAACTGTACTTCGCGGCCCAGAACCTGGCTCAGCGGCCGGGTGATTTTCGACAGCGAAAATTCGGGGTTCTTCTGGCCTTTGGGGCGGCCGAAATGGGCAAGGATCAGAACCTTAGCGCCGCGATCGGCCAGTTCCAGCACGGTGGGCATCGCTGCGCGCAACCGGGTATCGTCGCTGACCGATCCGTCCTGCATCGGCACATTGAGGTCTTCACGGACGAGCACGGCCTTGCCCGTGATGTCGCCCATATCGTCGAGCGTCTTGAACGGCTTGGTCATGTCTGCCCCTGTTAGAATAGAAACCGCCGCCGATCGGCTGATCGGCGGCGGGGAAAGGATTAGAGGAACTTCGCAACCACGCCGGCGGTGTCGATCATGCGATTGGAGAAGCCCCATTCATTGTCGTACCAGCTGAGCACGCGGACCAGCTTGCCGTCCACGACTGCGGTTTCCAGGCTGTCGACGGTCGAGCTGCGCGGATCGCCATTATAGTCGATCGAAACGAGCGGCTCGTCCGAATAGCCCAGCACGCCCTTGAGCGGACCGGCTTCCGACGCGGCCTTCAGCAGGGCGTTAACTTCGTCCTTGGTGGTCGGACGGCTCGGAATGAACTTCAGATCCACGACCGATACGTTAGGCGTCGGCACGCGGATCGACGAACCGTCCAGCTTGCCCTTCAGTTCGGGCAGAACCTCGCCCACTGCACGCGCAGCGCCGGTGGAGGTCGGGATCTGCGACAGGCCGGCGGCGCGGGCGCGGCGCATGTCGCTGTGCAACTGGTCCAGCGTATTCTGGTCGTTGGTGTAGCTGTGGATCGTCGTCATGAAGCCGCTTTCGATGCCGATGGCGTCGTTCAGCACCTTGGCGAGCGGGGCCAGGCAGTTGGTGGTGCAGCTGGCGTTCGAGATCACGATGTCATCGGCGGTCAGCGCGTCATGGTTGACGCCGAACACCACGGTGCGATCGACATTGGTGCCGGGCGCGGAAATGATGACGCGCTTGGCGCCTGCGGTCAGATGCGCGCTCGCCTTGTCCTTGGTGGTGAAGATGCCGGTGCATTCCAGCGCGATTTCGACGCCCTGCGCGGCGTGTGGCAGCTTGGAGGGGTCACGCTCGGCAGTCACGGCGATGCGCTTGCCATCAACGACCAGGAAATCGCCATCGACGCCAACGTCGCCCTTCCAGTTGCCATGAACGGAGTCGCGCTTGAACAGCAGGGCGTTGGATTTGACGTCGCCCAGATCGTTGATGCTGACAAGTTCGAGGTCATGGTCGGTGCGCGAAAGGATGGCGCGCGCCACCAGGCGGCCGATACGTCCGAAACCGTTAATTGCTACCTTCGTTGCCACTGCACTAGCCTCCTTAAGGTGTTGATGTTCGTTCAGTTGTTGAGCGCGGCCGCAATTTGCGGCGCGATCTTTGCGGCGGTCAGGCCGAAATGGTCGTAGAGCGCTTCGGCCGGAGCCGATGCGCCGAAGCTGTCGATACCGAAACGCAGCCCGTCGAGGCCGGTATAGCGTTCCCAGCCAAAGGTCGTGCCCGCCTCGATCGAGACGCGCAGGACGCCTGCGGGCAGGATATCGGCCTTGTAGGCGGCGCTTTGCGCGTCGAAATGCGCCCAGCTGGGCATGGAGATGACATCGGCGCCGATGCCCTGGGCTTCCAGCGCCTTGGCGGTGTCCACCGCGATCTCGACTTCGGAACCCGTGGCGAGCAGCACGACCTTACGATCGGCGGTCGCGGTGCGCAGGCGATAGGCACCCTTCGCCGACAGATTTTCGCTCTTTTGCGTGCGCAGTTGCGGCAGGTTCTGGCGGGTGAGCGCGAGCACCGATGGGCCAGTCGCATCCTTCAACGCCAGTTCCCAGCATTCCGCCGTCTCGACAATGTCGGCCGGGCGATAGACGTCCATGTTCGGGATCATGCGCAGCGACATCACGTGTTCGATCGGCTGATGGGTCGGGCCATCTTCGCCAAGGCCGATGCTGTCATGGGTCAGAACATGGATCACGCGCTGCTGCTGAAGCGCGGCAAGGCGGATGCCGCCACGCATATAGTCGGAGAAGACCAGGAAAGTGCCGCCATAGGGGATCACGCCGCCATGCAGCGCCATGCCGTTCATGGCGCAGGCCATGCCGAATTCACGGATGCCGTAATAGACGTAACGACCCGAATAATCGTCCTTGGTCAGCGGGCCAGTCGACTTGGTCTTGGTATTGTTGGAGCCGGTGAGGTCGGCCGATCCGCCCAGCGTTTCGGGCAGCAGGTCGTTGATCGCGCCCAGCGTCAGTTCGCTCGCCTTGCGGGTGGCGACCTTTTGCGGGTTGGCGATCAGGCTGTCGATATAGGCTTCGAGCGAGAAATCGGCCGGCAGTTCACCAGCCATGCGGCGGGCAAATTCGCTGCCCTTTGCGTTGGCGGCGAGGCGCGCTTCCCAGGCAGCGCGAACGTCTGCGCCCTTAGCGCCGATCGCGGCCCATGCGGCGGCGATGTCGGCCGGGATGACGAACGGTTCGGCGGTCCAGCCCAGGAATTCACGCGCGGCGGCGACTTCATCGGTGCCCAGCGCCGATCCATGAACGCCGGATGTGCCTGCCTTATTGGGTGAACCATAGCCGATCTTGGTAGCGCAGGCGACGAGCGAGGGACGCGGATCGGCGACTGCTTCGGCGAGCGCGCGGCGCACATCGGCGACGTCATGACCATCGCACGACACGACGTGCCAGCCAGTCGCGACATAGCGTGCGCGAACGTCTTCGCTGCTCGACAGGTCGACCGCGCCGTCGATGGTGATCTTGTTATCGTCCCACAGCACGATCAGGCGGCCAAGGTTGAGATGGCCAGCCAGGCCGATCGCTTCATGGTTGATGCCTTCCATGAGGCAGCCGTCACCCGCGATGACCCAGGTGCGGTGATCGACCAGATCGTCACCGAACTGCGCATTGAGGTGGCGCTCGGCGATCGCCATGCCCACGGCGGTGGCGAGGCCCGAACCGAGCGGGCCAGTGGTCGCTTCCACGCCCGCCAGCTCGAAATTCTCCGGGTGACCGGCGCAAGGGCTGTGCAACTGACGGAAGCTGGCGATGTCCTCAATCGTGGGACGCGCATAACCGGTCAGGTGCAGCAGGCTGTAGATCAGCATCGAACCATGGCCCGCCGACAGGACGAAGCGGTCGCGATCGGCCCATTTGGGCGCCTTGGGATCGAATTTCAGATAATCACCGAACAGGACCGTGGCAACATCGGCCATGCCCATCGGCATGCCCGGATGCCCGCTGTTCGCCGCCTGCACGGCGTCCATGGAAAGCGCGCGAATGGCGTTGGCGAGCGACTTTTCGGAAACGGTCATCTTGGGCGGGCGTCTTTCCTGAACAGGGCATGGGGTACTCCCACGCGCGAGCGGGCGAGTCGAGAACGCGCTTCCTTTGTCGCGTCAAGCCCCATGCGTCAACCGCGGCGGGCGGCAATCCGTGCCTGCTATCCCCTAAAGAGCTTTTGCAGGCACGAAATTCCCGCTATGTAAGGGCATGGCAAGCGAGCGCATGATGCAGGCGATCGGCACGTTAGAGCGTGCGGTGAGCCGGCTCGAACTGGAAGTGAGCCAATATCCGGCCACCTCCTCCCCTTCATCCCACGGCATTGACGTTACGGCAGCGCGGACCGCGTTACGATCGCTCGATGCGCTGATCGCGGACATGAAGGGAAACGGCCATGGCTGAAACGACTCTGCATATCGCCAGTCGCCAATATGACATTCGTTGCCGCGACGGGGAGGAAGCGCATCTCGCGCGGCTGGCCGCCATGATCGAGGAAAAGGCGCGGGTTGCCCAGCAGAGCACGCCGGGCCTGACCGAAGTGCGCACATTGTTGTTCGCGGCGCTGTTTCTGGCCGACGAGTTGATCGACCTGCGGCGCGAGGCGGCGGGGCGTCAAGAGCAACTGGCCCTGGAAACCACGGACGAAGATGCCGCCCGCACCATCGAGGCGCTGGCCAGTCGGATAGAAAAGCTGCGGACAAGGCTTGCCGCCCGCGCTGCGGACGCCTAGATTGGTGGCGACGGGTACTGCCTGGTACGAGCTTTAGCGAACATCCCTGAGGCGATAATCACATCCAAGGGGGCTGTCCCTGGGCGGGCTCCGGCCCGAGCTACATGGTCCCCACCTGACGTTGAGGCGTCAGAGGATATTCCAGCACACGGCCAAGGCGGTCCCGTCACCCTGCCCCTCAGTTGAAGGCTCTCGATGAGCGACGACAATCCTGCCGCCGACAAGACCATATTGCGCACCACCGCCCGGCAGCGTCGGCGCGATTTCGTTGCCACGCTCGATCCGCTGGCGCATCGACTGGCGTTCAAGGTGATCCCGTCGCCGCTCGCCCGGCGAATCGAGGATGCGCGCGCCGTCGCGCTTTATATGGGCCTGGACGATGAAGCCCCGGCCCAGCGCATGGCGGCGCAATTGACCAGCATGGGCAAGACCGTCGCCCTTCCCCGCGTGCTCGACCGGCTCGGCAGCATGGATTTTCTGGCGTGGCAGCCCGACGCCCCGCTGTTACCCGGCCTGTTCCGCACCAGCCACCCCGAACCGGCCGGTGGCGTCGTGACGCCCGACGTGATCCTGGCGCCGCTGATCGGGTTCGACCGGGCGATGAACCGGCTGGGGCAAGGGGGCGGCTATTATGATCGCGCCTTCGCCCGCTTCCCCGACGCGTTGCGCGTGGGGCTGGCCTGGTCGGCGCAGGAAATCGACAACGTGCCTGCCGACCCGTGGGATCTGCCATTGGATATCATCATGACCGAGGTCGAACTGATAGAGGGCGTGGCGGCATGACCATCGATCCGCGTCATTATCATCAACCCAGCTGGCGCAAGCCGGTGGGCATGATGACGATCATCGCGCTCATCATCCTATGGGCGGTGCTGGTCGCCAGCCTTTCCAGCCAGATCGGCATGTTGCCGGTATGGGCGCAGGTGCCGATCTATGTGGTTCTGGGCATCGCATGGATCTGGATATTGCCGCTGCGGCGCTTGCTTGCCTGGATGGAAACCGGTCGCTGGCGTCGCTGAAAAAGCGATGACAGCCCGATTGTTTCGGGTTATCCCACAACCGTTGAGACGCCGTAACGGATAGTCCCGCCACCGTGGGATACGTGCGGCGCGACTGAACGGGGGGCGACGGCATGTCCATGCGCCAATCAGACTTGCGCCTGTCCTGCTGTTGGACGGCCAGTCGCCATGCCCCCGGTTTTTCGGAAATCGATTTTCCTGCAATCACCGGGCGGCGCCATCCCGCACCGGGACCAGAATATCGCGATGGCGCTGGGTCTAACCCTTCTTAGGAGGATGTGATGGTTCCATTGGGCAAAAGGCTTTTTGCAGAGGCTTTCGGTACATTCTGGCTGGTCTTCGGCGGTTGCGGCAGCGCGGTGCTGGCGGCGGCATTTCCTGATGTCGGCATAGGCCTGCTGGGCGTCAGCCTGGCCTTTGGCCTGACGGTGCTGACCATGGCCTATTCGATCGGCCATATTTCGGGCTGCCACCTCAATCCGGCGGTGACGGTTGGCCTGTGGGCCGGGGGCCGTTTCCCTTCGCGCGACATTGCCCCCTATATCATAGCGCAACTCGTGGGCGCGGTGATCGCGGCGGCGCTGCTGCTGTTCATCGCGAGTGGCCAACCGGGCTATGTCCTAGCGGGCAACGGTCTGGCGGTGAACGGGTTCGGACCGCTCTCGCCGGGCGGCTATTCGCTGTCGGCGGGCCTTGCCATTGAAATGGTGCTGACCTTTGGTTTCCTGAACATCATATTGGGGTCGACAGACAGTCGCGCGCCAGCAGGATTTGCGCCGATCGCCATTGGGCTGGCGCTGACGCTGATCCACCTGATCAGCATTCCGGTGACCAATACGTCGGTCAATCCGGCGCGCAGCACGGGGCCGGCGTTGCTCGTCGGCGGGCTGGCGTTGCAACAGGTCTGGCTGTTCTGGATCGCGCCGGTGATTGGCGCACTGGCGGCAGGCGGCATCTATCGCTGGCTGGCGGAAGAACCGCTGGCACCGCCGATCGTGGGCGAGAATAATTTGTAGAGGAAGATGATCCGGGCCGATGCCGATGATGTCGGCCCGATCCTTTTGCGCGATTGCGCCACTTCATCGAAGAAGTGGCGCGAGTGACGGGGCTCGAACCCGCGACCTCCGGCGTGACAGGCCGGCACTCTAACCAACTGAGCTACACCCGCGCAGGGTGGCAACCATATACAGGATGTCAGACATCCTGCGCTATGGCCGCATTCCACAAAACCAACCCACTTCATCGAAGAAGTGGCGCGAGTGACGGGGCTCGAACCCGCGACCTCCGGCGTGACAGGCCGGCACTCTAACCAACTGAGCTACACCCGCGCAGGGTGGCAACCATATACAGGATGTCAGACATCCTGCGCTATGGCCGCATTCCACAAAACCAACCCACTTCATCGAAGAAGTGGCGCGAGTGACGGG
>JAECRT010000088.1:0-2824 GCA_016000085.1 Sphingomonadaceae bacterium
ATGGAACCTGTCCGGTGACAGCATGACTTTATCAAAGGCCTGACATGCCCTCCCGCTTCAAAAGCAAATTGGCTCATACGCCATGTATGCGCATCTCCGCTGCGCTCCGCGCGGCAAGGCAAGTGCGGAAGGACGCGCAATGCTTGCGTAGAATTATCCGTGTGGAGCCTCCTGCGATCCGGCCAGTCCTTGAACTCTATTTTGTTCAGAGAATGGCTGTTGACGATATCGCCGCCCAACTCTGCATAGCCCCCGGAAAAGTGCGCCGACACATATTGCAAGCAGCGCGGCGCTTCGATGAAGAACAGTCTTCATAGTTGCAGTTCACAAACAATCTCCTGGAGCTCAAACTTGGCGGGAACGCCGTCACAGCTGCCGTCCAGGCTCTGGCCGAATGACTATTTTAGCATTTCGCATGGTTCCGCATCTTCGGGCCGTGCAGCGCCGATGCGACATGGGGCAGATAATTCTTAAGTTGCTTTGGCGAAAAAGCGGGTCGTGCGCAGCGACAGCTACGAACTGTGCAAGTGCATCGATGAAGTCCAACGACAATGTGCGGTGGCGCGTGGACATGTTGCCGAACTCGAACATGGATCACGCATAATCCGTCAGGCGAGACTGTGATGATAAAATCTTTTGAACTGGAATTTGAGGGCGAAGTCCTTTGCCGAAAGCTAGGCGGAACATGGCAAAAGGATCGTGGTCTGTGCCTATGTCCGGCTCATGATGACCATAATCCCAGCCTGTCTATCCGTGTTGGCAGAAGCGCGCTGCTGTTCAAATGCTTTGCCGGTTGCGACACGAGAGACGTTCTGCGAGCAATCCGGCATTTACGCCTGCCTTTTGCGGACCGGCACATTTCCGATTTGTCGCGCAACGTGCCCTCGCCTCGCGCGGGTGCAGGGCCAGTCCTACGCATATGGAACGCATCCGCATCCCTCGTGGGCACGCCTGCGCAAAGCTACCTGTCTGGGCGCCTGCTCACGCCGCCCTGGCATGATCTGCGCTATAATCTACGCACGCCGCTGGGACGAGGCAGCCGCGCGCTGTTCCGGCCCGCCATGATAGCAGCGGTGCGGGAGAGACGACGGCTCGTCGCCATTCACCGCACCTTCCTTGAACCCGCAACCGCCACCAAAGCAAAGGATCTTGCCGATCCCCGCATGATGCTCGGACGTCCGGGGCGCGGCGCGGTACAACTCATGCCTCCCGCTTCGGTGCTCGGCCTCGCCGAAGGCATCGAGACCGCGCTGGCGGCGATGCAAATGCACAAGATCCCGGTATGGGCAGTCCTCGGGACAGAACGGGCCGGACATATCCTGCTACCCAACAGTCTCGAACGCCTCGTTCTGCTGTTCGACCGGGATGAGGCTGGATGGAAAGCGAACAAAAGTGCGCGCCTTGCCTATGAGCGTCCTGGCCTTGAGATCATCAGCGCGTGGCCGCCGCCGCCCAATAATGATTGGGCGGATGTGCTGGAAGGGCAGTCACGCGCTGCCTGATAACAGGTTCCGCTGCCCTGCACCTGTTGCCAGCAGGGCAGCGTTATTGGTCAGCCGTTGAGACGGTCCTTGATCGCCTTTGCGGGCGTGAACGTCAGCTTCTTGGACGCCTTGATGGCGATAGTTTCGCCGGTTGCCGGATTGCGGCCCTCGCGCGCCGCTGTGTCCTTCACCTTGAACTTGCCGAAGCCGTTCAGCGAAATTTCGTCGCCTTTGGCCGCCGCGTCGGCAATGACCCCAAACAGGGCGTCGACGAGTTTGCGTGCGTCAGCCTTGGTCATTCCATGATCGGCGCTGAGCGCTTCAGCAAGCTCGGAATTGTTCATAAACGTCCTCCTGAAATTATGCAGCTGCCGTGTCTAGCGGCACGTCACCGTGCCGTCACGCCTCAAAACGGCGCAAACGAAAGGAGAGGGGGAGGGCGGCGAATGCGCGGTTCGATGTGCGGACCGCAGCTTTTGCGGAGTTTGTTGCATGACCAAGCCATCCATCCTCGTCCCGGCAACCCATCTCACCAAGTCGCCCGTCAATGTGCGCAAGCGGACCGATCCGCGCGCTGACGCTGAACTCGAAGCGAGCATCGCCGGGCATGGGCTCATCCAGAATCTCGTCGGGGTGCCCGTCTCCCGTAAGAAAGGTCATTATCGCATCACGGCCGGTGGCCGCCGCCTTGATGCGATCCATCGCCTGATCGAGAAGGGAACGCTGCCTGCCGATTATGATGTCCCCGTCCTTGTTCTTGCCAAAGCGAAGGACGGCCGCGAAATCAGCCTTGCTGAAAATTACGACCGGCTGCAGATGTCGCCTGCCGAAGATTGCCTCGCATTTCGCGATCTGATCGAGGTCGAGGGCCGCAGCACGGCGGAGATCGCCAAGCGCTTCGGCATCGAGGAACGCTTTGTCGTCGGGCGCTTGCGTCTCGCGAACCTCGCCCAGCCGATCTTCGATGCGCTCGAGGCTGACGAAATCACGCTCGATGTGGCCAAGGCCTATGCGACGACCGCGGACACCGCCCGTCAGACGGCGATATGGGAATCGCTGCGAGGCAGCTATTCCCGCGACAATGTCAATGAAATCCGGCGGGCGCTCAATGGCTACAGCTATCGCGCAACCGACCCCAAGGCCCTGCTGGTCGGGCGGGATTCCTATATCGCGGCAGGTGGCCGTGTCGAGGACGCGGACCTGTTCTCTACCGCAGCCGACGAGCGCTGGATCGACACCCATATTCTCGATGATCTGGCGGAGACGAAACTCGCCGCGCAGGCCGAGGCGCTGCGTGAGCGCGAAGGCCTGGGGGAAGTGCGCATCGTCACCGGCGCGCG
>JAECRT010000088.1:2924-5018 GCA_016000085.1 Sphingomonadaceae bacterium
GGCTATGTGGTGCTCGGCCAAGACGGCACGCCGCAAATCCATCATCAACTCTATATCGCGCCGGTGTCTGACGAGGAGAGCGGCGAGGCCGATGATGACGGCGACGAGGGCGACGATAATGCCAGCGTTGAAACGCAGGAGTGCCATGCCGCCGATGACGCGCGCCCAGTGATGAGCCAGCGCCTTCGCGAAATGCTGGCGATGATGAAGACTGAGCTTCTTGCGGTCCACGTCGCCAGTGATCCCGCATTCGCGTTAGATCTCGGCACCTTCATCATGGTTGATCGTGAGTCCCGCCTGGCGTCCTTCGACATGCCGAGCGATCTGCGGGCCTCGGTGCCTTCCCGTCTCTTGCCCGACTTCAAGCCGGAAACGGCGGCGGCGGGTGAATGGACGAAGCTTGACGGGGCGCTTGATCGGAGCTGGCTCCACCACCAGGCCGTTCCAGATCGTTATGATGCCTTCTGCGCGCTGCCCGACGATGCACGTGCGGCCTGGCTCGGATGGGCGATCGCGCGCACGCTTCATGCCGTTCCTGCCGGACGACGCGAGGCAGGCTTTCTCGATCATCTGGGTCGCAAGCTCGGGATCGATGTCGCGGCATGGTGGCGGCCGACGGCGCTCACCTACTTCGACAAGCTGACCAAGCCTGGCATCCTCGCCTTGTTCGAAAAGATTGGCGGACTGGAACTTCGCATGCGTTATTCCGGGTCGAAGAAGCACGATCTGGCCGCGTCGGCCGAGCGGCTATTTGGTGGCGATGTCATCATCGAGCCCGAAATCCAGGAACGGGCGCTCTTCTGGCTACCCGACGAAATGCGGTTCGCTGCCCCGGAAAGCGGCGAAGAGCCGACCTCGCCCGACAATAGCGAGCACGACCTGGCGGACATGGTGAACAAGGAAGGTGGCAACGAAGGCGACCAAAGCCTCGCGCAAGCCGCCTGAACATGGCCGGGGGCAGGGCGTCGTCCCCGCCCCCGGCTTCGGCCTTGGATGGAACTGTACAACCGTCTAAAATGAGCCGCTGTTCTCAAACGCCAGGGATAATGGCCTATGCATATTTCCATATCTGATGCGGCAGGCCAACTCATCGACCTTGTTCGGCGCTCGGAAGCAGGGGAAGAAATCATCCTGACCCGTGAGGGGCACGCTGCTGTCCGTCTTGTTCCGGTCAATATGCCTACTGACAGGGCCAGCCGCCTCGCTTTGCTGGAAGAGATGCGCGTGGCCGCCACAGCCAAGACGACGGGTGACCCCGATGCGGCGCATAGCCAGGACTTTCTTTATGGCGATGAGGGCATGCCCGGATGATTGCGGTCGGTAGGTGAAAGAGCAGAAAATGTCTGCTGCTTTTTGTCGGAGACGATTTCAGCCGGGGCGGATGTCGATCGCCGTTTAACTTCATTGGGTTGATGGGTTCGGAAGCGCGCAGAGGAAGACCCAGCTGACGGTCATGCCGCGCCCGCAGTTGTCCGCGATCATTTAGTTCAAACCGCAGCACTTCTTGTACTTGGCGCCCGACCCGCAGGGACATGGATCGTTACGCCCCGTCTTTTCGCGCTTGATGGTGCCCGGTCGGTAGGGGTCATTTTCAATCCGCCACTGGTGCAGCATCTCGACCCAAATCGGGATCAGGTCAGGTGCTTCCCGATCCCATTGGTCTTCCGCAGTGAGAGTCAGCTTATTCGTACCATCAGCAAACGAGCGAAGTTCGCGAATACCCTCGATCGCGGCGCGGCAACCGGGATCATCGTCATTGAGGACACGCTGCCAGCCCGAAGGGGCGAGATCCATCGCCTGTCCGAAACCCTCGATCCACATCTCCCACAATGTCTCGTCCGACCGTGTGTCGATCTCCAGCACGGGTTCGAAGCTGCCCGGCTGACCCAGGCAGGCCAGGATGACATGATAATGGTGCATGACGAGGTCTGTGAAATGCTGAAGTCCGCCCACGTCGCTGAAATTCAGCATGCCCGTGCCATCTTCGCCGACCCAGATCATCTTCAGCCATTGGCTTGGTGCAAGCAGGTCGGGACTGACAAGTATCCCGGTGAGGAAGCCGTCCAGCTGCGACAGCAGCATGCAATCCTCGCC
>JAECRT010000089.1 GCA_016000085.1 Sphingomonadaceae bacterium
CTTGAAGCCATACCAGTCGCCCCACAGTGCCGAACAAATGCCGTTATCCCGCAGCAGGTCGGCAATCTTATAGGCTTCGACCGCGTGGTGGAAGGCAGTGACTTTATACCCAAATTCCTTGGACATATCGATGACGTTGGCCATCTCGTCCGCGCGGTAGCAATGGTTGTGGACGAGGATCTTGCCCTCCAGCACATCGGCCAGCGTTTCCAGCCCCAGGTCGCGGGTCTGTTCCTTCCCCGCCGCGCGCTTTTTCTGATAGTCGCGCGCCTTGATCCAGGTCTGGCGGTTGACGGCCATATTGCCCATGCGGGTGGAGGGTTCGCGGCCCTTGCTGCCATAGACGCGCTTGGGGTTTTCGCCGCACGCCATTTTGAGGCCATAGGGTGCGCCGGGGAATTTCATGCCCTGCATGGTGCGGGCGGGGACGTTCTTGAGGGTAACGCTTCGCCCGCCGAACAGGTTGGCGGAACCGGGCAAGATCTGGAGCGTGGTGACACCGCCATTGGCGAGCGCACGGCCAAAGCCTGCATCCTGTGGCCAGATACTATGTTCGGCCCAGACATGGGCGGTGACGGGAGCGGTCGCTTCATTGCCGTCCGACAGCGCATCGACGCTGGGCGAAGGATAGTCACCCAGATGGCTGTGAATGTCGATGACGCCGGGGGTGACATATTTGCCCGTGCCGTCGAACACGGCGATGTCGGCGGGGATAGGCGTATCCGGCCCGCCGATCGCGGTGATTTTTCCTTCGGTCAGGAAGATGACGCCATTGTCGATGCGGCCGCCTTCGCCATCGAAGATCGTCGCGCCGCGGATGACGGTCGCGACGCCAGGATAGGGTTTGTAGGTGGAGGGGTAAGGGTTTTCGGGTTCGGCCGAACTGCCTTGCGCCGGGGTGGGCGCATCCTTGTCCTTCTTTGCCACGGCCGGGCCGGAAACGCCCGCCAGCAGCGCCGCGATCAGCAGCAATTTGCCACCTGTGGTCATGCCTTGTCCTCCCCATTGGCCGCGATCAGGTCGAGATGCATCAGCCGTTTTACATAACGCGAAACGAGCAGCACCAGCCCGCCCACCACGATCGCGAACCAGCCGATGCGGCTGTAGACGTCCAGCACCTGGGTCACGCCAGCTGCGTCGCCGCTGCCGGTCGCGCGGGCGATGAGGCCCGCGATGAAATTGCCCGCCGCCATGGCAAGGAACCATGTCCCCATGACGAGGCCGACCATGTTCGGCACGGACAGGCGCGTCATCGCCGATAGGCCTACGGGCGAGAAGCAGAGTTCCGCCATGGTGTGGAACAGGTAGATCATGAACACGAAGATGACCGGGGTCAGATTCTCGCCCGCCATCGCCGCGCCCGCCACCAGCACCAGAAAGCCCACGCCGCACAGGACGAGGCCAATGCCGAACTTGGCGGGGGAGGATGGTTCCAGACGGCGTTTATCGAGGAAGGTCCACAGCAGTGCGAACAGCGGCGCGAACAGGATGATGAAGACCGAATTGACCGACTGGAACAGGGACGCGGGAACCTCCCAGCCCAATATGTTACGATCGACATTGCGGTCGGTGAAAATGTTGAGCGACGATCCAGTCTGTTCGAACAGACCCCAGAACAGCGGGTTGAGCGCGATCAGGAACAGCGCGGCGAACATGCGGTCGCGATCCACCTTGCCCAATGTGCCAACCGTGCGCCAGACGATGTAGATGACGGTCAGCGCCGAAAAGCCAAGGAGCGCATAGCCAAGCAGTTCGGCATAGCGGATCACCAGCCAGATGGCGGCGACGCCCAGCGCCGCGCCCAGATAGATGGCCCATTCCTGGGTGAGGCCGGTCGTGGTGCGTTGGCGCAGCTGTTGCGGCGCGGGCGGCTCGCCCTTGCCCAGCAGCCAGGGTTTGAGCCACACGAACATGACGAGGCCAGCCAGCATCCCTACGCCCGCCGCGCCGAAGCCCCAGCTCCAGCCCCATAGTTCGCCCAGCAGGCCGCACACGATCGGCCCCAACATGCCGCCCATGTTGATGCCCATGTAGAAGATGGAGAAGGCCGGGTCGCGGCGATGATCGTCGCGGGGGTAAAGTTCGCCCACCAGCACCGAGATATTGGCTTTGAGGAAACCCGTGCCCACGATGATGCTGGCCAGCGCGAGATAGAAGCCGTTGAGATAGAGGGGATTCTGCCCGCCCGGTCCTTCGGTGATGGCGATCAGGAAATGGCCGATGGCGATGAACACGCCACCCACCAGCACCGCCTTGCGCGGCCCCAGAAAACGATCCGCCAGATAGCCGCCGATGACCGGGGTGATGTAAACCAGCGACGTGTACGCGCCGTAGAGGAGATAGGCCTTGTCTTCGCCAAAGAGGAAATGTTTGGTGAGGTAGAAGATCAGGATGGCGCGCATGCCATAATAGGAAAAGCGCTCCCACATTTCCGCGAAAAACAGCAGATACAGCCCACGCGGATGGCCGAGCCAGGTCTTGCCTGCCTCCGCCGATACCAAGTCCGAGGTCGCCATTCGGCCCCCTTTATATATGTTGTGTCCGGGCCTGCGGTAACGCGCCCCGATTATGCGGCCAGCCTAGAGCCTAACGGTTCATCCTGTCAAAGCGCGACATATCCGTCGGTTCGGCCCTTGCGCCCCGGCCCTGCCCGCGCCATTTGTCGCGGCGATGTTCAACGATCTCTCCTCCCCGCTCGCCCTGCTCCAGACCCGCCGGTCGGGCAAACCCCGCGACCTGGTCGCCCCCGGACCCGACGACGCCCAGTTGCGCCAGATATTGGAGGTCGCACTGCGGACCCCGGATCATGGCAAGCTGGCGCCGTGGCGCTTCGTGATCGTACCAGCGGACAAGCGCGCTGCGCTGGCGCAACTGCTGGAGGCGGCCTATCGCGCGGAAAAGCCCGACGCGGGTCGGCTGGAGATCGAAGCGATGCACCAGTTCGCGCATCAGGCGCCGACGCTGGTCGTGGCGCTTGCCGCTCCGGTCGTGGGCAGCAAGATCCCGGTGTGGGAACAGCAATTATCGAGCGGCGCAGCGATCATGAATTTGCTGCACGCCGCCCATGCGCTGGGCTTTGCCGGTGGCTGGCTGACGGGTTGGCCCACTTATAATGAGGATGTGCGCGCAGCCTTTGGCAAAGCGGACGAGACGATCGCCGGATTCGTCTTCATCGGCACGCCGGGTAAAGCGCAGGAAGAACGGCCCCGGCCAGATTATGACACCATCGTATCGACGTGGGACAGATAATTACGTTTGCAAACCTTGTCTCGACAGCTCTACACGTTGACCTGCATGGCTGTATTATGGCACTGATGCACTATGGCCGATGACTCAAAACCCGTCTATCTCCGCCTGCGTGAGATTATTGCCGCATCCATATTGGACGGGGCATTTGGTGATGGCGACATGCTGCCTTCGGTACGCGCCTTCGCCGCTGCGCAGGGGGCCAATCCGTTGACCGTAGCCAAGGCGTATCAGAGTTTTCAGGATGACGGGCTGGTGCTGGTCAAGCGCGGCGTCGGCATGTTCGTGGCGGACGGGGCGACCCGGCGGCTGCGCGAGATGGAGCGCGAACGCTTCATGGAGACGGTCTGGCCACCGGTCGCCGCGCAGATCAGGCGGTTGGGGCTGCGGCTCGACGAACTGGACAAGGCGCCGGTCTAAAGCGCGGCCAGTGCGTCAAGCGCCTGTTGCCGTCCGTCAAAACCGGGGATCGCCACCGCGCGGCCCAGCGCGAGTTTCGCCTCCGCCTTGCGACCTGTCGCGGCATAAGCCTGTCCCAGATGCATCTGGAGCGCGGGATGGCCGGGCGCGAGCGCGACGGCCTTTTCGAGCAGATCAATCGCGGCGGGGCCTTTCGCGCCGGTGCGCAGCAGGGTCCAGCCATAGATGTCGGCCGTCATAGGATTGGCGGGCATGAGCCGATAGGCATGGGCGGCATAGATGCGGGCGGCGGCATGATCGCCGCTTTCGAGCGACGCGCGCGCCAGATCGGCCATCAAAGCCGCGTCGGCGTCGCCCGTCTGCGCCTGCACCGCGCGCAGCAGACGGCGCGCATTGCGCCAGTCCTGCGCCTGCAGCGCGATCGTGGCGGCAAGGCGCAGCGCCTCCACATCATTGGGATTTTGGGTGAGGAAAAGCTGGGCGACCTGCTTGCCGCGCGCCGGATTGCCCGCGCGGCTCCACGCCGCGGCTAGGCGCAGGGCGACGTCGCGATCGAAACGGATGTTGGCCGCGCTTTCATAGGCGCGCGCGGCGTCGGCCGGGCGGCCTGCGATACCCAGCGCGTCGCCGTAGATGATCCAGGCGGCGGGAACCCCCGGATTGGCGCGGCTGAGCAGGAGCGCGCGAGCCACGCCATCCTCGACCCGGCCCGTGCTGAGCAGGGCGCGGATATAGGGGATATTGTCGTGCGCAGTGGTGACATTGCCGGGTGCGGGGTCGTTCGCGAGCGCAGCGTCGAAGGGGCTGGCGAAGGGATCGGCGGCGGCGCGCACGGGCCATGCGGCACGGGTCAGCATGTCGCTGGCCATCGCGCGATCACCCAGCGCCTCCTGCGCGCGTGCGGCGAGGGTCAACACATAGGGGTCGGCGTCACGCTGTGCGACGATCGGGGCGAGCAGTGTTGCGGCGGATGCAGCGTCGCCCGTCATATAGACAGCGCGCGCCAGCAGGGTGCGAGCAACCCGATTGTCGGGCTGCATGTCCACCAGCGGGTGCAGTGCCTCCACTGCCAGGACCGCATTCCCATCCTGAAGATGCAGCACGCCGCGCAGCAAGCGGGTCGCAGGTTCGCCGTCCAGTCGGCCTTGCGTGCGGGCCAGCAGCGCACGGGCGAGGTCCGCCCTGTCCGCGCGTGCGGCCATCACCGCCTGCATCATCCACGCGCGGGCATTGCCCGGATCGAGCGCGAGGATGCGGCGCGTCAGACTGAGCATGCGGCTCGCCTCGCCCGCATCGGCCAGCGTGGCGGCATAATGTTCCAGCGTCGGCACGGCGTCGGGATTGGCGGCCAGCGCCTT
>JAECRT010000032.1 GCA_016000085.1 Sphingomonadaceae bacterium
ATCCTCGAGGATTTGCGTTCGTCGATCGCCCATGTGACGGGCGATGGGCGTCGTCATATCGTCCATCCGTTCGGCCTTGCCGAGATCGACGATCACCTTCCCGGGCACGGCCTTGCAACCGGCGCATTGCATGAGGTTCTGGGCTCTCCCGACATTTGCGACGACGCAGCCGCAACGATATTCATCGCAGGCATATTGGCGCGGATGGAAGGACCGGTTTTCTGGTGCCTGCGCTGGCGCGATTTGTTCACCCCTGCCCTCGACCTTGCAGGCCTTCATCCTGACCGCCTGACCATCGTCGAGCCTGGCGATGACAAGGGCGCGCTGATCGCGATGGAAGATTGCCTGCGCGTGGCTGGCATCGCGGGCGTCGTGGGCGAGGTCTCAAAGCTCTCGACGACCGCGTCGAAACGGCTTCAGCTTGCTGCCGAAGGGTCCGGGGTGACTGCGTTCATCCTGCGTCGCGCCGCCAAGGCGGACGCACTGATCGAGGGCTCCGCAGCGCAGACACGATGGCGTGTAACGGCGTCCCCTAGCGAGAATCTGGGCATCCCTGCCCTTGCCCGCCCGCGCTGGTCGGTTGCACTCGAGCGCGTCCGCGGCGCAGAACCCAAAAGCTGGATAGTGGAGGCCTGCGATGCGCAGGGTCGTCTCGCTCTACCTGCCATACTGGTCGACAGACCGGATCAGCAGGAAGCGTGGCGTATCGCCGTCTGAGGCGAACGCAGCGCCATCCCGGCCGCCGCTTGTCACGGCCATAGAATCGCACGGTCGCAAGCTGATCGCGGCGGTGGACGTGCTTGGCCGCAGCCTTGGCATCACGCCCGGCATGAGCGTCACCAAGGCAAGGACCATGGTGCCCGATCTTGACGTGATCGATGCAGACGAAGCGGCCGACGCGCAAGGGCTTGAGCGGCTAGCTCTATGGGCAGGGCAGCGCTACGCCCCCTTCGTCGCGGTCGATTACCCCGATGGCCTATGGCTCGACATCAGCGGATGCGGCGAACTGTTCGGCGGCGAGGAAGCGCTGGTCAAGGACCTGTTCCGCCGGGTGAACGGCTCGGGCCTTACAGCACAGATCGCTGTTGCTGACACGGCGGGCTGCGCGCATGCGGTCGCTCGCCATGTCCCTGCCGGTCGCCCGGTTATCATTCTTCCTGGAGACCAGAAGAAGGCGGTCGGCCTTCTACCCCTTGCCGCCCTGCGCATCCCGGCAAAAGTGGCAAGCGATCTGCACAAAATGGGTTTCACCCGGATCGAGCAACTCATTGCCGAGCCGCGCGGTCCCATTGCGCGCCGCTACGGACATGAGCTCTATCGCCGTCTCGATCAGGCCCTTGGCCATGCGCCAGAGGCGATAGCGCCGATCTTCCTGCCATCACTGCCCCAGGCGCGCCGCGGGCTTCTTGAACCCATCGGTACGGCCGACGCCATCGCGAAGGTCATCAGCGATCTCACCGACGACATTTGCGCTGCGTTGATGCGGGACGGCACCGGCGCGCGGCGCCTCGACCTCCATTGCGAACGGGTCGATGGCCAATATCAGTCTGTCAGGATCGGGATGGCGTCTCCTAGAAGGGATGCCCGCCATCTGACAAAGCTCCTGGTTCCCAGGATCGAGCGGATTGATCCAGGCCTTGGGATCGAGACCATGATCCTGATCGCGCCGATCGTCGAACCACTCCGCAGCGCACAGGCTGATCTTACAGGCGATACGCATCGCGGCCCGGACCTTGGTGCCCTTATCGACGCGCTGGCGAACCGTTTCGGCCGTGACCGGCTGTACGGCACGACGCCCTGCTCGTCCGCCATGCCCGAACGAACGGTCAAGCGCACAATGGCGCTGCGCGAGGGCGCGGATCGGCGCTGGAACGCTGTCCTGCCGCGCCCGGGCCGCATGATCGAACCGCCCGAGCCGGTCCAGGTGATCGCGATGATGCCCGACCATCCGCCTGCCCAGTTCGTCTGGCGGGGCAAGCGGCGCAAGGTGGTTCAGGCCGATGGTCCCGAACGCCTCCAGGGCGAATGGTGGCGCGCCAAGGGCTTGGAAGCCGACACCCCCTATCTAGTGCGCGACTATTTCCAGGTCGAGGTCGAGGGCGGCGGGCGCTACTGGCTGTTCCGCTTGGGCGATGGCCAATGGTCGCCGACCGGGCCGATGGCCTGGTTCATCCATGGCGCCTTTGCATGAGCCTTGCCGATCAGCGCTATGTCGAGTTGCAGGTGACGAGCCATTTCAGCTTCCTGCGCGGTGCATCCTCGCCTGAGGAACTGCTGACCGCCGCCGCCATGCTGGGCATGCCTGCCATCGGCATCGTGGATCGCAACAGTCTGGCGGGATTGGTGCGCGCCTGGGACGCTGGCCGTTCGACGGGCGTGCGCGTCGTCAACGGCTGCAGGCTGGATCTTTCCTGTGGCACCGGCCTGCTTATCTATCCCACCGATCGCGCAGCCTATGGTCGCCTTTGCCGGCTATTGACGCTCGGCAAATCGCGCGCCGGCAAAGGAGGCTGCGAACTCCATTGGGATGATGTCGCGACATGGAGCGAGGGGCTGATCGCCATCCTTATCCCCAATAGCGATGACGCAAAAACGCAGGCAGACCTCGTCAGCGTCTCATCGATCTTTCAGGAACGCAGCTATGTCGCGCTGACCCTGCAGCGGCAACCCGGCGATGCGTTGCGGTTGCGGCGCTTGACACAGATGGCACAGCAGGCGCACGTCGCAACAGTGGCCACCGGCGATGTCCTCTACCACATGCCCGAGCGCCGAATGCTGCAGGATGTTGTGACCTGCATCCACGAGAAATGCACGATCGACGATCTGGGCGAGCGACGCGAGCAGATGGCCGACCGGCACCTTAAGGACGCCGCCGAGATGGACCGGCTGTTCGAGCGCTATTTGGGTGATACAGGACCAGTTCGGCGAAGTGTCGCCATCGCCGAACAATGCCGCTTTTCCCTTGAAGAGTTGCGTTATCAATATCCTGATGAAATCGGCAAAAGCGGGCGCACGCCACAGCAGGAACTTGAGCGCCTTACCTGGGCAAAAGCCCCTGCCCGCTATCCAGACGGCATCGACGACAAGACAAGGGCCCAGCTGGAGCATGAGCTGCGTCTCATCGCCCAGCTCGATTACGCACCCTATTTTCTGACGGTTCACGCGATCGTCAATTTTGCGCGCTCGAAAGACATTTTATGCCAGGGCCGGGGATCGGCCGCGAACTCGGCGGTCTGCTACTGCCTTGGCATCACCTCGATCGACCCGGTGCGCACCGAGCTCCTGTTCGAACGGTTCGTGAGCGCTGAGCGACGCGAGCCACCCGATATCGATGTCGATTTCGAGCATGAGCGCCGCGAGGAAGTGATCCAGTGGATCTACGAGACCTATGGCCGCAACCATAGTGCGTTGACCGCTGTGATCTCCCGCTTCCGCACCAAAGGGGCGATCCGCGAGGTCGGCAAAGCCCTTGGCCTGTCGACCGACGTTACCGATGCGCTATCAGGACAGGTCTGGGGGTGGAGCCGTGAGGGTGTGCAAGAAAAGCATATCTCCGAGCTTAATCTCGATATGACCGATCGCCGCCTTGCCCTCACGCTGGAGCTGTCGCGTCTGCTCATGGATACGCCGCGCCATTCCTCGCAGCATCCTGGCGGCTTCGTACTGACCCGCGACCGGCTCGACGAGTTGGTGCCGATCGAACCGGCCCGCATGGATGATCGCCAAATCATCGAATGGGACAAGGACGATATCGACCTCATGGGGTTTATGAAGGTGGATGTGCTGGCGCTGGGGATGCTCAGCTGCATGCGACGCGGCTTCGATCTCCTGCGCGAGGAGAAGGGCATTAACCTCGACCTCGCCACGATACCGGCAGAAGATCCTGCAACCTATGCGATGATCCGCAAGGCCGACACGCTTGGCGTCTTCCAGATCGAGAGCCGGGCGCAGATGGCAATGCTGCCGCGGATCAAGCCAAGGACATTCTATGACCTGGTCGTCGAAGTGGCCATCGTGCGACCCGGCCCCATCCAGGGCGACATGGTCCATCCTTATTTGAGGCGCCGCGAAGGCACGGAAGAGGTCAGCTATCCAAAGCCGGAGCTGCGCCGGGTCCTGGAAAAGACGCTCGGCGTCCCGCTCTTTCAGGAGCAGGCGATGCGGGTCGCGATCGAGTGCGCCGGTTTTACCGCTAGCGAGGCGGACCTTTTGCGGCGGGCGATGGCGACGTTCAAACTGACCGGCGGGGTCAGCCATTTTCGCGATAAGCTCATCGGCGGCATGGTCGAGCGCGGCTATGAGCAGGCTTTTGCCGAACAGACCTTCAAGCAGATCGAAGGCTTTGGCTCCTATGGTTTTCCCGAAAGCCATGCCGCAAGCTTCGCGCTCATCGCCTATGCCTCCTCCTGGCTCAAATGCCATCATCCAGATGTCTTCTGCGCCGCACTGCTGAACGCTCAACCCATGGGCTTTTATGCGCCAGCCCAGATTGTGCGCGACGCACGCGAGCATGGCGTTGAGGTCCGCCCCGTCGATGTGAACCATAGTCGCTGGGACTGCACGCTTGAAGTGGGGAACCGGCGGTACAAGGCCGTGCGCCTTGGGCTGCGTATGGTCCGCGATCTTGCCAATCCGGACGGCGCGGCGATCGTCTCGGCCCGTGGCGCAGATCCCTATGCTTCAGTGGAAGAAATCCAGCGCAGAGCCGGCGTGGGTGCTGGTGCGCTCGATCGGATCGGCGATGCTGATGGCTTTGGCTCGCTCCAGCACAGCCGTCGCACCGGTCTTTGGGATGTGAAAGGGTTGCGCGACAGCCCCCTGCCCCTTTTTGCCGCAGCAGACGAGCGCGAGGGGAAGCTCCGCGCCGAAGCGGTCGAACCGAAAGTTGCGCTCTCTGCGATGGCGGAAGGCCAGGAGGTAGTGGAAGACTATCGCAGCTTCGCGCTCTCGCTCCGCGCCCACCCGGTAGCCTTTCTGAGGGCTGACCTGGCAGCGAGGAAGATGGTCCCGTGCGCGGCGCTTTCTGACATCCGCGATGGTCGCTGGGTCAATCTTGCAGGGATCATCATGGTGCGGCAGCGCCCCGGCTCTGCCAAAGGTATCATGCTCATCACCATCGAAGACGAGACCGGGATCGCAAACCTTGTAGTCTGGACCAAGATATTCGAGGCCAATCGCGGGACTGTCCTTGGCGCATCCATGCTCGGCGTGCGCGGTCAGGTTCAGAAAGAAGGCGAGGTCATTCACGTCATTGCCCAACGGATTGAAAATCTGTCGGGGTTGCTGGCAAGCGTGGGCGAACGGAGCGATCTTGCCAACGTCTTTCGCCCGGCGCGCGGCGATGGCGCAAAAAACGGGGGTGGACCTGATCCCCGGGATCCGGACAGCAAATTGCTCGGTCGTAAGGCACGCGAGATATACATCCCTGACCTGAGGCTGGGATCGGGCATCATTCCCGGGCAGTCGACCGAAGGCATCAAGGTGAAGCCAAGGGATTTTCGGTGAATGTTTCATCACTGACATCGGCGCATACTGTGCGATATTGCAAGGGCGACGACTTGATCGGGTGCTCAGTCACGAGCAACCGCCCTTGCGAAGAACTATTCGTTTTGTGGCGCGCCAGAATTGGTCGAAACGGAATTTTTCGGTTCCGCGGATATGCTCGATACCAGTGTCAGATCATCCGACAGCAAGAGGGTCCTGGCGACGTCGCGCACGATGGATGGGATGCGCTGATGAAGGCAAGGCGCATATCGTGTCCGGTGGGAAAACAGGATATCGGCTGCCGTAGTGCCTATGACATTCGCGGCGATCCTGACGGAGCAGCATCGTAAGATGGGGGAACCGGGTCGGATGATGAGGATTGCAAAGTCCATGCGGACCGATCGTCCGGGCCGTTCGTTGATCCCTATATGCTGGCGCTCTGCACCCTGTCCAATGGCATCAAACAGTCTATCCGCCATCAGGTGGTTGGTATGTTCAACGACCCTGGCAAGGGCGAAATACCCGTATCAAGAAGCGCCGGTGCGCTGTTCGATCCAGATTCGGCAGCATGGCGGGTGCATGGCGACGTGGCGTCGATGATAGTCGGCGGGATCGGCAGCCTGCTTATGCAGATGTTGCACCCTTCCGTACTGGCTGGCGTGTGGGATCACTCGAATTTCCGTACGGATATGCATGGCCGCCTGCGCCGGACCGCCCGGTTCATCGCGGTGACGACCTACTCCGATCGGGATTTGGCGCAGGCGACCATGGCCCGCGTCCGTCGTGTGCATGATCATGTCAGCGGCACGCTGCCGGATGGCACGGCCTATCATGCCAATGATCCGGCCCTTCTGACCTGGGTCCATGTCACCGAAGCGAGCAGTTTCCTGAATGCCTGGATTCGCTATGGCGAACCGACCATGTCCGCCGCCGACCAGGATCGGTATTTCGCGGAAATGGCGCTGATCGGCCGTGCGATGGGTGCCGACCCGGTGCCGACGTCGCGATCCCAGGCGCTGGCACTGATCGAAGAGATGCGTCCGCAATTGCGCGTGGATGATCGCACCCGGACGGTCGCACGCCTGATCATGAACGGCAGCACGACCTGCCTGGCAGCGGAAGCGCCAAGACGGCTGGCGGTCCAGGCAGCGGTCGATCTGCTTCCGAAATGGGCGCGGACTATGCACAGAATTAGCCTGCCCCCGTTGGAGCGCCCAATCGTCCGGGCAGGGACATTGGGCATCGCACAGACATTGCGCTGGGCGTTCAAATGACAAAAGCGGTCGGCATCGAAGCGCTCCGCCTGGCCATGGAGGCAGCGGCTGAACGCGGCGACTTCGAGACCGCCGCGGACCTGCGGGACCGCATCAGCCTGTTGCGCAACGCGCCTGCGGGGACGCAGGCAGCTGATTTCGATCCCGCTGGGCTGGTTCGCCAGACCCCCGGCGCCATGGGTCTGGGCACGAATCGACAACGCGTATCGACCCCGCCCGGCTGGTCGCCGCCCAAGAAGCCCGATCCCATGACGACGGGGCGATCCCGGAGGGGAGGCACGCGCAAAGGCGACACATGACGCTAATCCTTCGCACAACCAAAGTGACGTGCCGCGGATTCCCGTATCATCCTCCCCCTCCCCTCCTGGAGACGTTCCTTCTCCAGCGCGTCGTCGGCATATCGGCCACTGCTTCCGCCGCCCCTACGTATCAGCACCGCAGTTCTGATAATTCGGCGCATGTGAAGGTCTTGCTGACATCAGACGAACAGGCGATTCGCCGTGATACCAGTCGCGTCCGGCGACGCGACGATCGAACATTGCCAAACGCCCGGAGCGTTGCTTCTCTGCCTCTGGCAACGATCGCTACCGCGGGCTTGAGGCCTCGCGCAGAAGTGCGTTGAAGGTTTCCACCTGACTTTATACTAGCACCAGATTGGTTTCCTCAATCGCTTCGCGCTCGGCAACTGCGCCTAGCAGAATGTATAAAAGCGCATCGTCAGGATTTTTGAGTCGTAATGAATTATCGTCATTCCTTCCATGCCGGCAATAGCGCCGACGTCGTGAAGCACTGCCTGCTGATCGCCCTCGTGCGGGCATTGCAGCAAAAACCGGGCGCGCTGACTCTGATCGACACCTATGCCGGCTGCGGGCTATACGACCTTGACGGCGAGGAGGCCCGACGGACCGGCGAGTCCACCCAGGGCGTGGTGTAGGCCCTAGCCGCCCCGAATCCCTTGCTGGATGACTACCGCGCCGTCGTACAAGCTGTAAATTCTGGGACTAAGTCGCACGTCTACCCCGGCTCGCCGCGGATCCTGGCGCAGCTTCTGCGCCCGCAGGATTTCTTGATCGTCAACGAAAAGCATCCCGAAGACGTCCATACATTGCGCGGCGTGATGCGCGGCTCATCGGTTGCCGTGCATGAGCGCGACGCCTATGAGCTGTGGCTGGCGATGCTGCCACCCCGCACGCCTCGCGGCGTGGTGCTGATCGACCCGCCATACGAGCAGACGGATGAACGCGCACGGATCACAGCCACCCTCGCCGCCGCTCACCGCAAATGGCGCATGGCGTGACAGTTATCTGGTATCCGCTGAAAGACCGCGCCGCGCATTGGCGCTGGAGGGAGCAAATGCGCAAGCTCGGCATCCCGAAATTCCTCCGGGTGGAGCATTGGGTGTACGATGGCGATCAGCCCGGTATCTATAGTGGCGCGGGCCTTTATATCGTCAACCCACCTTACGCTTTCACGCAGACGCTGCTGCCTCTACTGGAAGCCCTGCGCGTTGCGCTGGCACCGGTGGGGCATAAAAGCGAAATCATAACCGATTGGTTAAGCGATTAACCCTGATCGACCTCTTCTCCCAAAGGAGGAACTGCTCCGCTGCAGGTCGCAAACAAAGCAGCATGCGAAATTCGCTCGTCGTCGGAGGTTAGCTGGCGACCATCAAGGCCTGTGCCCTACGTTCACCGGGAGCGCTGGCTGGTCCGCTTTTTTCGGAAGGCAATCGGATTGCCCAAGACGCTGGGAACGGCAACCAAGTCCCGCGTCCCGTCTGCAGATATCGACCAGCTGCCGCCCACCGATGTCGACCATTCCCGGCCACTCAGCGCCACAATGTCGCTCTGATAAAATAGAGCATTGCGCCTCAGCAGTACGACGCGCCAACTTGCGATCCCTAAAACCGTATCCCCCGGGGGGGCGAAACCCCACCTCACTGGTCGCAGGTGCTGACTCCAACATTGGATCCTGACGAGATAACGGATGCAGCGATAAGCTCGCCGATCGCTGCGCTCAGCGTCTCGGCGCCATAGGGTTTTGCCAAAACACGCAGATGCGCTTCTCCTTCCCCGACAAGCTGATCACTATGCCCTGTTGCGAGGAGCACCGGCAGCCCAGGCGCCCTAATGTGCAATTGTCGCGCAAGATCGATCCCGCTCAATCCTGGCATGACAATGTCGGTGAAGACAAGATCGAACGATTGCTCCTGGAGAAGCGCAAGTGCTTCAGCCGCGTCACCCGCACATTTCGTCCGGCAACCCAGATCGTCCAGCAATTGCTCGGCGAAATGGAGAACCTGGATATTATCTTCCACCAGGAGGACTCTGATCCCCGGGGGTATGGAGGCCAGTTTTCCGTTCTGGTGTATCGCCGCTGGCGTCTTATCGACCTTGGGAAGGATGATGGTAAGGGTGGTCCCCATTCCGACGCGGGAATTTATCTGGGCGATGCCGCCGGCTTGGGCCGCGAAGCCATGGATCTGGGACAATCCCAGTCCCGTTCCCTCGCCGATAGGTTTGGTCGTAAAGAACGGTTGGAAAACGCGGGCGAGCGTTTCTTCCGACATGCCAGTCCCGGTATCTGTGATGTCGATGGCTACCGCAACATGGCCCCCATGGATGGCGTCCCGCGTTTCTATGAGGAGCTCCCCACCCCCCGGCATCGCGTCCCGGGCATTTACCGCAGCGTTTAAGACGGCTGTTTCCAGTTCAGTAGGGTCCACTTCCACGCGGGCGTTCTTCGCCGATGCTTTCACAGACAGGGCGATGCCGCTTCCAAGGGACCGGGATAGAATTTCAGCCCAGGCATCGAGATGAATATTGAGGTCGATAACCTCGGGACGGATGGCGCGACGCCGGCTGAATGCAAGAAGATGACCGGTCAGCGTGGATGCCCGCTCAACGGTTGTTGCTATGTTGTTGATATAGCGCGCCCGCTTCTCCTCAGGCAGATCTACTTTCCTGAGCATCTCGGCCGCCCCGCCGATGACCGTCAAAAGATTATTGAAATCATGGGCCACCCCGCCAGTCAGTTCGCCAATCGCCTGCAGCTTCTGTGCCTGAAGCAGCGCGCTGCGGGTTTCTTCCAACTCCTCCTGTGCCTTGCGTTTGTCAGTGGCGTCACGGGTGATCTTAGCGAAACCAACATGCTTTCCATCTTCATCGTAAATCGGATCGATCAACACATTGGCCCAAAATAGGGTGCCGTCCTTTCGAACGCGCCAAGCCTCCGTCTCATACTTTCCCGCCGCGAGGGCTGTCGCGAGTGCCCGTTCAGGTGCGCCCGCGCCCCGGTCATCGCCAGTATAGAAAATGGAGAAATGTTTGCCCACTACCTCGCCGGAACCATAACCCTTGATCGCTGCGGCGCCGGTGTTCCAATTGGTGATGATACCGTCGGTATCCAGCATGTAGATCGCGCAATCCTTGACCCCTTGGACCAGGAGCCCAAAGCGCTGTTCCGCCTGAAAGAGGGCGAGTTCTCGTTCACGGCGTTCGGTGATGTCGCGGCTGATTTTTGCAAAGCCGATCAGTTCTCCGGCATCGTTCCTGATAGGATCGATAACTGAATTGGCGAAAAAGCGGCTACCGTCCTTCCTGATCCTCCAGCCCTCCGCTTCGAAACGCCCCTCTTGCGCAGCGACGCGCAAGGCACGCTCTGGTAGACCGGAATCGCGATCTTCTTGAGTAAAGAAGCAAGAAAAATGCCGCCCTACGATTTCGTCAGCGGTGTAGCCCTTGGCTTTCTGGGCACCGCTGTTCCATGTTGTGATCGCGCCATCTGGATCCAGCATGTAAAGGGCGTAGTCCATAACCGCATCGACGAGCAGCTTGAACTTTGCTTCGGCTCCGCCGGGCGTATCAGAATTCGTCAAGCGACATCCTCACCAAGCCCCCCGACCTGCTACCCCGGACTTAAGTCCATATCGCATCGTGACAGGTTGGCAAGGCCATTCAGGGCCGCCTTGCTTTAGGTTAAAGGCCCGCCTCTATGGCAATCCTGATCGCCTCAGTCGAAGTCTGAACACCCAGGCGATGCACCAATGCGCCACGATGCATCTTGATGGTCTTGATGGAAAGGCCAAGGTTCTTTGCGATCTCGGCGTGGCGCATGCCGCGCGCCATTTGCTCGAGGACCTTCAACTGCTGGGGGGTCAAGAAAGCTAACTTGGCCTTGGCGGTTCCGGCATCTTGAACTTCGCCATCTACCCTCAATTGGGTTCCGATGAAAAAAGCGAGAACTCCAACCTCGTCATAGACAGGCGCAATCATCACGGCATTGTGGAAAGCTTGACCGTCTTTGCGGTAGTTGACCAGAGTGACAAATGCCGGTCGGCCCGCTTCAATAGCCTGGCGCATCATGGCCTGAGATGTTGGGCAAGTCGCAGCCCCAGAGAGCAAACGGCAGTTTTGGCCGATCATATCGGACTCAGCATAGCCGCTAAGCCTTTCGAAGGCATCATTGACAGCGATGATGACATTTTCAGCTCTCGCATCCGTCACGATAGTTGCGAGTGGCGAGTGGCGGCTCGACCGTATCAACTCGTCGCGTAGTCGTTGCCCCTGCAAAGCGCATTGCGCAGGATTCGTCATCTGATCACAGGGCGTTGTCATCCGGTGCGCTCACGAAAACGCCACATTAAGGTCGCCGCATCCGTTAATAGTCTCAGGAGGCAAGAACATTCCGATCTGAATAGGAGCAAGGCGGACGGGCGGCACTTTCGGCAGCCTTGGTATCACATCGCGAACAACAGAGCCATTATGGCTAAGTTGAATAGGCTATGTGATGCAGCGTGATAACACGGCTGCAAGCTGAATTGTCTAGAAAAGTATCAGAAAGTAGGGGAACCCGACCGAAAGCCCCCCGTTCCAGATTAATAGTCCTGAGCCGGTCCGCACGTGGGTTTATCCTCCTTCGGTACCTCCGCGACTGGCGCTTCGGTGGTGATCAGGGGCGATGCAACCGAGGCCGCATCCTGGAGCGCCGAGCGCACAAACTTGGCCGGGTCGATCGAGCCTGCCTGGACAAGGTCCTGATATCCGCCGGTGGGCGCGTTGAAGCTCCAATTATAGTCCTCGGATTCGACCAGCTTGTCGAAGATCCAGGCACCGTCCTCACCGGCATTCTCGGCGATCTGCCGGGGGGGGCGAAGCGCGCGGCGGACGACGTCAAAGCCAGACTGCTGGTCGTCGTTGGCCGCCTTGATGCCATCCAGCGCTTTGAGCGCGCGCAGGAACGGCACGCCGCCGCCAGACAGGAGATGCCCTCTTCGACCGCGGCACGTCGGCATGCAGCGCATCATCCACCCAGTCCTTCTTCTCCCTGACGTCGACCTAGACCGGGGTCGCGCCGCCGACGTGGATCACCGCCACGTCACCGGCCAGCTTGGCGAGCCGCCCCTGGAGCGTTTCACTGTCATATTCGCTGGTGGTCGTCTCGATCTGCTGGCGCATCCGCGCAATGCGTGCGCCTATATCAGCCTTGGTGCCGACGGCGCCGATGACCGTGGTGTTGTCCTTTTTGATCGTGGCCTTCTTTGCCCGACCACTCGCGCAAGACTTTTCGCGACTGCGCGGTAGCGCGTTCCGATTGTCGCGCTGGTGATATCGCAGGAACCGCAAGCTGCTGAGCGGCATTGATCCCGTCATGGATAATGAGCATGCACCTTGGCCTTCGCAACTCTGGATCGTCCGTCATGGACAAAGCGCTGGGAATGTCGCCCGCGACGCAGCGCACGACGCTGCGCTCGATCGCATCGCGCTGGAGGGTAGGGACGTCGATGTGCCGCTCAGTGCTTTGGGTGAGGCGCAAGCCAGAGCGCTTGGTCGTTGGTTCGCTCACGGCGGAATAATGGGTCCGCTACCCGATGTGATCCTATCCTCACCCTATCGCCGTGCCGTGCAGACGGCCAAGCTGTTCAGGGGCGAGGGGGGCGCTGCGATGGAGGAGCCCGTTTGCATTGACGAGCGGTTGCGCGAGAAGGAGTTCGGCATCCTTGACGGGCTCACGACCGGCGGCGTCGCAAAGCTTGAGCCGCAGCAAGCCGCTTTCCGCCAGACGCTAGGGAAATTCTATCACCGCCCGCCTGGTGGCGAGAGCTGGTGCGATGTTATCTTTCGCCTCCGGGCTTTGATGGACACGGTGTCTCTCCACTATTCGGGGCAAAGGGTCATCATCTTCGCGCATCAGGTAGTGGTCCTGTGTCTGCGCTACATCATTGAGAATATGGATGAAGCCCAGATCCTGGATATCGATCGAGAGGCTGACGTCGCCAACTGCTCGGTCACAGAATATCGTTTCGACCCGCAAGCGGGGAGGCGCGGCAATCTGGTTCTTCAGCGCTATAATGTCGTGTCCCCGCAAGAGTTGGAGGCTGTGCCGGTGACGGACACCCCGGATTTACCTGCTGTTGCCCGGGGATGACCCAGATAATTTCCCTTGATGCAGGGTGGTGCGCTTCCCACCGGCTCCCGCAGATCGATAGCGGTTGCGATAAGAATAGCAGAGGGCGTGTCCTTCTGGTTGGCGGTGCGCGCTTCGTTCCAGGTGCCCTTGCGCTGACGGGCGAGGCCGTTTTGCGCGCGGGCGCCGGCAAATTGCAGATGGCCACTGTCGATGCGGTCGCGTCGGCCTTGGGCGTGCTGGTTCCAGAAGCCGCCATGATCGGTCTGCCGATGCGGGAGGACGGAGAGATCGCGCAGGATGGCGTTACTGTGTTGGCCGATCTGGTGCCGCAATGCGATCTTCTGCTTGTCGGACCTGGCATGAGTGCAACCGCGGAGACGGGCCTGTTCGTGCACGGCCTATTGGCGTTGCCCCCACCTGCCATGCTGCTTGATGCCGCGGCGCTGACCTGCGCAAGTCTAGCTGAACTCGCGACCGCCGCAAGGAAACTGCCGCTCATTTTGACACCGCATCATGGCGAGATGGCCCGATTGATTGGATGCGATCGGCAGGCCGTCGCCGCAAATCCTGCACATATGGTCGGCCAAATCGTGGAACAGACGGGCGCCTACATAGCGCTCAAGGGGCCTGAAACATGGATCGGCGGCCCCGGCACGCCTATCCTCCACTTTGCGGGAGGCTGTCCGGGGCTTGGTATCGGTGGATCGGGCGATGTCCTTGCCGGCATCATCGGCGGCCTGCTCGCCCGCGGAGCTGCACCGATTGCGGCCTTAGGCTGGGGTGTTGCCCTGCATGGGGCGGCCGGGCAGCTCGCGGCCACCAAGATCGGCGAGATCGGCTTCCTCGCGCGCGAATTGCTGCCCTTTATTCCTCGCCTTATGCAGACGTTAGGACAGCCATTGTGTGCGTAGAAATGGCCTCGTCTGCACAGGCGACTACCAACATTGCGCGAAGGGTGCCAAGCGTCTCCTCGTGCGCCTTGACCTGCGCCTGGGCATAGCCTGCGACCCTGAGAAACTATCGATTGCGACCGGCTATGTTGCGAGTCGTTCGCGGGGAACCAACGCGTGTCCCGCAGGATTTACGCCTACCTTACATACAAGGAGGACAAAGATGGCAGAGCCCCAGTTCACCGATGCGATCGCCTTGCTGAAGGCAGACCACCGAAAGGTGGAAGCCCTGTTCGAAAAATTCGAGCAAGCCACGTCCGCTAACCGCAAGCAGACCCTAGCCCAGGAAATCTGCGTCGAGCTCAAGGTTCACACGCTGATCGAGGAAGAGATTTTCTATCCTGCCTTCCGCGGTCTGATCGAGGATGACACGCTCAACGAAGCGTATGTCGAGCATGATGGCGCGAAGGTCCTGATCAACGATATAGAGGCAAGCTCGCCCGACGACGATTTCTATGACGCCAAGGTCAAGGTTCTCTCTGAAGAAATCAAACATCATGTCCATGAAGAAGAAATGCCGTCGGATGGCATGTTTGCCCAATGTCGCAAGACCGATGTCGATTTAGTTGCATTGCGCGATCAAATGGCCGGGCGGAAGACTGAGCTCCTTAACTTGGCCAAGACGTCAGGATTGCCAGCGGCTAAACCGACCGCCGTCAATCTAGTCGCGGCATAGCTGATCTGCCGTGCCCCGGCGGCGCTTATGCCGTCGGGGGTTTTAACTTGAAAATGAGTGAGGGCTCCGGTTGTTGGAGGGGCTGCGGCGGCGGAAGGATGCACGCGTGCTCCCGCCCCGTTGCTGCTTTGCACTGCAGCCATCGACGGCTTGCCGGGCTACGGCAGTATCGATTGCGGATGCAATTCAGATAAAATCACGCATTTGACATTCGATTGCCCTGACGGCCGCCGCTCTCAGCGCCCCTCACTCGAATGCTGATGGTTTGACTGACTACTGTCGGCGGGCACTGCCAACCGGAATATAGATGGGGAACGGCAAGAATGTCCCAATTCCCGTCTACCGATGTCGATCCATATGAGACGCTCAGTGATCAAAAATCGGTCCAGAGGTGCAGACCGTTCGGTTCCAGCAGCTCGCGATTAGATATTGCCGTTCAGATGGGGTGCCACCGATCATGAAACCCGCCGTTGCCCGGCTCCTAATAAAGACCGTAGCGAAGCACGAGTAGACCGGACAGGGTAAGAACCATGATCGCAACCAGCGGCAATCCAGTGCGCGTGTAGTCCGCAAACCGATAGTCGCCTGCCGACATGATGAGCATGTTGGTCTGGTAGGCAACCGGCGTCGCGTAGCAAAGATTGCAGCCGAACAGGACGGCCAGGACCAGCGGCTCAACCGGGATGCCCAGCTTCTGCCCCAGGCTGAAGGCGATCGGCGTTCCGACCGCCGCCGCCGTGGTGTTTGAAGCGAAGTTGGTCAGCACTGTGACGAACAGCATCACCGCGGCCAAAACGCCCGCCGGCGGCAGGAACTGCAGCCCCAGCGCGATCAGTTCGCTCAGCCATGCCGCCGCACCGCTCTCAAGAACAATACGACCGATGGCGATGCTGGCTGCGACCAGTACGATGACCTTCGCCGACAAAGCGCGGCCGATCCGGTCAAATCGGACGCAGCCGGTGACGAGCATCGCGATCGCACCCCCGAGCGCGGAAATCGCGATCGGAACGAGCCCGATGCTGGCGGGTACAACCGCGCATGCCATGATCGCGAGCGCCAACGGTGCCTTTGACGTCCGGGGAAGTTCCTTGGCTCCTTCGAGTACAAGCATATTCTCGGCCAGCGACATCCGCTCGATGCTGCCGAGCGCACCGGCGACGAGAAGAATGTCGCCTTCGTCAAACGCGTTTTCGGACGCAGAATCGTTCATCGGCTGCGTCGCCCAGCGGCGTTGCGCGCGATGCACGCCAAGGATGGCAACATTGTAAAGCTCGGCGACATTTGCAGACGCCACGCCCTTGCCGACCAGGCCGGAATCCTTGGTCACCGCCAGTTCGGCGACGGTGATATCGTCACCCGTCTGGGCATAGCCGCCGCGCAACCGGTCCATCAGCCAGACCGGGGCGGCGGTAGCGCCAAGGATACGCATCGTCTCCTCCAGAGCGGCGTGCGTCGCCCGCACCGGCATCCGCCCGCCCGCAGGAGTCTCGGCCAAAAGCTCTACATCGGCGGGCAGCCGCGCGGCGATCAGATCGCGGGACAGCCCATGCGCGAAGGAACTCTCGCCCAGGCGGAGCATCGCCGCGAAGTGCCGCGGCTCGTGCCCGGCTTCGACAGAATTGTCTGGCAGCAGGCGCGGCATGACCAGCCAGATGAACGGCAGCGCCACCAGCGCGGCCAGCAGCACGATCGGGGTGAAGTGGAATACCGACATCGGCGGCAGGCCGAGGTCGCCGGCGATCGACACGACGAGCAGGTTGGTCGAGGTGCCGATCGTCGTCGACATGCCGCCAATCAACACTGCGCTGTTCACCGGGATCAGCGTGCGCGACGCGGGCATTCCGCCATTCGCCGCGATCGCCGCCATAACCGGCAGCATCAGGACGAGCACCGGCGTATCGTTGACCATCATGCTCATGCCAAACGCCAGCAGCAGCGTCACCAGGAGGCCGACCTGACGATTAAACCGCCAGACTCGCGTCAACAGGCGCGATACCGGCTCGAGTGCGCCTGTCGTCACGAGTCCTCGCCCCAGCACCATCAGCGCGCAGATCGTGATCAATGCGTAATGGCCAAACCCCTCGAATGCGAGCTTCAGCCCTTCAGTCGGTGACTGTCCGGGAAGCGGAAACCAGTAAAGACCGAGCGCGATGGCACTGATCGTCAGCAGCGAGATGATCTCGACGCGCGCCCGACCGGATACGAAACCGTAGAACATCGCGCCTGTCAGCAGCATGGCGCCTAGAGCATGGGGTTGAGGAGCATCGATCATATGCTAGCGAACCGGGAGATCGGCATTCCGATCCGTATCGGTGTCGCTTTCGCGCTCGGGTGGCAGGAATGCCTGCGACAATGCATGGTACAGACGTTCCTTCGAGACGGCCTGCGCCACGACATCGGCGATCAGCGACGAGGCGAGCAGCGGCATCATCAGGCCACGACTGCCGGTCGTCTCGGAAATGATGATGACCGCCGTCAGCGGGGCGCGGACGACACCGGTGAAATAGGCGACCATGCCGAGCAGCACGATCGCACCGCCGGAATAGGTCGGGAACAGCCAGCGCAGCATGTCACCGACGCCGGCGCCGACGGCGAGCGACGGAGCGAAAATGCCACCCGGCATGCCTGACACCGCCGTCGCCAGCGTCGTCGTCAGCTTGGCGATGCCGAACCAGTGCGGCACGTCGCCGCCGGTGATGATGCCGCGCGCCGCGCCATAACCAGTGCCCCAGGTCAGGCCGGTGGCGACGCCGATGATCGCGACGATCCCGCCGAGCGAACCCGCCAACAGCATCGGCCGCGACCGCAGCCAGACGACCGGTGACCAGCGTGTCCGCCCGGTCGCCAGCACCGCACGCGAGAAGAAAGCGCCCAGCAGCCCGCCGAGGATACCGGCCACGGGGGCGGCCAGCATCGTCTCGCGCACCGACAGCGTCTGTCGCATGACACCGAAATAGACATAGTCACCCGAGAGACCGAGGCTGACCATGCCTGCGATCAGCACCGCGGTCATCACCAGCAAGGTCATGCGCTGTTCGTAGGCGGCGGCCAGCTCCTCGATCGCAAAGGCGACGCCGGCCAGCGGGGTGTTGAACGCCGCGGCGACACCGGCAGCGCCGCCCGCGATGAATACCGATGCGCGCAAGGGGATCACCATCACCCGATGCGCGTACCCCATGATCGATGCGGCGACCTGCACGGTCGGCCCTTCTCGCCCGGTCGAAGCGCCTACGAGCAAGGTGCCGATCGTGAGCACCAGCTTCGCGATCACGGTCTTTGCCGACACCAGACCGCCCATCGCATGGTCGGGATCACGCGTGGCCGCCATCACCTGCGGGATCCCCGATCCACGGGCCTGGGGAACGAAACGCGCCGTCAGACCAGCGATCGCCGCATAGCCCAGCGGGGTGACGATCAGCGGTGCCCACCACCAGCGCGCCGCGAGCGCCACGAAGCGGTTCCCCGCCCAGTCCGCGAGATGCGCAAACACCAGCGCGACGAGCCCGATCATCACCGCGCCGCCCAGAATCGCCACGCGCCGCCGCCACACGGGTGCCGTGGGGCCATGCTCGCGCAGCAGATCGCGTGCCTGTTCGGGGAGTCGCACCATCATCCTTCGGCCGGTGCGCCGACCGCTGCGGCGACGAGGCAGACGAGCCCGATCGCGACGAAGCCGATCCGTTGTCCCATCGTTCCCTTCCCGTCCTTGATCGATATGATGAGCGCGAGGGCGCATTGCAGCGCGTAGAAGAGCGCGAAGGCGCGTGATGACAGCGCGACGACCTCGAACGGATCGGTCAGCCATACGATGACGATCGCCAGTGCACCGGCCAGCGCGAATGCGAGCGGCACGCTGATCTTGCGCCCCGAGACCTCGTTGACCAGCCCACCAGAACCGATCGAGTCCGCCACCGCGGCGCTCAACTGGCTCGACACCGCGCCGACCAGCACGAACACGCCGAGCGCCGGCGCGATCAACTCCATGATGTCCAGGATGCCAGCGACGCCCTCAGTCGCTGCGGCACGCGTCAGGAAGGGCGTCAGCAAGGCGATGAAGGCGAGATAGATTGCCGACGAGATCCATTGCGCATGGCGCATCGTCCGGATCCGCAGCTCGGCGGGATAGGCATGACCGAGATATCGCGATGTCTCGAACCCTTGCACGGTGATGAGCAGCCCGAGCAACATCGGTACGCTGGCCAGGGACAGCTTCACCGGCGGCAGCGGATCGCCCGTGCCGTCGATCGCCGAGGAGATGCCGAGCGCGGCGAGCAGCCCGGCAATGATGCCGATCTTGATCGAGACGGTGCCGTGCGCGAGATGCTCGACCTTGCGCAGGCTGCCGCCCAGCGCGAGCAAGGTCATCAGTGCGATCAGGACGGTAACGATGACGTTGGCCGCCAGCGGCTGAGACGCGGGATCGATCGCTACAGGCTTGAGCGAAAATTCTGCCAGCAGCTTGAGATAATAGGCGACCGACACCGCATAGGCGAGCGCGAGGACGCCCTGGGTCACGCGCGCGAGCCACGCGACCGGATCATTGAACCGCGCGGTGGCCAGATGGCTTTCGACATGGATGATATTGAAGCGGATCACCGCGCCTGCGGCGTAGGCGATGGCAAGAAGCACGGCCATCGCACCCAGCGCTGCGCTGCCGAACTCGCGCGCCAGCAGCGGTCCGCAGATCAGGAAGCCCGAGCCGATGATCGAGGCGAGCGGCGTGACGGTCGCACGCCAGCCATCTGATCGTGCAAACTTCCCGAACGTCAGCGCGATCGTGACGATCACGGCAACAATCAGGGCGACTATAACGATCATGCAGTTCCTCCCAGCCACGCATTGCCGTCCCGGAGGCGACGTCTGTAATCGGGTTCAGCCAGCGCACGCAGCAGGTCGTCGGCGCGCATCAGTACCGTGTCGCGGCACGTGCCGTCGAGCGCCGTTTCGGACAGCTCCCGGAATTCGCGGGTCTGGCGCGCTAGACAAGCGATGCGGCCCGGGTCGTCGCAGTGGAGCGCGACATCGCCAAGCGCGCCGAGGAAATGCTTTCCTGCAATCATATCGGCGCTCGCATATTGCGCGAGCGCGCCGAACGACCGGGCGATGAAGCCCTCGAACGTTACCGGATGCGCGATGACGCGTAGCCTATCGTCTTCATCCGCACGCAACCGCGACGGCAGGTCGCGTCGGGCCAAATCCGCCATTGCGGCGCCTAGCCAGTCGAGGCAGCTGTTCGCGGTGAACGGATCGTTGACCCCCGGCGACAGCGCGCGGGTAGCGATCTCGACAAGTTCGTCGATCAAGAAGCGCAGGTCCTGGAGCGCAGTACGTCTGGAGCCGACCGCGAAGGCCTCGCGCAGGGCCTTCGCCGCGGCCTCGTCGCAGCGTTCGCCCGGCCATGCCTCGAGCAATACGCTGCCCTTGTGGATGAAATCGCCTGGCTGATACTGCAGGCGGATCACGAGGTCGTGCTCATGCGCCGCGGCCATGAGTGTGCTCTCGTCGATCAGTTGGATATACCCGGTGTCCTGTGACCGGACCGGCGCGCGCCGGTCATGGTCGGCGCGACCGGCCTCGGCCCGGAACACGGCGGGTATTCGTGGATCGTCAGAGCGCTCCTCGAGCGGCGTCCCGACGAACACCGGAAAGCGCGCATCGATCTCCTCGATCAGCCGGTCGCCGATCCGCTCGATGACGTTGTTGATATGGATCCGCATCGGCACGTGGTGGATGAAGAAGATCAGCACCGCGATCGAGCAGAGCACTAGGATCAACGCAACCAGCAAGGCAAGCTGTGGCACGAAGGCTGCTGCCCCGGCTCCACTTTCGCCGGTCGAACGGATGGTCCGCAGGACGACCAGCGAATAGACGAAGGTCGCGATGAAGGTGCCGAGCGTCACCTGGTTGCCGCGATCCGACATGAAATTGCTCAGCAGTCGCGGACCATATTGCCCCGAGGCGTAGACCACTGCGGCGATCGTCACCGAGAAGGTCGTTCCGGCGACCCCAATCATCGACCCGCCGATCGACGATAGCAGGCTGCGCGCGCCATCCGGCCGCGCGGCATAAAGCCATGCCAAGCCGTCCATCCACGCCGAGCCCGCGTGACTGTCGATATAGACCATCGCCAACGCGAGCAGCAACGCGCCGACCGCCATCACCGTCGGCACGAACCAGTAGCTTTCACGCAGATCGTTCGACAGGCGCAGCAGGCGGGCTCTCATGCTTGTTTTGCCGCATCGGCCGCCATCTCGCTCACGCGATCGGCTTGGGGCAGGAAACGGCCGATCATTGTGCGATAGCGATCGAGAGGGCGAACCGTTGGCCTGCGGCGGGTGCGGCCACGGCACCGACGCCCTGCGTCGCCAGCATCGCCGCCACCGCTCGTGCCCGTCTCTGGGTGAGGTTCGGTCGCGCGGGAGGTTCGCCGCCCGGCAAACCTGGAACCGAGAGCGTCGGCACGTTCCAACGCCGTGCCGCCCACGCGGATGTGATTACTGCGGCGCGCGCTGATGCATCAAGCGTATCGACATTGTCAGCGAATTCAATCTCGGGCAGCGACCCCTGCGGCGGCACGATCGTCACGGTCCACCCGTCCGTTTCCGCCGCGGCACGCACTTCGAGGGTGCGATAGGTAGCGATGGTTGCGCCCGGCAGCGGCACCGCCGCCGCGGTCGCCCGCCGGTGATCGCGATCGATAGTGACGTCGTCAGCTGCTATGCCTGTGATGAGCGCGATCATCCGCGCCAGCGCCGTCATCCGCTGCGCTTCGAGGTTCGACTGATCCCCGGCCTGGCGCAACTCTTCGCGCTGCGCATCGAGTGCGCCCGCACCGGCTTCGAGTAGAACCTGGTCGATATCGAGCCGGACGGGACGGCCAAGTGCATCTGCGATCGACTTCTGCAAGGTCGCGGTCTTGTGGGTCCGCCCGCGTGGGGCAATAACGACCGCCCGAACGACGTTCGGCTCACGGTCGAACTCGACCTCCAATTGCGTGACGCGCGCATCGCTGCCGAACCGGTCGTTGAGCAGTGAACGCACCTGCGACACCGTCAGCGCCTCGCGCGCAATGCGATTTAGCGACAGTCCGAGTGGGACCGCCATAACCGCGAATACCAGAAGCAATACGATGGTCTGCATCCAGCTTTGCCGCGAGGAGAGATGGTGCGCAAAGCCGTAGTACCGCGCCATGACCGTTGCGGAGAGAGCGATGGTGATGAAGTTCGTGACGAACAGCGCAAGCGCTCCGCCAAGGACAGGCAGGTTCCAGGTCGCGAGGCCATATCCGACGACGGCCAGCGGCGGCATCAACGCAGTGGCGATGGCGACGCCGACTATCGTCTCCCCGCGGCCTCTGATGATGGCGAAAGTGCCGGCCAACGCGGCGAACAGCGCGACACCCAGGTCGAACAGATTTGGTCGCGTTCGCGCCACGATCTCGGCAGTGGGTGCCTGCAATGGCGACAGGCTGACGATCAGCGCGGTGAAGACGACAGCCGCGAGCGATCCGAGGGCAAGCGCGAACACCGACCGCCGCATTTCGGCGAAATCGAACAGCGCGAGGCTGAAGCCGAAACCGAGAATGGGATTCATCAGCGGCGAGATCAGCATGGCGCCGATCACCACGGCAGGCGATGAGAGCAGCAGCCCGAGCACCGCGATGCCTGCCGACATCATCGTCATGAAAGCGTAGCGATGCGACCAGCCGCTTTCCTCTACGATCCGCGCGACAACCGCTTCGTGGTCGATCGGACCGACGACACTGCGCCGCCACCATTTGTAGAGGGCAAGTCTGGTCAACCGCTCGCGTATGGGATCTCGTCCAACGGTCCCGTCGGCGTCAGCCATCATGCGCCTGGTTCCTCAAAATGCAGTTCACGCCCAGCGGCTATATTGCTCCATGCGGCTGTAGCCAACCAGGTGCCGCGTGGGCAAACATTGCCGAGAACCGCAAGACGAATCGCCATGACCCACGCCCCTGAATGTATCACATAGGGGGATTCGGGAGCGATGCTGCGGCCCGTTTTGTGACCTGCGATCATGCAGGCATCTCGATCAGCATGAGTTCCGCGTCGTCCTTGCCAGATACGACAAGCCTTGTTTCCCCGTCGATCGCGATGCCTTCATATGGCGCAAGTCCCGTTCCATCGTGCGTGACAGCCCCTTTCAGAAGAAACGCATAGGCGCTGGCAGCCGTAATCGGAATGTCGGCGGACAGGCCGTTCGGTATATGATGCTTCGTCATCGTCGCGGCACAATGCAGGCGATATAAGCCTGTATCGCGCATGCCGGCGATGACCTGGGTCTCTTGCGGTCGGCTTTGGCGCAGTCGCCGCACGACGGCCGGGGCGTGCGGAGCCTCGCAGGTCAGCCAGATCTCGGTGTAGGCCGCGTCGACATCGAGCGCGTTGGCGATCGAGAAATGGAGTCCCGACCCGGCGTAGGTCGATAATACCTGCCCGCTGCGGACGCGCGTTGCTTCGCCGTTCAGTCGCACGAAGTCGATCGCGCCACTCTCGACGATATGGATCACCTCCGTGCCATAATGCGTCACGGGCGTGGTCGCTGCGTTCGGCACCAATATGTTGTGGTTGACCGCGCGCAGCGCTCCCCAGTTGACCAGATCGACGTTTTGCGCGCCCGCGAAACAGAAATGATGACGCGCCCGGATCCATCCGAGTTCCGAGACGCCCAGCGATGCTGCATGTCGATGCGAGATCATGGCACCATATCCTGGTGCTTTGAATTTTCGGTCCCACTTCCCATGCGCAGGACCACGAATCCGAGCAGACCCGCGAGAAACGATCCTCCCAACACGCCGATCTTGGCTTCTGCCTGCAGCAGCGGGCTTGCCGGGAAGGCGAGCAATGTGATGAAGATGCTCATCGTGAAGCCGATGCCGCAGAGCAGCGCCACACCGAACAACTGGAGCCGGTTCGCGTGCGCGGGCATATCCGCCAATCCTGTTTTAACCACTAGGATAGAAAACCCGAATACGCCGACCACCTTGCCAATCAGCAGGCCGGCCGCGGTGCCGACCGTAACCGGTGCCAACATGGCGCCGGGAGGAAGGCCGAGAACCGGAACCGCCGCATTTGTCAGTCCGAAGATGGGCACGATGAGGAAGCCGACGGGGGTGTGCAGAAGTTGCTCCAGTCGATGGAGCGGGCTGACGCAGTCCGCATCGGAGCGACCGGGCGTGCGCTCCATCGGGATGGTAAAGGCCAGCATCACGCCGGCGAGCGTGGCGTGGATGCCGGATCGCAAGACGAATACCCATAGGATCACCCCGACCAGCAGGTAGGGGGACAAGCGCCGGACGCCGAGGCGGTTGAGCGCGATCAACACGCAAAGCGCCACGCCGGCACCCGCCAGATCTGGCAACGACAGCCCCGCAGTGTAGAACAGCGCGATGATGACGACCGCGCCCAGATCGTCGATGATCGCGAGTGCGGCCAAAAACACCCGCAGCGACGCCGGAACGCGATTGCCCAGCATGCCGATGACGCCGAGCGCGAAGGCGATATCGGTCGCGGCGGGGATCGCCCAGCCGGCGGCTGTCGGGCCGCGATTGAATGCCAGGTAGATGAGCGCCGGCACGATCATCCCGCCCGCGGCGGCGACGCCCGGGAGAATACGGCGCGACCACGTCGAGAGTTGACCGTCCAGCACTTCGCGCTTGATCTCAAGTCCGACGAGAAGGAAGAACACGGCCATCATGCCATCGTTAATCCAGTGGCTGAGCGAGAGCGGCCCGAGATAGGCGTGCAGCATCGCAGCGTAGCTCGTTCCGAGCGGGGAGTTGGCGATAACCAGCGCCACGACCGCAGCCGCCATGAGCACAATGCCCGCGGACGATTGCGCTTCGAGGAAGCGGCGGATTGCGCTCTGGCGCGCGTATATTTGGGTCATCGGCGGGAGTCCGGTCGCAAGGATTATCGCTGGCGGCCCGACCAACGTGATAACCTGTCCGATTCCAACGGAACGCGAACACCCTCGGGCGGCTATCGCATCAGTCGGTCAATGGGGCAACCGAAGACGTTAGCCTTGCCGTTTTAAGCGCACACTAATTTACCGTCTTCCAGGCTCGCTAGGCATGCTGGGCAGTTGCCCGACTGGACCGGACAGCGCCCGAATTGGGCGGGCGTTCTACGGGCCGAGAAGCAGCGTAACCTGTGAAGCATCTGCTTTGAGATACCGACAATTACTCTAGCCAGGATATGTCGGCAAGGTTTCACATCGTAGCCGGTTCGCCACATCCCGCGAGGCAGTCCAATCGCGTTAGGCAACCCGCGTGGCCGGTCGCCCTCTGGCGGAGAACTGCTTTGGCGAGCTCAAACCGCAATGCCGCCGGTCAGGTTCGGGCAGGCTTGCTCATTCAATGCGTGGCGCGCTTTCAGCTCGGGCTGGCGGCATGTACCGTCACAATTTTCCGCGTCCAGGCGTCATTGACGCGAGCCTGCCACTGGATCACCTCAATCGCGCGCCATCAATGATCAACAATCGCTGAATGGCTCTTTCGCGTTGCCGAGGCGTTATCTGCCAGCAACGATTCAGAAAGATACCATGGCAAGCCCCATAAACGACTTTGGCGAACATCGTACCGCCTTCTCACCTTTGGCTGCTCGGATGTTCAACTATGATCGAGCGGGAGAGGTCGCCCGGGATCGAGAAACCTTCGATCCCGATCGCTGCAATGAAACCATCTCGCAGAAGGAGGTTGTCGAATGAAGTTTGGTATCTTCTCCGCCTTCTTGCTGCTTGGGGCATGCGATGCGTTGCCGCGCGACCCCGCCGGTACTTCGGTACGGGTTGCGCAAATGCAGAGCTTCACAGTGGCACTGGCCGATCCTACCGTTCACGGTGCGCCGGAAGTCGCAAAGCTTGTCCATGAAATCGAGCGGAGAACCGGTGCGCATGCTCGATGGCTGCCAGGATCGGGGGAGGCGCTATTTCGGCAACTCGATGACGGCACAATGGATCTCGTCATCGGACGTTTTGCGGCCGACAGTCCCTGGGCGACGGCTGTGGCCTTCGGCCCGACCCTCTCGACAAGCGGAGCCACAGACACACCGCTCAAGCTCAGGGCGGCCATGCGCAATGGTGAGAACCGATGGATCATGACGGTAGAGCGCGCCAGCCGCGCGATATCGCAGGAGGCGCGAGAAGAATGAGCGACACGAGCCTTCCCCAAGAACTGCGCGAAACAATGGCCCGTGCAATACGCCTTGAATATTGGAACATTTTCTGGACGCTCACGATCATCGTGACGATGGGGCTTGTGCTGGGGCAGAGCCAGACGATGAAGACCGCCTGGATCGAGGACACTCTGGGCCTCGTGCCGCCGGTCATGTTTCTGGTGGCCGCGCATATGGAGCGTTACGGCCATCGCTCCCGCCGTTTCCCCTTCGGATTCGAGCGGGTGAATGGTCTCGGCTTCTTTGTTGCGGCGGTAGCACTGACAGCCGTCGGTGCGCTGTTGCTCTACAATGCTTTGATGGCGCTCGGCAAAGCGGAACATGCGACTGTCGGATCGATCGTCATTCTGGGCCACGACATCTGGCTCGGCTGGCTAATGATTGCTGCGCAGATTTATTCGCTCATTCCGCCGCTCTTTATAGGGCGGAAGGAGCTGCCGCTGGCGCGGGCGCTGAACGACAAGCTGCTGCATACCGACGCCCTCATGAATAAGGCGAACTGGCTCACCGGCGCGGCCGGGCTTGCCGGCATCATTGGCCTTGGCCTTGGCTGGTGGTGGGCTGATTCGATGGCGGCTGCCATCATTTCGCTCGATGTCCTCAATGATGGCATCAAGGCTTTGCGATCCTCCACTGCCGAACTGGTAGACGGGGCGCCAAGGGCTCTTTCGAGCACTGACCTGTCGGAAGACGCGCAGAATCTCTGTGAACGCCTCAAGGCGGAATTTCCCGGCGCCACCATTCGACTGCGTGAAACCGGGCGGCTGATCAGGGCCGAAGTCCATGATACGCATCCTCCCTCGCAACACCGTCATCCACGGTACTACTGGCCTGAAGGCGAGGACAGAGCCTGGCGACTGGCGCAGGTCAGTTTCATCCCGCCCATCGAGGGTGATGGCGAAAGCTAGGCCGGTGGTGGCTGCCTCACCGCGTCGGCCTGTTTTTCCGGCCGGATGTAGATGGAGGTGAGTTCCGGAATGCGGGCTTTCATTTCGCGCTCGATATCCTCAATCAGGGCTTCTGCTTGTCCCATCGGCAGATCGTCGTCAAAATCGGCGCTGATTGCAACGAACACCGCATCGGGCGCGGTATGGATCGTGCGGACATGATTGACCGCACTTATCTGGGGCCGCTTGTCGAGGATCATCCATACCGCCGATATCACCGCGGGATCGGCACTTTCGCCGATAAGAAGTCCCTTGGCCTCGCGCGCGAGAAGAATAGCCACCCCGGCCAGAATGAACCCTATGGCGATCGAAGCAACGCCATCGATCCGCGGGTCGCCATAGTGATGGCTGGCCCAGACGCCCAGGCCTGCGATGGCAAGGCCGATCAACGCTGCGCTGTCCTCGAACAGCACGATGAAGCCGGCCGGGTCCTTGGATCGGCGGATCGATTGCCACCAACTGCTCGCACTGCGCTTTCCGTTAAACTCGCGTACCGCAATAGCCCAGCTTGTTCCTTCAAGCAGCATGGCGACCGCCAGCACCACATAGTTGATCATAGGGTCGCGCAGCGGTTCGGGCTCGGCGATGTGCAGCCAGCCTTCGTAGATCGACACCCCAGCACCGACGGCGAATATCATAATCGCGACGACAAATGCCCAGAAATAGAGTTCGCGGCCATAGCCGAAGGGATGCGTGGCGTCTGAGGGGCGTTTGGCTTTCGCCTGCCCATAAATCCATTAGCGAGTGAAAGCCTTCGGTGAGCATGGAGGAAGAGCCGCTGATGGCCGCCGCCACGAATTTGGCGATGGCGATCCCGACATTGGCGAACAGTGCGCCGAACAGAACGATATTCTCGCGGAGCCTGCCCGACAGATCAGCCATGCCGCTCAACCAGGATAGGGGCTGGACTGGAGCAACCCCGCCAGATGCGCCGCATTTGCGGCGACCATGCTGACGGTCTTCGTCACCATGTCCGGTGTCCTGTCCAGATCCTTGAAGTCGACGGACCCCATCGCTTCGCCGACCCAATAGCAGGCGGCAACGGCGGGAATCGTCCACCCGACATCGTTGAGGGCCTGAAACAGCTGCGCCGAGGAGAAATGCGCGCCATCCTCATTGCCCACGATCGCTGCGACCGCGACCTTACCATAACTCGGCATCCGCCCCTTATCGTCGGTTTCGGAAAGAAAGGCATCCATCCGCTCCAGTACCCGTTTGGCGGTGCTGCTGATCTGCCCCATCCAGATCGGTCCGCCGAAGATCACTATGTCATGAGCGAGAATTTTCTCTCGAAGCGCCGGCCATGCGTCACCATTACCTTCGTCGGAGGTGACGCCGGCCTTGATATCGAGGGCCGCGACACGAACGGTTTCGCTCACTCGTACATCATGCTGGTTGAAGGCTTTTGCCAGCACTGCGATCATGGCATCGGTCGAGCTCTCCTCGGCGTTGTCCGCCTTGAGCGTGCAGTTGAGTGCAAGGGCTTTGAGGGCCATCGACCATCTCCTTAGAGTCCGGAACAATGTCTGGGTGCCCGCCGAATGCGACCATCCGTTTGTCACGGAGAGAACTCCTGGGCTCTCAATGGGTTCTTGAGGAGAAGGAGATAATGCGATGAGCGACACCACCCCAATGATCCATGAAGATGCCCTGCCTGGCCATGAGAGCGGACTGAACCCCAAGCCGCAATGGCAACCCCGATACAAGGGTTCGGACCGCCTTGCCGGAAAAGTCGCGATCATCACCGGCGCCGACAGCGGGATCGGACGAGCAGTCGCCGCGCTCTATGCGCGCGAAGGCGCTGACATTGCGATAGTCTATCTGCTGGAAGAGGATGACGCGATGGAAACAAAGCGCATCGTCGAAGCAGAGGGCCGCAAGGCGATCACGATCCGCGGCGATATTGGCGAGCGCGCTTTTGCAGACGAGATTGTCGCTCGGACCATGGAGGCGTTCGGCAAGATCGACATCATTGTGAACAATGCCGGTGAACAGCATCCTGATAAGGACATAAGGGACATTAGCGAGGATCAGCTTCGTCGCACCTTCCAGACCAACATCTTCGGCATGTTTTTCCTGGTTCAGGCCGCGCGCCCCCACTTGAAGGCTGGCGCTGCCATCGTGAACTGCACCAGCGTGACCATGTATCAAGGCAGTTCGGAGCTATTGGACTATAGCGCGACCAAGGGCGCCATTACCGCCTTCACACGGTCTCTGTCCGAAAATCTGGTGAGTGACGGGATACGCGTAAACGCCGTCGCGCCCGGACCGATCTGGACGCCGCTCAATCCCTGCGGCGGCGCAAGCCCGGAAAAACTGGAGAATTTTGGCGAAGGCACACCGATGGGGCGCCCCGGCCAGCCCAATGAGGTCGCGCCGGCCTTCCTGTTTCTGGCCTGCGAGGATGCCAGCTACATGTCAGGCCAGGTGTTGCATCCCAATGGCGGGACGATCGTGAACGGGTGATCTCGTAAATCGACCCTTAAGCGACGTTGGTCCTGCAATTTTTAATCCAGCAACAGACGTTCGGCTAATGTGGCCGCGGGCTCGCTTTTGGCAGTTCGAGCGCCATGAAACAGACTTTACTCGGAAGCTGGATCTTGCAGTTCATGACGCTATTGCTGCGCTATCAACATGTCGAGGCTCACAATGTCTGATCGCTTGAAGGTCCTGCTCCAATACCTGCTCCCCAAGCGGCATTTGACCACCTTTGCCGGACGCGTCGCGGGAGCGCATGGAGGCGCAATCACGACCCGGCTGATACGCTGGTTCGTGGGCAAGTACGACGTTGACATGAACGAAGCGGAAAATGCGGATATCTTCAGCTACAAGAGCTTCAATGATTTCTTCACGCGGCCGCTCAAAGTCGGCGCTCGTCCCTTGGCGACCGCCGATTTCGTCTGCCCTGTGGATGGTGCGATCAGTCAGTTTGGCGCCATCGACGACCACCATATCCTGCAGGCCAAGGGGCATCGCTTCACCACCACCGAGCTGGTCGGCGGCGACAATGCCCTCGCTGCCCACTTCCGCCACGGAAGCTTCGCTAACCTGTATCTGTCGCCCAAGGATTATCACCGCCTGCACATGCCCTGCGACGGTACGCTCACGCGCATGATCTACGTACCAGGTGTCCTATTCTCTGTGAATCCGACCACCGCGCGCGGCGTCCCGAACCTGTTCGCGCGCAACGAGCGTGTCGTGTGTGTGTTTGAGTCGTCAGAATACGGTCCGTTTGTGATGGTGCTGGTCGGCGCAACCATCGTTGGCAGCATGGCAACAGTGTGGCACGGCGTCGTCAATCCTGGGCGCACGAGCAAAGTGTCTGAATGGACTTACGCTGATCAAGCCATCGTGCTGGATAAGGGTAAGGAAATGGGCCGTTTCCTTCTCGGCTCGACGATCGTGATGCTATTTAGGCAAGGTACCATTGCCTTCAACGAGGACTGGAAACCGGAACGGCCAGTGCGCCTTGGCGAACTGATGGGCAATCGCCCCGCCTAAGCATTTTGTAGGCTCTGCCCAGCCTACTTCGTCTACCATCGTCCGACGTCGACTTTGGTAGCTGATTTCCTTTCCTAAAGGGCAGACCAGCCGCGCCGCGTTCCAGCGGCAGCAAACAACGGCTTGCTTGCCCATTTACCATTATCCACCAGCTGGGTGACGAAGAATTGAGACGGAATATTTCCGTTCATGAAACTCCCCCGCGTTTGAATGCTTGTAGCGGTGCAGCCTGCCGCAAATGGGGGAATGGAGGCTCCACTCGTTTGAGAGGAACGCCTGGATGAAGATTGCGCAAATCGCCCCGTTAGCTGAAAGCGTGCCACCAAAGCTTTATGGCGGCACCGAGCGTATCGTATCTTATCTAACCGAAGAACTGGTTCGCCAGGGTCACGATGTCACCCTGTTCGCTAGCGGCGATTCGCAGACCAGCGCCAAGTTGGTGCCCATCACGGACGTGGCGTTGCGCCTCAACCCCGCTGTGGTCGATACCATCCCTTACCATATGATGATGCTGGAGCAGGTCCGCCACTGCGCCGACGAGTTCGACGCCCTGCATTTCCATATCGACATGTTGCACCTGCCGATGGTGCAGGATTTCATTGGGCGCACGGTAACCACACTGCACGGTCGGCTTGACCTGCCCGACCTACCGCCATTCTACCGAACTTTTGCCAACCACAGCCTGGTGTCGATCTCCGACCATCAGCGTCTGCCGATGCCCCCGGTCAATTGGGGCGGGACCATCTATCATGGCCTGCCCGCAGACCTGCTGGCTCCGCGCCTGGGTGCGGGCGAGGATTATCTCGCTTTTCTCGGGCGCATCTCGCCGGAAAAGCGGCGGGATCGCGCGATCCGAATTGCGGCGCGCTCTGGCCTTAAACTCAAGATCGCCGCCAAGATCGATGCCGTTGATCGCGGATATTGGGAGCGGGAAATCGCGCCGCTGGTGGACCATTATCCCAATGTGGAATTCATCGGCGAAATCAACGAACAGCAGAAGGTTCACTTCCTCGGCCAAGCAGCCGCGCTGCTGTTTCCGATCGACTGGCCCGAGCCGTTCGGACTCGTGATGATCGAGGCGATGGCCTGCGCCACGCCGGTCATCGCTTTTCGCTGCGGATCCGTTCCCGAAGTGATCGAGCATGGCGTGTCCGGCTTCATCGTCGAGAGCGAAGACGAAGCGGTAGACGCCATTGCGGCGCTTCCCGATCTCGACCGGCGGCGGGTACGTGGCGCATTCGACGCACGTTTCACGGCGCAGCGGATGGCGGCGGACTATGTCGCCTTGTACCATGATCTGCCTGGCGCCCGCACCGACGCGGCCCGGTTGCGGCGTCAGCGGGGTATCGAATCCGAACTGCAGATCGTCGCATAGGAGAGACCATGACCCTGAGCCAGCCCCAGCCCGACATGCCGGGTATCGCCGGGGGGCAGGCTCTGTCCCAGGCGCAGACCCAGTTTTTCATCCCGGCGACGGCCTCGCTACATGAGCGCAGGCCGCGTACGCTCAAACATGGCGACAGTTTCGCCGTGTTCGATCATAGCGGCGACGCGATTTCCGGCCCCGGCAGTCCGGAGGGGCTTTATCATCGCGATACCCGGCATCTCTCACACCTCTATCTCACAATCAACGCGATGCGGCCGATCCTGCTCAGTTCCGCGCTACGCGACGACAACGCGATGCTGACTTGCGATCTCGCCAATCCCGATTTCATCGGGGACGACGGCCGGGTTGCAGTGGAACATGACCTCATCCACCTGCGTCGCACGCGATTTTTGTGGAAGGACGCATTGTACGAGCGCGTCACCATCCGCAACTTCGACACGGAAACGCGTCAAGTCAGTATCGACCTGAGTTTCACGGCGGACTTCGCCGATCTGTTCGAGATACGCGGCATGACGCGCCTGCGTCGCGGGCTAATGCGCGAACCGCAGATCGGTCCGTCTGATGTCCTGCTAGGCTATCTGGGGCGTGACGAGCGCGAGCGGCAGACTCACCTGCATTTCGATCCGATGCCCGACGAGTTGACCGCCAGCCATGCGCTGTTCCACGTCACCGTTCCGCCCGGGGACCGCTGCGCGCTGTTTACCCGCATCTGCTGCGGACGGACAGAAGCGACAGACGCGCTTCCCAAGCAGTTCCTCAAGTCCCTACGCGAGGCGATGGAGGCGCTGCGGGCGGCACGCAGGCGTGGCGCGACGCTGCATTCGTCGAATGACCTGTTCAACGAAGTCGCCCGCCGATCGGTCGCGGATATATCGATGCTGTCGACCGATACCGAATATGGCCCTTATCCTTATGCGGGTATTCCGTGGTTCAGCACGGTGTTCGGCCGCGACGCGATCATCACTGCGCTCGAAACCCTCTGGATGGATCCGGCGATCAGCCGCGGCGTGCTGGGCTATCTCGCCGCGCATCAGGCCACCGGCTTCGATCCGGCAGCCGACGCCGAACCAGGCAAGATATTGCACGAGGTGCGCCATGGGGAAATGGCGGAACTGGGAGAGGTGCCGTTCCGCCATTATTATGGCAGCATCGATTCCACGCCCCTGTTCGTGATGCTGGCGGGCGCATATCTTGAGCGGACCGGCGATGTCGCCTTCCTGACGACCATCTTGCCGCATATCGAAGCGGCGCTTGCCTGGATCGACACCCACGGCGATCGCGACGGCGACGGCTTCGTCGAATATGGTCGCATGACCGATCAGGGCCTGCAAAATCAGGGCTGGAAGGACAGCCATGATTCCATCTTTCACGCCGACGGCACGCTCGCACGAGGGCCAATCGCCCTCGCCGAGGTGCAGGCCTATGTCTACGGCGCGTGGCAGGCAGCTGAGGCGCTGTTCGGCGCGATCGGCGACCATGCGCGCGCGGCCGACTATCGCGATCGCGCGGCGCGGCTGCGCGACCGGTTCGATGCCGCTTTCTTCGACGCGGCGCTGGGCACCTATGTCCTCGCGCTCGACGGCGACAAGCAGCCTTGCCGGGTGCGGTCCTCCAATGCCGGCCATGTCCTCTATACCGGGCTTGCGCGCGAGGAACGGGTAGAGGCCGTTGTTCGCACATTGATGGCGCCCGCTTCCTTCTCCGGCTGGGGCGTGCGCACCATCGCCTCGACTGAAAAGCGCTATAATCCGATGAGCTATCACAACGGCTCGATCTGGCCGCACGACAATGCGCTGATCGCGGGCGGTTTCGCGCGATACGGATATCAGCGAGAGGCCGCGCAAATATTCGAAGGCCTGTTTGCCGCCGCCACCTATGTCGACATGATGCGCCTTCCGGAACTTTTCTGCGGCTTCCCGCGCCGCCGGTCGCAGGGGCCGACCTTTTATCCGGTGGCCTGCAGTCCGCAGGCCTGGTCGGCGGCAGCGCCGCTCGCGCTCATTCAGTCGAGCCTAGGGTTAACGTTCGATGTCCCGGCCGCACAGATATCCTTTCATCAACCCACGCTGCCGCATTTTCTCCAGAGCCTCACGATCAGGGATTTGGGCATCGGTCTGGACAAGATTGATATATTGTTCGATCGCCTAGGCGATCAGGTCGTGGTCAAACCTATAAAGCATGGTGGCCGCGCTGGGATAATGACGATTGCTTGATGGGCGCCTTTAGGGTTGGCCTGAGTTTGCGCGTGCCCGTCGGCTCAGAGGTAGGAGAGGCCGACTTCTGGGCATAAGCATTTTGTCTTAAATCGCCTGGGCACGCCGAAGATACTGGCAATCGACGGTTCATTCATGGATATTGCGGCGGCACGCCCAACCCTGATCGCGTCAATGTCGGCAAGTCCGCCCCAAGCCATATACCGAGCATCAGGCACCGCTAAAACCCCGGATGCAACGTTAAGGGGACTATCGTGGTCAGCAGATACGGTCACAGCCCGTATGTGTTACAAAAGCTGATGACGAGCTGAAGCAGTCTGTACTAACAGAAGCCTTGCTGCGCATATCGACCCATGCACGAACCCGCTTCGCGGGAGGGTCGCGTGGGGCGTCGTAGTGCTGTAAATAAGGGCCTTTGGCGGGGCGAGGTCGCCGTCTGAGGTTGGAAGTTCCTTCAACGAAGAGGAACTTGCCATGACTGTCTCGATCAATACTGCTCCGATCAGCCCACTGCGTCAGCGGATGCAGCACGACATGATAATGCGAGGTCTTGGGCCCCATACACAGAAGGATTATATCCGCCATGTGAAGCGTCTGGCCGCCTTTCTGGGCCGCCCGCCCGATACGGCAACGGAAGAGGACCCCAACATTGAGGTCGCC
>JAECRT010000033.1 GCA_016000085.1 Sphingomonadaceae bacterium
ATAGCTGGCGCCTTGCTTTCTTTGGCAGCCTTGCCCTCTCCGCGGGGCTGGCAGCCGGTTTGCTCTGGCAGTCGATGCGCGGAACGATCACACCCTGGATCGTCGAGGTCGACAAGCTCGGTCAGACACAGGCCGTCGCGCCGGCGACGCCCGACTATCGCCCTACCGATCCGCAGATCGCATTTCACCTGGCAAGGTTCATCGAGGAACTCCGCAGCATCCCGACCGATCCCATCGTGCTGCGCCAGAACTGGCTCCGAGCCTATGATTTCACGACAAACAAGGGCGCCGTTGCGCTGAGCGAATATGCGCGCGCCAATGACCCGTTTACGAAAATTGGCAAGACCCAGATCGCCGTCGACGTCTCGAGCGTCATCCGCGCATCGGGCGACAGTTTTCGCCTGAGCTGGGTCGAACGCCGTTACGAGCAGGGAGCCCTGGTCGATACCGCACGCTGGTCGGCGATCCTGACCGTCACCATCCAGTCACCCCGGTCGGCCGAAGAGATCACCAAAAATCCACTCGGAATCTTCGTACATGGCCTCAACTGGTCGAAGGAGTTCAGCCAATGACCCGTCAATCTCTTATGTACCTTGGCCTGGGCCTCATTTCGCCTCTCGCACAGCCCTGCGAGGTGACCGCGAAGCAAGTCGCTCAGGCCGACGAGACGGAACTGGTTGCGGTGACGCCGGCCCCTCCGACGGGACCGACGCGTTTGATACCCTTGCCCGTTCCACTGCCTTTGCCCGGGCAACTCAAGCCGCTTCCTCCCCGCCGCGCGGATATCGATCCGGCTGATCCCACCAGTCGGGTGAAGCGCGCCAATGCAGCCGCACGCATACAGCCGATCAGGAGTGGCTATATGAACGCGATCCAGCGCTATCCCTTCGCGGAAGGCGCCCTCTATCAGCTTTATGCAGCGCCCGGCCAGATCACCGATATCGCGCTTCAGGAAGGTGAGCAGCTTGTCGGCGCGGGCCCGATCGCCGCCGGAGACACCACGCGCTGGATCATCGGAGATACAGTGAGCGGTACGGGCACCTCCCGCAGGGTCCATATTCTCGTGAAGCCGACCCAGGACGATATCGACACCAACCTTGTCATCAATACGGATCGGCGCACCTACCATCTCGAACTGCACGGCACGCCATCGACCTATATGGCGTCCATATCCTGGACCTATCCGCAGGACGCCCTGTTCGCCCTCCAGGGCAAAGCCGAGCGCGAGGCGCGCGCTATGCCGGCGGCATCCGGCGTCGATCTCGCGGCGATCAACTTCGACTATCGGATTGTCGGGGACATGGCGGATTGGCGTCCGGTGCGCGCGTTCGACGATGGTCGGCAGGCCATGATCGAGTTTCCGCGCGATATCGGCGCCGGTGAGATGCCGCCGCTTTTCATAAGCGGCACAAGCGGCTCGGCGGAACTCGTCAATTATCGGGTACAGGGTCGGTATATGGTGGTCGACCGGCTGTTCGCATCGGCAGAACTGCGCCTGGGCGACCGGAAGACGAAAAAAATCGTTCGCATCGAGCGCATTGCATCAAAGGCGAAGCGCGGGGAAAAGGCATTATGAGCGGGGCCGCCGACACCGGGCATGCACGCCAGTCACCTGCCGATGATGAACGTCCGGCCGCGCACCAGCTTTCTTCGGAGGCGGCCGGAATGGCCGATCCACGACTGCCTGCCGGTCCTGCGACGGACGCCCCTTTTCGGCTGTCCGGGCAACCACCGCGGATCGTTCGATTGTCGCGACGCGTGATCACCTGTCTCGCCGCCACGGGATGCATAGGTCTGGGCGGCGTACTGATCTTCGCGCTTCAATCCCGATCGCCGGACAAGGTGGAGGCGTTACCGACGTCTCAAGGCCGCAATCGCGCCGAGAGCATCACGTCTGCCCCCAGTGACTATGCCAAGATTCCAACGCTCGGAGCGCCGTTACCAGGCGATCTTGGCAGACCGATCCTTTCCGCCCAGCAAAGAGGCGTCATGCAGGGCCCAGCAGGGAGCGCCGCAGGAGCAGGTCGTACGAATATGCAGACGGCGCAAGACCGCAGGCGCGTTGCACAGGAAGCGGCGACAGCCAGCAAAATCTTCCTCGACGCTTCATCTTCCCGGTCCGGATCGTCGGCTACAGAGGCAGAGCCGATACTGGGCCAGCCCGCAATCGCGCCGTCGCTTTCCATGGAGGATGTGTCCGCCCGACCGGGGACTGTTCTGGCCGATCGGCGGGATTTCCTGGAGGCTGGCACACCGGTGCACGCCGTCAGTGCTCAACGGATCACCAAAGCTGCATCGCCCTACATAGTTCAGGCGGGCAGTTTCATTCCGGCGGCATTGATGACCAGCATCCGCTCCGATCTTCCCGGGCAGATTACGGCACAGGTCGTGGAAAATGTCTATGACAGTCCAACGGGGCGGATTCTACTGATACCGCAGGGTGCGAGGCTTATCGGTGAATATGACAGTGCGACCGCCGCCGGGCAGCGCCGTGTGCTCTTCGCTTGGGATCGCCTGATTTTGCCAAATGGGGCTTCCATGCTGCTGGATCGAACGCCCGGCGCAGATTCTGCCGGCATGTCAGGCCTGCAGGATCGCGTCGATCACCATTGGACCGGCATGCTGGGCGCCGCATTGATCTCGACCCTGCTTGGCGTGGGAACCGAACTCGCCACCAATGATGATGACGCCTTCATCCAGGCGCTGCGCTACGGCACGCAGGACACGATCAACCAGACCGGGCGGCAGATGGTGCAGCGGCAAATGGCCATCCCGCCGACGCTCACGATCCGGCCGGGCCATTCGCTGCGCGTCATGGTGACGCGCGATCTCGTTCTGGAGCCTTGGGAAAGGAAGGATTGATGGCAAAGCTGAAACTCGGGCCAATCGAAGACGACAAGCCGGTCAAGATGACGATCGAATTGCCGGCGGCGATCCATCGCGATCTCACCGCCTATGCGCGTGCGCACGCGTCGGATACGGGCCTTTCCCAACCCTTGGCGGTAGAAAAACTGATAAGCCCGATGCTGGAGCGCTTCATGGCGAGCGATCGGGGTTTCACGCGCAAGGCCTGAGAAATTCGCCGAAGATAGTCATCAATGTGGGGGCAATAGTTCTTGTCCCAGCCAAGACAGCAACGCACGGTACGCCATTCTGCGACTTCGTTCGTAGAAGTGACCGGGTGACTCCCGCGCATGTCCAGGCTTTACCGCTAAAGGCGGCAGTGCGCGCGCCCAACGCTCGCTCTCACTGCTCGGTCACGACTTCTATAAGAGAAGTAATTTTGGAAATTCGTCATGGGATTATAATCCGATTATAAAATAGATGGCGGATTAGGATCATGGAATTCTCTGTTTCGCGGCATGGAGTCGCAAGATGTAAGGAGAATGATCATGGAACGGGACGGACATCAGCAGGACCTCGTCGATCTGGGCGATGCGCGCGATCTCACGCGCGGCATGGCGCTGACCGGCGCCGACGACGGCAATGGTACGCAGCGGAAAGGGTCCGGCATTTCCGACGAAGACTGACGGAACAGGGGCACGCTGCCTCGACAGGCGGCGTGTCCTTCCCCTTGAGCGGAGTTGTTCACATGTATCGGCTCGTCAGCAATATTCATGCGTGCCTGGTAGGAGAAACGCCTGTTCTCCTCGATATCACGGCAGGGCGATACCAGCTTGCGCGCGGTCGGACGGGCTGCAATCTGGCAGCGTTTCTTCGGAAACAGGCGACAGGGCCGGTGTGCGAAGCTCTGGTCCGAGGCGGGCTGATCGTGTCGGCGCCGCACACCGCAGTTCGGCATCCCGAACCTGAAAGGCCAAATTACGCGCACCCGCAAGATACGCGCCTCGGGCTCGGCTGGGCACTCCTGCCGGTTGCCATGACATTTCTTGTGATGGCAATAATACGGGTCCGCCGCATGCCCCTGCCAGACCTCGTCCAAAGCCTTCAGGAAGCCGCGAGCTATCCCATGAAACCGCCATTTCTCTGGGTTTCCGAAGCGCGGATAGCGGCAATCTTCTACCTTACCCGGACCGTGCTGCCACTGAGAGACCGGTGCCTCCCATACAGCCTCGCGACTGCTCAGATGCTGCGCCTGTTTGGCCATCGACCGACTATCGTCATCGGCGTGCGTCTTCCGATCGCCGCTCATTGCTGGGTCCAGTGCGACCATCGTCTGATTGGCGACACCCTCCATATTGTCGAGGGCTTTCAACCGATAATAGCCATATGACTGCGCCGCGATTTGTCGCCTTCCTGGGCCGCAGCGACCCGGCGCCCGACCATGGCTATGTCGGCATGGCCCCAATCTCACTGAAAGCGCCTATCGACCTATGGGCTACGGATCATGTGGTGATGTTAGGGGATCAGGGCGCTGTCATCGGTCATCTTTTTACCCGTTCCATCCCCAGCCGCACAATAACCGAGCTGAACCCAGCTGAGATCAATGCTGCGCTCGTCACCCGCGGACAGAGCCTGATCCGCGACTATTGGGGCGGCTACGTTGCGATTTTCCGAGATGTAGGCGGCGATCTCGTCGTGGTCCGCGACCCTTCAGGGGCGCTGCCAGCCTATTGGCGCGAATTCGAGGGTACGATCGCGGTTGCTGCGCAGATCGGCGAGCACCCGTTTGCCTTCCAAGACGGAGTCCGTCTCGACGCTGACGGCCTGCTGGTCCACCTGTGGAACCCGCATCATGCTGGCGAGCAGACATGCCTTGCCGGCGTTCGCGAGCTTTTGGCAGGCCAGAAATTGCAAGTGCGTTCGGGTCGATGCCGAACCGATGCACTGTGGAAACCCTGGTCCTTCCTCCCGGATGAACATGACATGCAGGTGCCGGCGCCCAGCGCCTTCCGCGACATCATCCTGAACGCTGTGAGGACATGGGCCGACGCCTTCCCGGTCATTCTCTCCGGCATTTCTGGGGGCTTGGATTCATCGATCGTGTCTTTGGGGGTCAATTGGTCGAACGCCCAACTGCACGGTCTCCATATGAGCTGGACCGATCGGGAGGGCGATGAGCGTGCATTCGCGATTACCATGGCAACCGCGCTCGGGTCGCCGCTCGATATAGTCCCCTATGATTTAAGCATCATCAATATCGAGCGCCCGATCGTTCCGTCGGTGGCTCGCCCTTTTACCGCCCATTATGCGCAATGCACGGCGCTCGCCCAGACCGCCATTGCCGAGCGATGCGGCATAAGCGCCTTCTTCAACGGCGATGGCGGCGACAATGTGTTCTGCCTGATGCTATCGGTCGCGCCGATACTGGACCGGCTGCGCGCGCGGCATGGTGTTACATCGGTCCTGCAGACGGCGGCGGATGTCGCGCGGCTCACCGGCGCCGATTGCCCCACTATCCTGACACATATTCTTCGGCGGCTCGTGCGGGGCGCCCGGCCCCCGATCGCCAGTGACGATAAATCCTATCTCGATCGCGCGCGGCTAGAGGCCGCTATCAAATCGGTCGCTCGTCATCCCTGGTACGATCCCCCGGGAAATATATCGCAAGGGAAAGCAGCGCATATCCGCGCCATCTGCCGGGCAATGGGGAATGATGGCTTCCACGACCGCCGTTTCCATGCTCCATCGATCTCGCCATTGCTGTCGCAGCCGGTGATGGAGCAATGTCTGAAAATTCCGACTTGGAACTGGGTCGAAGGGGGCATGGACCGCGCCCTTGTGCGCCGCGCATTTCAGCACGACCTTCCACACGCGATCGTTTCCCGCAAGACGAAGGGTGGCCCTTCCGGATTTCTCGATCAGTTCTTCTGGGAGAACGAAAATCGGATTCTTTCCTATTTGCGATCCGGTCTGCTAGTCGATCTTGGAATTCTGACCGACCTGCCCGAACAGGGTTCCGCCCGCAAGGGTAGTGGATATGCCAGATCTCATGCGCGCAGGCTGCTCGGTCTTACGGGCGCGGAGAGTTGGGCGCGTCAGTGGGTTGGCTAGATGCTCGACGACCGATCGCACTGTCCCGCCAGGTCGCACGCATGGCTTGCCAGGCCTTGCCGCGTTCTATGCCGACATCCGAGGCTGGCGGCACCTCCTTCAGCCAATAGTCGAACCACTCCATATTCTCCGTCATCGCGGCCATTTGATTGGATGGGATGTGGAAGAAATGCGTCTCGTCCGAGGCAATCGTCTCGCCAGGATAGAGCGTGAGCTGTGATGGCACACTGGCCTCCCGTAAGGCTTGATGAAGGTCCACCATCGTTTCCCGAGGGCTGGCGATCTGCTGCAATATGGGCGCTTGCGCAAACTGACCGCGATAGGAGGGCGCAAAGGCGGCATAGCTGGCCTGCGCGGTCGGATCACCTGGAGGCCCACCGTAGATAGCCTTGTAGGCGCAGCGATGCGTACGATAGGAGGTAGGCTCGAGAAAGCCACCATCACCGCTCGAGGCGGCCTTGAACAGCGTCGTCTGAGTCACCGCCACGTTGGCGATCTGCGATCCATAGCTATAGCCGGCGATGCCGACCCGGTCTGCATCGACAAGGCCATCCGACACCAAGGCGTCGATAATGCTGCGAAAGCTCTCGATCTGATTGAACCATCCAAGGCGCCGTATCTGCACAGGCGACGTTCCACCTCCGCAGATGTTCCGGTCTGCGTCAGCTTGCTCCAGCACTGCACTCTGCGAAATATCGGGTTCGTTCGCGAGTATGACGACATATCCACGCTCGGCGAATAGCTGGACTGGATAATGCCACTGAAAGTCTGGCGCGCCAAACCGCTCGTCAGCGTCGGTGCTGTGAGTCACGAGGATGGCAGGGTAGCGGCGCCCTTTCACATAGCCACGCGGAAACAGGATGTGGTTGCGGGCACGGAAGCCAAAAGCGTTGACTATGTCGCGTGTCCTCGCGCGTATGGGCGTGATCAGATCATGAGCAGCAGATAGGGACTGAAGAGGCCTGATCCGGCCATCGCGCGTCGTGACGCGGACAAACTGCGGCGGTGTGACGATACCCTCCCGGATGCATATCCCTTCCGTGAGCGACGGAAGGAAGGTGCAATGCGTGAGGCTCTCAGGCGCTTCGATCCGTCGAAGCCGACCACTGCGTTCGATCCGCACCAGACCGTATCGCCCCTCAAGCGGGTAGCGAGTGGCCACCAAAGCAAAAGCAAGATCGGGCGAAAGCCAGTGGCCAGGCGAACGGCGGTCCGAGAGCCTGACATTCAGAGGGCCATAGTCATGGATTTGCCCATCAGGAAGTCGCTCCCGCAAGCGTCGTCCTACACCGTCGCGTTCAATAAGGAGACTGCCTCCATTTGGCCCTGTAATCTCATCCGCAACAAATGTCGGGTCACCATCTATCGGGCGAGCCCGCTTCTCATCGAACCGCCAACGATAGCGCTGAACATGAGGCGTGTTCAGATTATCCGTTTGTAAGGAGAAATCGAGGGCATCGGCATGCCAGGCGGGCATGCCGCCCCAAAAACGGCCTACTAGATCAGAACCAGGAACATCTGCGATCCAACTGGCCGCCTCGCCCTCCTGCTTCACAAAGAACCGCGCCGTCACCGCAGGTCCTCGGCGAAGATAGAGCGTCAGGCGCGTGACGTCCTTATCGTAACGCACCACATCTTTTCCGCCCTGACCGTGTAGCAGGGAGTAGAAAAGGCGGCGTCCGTCTGGCTACCAGTCATAATAAGCAACGCCAAAGCGGACTGGTTCGGTAAAGCCGTAGCCAAATTCACCTCCATCAACAGATCCCACCAACAGCGTTTCGGAATTTACGACGATGGAAGTGATTTCTGCGGCCTCATCAGCGCCGTAGAGTTGCACACCCATTCCCCGATCAGCCAGGAAGCTCCAGCCTTTGCGGCCCGGAATGGTTTGGAGGCGCTCAATCCATGGCGATCGAAGGATGACCCTGTCACCGCCCGGCAGGAAATCGGTGACATGAAGTTCATACTCGGTGCGATCACTACCCCGGTTTGCGACCCGAAGGATGTAGGCGAGCGAGCGGCCGTCGGCGGCAAGAGCGGTGTCGGTTACATGTGGGATCGACAGCACATCTTCCAGCGTCCATGGACGAACCAGTTCAGAGGTGGCGTGCCCCACCTCTGAACTGACCAGCAGCATTGCAGGCGCGACACATCGCGCAAAAGTCTGCATCTGCCTGCGCATTACCAGGCCCGCCGAATCTGCAGCGCCATGAATCGGCCGATGGGAGAGAAGTTGGTTGTGTCGAACGGTGTGTCATAGCCCGATCCAGATCGGATGATCGGCGGTTTGGCATTAAAAATATTCTGGACGATGACGCCCAGGTCGAGGCCGTCGGAAGCCTTGACCGTGGCTGTCAGATCGAAGGTGGCCAGCCCATTGATGCGGTAGGTTGTCGATGTGCGACGATCGAACAGGCTCGAACTGAGGTTGGCGAAGCCTGAAACTGTCAGGCGGGGCGCAACATAGCTGAGCCCCGCCCTGCCCTTGAGTTTGGGCGGATTGAAAAGATTGCCGGACAATTGCGTGACCGGCAGTCCAGGAAGCAATTGCCTGCGACTATCGATCCAGTTGCCATCGAAGCTCATCTCGAAGGTGTCGCGCTGCGGATCGCCGATGCGGTAGCGAAGGGAAAGGCTGACGCCCTTATATATTTCTCGCGCCATATTCCGTTCGCGACGGTCCAGGATCGCGACGACATTGGCGGGATCATAAGGCATCGCCGTCTCATTTTCGAGCCCGATCGCTGCGCCAGCGATCGCTGCCTGCTGCTGGGCGAGGGTCGGAGCGAAAGTAATCAGGCTCGCATAAAGCGGGTTGTTGAGCGCGCCGACCGAGGATGTCAGCGGCTCAGCGACGCGGTCGGTATAGTCGAAATGGAAATAGCTTACGCTACCGCTGAATTCGGGATGGGTAACTGGCTTGAACTCGGCAGAGACAGTCCAGTTTTCGGATCGTTCTGGCTTGAGGTCGGGGTTCGACCCCGTCAGGCTGATGAAGGTCGATCCAACAGGAAATCCAGTGGCACGGTCCTCGGTCGACACAAGACCCGCATAGGAATCCGAATAGCGTTGATAAAGGGTGGGCAATCGGAACGACCTTCCCCAACTCGCCTTCAGCGTCAGACCCTGCATCGGCTCGTAAATGACGCCGAGCTTTGGCAACGCGACCGAATTCGTGCTTGAATTGGCCTCGTAGCGAAACGCGCCGGTCAGTCGCAGGGAGCGACCAAGCAGTGACTCCTGCAAAGGCGAGAGGATCGGCACTACCACTTCGGCATAGCCAAAGCCGTTCTCGGTGCTGCCATTGGCGGCGGTGCTGGTGACCCCGCTCGACCCGGCGGTCACTTTAAGCGCATTGCGGCGATAGCCAGCACCCACCGCCAATTGCACAGAGCCTGCCGGGAGAGTGAATATGGAACCGGTCGCTCCCAACTCGATCGACAGAGCTTCGTTGTCGAACACACGATAGTTGGGCGCAAAGGGAACTCCGCCAGAAAAAATCTGGGAATTGGTTCGGCTCTTGTCGCTCCCATAAGAAGAGAGCAGTTGCGCTGTCCATGATGGGCTAAGCTTGGCTGTGAGCGAAGGGGCAAAGAGCCAGGAACGGGAATTGGTCCGGACGGCCGACCCGAAAACGCTGTGTGGCTGTCCGGCCAGGAATCCGATCAGCATATTCTGGCGCGCATCTTTATAGAGCATGTCGACATTAGCGGTGACCGCTGTGCCAATGTCCTGGTGAGCGCTAATCAGCGCGCTGTGCCGACCCAGGCGCGGATAAAGATAGGAGTCAGACGCGGAAGCGCTCGCATAGGACCGGCTGACGGCTGAAATCTCGGAGTTTGCGGCATAGTCGTAAACGGCAAGAACGCCGCCACTGGACCATTGACGTCCGCCTGTCAGATTATACTGCTGCTGAAAATTTCCGCCATCTGTCGATGCACCCAAGCGCGCTTGAGCGGCAAGACCTTCATAATCTCGTTTGAGAATGACGTTGACCACGCCGGCAACGGCGTCGGAACCATAGATTGCTGACGCGCCATCTGCGATGATTTCGACGCGCTCGACCGCAACTGCGGGTATAGCGCCGATGTCGATAGCGGAATTGATGCCCGTGTAGCTCAACCTATTGCCATTCAAGAGCGTCAGCGTTGCATTGGGGCCCAGACCGAGAAGGTTAACCGACGATGAGCCGTTGACGTTCACGTCGCTCGCGCCTTGGCCACGGCCCACACCAGGATTCTGTCCGCCGCCGAAATTCAGCGGGGAGCTTCGCAGAGCTTCGCCTAGATCCGCCTGACCCGCCCGGCGAATGTCATCTGCAGTAATCACTCTGAGAGGCGCCGCCGACGGAGCGCCCCGGATCCGTGTTCCGGTCACCGTGATCCTGTTTTCCTGCTCGGACATTGCGGCATCTGCTGGAGCGGACCGGTCGCTGATGATGATCGCTTCATCCAGGAACCGGGCGCGCAGACCCGATCCTTTAAGAAGGCTTTCGACTGCTTCCTGCGCGCTCAGCTTGCCGCTGAGCGCTGGTGCTCTCACACCGGCGACACGCGTTGCCGGCATATAGAGTTCCCACCCGGCACGCCTTGCCACGGCACGGAGCGCATCGCTCAGATCCTGCTCTGGCAGATCGAAAACGAAGGATATGTCATCTCGCGCCGAGCTAATCGGAACCGTCGTAACCGTGGCTGCACCCAGCATCAGCGCGACGATCGTCTGCAATCTCTTCCCCGTCATATTTCCCCCATTTTGTTTACCGGCCCACCACTTCGGCTGGCTCTAAGGGAGTTGTTGACGTTGGAATTCGATCGACCTTAGTCGACACTTCGATTTTTTATCGATGCTGGAGATGGATGGCGTCGGGACGCCGGCTTAGCGCAAGATCGAATAGTTCTGCGATACGGGCAGAGAAGCGATCGGTTTCGGTCAACCGAAATCGGCCGGATACGAGGAGAGCGCCGACCATGGGGTCATCCAGCACGATCGGCGGCCGCGCATATCGGTTGGCATCGGCAATGAGGATGCGCAGCGGGATCGCGCTATATTCCGTCCAGCCCTGCGGCCAGTCGCGACGATTTATCCCTCGGCTGGACAAAATGACAGGGCGGAAATTTTGAGCCGGATAACCGATAAATTGTCCGGCCTGCGCATAATGCCGATAGGTTTGCATTACGACGGGACGGAGTAGGCTGCGCAGTTCGACCTGGCCGGACAGTACCGCAATTTCAATTCGGCCATCGCTACCCCGACTAATGTCGAAATGCGCGGTCGAGGTGACCAATTCACCCCGACCTGCAACGACGACAAATGGCCGTGCATCGGTGTTGACCGCGATACGTGCTCGTCCTTGCTGAAACTGAAGTCGGCGTTCCTTGCTACCCATCGAGACGGTGAGGCGACTGCGCGTATCCATCGTGACCTTGGATCCATCGGCCAGTTCCACGGCATCGATCTGACCGGGCAATGTCTGAAAAACGGCCCCGCTTGCGGCCTGCCGCCTGCCACCCTCTTTTTGTCCGCTTGACCTAAAGGTCAAACCAAGCGCGATTACGGCGGTGATCGCCGCCGCCATCGCGGCGCCTATCAACCAGCCGTGCGTGCCAAACATTCTGCGCTTTCCATGTCTCTTGGACGTTTTGAGCACCTTTGATGTGTCGAAGTGATGCGTGGCCCTTTGATACGCCCGACGATGTTCGGCTGATTGCGCCAGCCAGTTCTCGAACTTGACCAACTCAGCGTCCGACTTGTCACCGCGAAGGCGGATCAACCAAGCGACCGCTTCTTCCTCAATGGCATAGCGACGCTCGTCTCCGTTTTCGGAGCCAGTCATCGTCCCGCATCCACCTGACGGCCAATATGAGCCAACGCCTTGATCATGTGATATTCCACCGCGGAGATACTGATCCCTAGTCTCTGATGGATTTCGCGGTAGCTCAATTCATCGACCCGATGCATCAGAAATACGCGACGGGTCTTTTCAGGCAGCGAATCTACCGCGTGCTCATAAATGCGAAGCAGGTCGGCCGCCTCGAGATTCCAGCATTGCTCAGGAGCCGAGATGAGATCTCGTTGTTCATCGAGCGAGAAAAGCAGGATGTTGTCACGCTTTTGTCGGCGTGCTCGATCAATCAAGAGGTTCCGCGCGATTCGCCTGATAAACGCCGCTGGATTTATCAGGCGCGACACTTGCTCACTGCTCGCCGCTCGCATGAAAACCTCTTGAACGAGATCAGGCGCGGCATCCCGACCGACACGCCGACCCAAATATTGCAAGAGGCTTCCACGCTCGGTTTTGAACGCTCTTTCCAAACTATCGGTCGAAATCGATGCTACCGGTTCAGGCGGGCCGATCGTGTCACGAGGCCTGTTGTGACAGCCGGACGAAACGGACCTGGGCGGCCGCGGAAATGATGTTGAGGAGGAAGGCACAATGAATCCAGGCAGCAGCAATAGAGAGCCGGAGTGACCCGACCCTTTACCTACCCACTGCTATGCCGTCGTTCGGCGCGATAGCTGCGCCCCATCCGATACGGCCGCCTGTCCGTCAGGGACCGGCGCTCATGATGCCTGGCGGGTTGCGATGATGGCGAGCGCCAGAGCCCGTCATCGTTAAAAATGACATCACCGCATTGGGAGCGCAAGACAAACCATCGCTAAGCCTTAAACCATGCATTCCCTTCGCGCCCACGATGAAGATCAACGCAATTGACTGTCCTTACTTCCCCGGCGGTTGAATGCCGAGAAGGCGGCCCTAGTGTCGCGCGCCGACTGACAGGGTACGCAGGTACGCGCACCTGGCAGGGCGCGCCGCCGTGCTTCAGGGATTTCCTCCCCGCATTCGTGGCAATATGTCTCGCCCTCGCCAGAAGGCATGCGCGCCCGCGCGAAATGAACCGCATCTTTCACCGTATCGTCGATCTGATCCTGTACCGCGCCATCGCGCGTCCAACCGCCAGCCATGATTTTAATCTCCAGGACACTTATGGAGAAAAACGGAGAACGCGCCTACTCGTTCCTCATGGGGCTTTAGCCGCGAGATGCCTCTGCTTCACGTTCCTTCGGGTTCGGAGCGGCTCATCGCTTAACGTGATCCACACCGGCGCGTGATCGCTGCTTTTCTCCCATCCCCGCACATGGGTGTCGACCTGCGCTTCAGTGAGGCGGCCCGCGAGCATCGGACTGAGCAGCAGATGATCGATCCGCAGGCCTGCGTTTCGAGCGTAGGCGTTTCGAAAATAGTCCCAGAAAGTATAGATGTCTTCTTCGGGATGGACCGTGCGAAGCGCGTCGGTCCAGCCCTGTCCGGTTAGCCGAACAAAAGCGTCCCGCACCTCGGGCGCGAACAAGGCGTCGTCGCGCCATCGCTCCGGCTTATAAACATCCCTCTCCGTCGGTATCACGTTGAAGTCGCCGGCCAGAAGGACAGGCAATCCTGTTTCAAACAGGGTCGCCGCATGCTCGATCAGGCGATCAAACCAACGCAGCTTGTAATCATATTTAGGACCTGGTCGCGGATTGCCGTTGGGAAGATAGAGGCCACCGATGAGAATGCCGTTGACGGCTGCTTCGATGTATCGGCTTTGCATGGGATCCGGGTCGCCGGGCAGTCCCCGCCGCGTTTCATGAATTTCGCCGACACGGCTCAAAATTGCCACGCCGTTCCAGCTTTTTTGCCCATGCCAGATCGCGTGATAGCCAAGCTCAGCGAGTTGCGCCCTTGGAAATTTTTCCTGGGGCGCTTTCAACTCCTGCAAGATCACAATGTCCGGCTCCGTTTCGCCAAGCCAGCGTAGCAAGACAGGCAGCCGGCCGTTGACGCCGTTCACATTGTAGGTCGCGAGCTTCACAGGTCCGGCAGGATCTGATCTGCCCGCCCCCAATGGGCGAGGTTTTTCGAACCTGCCCGCTTCATCATCTCGGCTGCGTCACCGATATGCCAGTGCGCTGCACTGTCGAGATCGCCAAGCTCTTCCCATGTAAGCGGCACCGCGATCGGCGCGAACGGTCTCGAACGAGCGCTGTAAGGCATGACTGCGGTCGCGCCGCGTTGATTGCGCAGATAGTCGATGAAGATCTTCCCCGTGCGTTTGGCTTTGGCCAGCGCAGCCGTAAAACGGCAAGGATCAGCCTGCGCGAGCGCCATCGCGAAACGGTGGGCAAAATCCTTGACCTGCGGCCATTCTGCGGATGGGGTGAGCGGCGCAATCACATGGACGCCCTTGCCACCTGTCACCATCGGAAAGGTCACAAGACCCATCTGGCCCAGTACATCCTGGAGATGAAAGGCGGCCGAGACGACGTCCTTGAAATCCAGTCCCTCGTCCGGATCAAGGTCGAAAACAAGGCGGTCGGGTTTCTCAACATCCTCGATCCGAGCGCCCCAGCCATGAAATTCGATGGTGCCCATCTGTACGCAGGTGAGCAGACCGGCAACTGAATCAATGAATAAATAGCGCTCCTCATGGCCATCCTTCTCCAGAATGCCCACTTGCTTCACGCTATCGCCAAAACTTCCGGCATCATGTTTCTGGAAGAAGCACTTTTTATCCCGCCCCTGGGGACAACGCACCAGGCTGATGGGCCGGCTCCCTGCCCAAGGCAGCATAATGTCTGCAACAGCCTCATAATAATCCGCGAGTTCGCCCTTTGTGAGCTTGCCTTCAGGAAAGATCACCCGCGTACGATTGCTGATCTTGACGCCGCTGGTCCCGCTCGGCCCCGCAGCCGTCGTGACCGGTGTCTCGACCTCAAGCACAACCGCTTCCGGTTTCTTGTCCTCGCGCAGCCCGATATAGCTTGAGTGCCGCAACACGCCATCGTCAGTGAACTCGACATAAGCAACCTCCGCAACCAGCCGGGGTTTGAGCCAAGTCGCGCCACGCACGGCGGCGCGAGGCGCTTCAAGTGTCGCGACTTTCTGTTCGAGCGGCGCCATGAGTTCCATCAGCCGCTCGACCTCGTCGCCGGAAAAACCGGTGCCGACCTTGCCGGCGTAGCGCAGCTTACCCTTTTCATGAATGCCAAGTAGCAGCGCGCGGAAGCCGCGCTGCTTATCCGAGGGTGTCCAGCCGACGACGACGAACTCCTGGCGGCGGATGCATTTAGTCTTAACCCAGGAGCTTGATCGCGAGCCTGTATAGCGTGCGTCGAAGCGCTTGGAGATAATGCCCTCCAGCCCGGCGCCGCAGAAACTCTCGAACAATCGCTCGCCCCGCCCCACAATGTGGTCAGAGTAGTGGATGCGCCCCCTGCCCTCGCCGATCAGGGCTGCGAGCTTCTCTTTGCGCTCCAGCAAAGGGCGGCCCGTCAGGTCTTCACCATCGAGTTCCAGAAGATCGAACGCCATATAGTCTATTTTGCCAGGGTCACTTTTCAGCGCCGCCTGCAGCGCCTGAAAGCTCGTTCGCCCGTCGGGCAGGATCACGGCCGCCTCTCCATCGATCAGGGCGCTGTCGGTATCCAGCATCACCGCGTCTGCGATCAGACCGGCGAACCGGTCGGACCAGTCGAGACCCGACCGTGTATAGGCTCTCCCCTCCCCGCCGCCGAGCGCCAATAATGTGCGATAGCCATCATATTTAAGCTCATGAACCCACTGGTCGCCCGCCGGGACGTGATCAACGAGGGTAGCCAATTGCACCGGCTGGAAAGGGGGCAGTTTCCCCTTGCCCTTCTTACGCGGCTTAACCAGTGTCTTTGCGTTCGAGGCCGCGGCTCGCTCGGTGGCTGTGGCGCCTGCAGCCTTTTGTTTAGAGACGGCCTTGCCAGCAGCGATCTCCTCCATGGTCCTGCCTGTATCGACACTGGTAAGATGAACGCCGATGAGGTCATCCGAGCCGCCGGCGAAGGCGTCATTGACTTTGCGCAGGATCCAGTTCTCGCTTTTTTCCTTGCCGCGGGGTTTCAGACGAAACAAAATCCATTCACCCTGCATGCGCCGCCCGTGAAGGATGAAATGCAGATGCCCATCGGGCAGCGTTTTGCGCGGATCTTTGCCCGTGATCGGCTCCCAAATACCATTGTCCCATAGCATGACGGTGCCTCCGCCATACTCGCCTCTGGGAATCGTGCCTTCGAACCGTGCATAATCGAGCGGGTGGTTTTCTGTGCGGACAGCCAGCCGCTTATCGTCCGGATTGGCGCTCGGCCCCCGCGTAACCGCCCAGCTTAAAAGGACGCCGTCCAATTCCAGCCTGAAATCATAGTGAAGCCTGGACGCTGCATGTTTCTGCACGACAAAGCCATTACCGCCCGTCGGAAGGCTAGCGCCGGACGGCTCTTTCGTCCGCGCGAAATCCCGTTTGGAACGATAAAGCGCGAGACTGTCATTTGACTGCTGCGTCGACGTCTTCGCCATGTTCATCCGTCCGATCTGTCGCCTAACAACCGGCTATAGGGCAGACTCGTTCCGCCCTGCTCGGACTTCAGTTTACAGATTCATTATCGCGTTAGCCTTGTGCGCGCGATCCATGCTGCCATATTGTGCAGTGCAGCATAACTACGCCTTATCTATATATTCAGCGTGCTGCCCGGCTGAACGGGAGATATTTGCGTGACCAAATTATCCGCTACCATAGCCAAGCTCACAGCCCTGCGCGGAATGAACGTAATCCGAGGGGATGCCGACAATAAAAGCCGGCTCAAAGACCTGGAGAATTTCGGCTCCAATCCTGGCGCCCTCAAAGCAAAGATCCATATCCCGGGTCACATCAGCAAGACGCCTGCGCTCGTTGTCGTTCTTCATGGCTGCACCCAGACCGCTGGCGGCTATGATCGCGGCTCGGGCTGGTCCACCCTTGCAGACGAGCATGGGTTCTTGCTGCTATTTCCTGAGCAGCAACGCGCCAACAATCCCAATCTCTGTTTCAACTGGTTCTCGCCGGCCGACAACGAGCGCGATCGGGGCGAGGCATTATCGATCCGCCAGATGATTGCCGCGATGGTCAAGGCCTATGATGTCGATCTCTCGCGCATCTTCGTGACGGGGCTCTCAGCCGGCGGTGCGATGACATCTGTCCTCCTCGCGAGCTATCCTGAGCTTTTCGCGGGCGGCGCGATCATCGCAGGCTTGCCACACGGGTCAGCTTCGAATGTCCAGCAGGCGTTGCAAGCCATGCGCGATCCTGGACCCGATAGCGCAAAGGCGCTTGGCGATCGCGTGCGTGGGGCGTCGAGCCACCAGGGCGCGTGGCCGACTATATCGATCTGGCACGGCAGTGCCGATCCAACGGTGCACTTTGCCAACGCTGACGCGATCCTCGCGCAATGGCTCTCGGTGCATGATCTGGGGAATGCTCCGGACCGCACGCAGGATATTGCCGGCCATCGGTATCGCGTCTGGTCAGACGCATCGGGGCGTCCGATTATCGAAGATTATCGCATTGCCAATATGGGCCATGGCACATCGCTCGCTACGACTGGCGCGCAAGCCTGCGGCGTGGCGATGCCCCATATGCTGGAGGCCGGCATTTCCTCCACCCGTCGGATAGCGGCGTCCTGGGACCTGAACAGCGGTGTGAGAGAGCGTGTCTCAACCCAGTCAAGCCCGCTGGCGGAGCTATCAACTTTGCCAGCGCGCCGGATCAGCCAGCTGGAGCCGATGTCCTCCACGCCTTCGCATGGCAAAACCCCTGCCAAAGCTGGCGTTGAGAAGATCATCCACGATGCGCTTCGGGCAGCTGGCCTGATGCGGTGACCGATGCCGCCATGGCGATAGGGTGATAGCGGCGCTGATCAACCCTTGACGGGCAGGTCGCGCGCAAAGCGGTAGCTGGTCTGTTCGAATTTGAGCGTCCGGAAAAAATTATGGGCGTTGCTGATCTCGATGTCACTCATGACTTCAACCCGGCTGCATCCGGCCTTGATCAGCGCCGAAAAGGCATGGTCCAGCATAGCGCTGGCAATGCCCTGACGTCGATGCCGCTTGTCCACCAGCAAAAGGCTGATGCGCCCCATCAGGCCATGTTGAAGCGTCTGAGCCGTGGTCCAGCTGCAGCAGCCGATTATGCCCCCCTTCTCGGCCACACATGTTCCGCCACGGGCCTCGCTCACCTTTTCAAGATTGCGGGCGATGCCCAGTTCATCGATTGTGACCGCTGTGAGTTGATGCAGCAACCCAGACAGATCCGCAGCATCTGATGGCTTTGCGATGCGTACCGCTAGAGCGACAGGGGCAGGCTCGGCGCTGGACTGAATTGCCCTAGGCTCTGGTTCCAATGCATGTCGTCTGATCGGTTTAGAGACCTTGCGCTTGCGAGCTTTCCCGCCCTTTTCCGGCGCAGGCGAAGCGGGCCGAGCTGCGGTCGCGGCCGCCCCGCCTTTCGCTGCGTTCCGACGAGACTGTGCGGGGCCACTGCTCCCCGGAGGTCGGCGGGGACGGATGACGGGTTTGTCGTCCTCCTTATCTTTCTGGCGTACCTTGGACGGTTGTTGATGCCTAGCAGGGGTCGCCTCCGCCGATGCTTTCCAGTTACTGGTAGCACCTTTGCGCAGATAGGCTTCTATATCCTCCGCCCTAGCAGTGAGACCCTCATCGCCAACGCCAAGCAGAGCCGCGCCTTGAGCATCGGTCAGCCCAAATTTGCCATAGTCGCCGCTGCCAGGCTTGCGTTTGCGCGATTTCAGAAGCTTGAAACCGCGATGTTCCGCCATGTCCCGCAATTTTTGGTCGATCGTCTCGTCCGCCATGATGGAACAACCCGCCGATCGCGCGCAGGTTCAAATGCAACCAAGTCCGCCTTGCTAAGCGGCTTGAGGACACAGGGCGGTTCTGGCTTGTTCAAAGGCGGAACCGCCACGGCTTCCACGCGCTCCATGACTATGCGTGCCCGCCGTCTCATTTCTTCCATGATCGACCGGATCGCCTATGACGAGGAAATGTATATTCTTACCGTCACCTTCCGCGAGAATGGCAAATATCTCTATTACGACGTGCCAGCGGCGGTTTTCGATGCCTTCAGCAAGGCGCCATCTGCCGGCAGCTTCTTCAACGCGCATGTAAAGGACCAATTCCGTTGCCGCCGCGATCCGAAACGAAAGCGTTTTGGTCCCAGCACCTAACGTCGTTCAGGCGTCGCCCAGTGCACGATAGACGGACATGAGGTGGCGGCCTGCTATCGCGCGGGCGCGAGGTGACCGGATCGTCTCCTCATTGGTCTCATGAAGCATGGTCAGCATATCTAGCAATTCCTGCCGGGGCATGCCGTTCTCGAGCATATGCGTGCCCAACAAGGTGAGAAGATTACTCCACAAGGTGATGGAGGCCTCGGCAAACGCCGCGTCACTCTCCTCGTCCGCCAGGCGCCGCGGCATATCAGCCACCGGGTCAGGCCCGCTTTTTGGCCGGAGCCTTCCGCGCGGGTTTGGCGTCATTTTTGGCGGAGGTATTGGCGGCAGTCTTCTTCGCCGATGCCTTTTCCTTGGCACCGCCACTGCCTGCGGGTCCGATCGATTTCTTGAGTGCTGCCATCAGGTCGACAACATTGTTGCCACGCGAGTCGACGCCGCCCTCATCATCGCTATCGATGTTGAGCGTTTTGCCCTTCTTCTTGCGCTCGATGAGATCCTTCAGGGCATCGGCATAGCGGTCATGAAACTCGCCCGCATCAAATTTGCCGGTCTTCTTGTCGATAAGCGTCGTCGCAAGGTCGAGCAACTCATCATCAGGATCGCCATCGCCTATCTCACGGAAATAGCTTGCCGCCTTGTTGACCTCGTCGGCGTAGCGCAGCGTCTCCATCACCATCCCTCGGCCGCAGGCCTTGATGCTCACGACATATTCGCGGCCGCGCATCGCAAGCTGCCCCAGCCCCACCTTGCGGCTACGTCGCAGCGCCTCGCGCAGGACGATAAAAGCTTCTTCAGCCAGATCATCGGCAGGCACGACATAATAGGGCTTTTCAAAATAGATCATGTCGATGTCATGGGCATCGACGAACTGCGTCAGCTCGAGGGTCTTCTTGCTCTCGAGCTTAACCCCCTCGATCTCGTCTTCATCTAGCAGTACATATTCGCCCTTCGCATATTCGAAGCCCTTGACGATATCATCGAGATCGACGGGCCCTATGCCGGGCACGACCTTTTCATATTTAATCCGCTTGCCCGAGGGTTCGTGGATTTGATTAAAGGCGATCGTCGCGCCACTTTTGGTCGCCGAGTAAATCTCGACGGGGATCGAAACGAGAGCCAGCCTGATCTGGCCTTTCCAATAGGGTCGTGCAGCCATGATCGCCTCCTGACAAGTCTGATCTCTTAACCCGCCATGCACCGGCCCGTTCCGCCCATTTGGTGGGGCTGCTCAGTTTGTCGCGCGGCTCACGCTCGATGCCTACCGCGACCACTGATGCGAGCGTCCCTAAGGTCTGTGGAAGGCCTACCTTCAGGATGCTTGCTGCATTAAATCATAATCAGATAGCCGGTGAAGCTCTTATAAGGGCAGTGTTTTAAGCAGCGAGACTGCCGACACGATCTGGATATCGGTGCCTAACGCCTCAGCCTTTTTGAACTGCGCATCGTAGCGGACATAGCCGAACGGCTCATCTGCCGCGACGGCTAGCATCGTCGTGGTGGCGCCGACTGACGCCATGATCTTCCCCCCATTGGCCGCGATGCGCTGGGCCAATGGTCCGTCACGCGGTTCGCCAAGGATGGCAATGCGCTGGCCCTTGAGAATCCCTTCGGTCGCTGGCCTTGGCAAAGGCGGCGGACGTTTTCTAGATGGTGGTGCAAGCCAGTCGGTCAATTGCGAGCCTGTCTGGTCGATCGCCTTTACGATGATCATCCCTGCCGCGCGGGCATCGCTCAGTGCATCATGATGTTTGAGCGGGATACCCAGATGCTTCGCCACGATGTTGAGCCGGTGACTGGGTAGTTCGGGCCATACACGCTTGGCGACGCGTACGCTGTCGAGCCATGTCGTTTCGACCATCGCACGGTCATGGACCAGGCAGGCTGCGGCGAGGGCACCCTTATCGAAATAGGAATGGGCAACGGTCGTGCGACCACTCAAATGACTGTGCACGACGGCATGGACATCGGCAAAGCAGGGACGGCCCACGACATGCTTGGCGGCAATCCCGTGAATGCGCGTGTTGAAGCTGCTGAAATGATCCCGCGGATCGACCAGTGTCTCATATTCAAAGGCGACCGCGCCATTGCGGAACCCGACGATACCGATCTGGCAGATGCTACTGACGCGGGCGCATGCCGTTTCGACATCGATGACCACGAAATCCGGCTCTTTGGCTTCGTCACGGCCGGGATCGGTTGGATGGGGTGGGAACATATCGGGGCCATAGGCGGTCTCAAACCCAATGTCCAAGCGCTCTGCGGGCAATGGCCGGGTTACAAAGTTTCACCTCAGTGCACGTAGATCATCTTGCGAGTCATGCCGCCATCAACGGCAATCTGCTGACCGGTGATGAAGCCCGCGCCATCGGATGCCAGAAAAAGGACAGTTGCGGCGATGTCGGCAGGTTCGCCGACGCGACCGACCGGGTGCTGCTCCCGATCGATCGCGCGATGCTTTACTGCTTCGCGCGCTTGCGCTTTCGCCCAAGGCCGCGTCTCGATCCAACCAGGCAGGACGGCGTTGACACGAATGTCGGGACCGAGGCTGATCGCTAAAGCATGGGTTAGGGCGCATAAAGCCCCCTTTGCCGCCGCATAGGCTTCTGTGTCCGGCTCCGACTGGATTGCGCGGGTCGACGCCATTATCATGATCGATCCCTTGTTTTGGCGCAGCAGAGGAACCGCGGAACGAATCATCAAAAAGGCGCCAGTAACATGGCTATCCTGCCACGCCTGCCATTTTTTAAGTTCAAGATGCTCGATCGGGCCGTTGACCGGATCAGACTTGCCCGCATTGGATACGAGCAGATCGATGCCCTGCGCCACGCCCCCTTCACTATTCCATTCGATAATCTTCTCGAACGCCTTTTCGATGTCGCGCTCGCTGGCGACATCGGCACGAATGATGATAAGGTTTCCCGATGGTAGCTCGCTGCTCAAGCCGCGAACCGCCTCGGCGTCGCAGTCAAGCACCGCCACGCGCCAGCCTTGCGTCAGCAGGGCATGGGTGATGCCCTTGCCAATGCCCTGAGCCCCACCCGTTACAATTGCCGTTTTCATAATATGTTTGGTCTCCCGGTAACAGGCACAGCAAAGAAGTGCAGGGTCCGGCTATGCCAGCGCCGTCGGTCACACCAAAAATTTTGCCGGTGATGTAGCTGTCTTGCTGACTTGCCAGCATATTCAGTGATTACCCGGTGGTTACTTCTGCTGGAATACCCTCACAAAATTGAACATATTTTCTATATTTATCAATATATTAAGCGAGTTTAGAACCCTTAGTCTGGTATTTCCGTTACCGGCGTCGCGAAACTCCGTCTGCCTGAATGCGACAGGGGCGCGACCGGCCATTGCCCGCCGCGCCCCTGTCGATCCACCATGCCCCTCCCCCCGGATGGGCGTAGCGGTCATTTAATTCGCTTTGGAAAGGTCCACCTTTTCCACCCATTCGGGGTAAAAAGTTGGCTCCCGGTTGGACCAGCCCACCGCCGTCGCCGCCGCTTCGCTGATCGACTGAAGCAGCACACGCCGCTTTTCGGGATGCAGATGTGGCAGGCTCGCCGCTGCGCAGAAAGCACCCGGCAACCATGGCCGCGCGCCCGCACCCAGCAAGCGTTCGTACAGGAAGCGATAGGAGGAAAAGCTGCCCAGCCGATCCTGTCCGAGGTCGAAGGCGGAAATGGTCACGAGCGGCGCCATGAACGGCTCCACCTGTTCCAGTCCGCTGTCGTCGGGCACGCGCGCCTTGATATCGTCCAGCCGCCCATAGATCCGCGATTGCGCCCGGATGGAAGCTTCCTCCACCATATCACGCGACCACAGCTTCATCGCGTCGCGGCGATGCAGGCCGATGTCCAGCGATCTACGAATGTAGCGTTGGGTTGCGGACGGGAAGCTGGCGAATTCGCGCAACTCCGCCAAAGTAACAGCTCCGTCCGCCGGTCTTGCACTCGTGCCCATGTTCATGCCCTCCAACTTGAGGTCGATCGTCAGAACATGCGCCCATCATGGTTACTGAAGGCTTAAGCGCCTGTTCCACCGCCATTCACAAGGGACCAGATTTCTTTTTGCGGTGCAACATGAAAATTTTGTGACTGCGACGGAACGAGTCGAGATTGTCCCGATTTGCGCCGCAATCACGCCGATTTTCCCAAAAAACAGCCCGCCATCATTCCAGTCCATATTTCAAAAATCTGCGCGCCTGTGCCACTTTGCCTCGGCGCGAGACGGCGGCGCAGACTAGGCGCTCGGTCGACGCTCCAGCACCGCACCGATCATGCTGCGCCATACGGCGACGTCCCCTGCCTGCGCCATCTGCGCGTCAGGTTCGCGCAAGGTGTTCAAAATCGCGTAGGCGTCATCGACATGATCGCGCCATGCCGCGTCCACGGCGCCTGCTGCATGGGGATCACTGCCTTCGCCGTTCAGGCTGAGATGGCGACCGGCCAGGACACGGGCGATACGTTCGATAGCGGGCGTGGCGGATGTCGGCATGGATATTGGCTCCTCTCATATGGCGGGGACGTTTTCGTTCTGCCGCCCCGCGAAACTAGCATGCTTCCCGACAGATGGCCATCAATCGCTCTTTTCGGTAAAGCCCGATGACGGCACCGGATCGCCATGATCGCCGGGATGAGTCGTGGATGGCGGGTCGGACCCATCCATCGAATCCTTCAACCCTTCGTCCAGTTTTTCTTCGCGGCTCAGCGCGTGATCCTGCGCATCCGTATTGCGCTTGTCGCCCGCTTCCTCGCGGCTATTTGGGCGGATATCGGTCTTGTCGCTCATCGCTCTCTCCTTGCACGCGGCTGCACCACGCTTGTCGATGTCAACGGCCAGCGCCATGGCGTGGTTCCGCCCGAAACCCGGCCGACGACACGCTTCGACCAACGGGCGGGCCGTTTCGACCAGCTACCGCGCAGCGGGGCGACATTTCCCGTCGGCAGGCGTAGAAAGATGGGATGACAATAACTTCCGAAGACGGCGAACGCGGCGTTTCCCCCGCGATCGCGCTTTATTCCATCCTTGGCTTCTGGTTGTTCTACGCGGTCCTCATCACGCTGCGCGCCGCCGTAATGGGCTTCGATTCCCAATATGAACTGGCGGCACGCCGGGCCATCGTCACGGTGATCGGCATCATTTTCACCTGGATACTCTATCTGGTCCTGCGCCGGTTCGACACCAAACCGCTCGGCGTGCGGGTCGTCGCCGCCTTCTCGCTCGCCGCGCCTTTTGCGCTCGCGATGGCCTCGGCCAACTATTATATGTTTAACGTCTATGATCCGGTGAACATCTTCACCGATGGCGACCGGATGAAATATGGCAGTGAAGAAGGCTTCGCGCTGATCCAGATCGTCGAGGATGCGATCAGCCGCTATTTCTTCCTGTCCGCCTGGGCGGGCCTCTATCTCGCTTTGTCCTACGCCAGCGAAGCCCATCGCACCGAACGCCGGGCCGCGCGGCTGGAACGTGCCGCGCAGCAGGCCGAACTGCGATCGCTACGCTATCAGGTGAACCCCCATTTCCTGTTCAACACGCTCAATTCGCTATCCTCCCTCGTGATGAAGAACCGGCGCGACGAAGCGGAACAGATGATCATGTCGCTCTCCAACTTCTATCGCACCAGCCTGACCGGCGATCCGCTGGACGATGTCCCGCTGGAGGAGGAAGTCCATCTCCAGAAACTCTATCTGGATATCGAGGGCGTTCGCTTTCCCGATCGGCTGACGACGGTCATCGACATTCCGCCTGCATTGATGGGGGCATGCGTCCCCGGCCTCATCCTGCAACCGCTGGTTGAAAATGCGATCAAATATGGCGTGTCACGCACATCCAGCGCCGTCGAAATCCGCATTACCGCGCGCGCCGATGGGGACATGATGCACATCAACGTGACCGACGATGGCGACAATCCACCGGCCAAGAGCGATGGCGGCAGCGGCATTGGCCTCGCCAATGTCCGTGATCGCCTTGCCGCCCGTTTTGGCGATCAAGGCCATATCGTCTATGGCCCGCGGGAAGGCGATGGCTTTTCTGTCCTCGTCACCCTCCCTATCATTCGCCGGGGTTGCTGAACGCTCATGTCCATCCGCACCATGATCGTCGATGATGAACCGCTCGCCGTCGAGCGCCTTCAGATGTTGTGCGCGCGCGAACCGCGCATCGCGCTGGTCGGCACCGCTACCGATGGCGAGGCCGCGCTGCGCCTGATCGAAGGACTGGCCCCCGATCTTGTCATGCTCGATATCGCCATGCCCCTGCTCGATGGCATCGGCGTCGCCCGCGCGGTCGGCCGCATGGGCATCCGCCCTGCGGTCATCTTCGTCACCGCCTTCGAAGGTTTTGCGGTCGAGGCGTTCGATCTTGCGGCGGTGGACTATCTGCTCAAACCTGTGGCGCATGATCGCCTGACCCGCGCGATCGACCGGGTAGAGTTGGCGTTGCGCAACGGCACGCCGCAAACGATACCGGCCGTCACCAGCGAAGCGCCCCCCGAATGGGCCGATGAATTCTGGGTGCCGCACCGTTCCGAACTGATCCGCATCGCCACCGGCCAGATCGACCGGATCGAGGCGGAGCGCGACTATATGCGCCTGCATGTGGGCAGCCACAGCTACCTCCTCCATCAAACGATCAGTTCGCTGGAAGAACGGCTCGATCCGCAGCAGTTCGTCCGGCTGCATCGCTCGCACATTGTCCGCCGCGACCATATCGCCCGCCTGCGCCATGATGGCAGCGGCGTGTGGTTCGCCGCGCTGGCCGATGGCGGCGAAATTCGCATCGGTCGCACCTTCCTCGCCAATGCACGGGCCATGACCGGCAGATAGGCCGCCGCACCACCTTCCGAATCTGCCTATTTCGTCACACCGACATGCACCCAGCCAAGTGCAGTCTTTCTCTTTTGCGCACTTTCGATCCTCGCTGCTTTGTCACATCATGCAGGCAGGGCGCGGAGCAAGGCGGGGCAACGTGGCGACTGTTAAAGGCGAACGTAGAAATCAGGTCGATTCCCTGAGAATCATCGCCATAATGTGCGTGCTTTTCGACCATTATGTCGACCTGTCGACCTTTCGGATCGGCACGGTCAGCGTTCGATTTTTCCTTATTCTCAGCGGCTTTCTCATCACGCGGACCTTGATCCGCTATGCTTCGCCCTGCTGGGCCGACAACAAACTACTCCTTAAGAGTTTCTACGGACGGCGCGCGCTGCGCATCTGGCCGCTGCACTATGTGCTGCTCACCATTCTTCTGTTGGTCGGGCTGTTGCCGCTCCCCTATTTCCTCGTCCATGGGGCCTTCCTGACCAATATCCTTCAGGCATGGCGCAATGACTGGAACCAGCCGTGGTTTTTCTCGGCGCTGTGGACCATTTCCGTTCAGGAACAATTCTACCTGTTCTGGCCGCTGCTGTTCATCGCCCTGCGCGCGTCGATGCGGTCGGCCTTTCTCGTCGGGATGATCGCTGTCGCCTTGCTGTTCCGCACCGGCATGTGGGCAGCCGGCATGGGCAATGATGTCGCCTTTTTCACCCTGCCCTTCGCGTCTTTCGATGCGCTGGCTGCCGGATCGTTGCTGGCCATGGCGCAGGGGCGGCTTACCGCCTTTGTCGATCGCGGCGTCCTGGCCCTGCCCTTACTGCTCGTCCTGTGCCTGGCGGTCGAGTTGATGGGCGGCGGCTTTTTCCCGCAAACCATATTGCCCACGCTCTGGCTCATACCGCTGGGCATATTGACGCTGGCCGCGTTCTATGACCGGTTGGGGGCGTTCGGCCGCCTGCTGGATCAGCGCCCGCTGATCTTCCTGGGCCGTATCAGCCTGGGCGTCTATCTCCTCCATTTGCCGGTCTGGCTCGCCTTCATGAAATGCAGCCCGGCCTGGCTCCTGCCGCTGGTCGCCAAATCATCCCTCACGACCTTCGCGATCGTGGCGCCGACCACCCTGCTGGCGGCCACGGCGTCGTGGCTGCTCTTCGAAAAGCCGTTGCAGCGTTTCAGGAAAAACCTGCCCTATCGGTCGGCTGTAGCGGGCGGCAGAAGCGCTGCACCGGGTCCATTGCCCCATGCGGATATCGCCAGGCCCATGGCATAGATATGCCGAAAGGCCCGGCATATACCGGGCCTTCTTGCATTATATCGGGCATTATCCGCCGCGTTCAGTTGCCGCCGACAATGGCATGGACTTCCTTGGGGGCATCGACTTTGCCCGCGTCGGCATAGCGATCACTGGTGGCTGCACGGGCGATCGCCGCGTTTACGGGCACCTGAACATGCGCAATCGCGCGGGCTTTGCAGGCCTGTGCAGTGGCGAGGTCCATCGAATTGCAGACGCGGCTGGCGGCGCGGGCAATGCGGCTGCGCAGTTGCTCCTGCTGGGTCGCCTTCGACAGGTCCAGGTCGCCATGATAGACGGCGCTGGTACGGCCGTTGGACTCGAATGTATCTGCAGAGGCAGCGCCTGCACTGGCGATCAAAGCTACGGAAGCCAAAGCAGCGGCGGCGAATTGGGTCGAAACGAACATGGGCCTATCTCCTCAAAATCTGTTGTGGCCGGCACGTCGCCAAAGGGGGGCTTCGGACACGCCGGATGCGAACAGGCAAGCGCCGAGGGTCTGTCTTGAAGGGGGCAGCGCCTGTCCCGTTCGCCCATCCTGTTTAGGCGGCATCGCGCCGCGGCGCCCGTCCGCTTCGACCGGAAACGATCATCATCGGCCAACGACCAGATTGACGACCAATGACGATATTATGGCGACCAACGGCACGACGAACGACATTTACATCATCCGCGAACGACATTTTCCGTAAGGGAAAGTCCGAGTCGTAACGATCCGCGCACAAACGAAAACGCCCCCGGCGCAAGGGATGCCGGGGGCGTATCCAGGATGCTGTCGGGCACTCCGGGATCAGATGAAACTATGTTTGCGCAGACGACGCCATTGGCGCTGAACCGTCCCTTAACGCCCCTGCATCATAGCCTTTCGACGGGGCAGCGGATCAACCCTTCGATGACCGACATGCGCCATCCGGTCGGCGGCATAAGCGCGGGATCAACCGCCATCGATGACCGACGAACGACATCGACCCGACGGTCGCGCGCTTGCCGGGGCAGTCCACCGCTTTGCCGCATATCGGTCCTTGCCCGCGAGCGACCGTCGCTTATCTACGAGAAACACGACTGACGCCTTGCCCCCATCCTCCCGAACAAATAAAGAACGGTGCCATGAGTCTTACCCACATCCCGCCCCAGAGGTTTACCGAATGCTGACCCACATCTCCGTGCGCGGCGCGCGTGAACACAACCTCAAGGGCGTGAACGTCGACCTGCCCCGCGATAGCCTGGTCGTCATCACCGGGCTTTCGGGATCGGGCAAATCCTCCCTCGCCTTCGACACCATCTATGCCGAGGGGCAGCGCCGCTATGTGGAGTCGCTCTCCGCCTATGCCCGCCAGTTTCTGGAGATGATGCAAAAGCCCGATGTCGAGCATATCGAAGGGTTGTCCCCCGCGATCAGCATCGAGCAAAAGACGACCAGCCGCAATCCACGCTCCACGGTCGCCACGGTCACCGAAATCTACGACTATATGCGGCTCTTGTGGGCGCGCGTCGGCGTCCCCTATTCGCCCGTCACCGGCCTGCCCATCAGCGCCCAGACCGTCAGTCAGATGGTCGATCGCGTCCTCACCCTGCCCGAAGGCACGCGTTTCTACCTGCTCGCCCCCGTCGTGCGCGGCCGCAAGGGGGAGTATCGCAAGGAACTCGCCGAATGGCAAAAGGCGGGCTACACCCGCGTCCGCATCGACGGCGAACTGTACGAAATCGAAGACGCCCCCGCGCTCGACAAGAAATATAAGCATGACATCGAAGTCGTGGTCGACCGCCTCGCCGTCGCGTCCGACATGGGCACGCGCCTGGCCGACAGCTTCGAGCAGGCGCTCAAACTCGCCGATGGCCTCGCCTTCATCGATCTGGCCGATGGCGTTGTTCCCGGCCGCGAAGATGAAGCGGAATCCGTCGGTAAGATGAAGAATAGCGGCATCCCCGCCAACCGCATCGTCTTTTCCGAGAAATTCGCCTGCCCCGTCAGCGGCTTCACCATCGCCGAGATCGAGCCGCGCCTCTTCTCCTTCAACGCGCCGCAGGGCGCCTGCCCAGCCTGCGACGGGCTGGGCGAAAAGCAGTTGTTCGACCCCGAACTGGTCGTCCCCAACGAAGCCCTCAGCCTCAAAAAGGGCGCGGTCGTCCCCTGGGCGAAATCCAACCCGCCCAGCCCCTATTATATGCAGGTACTCGGCTCCCTCGCCAAGGAATTTGGCTTCTCGCTCGACACCCCCTGGGCCGACCTGCCCGGCGAAGTGAAGCTCATCATCCTCCACGGCACCGGCGGCAAGCCGGTCACGCTCAAATTCATGGACGGCAAAAAATCCTATGAGGTCAAGAAGGCGTTCGAAGGCGTCATCGGCAATCTCAACCGCCGCCTGCTCCAGACCGAATCCGCCTGGATGCGCGAGGAACTGAGCAAATATCAGACCCCCATGCCCTGCGAGACGTGCCACGGCGCACGCCTCAAGCCCGAAGCGCTGGCGGTCAAGATCGCGGGTGAGGACATCTCAATCTCCACCCGCCGCTCCGTGGTGGACGCGCTCGGCTTCTTCTCCACCCTGCCCGATCATCTCAACGACCAGCAGGGTCAGATTGCCAAGGCCATTCTCAAGGAAATCGTCGAACGCCTCGGCTTCCTCAACAATGTCGGCCTCGACTATATCAACCTCAACCGTACCAGTGGCACCCTGTCGGGCGGCGAAAGCCAGCGCATCCGCCTCGCCAGCCAGATCGGCTCTGGCCTGTCGGGCGTCCTCTACGTGCTGGACGAACCCAGCATCGGCCTGCATCAACGCGACAATGACCGGCTGCTCGTCACCCTCAAGCGCCTGCGCGACCTGGGCAACAGCGTCATCGTGGTCGAACACGACGAAGACGCCATCCGTCACGCCGACTATATTGTCGATATGGGACCGGGCGCGGGCGTCCATGGCGGGGCCATCGTTGCGCAGGGTACGCTGAACGAAATTCTCGCCAGCAAAGGCTCACTGACCGCCGATTATCTCAACGGCACCCGCCGCATCGAAGTCCCCAAGAAACGCCGCAAGGGCAATGGCAAGAAGATCACCGTCCACAATGCCCGCGCCAACAACTTGAACGGCGTCACCGCATCGATCCCGCTTGGCACCTTCACCTGCATCACCGGCGTATCGGGATCGGGCAAATCCAGCTTCACCATCGACACCCTCTATGCCGCTTCGGCCCGCGCCCTGAACGGCGCGCGCATCATCGCGGGCGCGCATGACAAGGTGACGGGCCTGGAACATTGCGACAAAGTGATCGACATCGATCAGTCGCCCATCGGTCGCACGCCTCGTTCCAACCCGGCCACCTATACCGGCGCCTTCACCAATATCCGCGACTGGTTCGCGGGCCTGCCCGAAAGCCTCGCACGCGGGTACAAGCCGGGCCGCTTCAGCTTCAACGTCAAGGGCGGCCGCTGCGAAGCCTGCACCGGCGATGGCCTTATCAAGATCGAGATGCACTTCCTGCCCGATGTCTACGTCACCTGCGACGTGTGCCATGGCGCACGCTATAATCGCGAGACGCTGGAGGTGAAGTTCAAGGGCCACTCCATCGCCGACGTGCTCGACATGACGATCGAGGATGCCGTCGAATTCTTCAAGGCCGTGCCCCCGATCCGCGATCGCATGGCCATGCTCGCCGAAGTGGGCCTGGGCTATATCAAGGTCGGCCAGCAGGCGACCACCCTGTCCGGCGGCGAAGCCCAACGCGTCAAACTCGCCAAGGAACTCGCCCGCAGGGCCACCGGCCAAACCCTCTACATCCTCGACGAGCCAACCACCGGCCTGCATTTCGAGGACGTCCGCAAACTGCTCGAAGTCCTCCATGCGCTGGTCGAACAGGGCAATAGCGTCGTGGTGATCGAACATAATCTCGACGTCATCAAGACGGCGGACTGGATCATCGACATGGGACCGGAAGGCGGCGTCAAGGGCGGCGAAGTGGTCGCCGAAGGCACGCCGGAGAAGGTCGCGAAGGAACCGCGCTCATTTACCGGCCATTATCTCGCGCCGTTGCTGGGGCTGGAGAGTGTGGCGGCGGAGTAGATCGTCACACGCGCATGGAAGTGCATTAGCCTCCTCACCCGGCAACCAAAGTCCCGCTGCACCGTTACCGCAGCGGGACGCTTCCAAACCTTACCTATCGTCGCGCCCTGTCCGCTTAAGCCCGATCGTACAGGCCGGGCATCCTGCACCAGGGAGCCTTCGATCCATGCGCCTGCCCCTTATCGCACCTGCCGATCTTACCGATGCGCAAAAGCCGCTCTACGCCGACATGAAGAAGGGCATCGCGTCCGACTTCAACGCCTTTAAGACCATCTCGCCGGACGGCGCCATGATGGGACCATGGAACCCCTGGCTGCATGAACCGCGCATCGGCGGCGCGATCTGGGAATTGACCAAAGCCATGACGGCAGAAGCGTCCCTGCCAGAAACCGTGCGTCAGGTTGTCATCCTGGTAGTGGGCGCGCATTTCGACGCTTCTTACGAACTCTACGCCCATATCGCGGTCGCCGAAAAGGTAGGCATGAGCGAAAAGCGCCTGTCGACCCTGTGCGCTGGACTGCGCCCTGCCGATCTCACGGACGAGGAAGGGTGCGGCTATGACGCGGCCTTTGCACTGATCAATGGCGGCATCCTCGCGCGCCCGACCTATGACCGCGCCGTCGCTCTGTTCGGCCAGCATGGCGCCAATGAACTCATCTATCTGGTCGGCCTATATTGCATGGTATCGACCACGCTGAACGGCTTTAACGTACCGGTGCCGGAACGGGAATGAGAACCGCGTAGGCCCGGCATTTGCTATTCCGCGCCCGTTGCCCTATATAAGCCCTGCTACAGTCGCAAATCGACGGTTTTCGGCGCTTTGCGGCACCAACTTCCTTCTTTCCCTGCCCCGATAGCAACCCGGCGCGCCCACACGGGGTTCGCCGCACTGAAAGAAGGAATATTCAAATGAGCAGCATCACTGGCGTCGTCAAGTTCTTCAACGCCGACAAGGGCTATGGCTTTATCGCTCCCGACAATGGCGGTCAGGACGCGTTCGTTCACATCAGCGCCGTTGAGCGTGCTGGCCTTGCTACCCTGCGTGAAAAGGACCGCGTGTCCTATGACCTGGAGCAGGACAAGCGCGGCAAGATGGCAGCTGTGAACATCTCGCACGCCGAATAATTCGGACGGCCGGGGTCGGGGGCGCTGGTATCCGGCGCCCCCGACCCCATCTATCCTTGCATAAGGACACTAATATGGCCGCCCCAGACTATCGCACCCTCGCCGCCCAGGCCCGCACCGATGCGGACAAGGCGACATTGACCAATGTTCGCGAACGCTGCCTGCGCGCCGAAGCCGCCTGGCTCGACATGGCCGACCGACAGGATCTGACCGAAGCTGGCCGCGCCCGCCGTGAAAAGGCCGCCGCCGCGCCGCTCGACATCGCCTGACTGCCCGGCCCTGCGCTGTCCTACAGCCGGGCCTCGATGCTAAACCCGGCATCGGCTCTTTCGACTGTATATCGCACCACCCCGCGACGTAATGATATTTCCTACATTGGACATAAAATGTCTGAATTACCGGGAAATGTGCGAAGTTAAGCGCCCGCCGCACATGGCGCCGCGCCCGTCGCCCGCCTGTCATGACATACGCTTTCTGCGGAACTCCCTGGCCCGCCACCGGTTATATCTGGCGAACCCCAGCCAAGGAGCATCCCATGATCCGCACCCTGATTTTCGGCGCCATTGCCGGTTATGTCGGCAAGAAACTCTATGACGAAGGCAAGCTGACCGAGTTCAAGAACGACCTCGTCACGCGCTACAACGACGCCAAGGCGGACCTCGCGGACCAGCGCGACCAATCTGCCACGTCCTCGTCGATCAGCAGCCCGCCCCTATCGGCCACCCGCCCGCTGCCGAACTGATTCACGACCGGCGACAGGCGCCGTCGGCCACCGCCCGCCTGTCGCCGCTTCCCCTCTCGCGGTGACCGGCGGGCGGCATCGTCTTCCCGACTTTATCAAGGAACCATCATGCGCAAGCCGATCCTCGCTCTAGCACTTTTCGCCATGCTGCCACTGGGCGCCTGTATGTCGGACGGAGGGGGCGGTGGAGGCTATGGCTATGATCGTCCCAGCGACCGCCGCGGACAGCATCGCTATCAACGTCGCCAGATCCGCGACAATGAAGAAATCTACCGCGACCGCGACGGCCGCTATTATTGCAAGCGCGACGACGGCACCACCGGCACGATCGTCGGCGCCATCGCGGGCGGCGTATTGGGCAATGTGATTGCACCGGGCGGCTCGAAGACGCTGGGCACCATCTTGGGCGGCGCCGGCGGCGCACTCGCGGGCCGCGCCATCGACAAGAACGACATCAATTGCGAATGATGCCGAAGCCATGACATAGAAAAGGGCGCGGTCATCGCTGACCGCGCCCTTTTCTATTTACCCAGGCGAAAGCTCAGAGCTTGCCGGTCAGTTCCGGTACGACCTTGAACAGGTCGCCAACCAGGCCGATGTCCGCCACCTGAAAGATCGGGGCATCCTCATCCTTGTTGATGGCGATGATGGTCTTGCTGTCCTT
>JAECRT010000034.1:0-16863 GCA_016000085.1 Sphingomonadaceae bacterium
GTTCTTATCAGCCGCGAGTTCGACCACGCAGGATAATCGTTGGGACCAGCGCCTTTTGGCTTCGAAGCCTTCCAATCTGGAAATAAACGGTCTGCGCCGCTCTTCCTGACACGGTCCACATACTGTCTAAAACCAAAAGTCATCAGGGCATCAAGAACCGGAACGCAGCGCGTTTCACCATTCTTAACTGTCCGATACTCGTTCGGTCTAATGCGAATGTGTGGAGTTGGGCTATCCAGATCGACCTCATCCAGCTTGAGTCCACCCAATTCTGCCGCACGGCAACCGGTATACGCTGCCACCACGAAAGCCCAATATTCGCTACCAGATAACCGATATTGACCGGGCTTGAATCGTGAAGTTGGGCTTTCACAGCCTACGAACCATGGGTGCCGGAAAATATCATTCAGTTCGTCTACGCTAAATCGCCTTTTCTTCGGCATGATACGTAGGTCAGGCTTCTTTATGAATACCCTGACGTTCACACCGTCTGCCGGATTATCGCCATCATAGCGGCCTCTCTCTTTCGCAATCTGGATAGCCGCCTTAATGTATCGCACCCGCTTGATGACAGTGCCGCCCGCGAGAGGACGATTCACGCTGCCTTGCCATTGCCCGCCCACGGTTTGCTTGGTCAGATGCTCGATGAAGGCGATGATGTCATGGCGGGTAAGTTGGTGAACCGCCTTGTTCCCGACGACCTCTTCAAACTGGCGCAAAGCGTGTTGCGCCTCTGTCTTCTGCTTAGCCGGCAGTTCCTTAAACGCTATATAGTCGTGAACAACCTGACGAATGCGAGGACTCTCACTGGCTATTGCGTTGTTGGTTAAGCGACTAGGTTTAATTACCTTGGGCACGACCATTCCAGAGCGGAGGGCATCAACGCGGTCATAGCCTCGCGCCATGCCAGATCGGATCGCACCTACAACGGACCCAAATTCGAGGGTGCCCGGTGCCACGTCAAGGCCGCGCTCCTTGATGACATGAGGGGCCTCGTCCAAAGGCGTTAGGATGATGGCATCATCCTTTCTCCCCTTGTCGTGGATAGCCGCCCTTATCTCCTCGGCGTGAAGGTCCATTTCATAATAGGCGTGGTCCAGTTCGGCAGCCGCGCCGACATTCGTATCAGCTAGAAGAATCAGCTTTTCGAACCGTTCAGATGTAAGATCGCTGTAACGGCCTGTGATGCTGTCCAAATCTGCGTCTGTAAGCTGCCGACCGTTTGGCTGCGACAATATAGGGACGGCGGTGGGCCGGTTCAGAGCCTTAGCCACCAAACCTTCAAACTCGTTTTCGATGGTGCCAGCCGCCAAAAACATGGCCTCCCGGTCCTTCGTCTTCAAAGACCGGCGAAATAGGGGTCGCGAACCGAAGAGGGCCGCATACCGATGTACGTTCCGCTGCACCGCAAGCGGAACCCTACGTTCATACTGAAACACGCCATTACGCTCCCGGACATACCGGACCACCGCTGCCACTCTGTTCTCCCTCCATACCGTGAGTCACACAAAAATCTCACAGTCACAGACCCGAGAAATGGCGGATTTGCAACGGCTAGTGAATTTTCTACTTCGCACACTTAGTAGACGATGGCTCCCGTAGGGGTCACCAGCAGAACCAGCCGCCATAATGAACGCATAGCGATGCAGGCTTTTACGGAAGTGTCGGTAGTCCCGCCTGCCGCAACGCCTTGTTGAGGTAGCGAAGGAAGGAAGACGTCCGGCTCGCGTTGCGCGCGCGCAGCCACGCCAGCGCCACCACAGGGCGCCACATGTCCAGTTCGCGCCGCGTGATGGCCGAGGATGCTAGATAGGCTTTGTTCAGCCGCAAAGCAGCCCAGTCCCGCCACAGGTTGGTCACCCAATCACTAGGTCCGATGCCAAAGCGCATGAGCATTTCGCAACGGACGGCGTCCGCCGCCGGATGGCCCGCCGCTGCCTTCGACCAGTCAATCACCATCATGCCCTGGGGCGTCATCATGACATTGCCCAAGTGAAAATCGCCATGTGTCAGGCGATCCTCATCGGGCAAGGCTTCCAGATGGGCGATAGCAGCCTGCTGCACGACGATGGGTGCAGGACCATAAGCGATGTCCGTCGCCAGCACTTGCTTCAAAGACCGCAACGACCCTGCGGATACGGCATGCATGGCGCTGTGGATGGCCGCCATCTGATCCAGCGCCCAGCCCGCACGCAGCGGATTGCAGCGAATCCAATCCATCATGGTTGCCCCGTCCAGATGGGGATAGAGAATGCCGCGCCTGCCATCCAGATCATGGCGCCCGATCGCTGCCGCAGCCGGCACACCGCAAGAACTGGCATGTAGGGACGCAGCGGCTTCGCGGGCGATCATCTCGTCCGATACGCTCTCCCTGAAAAGCTTGAGTACGCGTCCATCATCCAGCGCGAAAAGTTCAGCGCTCGCCCCTCTGGCGATAAAACGCATTGTTTTGGAGGCAGCATGGAAATGAGGGGGCAAGTCCATTTTCTTTCCCTGCTTATGGCGACCGAACTTACCGATATAGGCTCGATCAAGACCAGATGCGTGTCAAATACCCGCTGGAGCATCGAAAGGATCAGGCTGCCCCATCGCCGATGGAGTACGCACCGGGGACTGTTCATCATCCGTGAAAGAGGAAATGGTGGGCCCGGCAGGAATCGAACCCGCAACCTAGCCGTTATGAGCGGCCAGCTCTAACCGTTGAGCTACAGGCCCCACCCGATCGAACAAAAGCGGGATTAGGCAGCATCAAGCCGCTTTGCAAGCCTCCGTGCGTGCCGGAATTGCCATTAGCAACGCATCAAGGCTCGCCGCCGCCACGCCACGCCGCGCAAGATGCGCCAAGACCGCATCCCACCATGCATAAAAGGCTCTGCGATCCGCCTCGTCACGGACATAGGGCGTGAAGCCCTGCTCAAGAGTAGGCGAATGGAAGCTGAAATTGAGCACGCGCACACCTTCTTCGATCAGCGCGTCGATCGCGGCAATGGCGTCCTGCACAGGAATACCCTCCGGCGTCAGCGGCACCCGGCTGAGCATCCCTGTCCGCGCCAGCACGCCGGGCAGCGGCCCCATGGCCTGCGTCGCACGATACAGCCGCTCACCCCGACCGCGCAGCAAGCCGACAAAAGCGGTCGACAACGGCAACTCCACCAGCGCGCGCGTCGGCCCGGTCCAATAGGGATTTTGCGGCAGGCCGGAAAAGTCCGGGCCATGCTGACGATGATAGTCGAACCGGCTGCGTACGGACGTATCGAGCCGAAACCCCGCCTCTTCCAGCAGCCGCGCACTATTTGGCCCAACGCCATAGCGCCCTGCCCGATAGGCTATCGGCCGCCGCCCAAAGCGCTCCTCGATACGGCGGCACAGCGCCTCCAGCTTGGCCCTTTCGACAGCTTCGGGCAGAAAGCCCACATAGGAATTGGGGGCGCTGACCTCCTCGACATGGGGTGGGTTAACCCAGGGGTGCAGGTGCGCTCCGATGTCCGCTGCGCCATCGCTGACCCATTGCGCCATCATCGCCGCCGCTGCGTCGTTGTCGATCACCGGATAATCGGTCACATAGACCGGCTTGACCCCTGCCGCCGCGAAATAGGCCTGCCCCTGCGCCATGCCGGTTAACGCCGTCACGCCGTGCGCGCTGCGACTGAAGGGCGCGTCCCAGTCAAACTCCTCTTCGGTGTCGACGAACAGCATGAAGCGGGTGCCAAAGGCCGGATCGAGCGCGATCATGTCCTGCGGCAGTGGTGCAGTCAGCAAATTGCCGTCGTGAAAAGAAGCATTCATGCCGCACGACTAGCGCGCAATGGTTGCAATCCGGTTTCCTAGCGCCTCAAGCCTGTTCAGCCGCACCCGTCGCCGCACCGGCGGCGGGGATAGCGAGCAGCAGTCGACCGGCCTCCACTTCCAGGCTGCCACCGCATGTGCCCGCCAGACTACGGATCAGCCGCAGCGAAAAGCCCAGTCCCAGCAGCGGCCCATCGGCCCAGTCCCCCTCGATCGTATATCCCGGGTCGAGCAGTTGCGCTTCTTCCATGCCGACCAAGCTGGATGGCCGGTCGATCGCCAGAACCACGCGGCCGTCGCCGCCATCGGGCTGGAACCAGCACGCGCCGGTGACAGCCTCTTTCGGAGGCGACACGGAAATCAACGTGCGCAACAGATGCTGTACCATCCGTTCGCCCTGCACCGGATCGATCCGCACCAGCGGCAATCCGCGCGCCATGGCGATATCGATCGGACAGGCGGCCACCCCGCCATCATCGCGGAAGCGGCCAGCGACCTGTCGCACCAGCAATTCGGGGTCCAGCAATTGCGGCGCGCTCGTCCCGTCGCCGCGCGACACCTTCGCTGCCAGATCGAGATCATCGAAGGCGGTGAGGAGATGGCGCGCATCAACGGCGATCTTGCCCGCCATGTCGCGATATTCCGGGCCTGCTGCCCCGAACAGTTCCTGCTCGATGATTTCGGCAAAGCCCAAAATCGCGTTCAGCGGCGTGCGCAGTTCATGCACCAGCTGGCGCAGCGAATCGGCGGACAGGCCCGCAATCGCCATGGGCGGCGGTGGCGGTGGCGGGTCCATGGCCACTTCGTGGAGATAGGGCCGCCGGGCCTGACCGCGATAACCCTGGAACCGCCCGGAGCGGGAATCGAAATAGGGTGCGGCGGACAGGCGCCATTCGCCCGCCATCGCCCCGCCGACGATGGTGAAGCGACCGTTGCGGAAACCGCTGCGGCGGGCAAAGGCACCGGCGACGTGACCGTCCGGGCCACTGCCGCCTTCCAGCGCGATATCCCCCAGCGACAGACCGATCAGCGCGGCGCGTGGCCCCTGGTCGATCCACATCACGACGCCGTCCGCGTCGGTTTCGAACGCGAAGGCGCGCGGCGATACGGACTGCGGCCGATCATCCAGCGAAACCATCGGATCGGGCGCGCTGGACCGGGTGCTGGTGAAGCGCGCGATGCGGTCGACCAGATTGCGGATCTGGTCGTCATCCTTTGCGGTGGGATGCAAAGGCGATGCGGAGGGTATGTCCGTCGTTTCCGGAGCATGTTGGACGGCCGTGTCATCGGCGGCCGCGAGCATGTCCGCGGTCAGCAGCATGTCGGGAACGCCGATCATGTCCTGCAAATCGGTGGTCAGCACCAGATCGGCTGCGCCGAACGCTTCCAGACCGCGCCGGGTTTCCGGGCCGATGTCGGTCCGGCCGCGCAATACGCCGCGCGCCGTGGGGTTAAGCCGGGGGAGCAGATCGGCCCAGACCGTATCGGGCAATTGCGCGCGCGCCATCGCCGCCGCCGCGACAGAGGGGCGATCCTGTGCGAAAAATTCGGCCAGCGCGGACGAACGCAAACGCTGCCCCAGCTCCACGACCGTCGCGATTCGCTGCGTTTCGGTCAGCTTTGTGCGCAGATTGGCCATACGATCGAGCAAGGCGGCGCGCTCTGGCACGGCCATAGTGTCGCGATCCGCGCGGTCATGCTGTGCCAGAAGATCCACGCACTGACGCCACAACGTCACCGCGCCCAGTCCGGCGCGGTCTTCAGCCGCCAGCACTGTCTGCATGATATCGTTGAAACGCACCAATAGTCCCCATATTCACGACGGCGCGACCCGGTCGCGCGCACCCCGACGGGTGGTCGTTGCGCTACCGTTAAGCCCTAGCCGGGCAAAGGGAAAGAGGCTGATCGGGCGCACGAAAGCGATCGTCGCATAGTGGGACAATTGCATTGCGACGAAACATTATTATGATACGTCCGGAAATCAGGACAGGAAATAATCATACCCATGGCAGGGCCGAATATCGACGACATTGATCTGCAGATCCTGGGTGAATTGCAGCAGGATGGCAGAATGACCAACGTGGAACTGGCGCGCAAGGTGGGCCTGACTGCCCCGCCCTGCCTGCGGCGCGTTCGCGCGCTGGAGGAGGCTGGCGCGATCACATCCTATCATGCGGTGGTCGATCCGGGGATGCTGGGCTACACCATCACCGTATTCGCGATGGTCAGCCTGAAAAGCCAGGCGGAAGCCGACCTCAAGGCGTTTCAGGACCATGTCGCGACCCTGCCCGAAGTGCGCGAATGCCATATGCTCAATGGCGAAATCGACTTCATCCTCAAGGTGGTGGCGAAGGATCTGCAGAGCTTCCAGCAATTCCTGACGTCGAAACTGACCCCCGCCCCCAATGTGGTGAGCGTCAAGACATCCCTGACGATCCGCACGTCGAAAAGCCTGCCGGGGGTGCCGTTGCCGGTTTGAGTGGGCTGGAGAGTGCGGAGTGGCCTCGCGGTTCGCGGGAGGCCGCTTTGCGCTATTCTGCGTCACTAGGCGCTCTGATTATTTCCTGACCTGCCGCTCGTGGAAGCTATTCCCAGTGCGCCTGAAAGACAGGCGCCGGGATCTTTTGAACCGCTTCTGAGCACCCTATCACAACAAGTCGCCTTTCCCATTGCCCGAATGAACGTATCGACAATGAGCGATTGGCGTTCAACAAGGCGCCTGATCGCGTTGCAGGTCGCTGAAAGGTGAACGCGGCTGATAGAGCTTACTCTCGGCTATCCATGGCCGGAAGGGCGATCTTATGCCCGAACATTACCTGGGGGAGCTATCCGTCAAGTGACGTTGGCGGGTTGCTTTCACGGGCAATAGGCAACCGCCACCCCCTCCGGATGGCTATCACGCGCAGGCCGAAGCAGACCAGTCCTCCGCCAAGCGTGGTGATGATAAGCGGCAGATGCAGCAGACTGCCCCCGACCACAAAGGCCGCGCCTGCCAGCGCCGCCACCGCATAAAGGTCCGAACGCAGCACAGCCGGGATTTCGGCGAGCAGCACGTCGCGGGCAACGCCTCCTCCGATCCCAGTCAACATGCCCAGCAGCGCGGCCATCACGGGACTCAGTCCAAAAGCCAGCGCCTTTTCCGTCCCCGCAACGGCAAATAGAGCTAGACCCATGGCGTCCAGCATGCGCACCGGATTGCGCAATTTCTCGATTAGCGATGACCAGAAAAAACAGAGCAGCCCTGCCGCGAGCGATACCGCCAGATAACGCCAATCCTCCAGAGCCGCAGGCGGCACTGCTCCGATCAACAGATCGCGGGTGATCCCGCCAAAGGTGGAGGCCGCGAAAGACAGCACCAGGACGCCGAAAATGTCCAGCCGCCGCCTGACGCCTGCCATCGCACCGCTCAGGGCGAAAGCGAAGGTGCCGCAAAGATCAAGAATCAGGACGAGTGTGCGCAGCAGTTGGTCGGCCGTCTGCGTTTCAGTCAAATCCACAATATTGCCTAACAATTGTCATGGCGCTGCATTCCATGCGAGCGCCGCCGCCGCCATCGCTTCCACCCCGGTTTGCAGTGTCGGATGCAATACCGGCGCGAAATAGGGGCTGTGATTGACTGGCAGTTCGTTCAAGCGGCCCTCCGCCTTGGCCTTGGCATATTCCGCAGGATCGGTGCCGCCCACGAACCAGAAAACCGACGGCGCGTTCCACTCGGTACCAAAGCATCCAAAATCCTCGCTCGCGGGCGCTGGGCCGCTGTGATGCACCTTTTCCGTCGAAAAATGGGATCGGAAAGCCGTGGCGACCCGATCGCTTGCCGCCTTGTCGTTGACGTTGAGCGGATAGCGGTCGAGCGGCGTGATCTCCGGCGGGCGGGGCGCGCCGGATGCTTGCGCTTCGGCATTCACGATCCGCTCGATCGCGGCGAGCACGCGCGTGCGCACCCCTTCGTCGAACGTGCGGACGTTCAGCTTGATGAGCGCTTCGTCCGGAATGACATTCTCCTTGGTGCCTGCCTGCAAGACGCCAACGGTGAGCACGGCGGCCTCAGTGGCCGCGACCTCGCGCGAGACGATGGTCTGTAGCCGCAGGACGATCGAGGCCGCCATGACGATTGGGTCGATGCTGGCCTGTGGCATCGAGCCATGCGCGCCGCGCCCGAACAGGCGGATTTGAAGGCTGTCGGCCGCCGAGGTGATCGGCCCCGCGCTGCCCGCGACCGTTCCTGCCGCGCCGACCATGACATGTTGTCCCAGCACCACATCGGGCTTGGGAAAGCGTGTGAACAGGCCATCGTCGATCATCGCCCGCGCACCCTGCGCCGTCTCCTCGCCGGGCTGGAACAGGATGATCATCGTCCCTCGCCAGGCGTCGCGGGCGCGGGAAAACAGGGCGCTGGCCCCCATCAGCCACGCCACATGCATGTCATGGCCGCAGGCATGTGCCACCGGCACCGTCTTGCCCGTCGGATCGGCGGCCGAAACCGTGCTGGCATAATCCAACCCGGTGCCTTCCTGAATCGGTAACGCATCCATGTCGGCCCGCAGCATCACGGTCGGGCCGTCACCGTTGCGCAGCAGGCCTACGACGCCGGTTTGCCCGATGCCGGTCGTCACCTCATAACCATTATCCGCCAGATGCTGTGCCACGAGGTGCGCGGTGCGTGTTTCCTGCATCGACAGTTCGGGATGGGCGTGAACGTCCTTGTAGGCCGCCTCCAACGCCGGCAGCAGACTGGGAAGATCGGCCAGCAGTCGCGTCAAAGCGCGGGTCTGAGAGTCGCTCATGAAAATGCTCCCGCAGTTCAGGCGTCGTTTGGCAACACCGACAATACCCGGGCGATGAAGATGTGGAATTCCTCCATATAGTGGCGCAGGAATTTTTCGGTCGAGGGGACCGTGACTTCTCCATCATCGGTGATCAGGCCGGGCGTGAACTGGATATAGGCTTCGGGCGCATTCATCTGCGGCGAGTTGCAGAACCCCAGAACGCTTCTGAGGCTTTGCTGGGCGATGGCGGTGCCGATTGCGCCGGGCGAGCAGCCGATAACGGCGGACGGTTTGTGCGTGAAGCTATTGGTGCCATAGGGACGGCTTGCCCAATCAATGGCGTTTTTCAGCCCGCCGGGGATCGAGCGATTATATTCCGGCGTCACGAACAACAGGGCGTCGACCGCCTTGAGCGCAGCCTTGAATGCCCGCGCGGCTGGCGGAAAATCAGCGTCATAATCATAGCTGTAGAGCGGCAGGTCTGCGAAGGAAATCTCAGTAAAGGCAAGGTTTTCCGGGGCAAGCCGGATGAGCGCCCCGGCAAGTTTGCGGTTGATGGATTCGCGCGCAAGGCTGCCAATGAGGTAGCCGACCTTATAGTGCTTCATGGCATAACCTTTCGGTGCGGGGCATCCAGGGGAGGCAGTTACTATATATCACTGATCCGCAGTCGGCTCTTGCTAATTGTCGGCCTTCAATCGCAGCGCCTAACGCCGATTTGAGGCATTTTGCTCCCCGCTGGGTGGTAGCTGGTTGTTCGATTGGGAGGAGGAGCGCTTTCCACTTTCCACGGCACGCAGGCTCGCGAGCGATCGCGTGCTGGGAAGCGATTCTAAGCTAAGCGCAAAGGAACGCCCACGGGATGATCGCGTCAAACCGTGGCGTGCGCTCCACGATCGTGCATCGGTTGAGGCAAAGCCAACCCCGACGACCGCCTTGCGGTATCTCGTGAAATTATCCCCATTCTCATACTAACAGGCATGGTAGAGCGAAGGGCTTTGCTAGCAAGATGGCATCCCCTCACCCAGCCTGAACTCGCGACAAATCGTTACGCCGTCTTCTGGCTCTGCTGCTGGACCCATACCGACCAGAAACCCGCGACCGGGAGCCAGTTGCCGCTGGCCTGTGCCAAGGCAGCCTGTGCGCCGGGCAGGTCGCCTGAACGGGCCAAGGCGATGCCCAGGCGGGCGTTGACGCGACCTGCGTCCACGCCGCCCTTGGTCAGCGCGAGGCGATATTGTTCGGCGGCCTGCGGAAACTGGCCCAGCGAGAAATAGGCGTCGGCGACGTCCATCGCCGCCTTGCCGTTCGCCGCTGTCGCCGCTTTCTTGACCTGTGCGGGCAGCGCGGCGATTTCCTTGGTCGCCTTGGGCGTGACGGTCTTGAGCAACTGGCTGGTGACGGCCTGCGTCGCGGTCAGCTTGCCCGCCTTGCGCCCCGCTTCGATGATCGACTTGGCTTCGGCGGCATAGCCCGATTTGTCGGCAAGCTGGGCATAGGCCTGATAATCGCGCTCGCTGGCCATCGCGCCATTGGCGGCCTGAAGCCGGTAGAGGTCCAGTTGAAGCTGGGGATCGACGCTGGCGGCGGTCAGAAAATTGGTGAGGGCCGAGCGCCATTCCTCGCGCGCGCCCGCTTGCGCCAGCCGCTCGCGATAGAGCTGGCCGACCTCGACCCAATCGCCAGCCTTGTAGGCCATGGTGATGGCCCGGTCCGACCAGGCGAGCGGGATCGGCTTGCCCGAAGCGCGCTGGCGGGCGAGCGCTTCCTGCACATAGACCTGGGCGTCCCTGGGCTTGTTGCGACGCAGGGCGATGTCGGCGCGCAGGAACAGGGCGTCCATGCCGTCATAGCCCAGCGTCTTGGCGTAATCGAGTTGCGCCGTCGCATCGTCATAATTGCCCACGACATAGGACAGATAGCCCGCGACATAGCGCAGACGCGGCGCGTCGTTGGCAGGCAGCGAGGTCGTCTTGAACAGATCCGTCAGGGCGATCCGCTGCGCCTGTGCGTCGTGGCGCAGTTCGGCAAGCTGGAACCGCATACCCGCCGTCACATAGGTTTCGAAATCATTGGTGGGCGAGAGCGCCGCGATGCGTGCGCCTGCCGTGGTCGCGTCGCGCGCGGTGAGCGCGGTTTCCGCGGCCTGCACGCTGGCGCGGAAGCCGTCGGACATGGCGATCTGCGGCCCGGCCACAACCGGCTTCTTCTTGGCCAGCGCAGGCGTGGCGGCCAGCGCCATGGCGGTCAGGGCCAGCGTCATGCCGCCTGCCAATGTGTGAAATCCCCGCATCGCCTGTTCAGGCCTCCCCATCGCATCGCATATCGGCGGCAAGCCGATCATCATCGTATCGAAAAACGCGCCGCCACCCGACCGGCGGCGGCGCGTAACATTGTATCAGGCGCCCTTGGTGCCGATATAGGCCAGCCACAGGTCGGCAATCTGCTTGCGCGAGCCGGTCTGCACCGACTGGAAAGCCGCTTTGGCTCCGGGCATATCACCGCCCAGCGCCTTGGCGATGCCGAGGCGCGTGGAGACTTCGTCGGCGTCGACGCCGCCCTTCTGCTTGGCCAGTTCGAACATGGCGGCCGCTTTGGCATAGTCGCCATAGCCCATATAGGCGTCGGCGGTGGCCGCTGCGATCTTGCCATTGGCGGCCTTTTTCGCGTCGGCTTCGGCCGCGCCCAGCGTGCCCTTGTCGCCCGCGATCTTGGCGACTGCCGCCTGATAGGTTTCGCCGCCCTGCGTGGCGCTGACGACGCCCTTGGCGCGGCCCGCGTCGATCGACGACTTCACTTCGCCGTAAATGCCCAGCTTCGAGGCGGTTTCGGCATATTCGAGATAGTCCACCGCAACGACCAGGCCGCCCGACGCCGCCAACAGGCGCAGCACGTCGAGGTTTTCACGGTTGGAGATGTTGGGATTAGCGCGCTGGAACAGGCGAACGAGCGTCCGCAGGTTGGCGCCGCTGGGTTCCGCCTGATACGCCCATTTCGCCCATTCGGTGACTTCGGGAAGCTTGGCCGCTTCGGCGCGACTCACGCCGATCGCATACCATTGGGCCGGGGGCTGCTGGCCCGCCGCCTTCATCGCGTCGGCGCCTGCCTTGAGCGCGAGAAGGCCCTTCTGGTTGAAGCCGCGTGCCGGTTCGGCCGAAGCGCTGCTCGTGCCTGCCTTGCCGAAATAGGCCTGCGCGATGGTCGGCTGGACCGCTTCGGGCTTGTAGCCCGCCGCGAGCGCCGCTTCGCCGCGCTGGATCGCGACGTCGTAATTTTTCGCGGCCATCGCCTGATCGGCGGCGATCGCGTTGAACTGGCCAGCCTGTTCAGGCGGGGTCAGGCCGCTGTCGAGCATCTGGTTGAGCGCTTCGCTCTGAAGCGCGCTGTCCTTGCTGCCGATCGAGGTGTTGAGCTTGATCGCGCCGGTCTGATATTTGTCGTCGTTCGATTTCGACTTGCTGTCCGCGTCGGCCAGTGCGGCCTTGGCAGCGGCCCAATCCTGGGCTTCGGCAGCCTTCTGCGCGACCTGAAGCGCCTTGATGACCTCGGGCGAGACGTTCAGCTTGGGACCGGCCTTCTTCTCTTCCTTCTTGGCGGCGAAGGCGGGCGCGGTGATCGCGCCACCGGCCATCGCCAGAGTCAGCGCGAGCGCCACCGGGGTAACAAAACGCATGATCCTCATCTCCTTTACGCGCCTGGCGGGGGACCACAGGCGACCTTTGATGGTTGAGCGCCGATTAGGGGTCGGCGCGTGAATGGGCTTTGAACAAGCCTATATCGGCGGATTTTGCAACTGTCATGCGCGCCCTTCGTTCCCGCAACACGATCATAGCCCCCCTCACCGCTTGGCTCTGCACGCGCAGGCGCGCGCCTGCGCGCGAGGGGTGACAGATTTGTTTCGCTGAGCTAGGGCTGCGGCAACAATTTTGTCTTTCCAAAAAAGAGAATCGCATTGACCGACGAGACCGCCCTCGCCGACCCTTCGGACATCAGCCCCATCTCCATCGTAGACGAGATGAAGGCGAGCTATCTCGACTATGCCATGTCGGTCATCGTGTCCCGTGCGCTGCCCGATGTGCGCGACGGTTTGAAGCCGGTGCATCGCCGCATTCTCTTTTCGGCCCAGGAATCGGGCTTCGTTTACAACCGTCCCTATCGCAAGTCCGCGCGCCTCGTCGGTGAGGTGATGGGTAAATATCACCCGCACGGCGACAGTTCGATCTATGACGCCTTGGCGCGCATGACGCAGGACTGGTCGATGCGCGTGCCGCTGATCGATGGTCAGGGCAACTTCGGTTCCATGGACCCCGATCCGCCAGCCGCGATGCGCTACACCGAAGCGCGCCTTGCCAAGGTGGCGACCGCGCTGCTGGACGATCTCGACAAGGACACCGTCGATTTCACGCCCAACTACGACGCTTCGGAAAGCGAGCCGCAGGTTTTGCCCGCGCGCTTCCCCAACCTGCTGGTCAACGGCGCGGGCGGCATCGCGGTCGGCATGGCGACCAACATCCCGCCGCATAATCTGGGCGAAGTGCTGCGCGCATGCCTCGCCTATATCGAAAATCCCGGCATAACGACGGACGAACTGATCGCCATCGTGCCCGGTCCCGATTTCCCGACCGCGCCGCTGATTCTGGGCCAGTCGGGCGCTCGCAGCGCCTATCATACCGGGCGCGGTTCCATCATGATGCGCTCGCGCCATGTGGTCGAGGAAGGGCGCGGCGATCGCCAGTCGATCGTCCTGACCGCCATCCCCTATCAGGTCGGCAAGAACGGCCTGGTCGAAAAGATTGCCGAAGCCGCCAAGGACAAGCGGATCGAAGGCATCAGCGACATTCGTGACGAATCGAGCCGCGAAGGCGTGCGCATCGTCATGGACCTGAAGCGCGACGCCACGCCCGAAGTCGTGCTGAACCAGTTGTGGCGCAACACCCCGGCGCAATCGAGCTTCCCGGCCAACATGCTCGCAATTCGCGGCGGCCGCCCCGAATTGCTGGGTCTGCGCGAGATTATCGAAGCGTTCGTCAAGTTTCGCGAAGAGGTCATCACCCGCCGCACCAAGTTCGAACTGAACAAGGCGCGCGACCGGGCGCATATCTTGCTGGGCCTGGTCGTTGCGGTCAGCAACCTCGATGAGATGGTCAGGATCATCCGGGGTTCGTCCAGCCCGGCCGAAGCGCGCGAAAAGCTGTTGACGCGCGAATGGCCGATCGGCGAAATCGCGCAATATATCCGGCTGGTCGAGGCCATCGATACGGAAATTGCGGGCGAGTTTTACAAACTGTCCGACATTCAGGTCCGCGCTATTCTGGACCTGCGTCTGCACCGACTGACGGCGCTGGGCCGCGACGAAATCGGCAAGGAATTGTCCGAACTCGCCCATGCGATCGCCGGTTATCTGGCGATCCTGGGCGACCGGGTGAAGCTGTATGCCGTGATGCGCGAGGAGTTCGAGGCGATCGAGCGCGAGTTCGCGACGCCGCGCCTGTCGGAAATCACCGCTGCCGCCGACGGGATCGAGGACGAAGACCTGATCGAGCGCGAGGAGATGGTCGTCACCGTCACGGTGCAGGGCTATATCAAGCGCACGCCGCTCGAAAGTTTCCGGGCGCAGGCGCGTGGCGGCAAGGGCCGTTCGGGCATGGCGACCAAGGATGAGGACGCCGTCACCGAAATGTTCGTGACGTCGACCCATACGCCGGTGCTGTTCTTCTCCACTGCCGGCAAGGTCTATCGCATGAAGGTGTGGCGCTTGCCCGAAGGCGGTCCGGCGACGCGCGGACGGCCGATGGTCAACCTGCTCCCGCTGGGTCCGGGTGAAACCATCCGCACCGTGCTGCCCCTGCCCGAAGACGAGGATAGCTGGAAAGAGTTGCACGTCATGTTCGCCACCGCGAACGGCACCGTGCGTCGCAACAGCATGGACGCCTTCGCCAATGTGCCGAGCAACGGCAAGCTGGCGATGCGCTTCGATGAAGGCAGCGACGATCGCCTGATTGGCGTGGCGCTGCTGACGGAGGAGGACGATGTCCTGCTCGCCACGCGGCAGGGCAAGGCGATCCGCTTCGCCGCAACCGACGTGCGCGAGTTCCAGAGCCGCACTTCCACCGGCGTGCGCGGCATGACGCTGAAGGGCGATGACGAGGTGATCTCGCTGTCCATCCTCCACCGCTCCGGCGCGGATCAGGAACAGCGCGAGGAGTATCTGCGTTTTGCTCCGTGGAAGCCGGAGAAGGAAGGCGAAATGGCCGACCAGGACATGTTCGCCCACATGAAGGACGGCGAGCAGTTCATCCTGACCGTCTGCGCCAATGGCTATGGCAAATTGTCGTCGGCCTATGACTATCGCCGCACCGGGCGCGGTGGTCAGGGCATTACCAACATCGACAATATCGCCCGCAACGGGCGCGTCGTGGCCAGCTTCTCCGCCACCCAGGCCGACCAGTTGATGCTGGTGACGGATCAGGCCAAGCTGATCCGCATGGGGCTGGACAGCCTGCGCGTCATCGGTCGCAATTCGGCGGGCGTGCGCCTGTTCGACGTGGCCAAGGACGAGCATGTCGTGAGCGCCGCGAAGATCGCGGAAAAGGATGAGGGCGACGACGCCAGCGAAGGCGGCGGCGACACCGGTAGCGATGTGGCCGACGCATGAGCGAAGACCTGTTCGCCTTCAAGGTTCTGACGGCGGAACAGTTTCACCAGATGAAGGCCGACGGCGTGTTCCATGGCGCGCCGGTCGACCTGGCCGATGGCTATATCCATATGTCGACCCGCGAACAGGCGGCCGAGACGGTGGCGAAGCATTTTGCGGGGCAGGATCGGCTCGTCATGCTGATGATCGACCTGGCCCCGTTCGGCGACGCGATCCGGTGGGAAGCGTCGCGCGGCGGCGCGCTGTTCCCGCACCTCTATGGCGACCTGCCGATGAGCGCGGTGGCGGGCAAGGTCGTGCTGCGCATCGGGGACGACGGCGCGCATCTGTTTCCGGCGGGGTTTTGAAGGACTGAGGCGCGGGCTTTGCGGTCAGGAAGGATGTTCTGCGGACAGGCAGCCTATCGTTGTTAATTCCGATTAGCTGCCGATAGCTTGATAGGAGATTACAACCTCTCCAACATTTTCGCTTCGATCAAAAATCCTGGATTTGTCGGCGTATCGGATAAGAAGCCTGTCGGCTGCAAGCCATTTCATTTCTGCCTATGGCCCGCCCCAATCACCGGCTCTTGCTTTTCCATGGTCGTCATCTGCCACAAAAGCGGTGCCACTATTCGATGCTGATTTTCCAGTTTCAAGAACGGAAATCTGGGTGGAGAAACCTGTCGTTGCTCCACAATCACGCTGAAACAGTATGGCTTCATGCTTCCCATTTGGCGATAGCATTCGGGTAACGACCGTATTTCCGCAGGTGTCCGCACATCCACCGATCAAAGCCAGAGCAACAAGAAGCAGCAATTTGTTGAACATGCATACACGTTGATCAAAGCCTTGGCCGGGTCAACCGCAGCTTTCGGCAGCGCCTCGCCGCATTCACCTGCGTTGCGCGACTGCATGACGACAACCGATCGGCATCACCCTCTTCCCGCCCGAGCCATGCGCGCCACGCGCCCGCGCCTGACCCAATAGTCCCAGCCGCCCCATCTGATCCGGCGGGATGTCGCCGCCGTCATTTGCACCGCCAGATGCGCCCATGTCACCGCAAATGGCAGGACCATGTCCCAGATCAGCGAGCGCCGGGCGATCCGCGCCTGATCCGGCTCGAGCACGCGTGCCACTATCGCGCGGCGCAGCAGCGCTCGCGCCCATGCCGCGCCATAGCCGATCGCCACGGCGTGCCAGCCGCCCCAACCCAGCGCCCATACCCAAGCTGCCGCCTGCACCACCACGATCGCCGTTGCGGTCGTCCACATGCCTGCGCTGTTGGTGAACACATGGCGATATTGGCGTACGCCAAAACCCAGCAGCTCGCGGACGCGTCCCTCCAGCGGACTGGCGATCAGCAGGTCGCGGACCGGGCGCATGCGTAGCTTCGCGCCCCATCCGGCCAGACCGATGGTCATATCGTCGGACAGCCGCCCGGCCAGCGCCCCGTCGAGGTCCAGCCGGTCCGCCACCTCGCGCGACAGGGCCATCGCGCCGCCCCAGGGCATCGTCCCGCTGGCAAAGCGCGGCAGGGTCGCGAGTTGCATCTCCACCGCGCCGACCAGCGCCGCCATCGCGCCACCGCCCGGCAGCAGCAGGCGATAGCCGGTCGTGATGTCCGCCTTGCCCCGCACCAACGGGAACAGCAGTCGCCCGACGAGGCGCGCGG
>JAECRT010000034.1:16963-18543 GCA_016000085.1 Sphingomonadaceae bacterium
ATGTCCGCCTTGCCCCGCACCAACGGGAACAGCAGTCGCCCGACGAGGCGCGCGGGCGGCTCTATGTCGGCGTCGATGAAGACCAGATAGCGATCATCCGGCCGCAACGCCCGCAGTGCCGCACGCAGCTTGTGAACCTTCTGCCCCTCATCATCCGCCACCCCCGCCTGAACGAGTTGCACCCACTTGCCTTCACGCGCCGCCAGCGCGTCGGCGGCGGGACAGGCGCCCGATGTGGCAAGCAGCAAACGGAAGGGCGCGCTCTGTGCTTTGAGCCGTGCGATCAGCGCCGCGCCGCCATCCCAGTCGTCGCGCAGGCACAGGATGACGACCACGCCATCGGGCGTCTCGATCTTCCGCTCCATAGGCAGATGACGCAGATAATTGACGACGCCGGCCAGCGTCAGCCCCTGAAGCACGATCCAGACCCACAGCATCATCACTTGTCGCCCGCACCCCTTTACCGCTCTTGCCCCTGCTGTATGACGCTACCTCCATGCTCTCCAACACCTTTCTCTTTGCGCTGATGCGCCTGTTGCCTGCGACGCTGGCGTCATGGATCGGGGGATGGCTGTCCGCCCACGTCGCCCGGCCGCGCATGAAGCTGCGCGATGCGCGGGCGCGGGCCAATCTAGCGCTGCTGGCGCCGGAGCGGACCGAGGCGGAGCGAGAGGCGATACTGACCCGGCGTTGGGTGAATTTGGGGCGGACGATGGCCGAACTGGCCAATGTCGATCGGCTGGTGAACGACGCCCATGTCGAGGTGGAGGATGCCCCCGGTTATCAGGCGGTGCTGGATGGACCGCGCCCGTTGATGGCGCTGTCGCTCCATATCGGCAACTGGGACTTGCTCGCCGCGCACAGCAAGGCGGCGACCGACCGGCCGGGACTGGGCGTCTATGCGCCGCCCGCCGACGCAAAAACCGCAGCCCAGCTCAGGAAGGCGCGGGAAAGCTATATGGGCGAGGCAATCACCGGCAAGGGCGCATTGCTGCGCATATTACAACATCTGACTGGCCATCCACGGGCGTCGCTGTTCATTCTGCTGGATGAACGGCGCGATTTGCAGGTGTTCTTCCCCCGCTTCGGTCGCGATTTACCCGTGTCGGGCAATATGGCGATCGCACTGCGGCTGGCGCGCAAGGCGAAGGCCCGGTTCCTGCCCTTGTACCTCGCGCGGACACAGGGGCCGCATTTCCGCCTGCACTGGCACGCGCCTCTTGACCCGCTGGAGATGAGCGACGAGGCGATCGTGGCGGCAGTCGACGCCTATCTCGGCGCGGCGAGCATCAAGCATGCTGATCAGTGGCTCGCGCTGCATGATATGGACCTGAGCCAGCAGGGACATGGGCCGCGGCATGATGCGCCGATGTGACTTGCGCGGCGATCGGGGCTACAGCGCGGGCCATGTCCCGACTCATGATCAAGATTTGCGGCCTGTCGACCGCCGATACGGTGGGCGCTGCCGTCCGCGCTGGCGCCAGCCATATTGGCTTCGTGCATTTTTCCAAAAGTCCGCGCCATGTGGAGCCGGACCAGATTCAGGCACTGGCCGCCCTTGCCCCCGACACGGTCGAGAA
>JAECRT010000034.1:18643-32495 GCA_016000085.1 Sphingomonadaceae bacterium
TTGCGGTTCGACTGGACGCTGCTGCGCGGCGTGGCCGTACCCGCGCCCTGGGGTCTGTCGGGCGGGCTGGCGACCGACAATGTTGCAGAGGCCGTCCGTATCACCGGTGCGCCGCTGATCGACGTTTCGTCTGGTGTGGAAAGCGCACCGGGCATCAAGAGTGTGGACAAGATCATGGCCTTCTGCAAAGCGGTTTCGCAATGTTGATGCCGACCATCCTTGTCGCGCGCATCGCGGTACGATGGCGCTGATCGCTTCTCTCTGAGCCAAGCGAACGCACCATAATATCCAGGAAATGACCATGACCGATACTCTTGCCCATACCGGCACCTTGCCCAACAGCCTGCGCAGCCAGCCCGACGCGGCCGGCCATTTCGGCACATTTGGCGGGCGCTATGTCGCCGAAACGCTGATGCCGCTGATCCTGGAACTGGAAAAGGTCTATAAGGCGGCAAAGGCTGACCCGGCGTTCGAGGAGGAATATGACCATCTCCTCAAACATTATGTCGGCCGCCCCAATCCGCTTTATTATGCCGGACGGCTGACCGAGGCGCTGCGCGCAGACGCGCAGCCGGGCAAAGGCGCGAAAATCTATCTGAAGCGCGAGGAATTGAACCACACCGGCGCGCACAAGATCAACAATTGCATCGGCCAGGCGCTGCTCGCCCGGCGGATGGGCAAGAAGAAGGTGATTGCGGAAACCGGCGCGGGCCAGCATGGCGTCGCCACCGCTACCGTTGCCGCCCTGTTCGGGATGGAATGCAAGATCTTCATGGGCGCGAAGGATGTCGAGCGTCAGAAGCCCAACGTGTTCCGCATGAAGTTGCTGGGCGCGGAAGTCGTTCCCGTGACGTCCGGGTCGCAGACGCTCAAGGATTCGATGAACGACGCGCTGCGCCATTGGGTGTCGAACGTGCATGACACATTCTACATCATCGGCACCGCAGCGGGTCCGCACCCCTACCCTGAACTGGTGCGCGATTTTCAGTCGATCATCGGCAAGGAAATCCGCACCCAGATCATGGAAGCCGAAGGGCGCCTGCCCGATATGCTGATTGCGCCAGTCGGCGGCGGGTCCAACGCCATCGGCATGTTCCACCCCTTTCTGGACGATATGGATGTCGCCATGGTCGGCGTCGAGGCGGCGGGCGAAGGATTGCACGGCAGGCATGCCGCGAGCCTTGCAGGCGGCAAGTCGGGCATATTGCACGGCAACCGCACCTATCTGTTGCAGGACGAGGACGGCCAGATCACCGAGGCGCACAGCATTTCGGCAGGGCTGGACTATCCGGGCATCGGGCCTGAACATAGCTGGCTGCATGAGATTGGCCGGGTGCAATATAAGCCGATCACCGACGATGAGGCCCTGGCGAGTTTCCAGAAGCTGTCGGCGCTCGAAGGGATTATTCCCGCGCTGGAATCCGCCCATGCCGTCGCAGCCGCCGAGCAGATCGCGCCGACGCTGGACGCGGACAAGGTAATTGTCGTCAATCTTTCGGGCCGGGGGGACAAGGATATCTTCACCGTCGCCGACGCTCTGGGAGTGGAGATGTGAGCGCAAATAATATGACCGGGGACCGTCTTTCCGCCCGTTTTGCCGCCTGCAAGGCGCAGCAGCGCGCCGCGCTGATTACATTCGTGACGGCGGGCGACCCGACCGTTGCGGATGCGCCCGCCATTCTGGACGCGCTTGTCGCGGGTGGCGCGGACATTATCGAACTGGGCATGCCCTTTACCGATCCGATGGCCGATGGCCCGGCCATCGAACTGGCAAACTTGCGCAGCCTGGGGTCGGGCACGAGGACCAAGGACATCTTCGATCTGGCCGCCGCTTTCCGGCAGCGTCACCCGGATACGCCGCTGGTGCTGATGGGCTATGCCAACACGATGCTGGCGCGCGGATCGGACTGGTTTGCGGACCAGTGCAAGACGGCTGGCATTGATGGCGTCATTTGCGTCGACATACCGCCCGAAGAAGATGGTGAGATCGGCCCAGCATTGCGCGCTTCCGGTGTGCATCCGGTCCGGCTCGCAACGCCGACCACAGATGCGGCGCGCCTGCCCGCCGTGCTGGAGGGCGCGAGCGGCTTCCTCTATCATGTGTCCGTTGCCGGGATCACAGGCAAGCAACAGGCGGCGCAAGCATCGATCGAGCAGGCCGTTCAGCGGCTCAAGGCAGCGACCGACCTGCCCGTCGCCGTCGGTTTCGGCGTGCGCGGGCCGGAACAGGCGGCCGCTATCGGGCGTATTGCCGATGGCGTGGTCGTGGGGTCCGCCATTGTCGACATCATCGGCAGCCATGGCGACGCCGCAGCTCCCTTCGTCCGCGATTTCGTGGCCACCCTGCGCGGTGCGCTTAACGCCAACAGTCCTCTTTTTCGGGAGACAGCCGCATGAGCTGGATCAACCGCGTTCGCAATGCCCTGCCCTTCATCGCCAAGAAGGAGCAAACCGCCGAAACGCTTTGGCATAAATGCCCGTCCTGCGCCGAGATGATCTTCATCAAGGAGTGGGAAGAGAATCTGTCCGTCTGCCCGCGTTGCGATCATCATGGCCGCGTCGGCCCGTCGGAACGGTTCGAACATATTCTCGACGCGGGCTTCATCCTGCTGCCCACGCCCCATGTGCAGGAAGATCCGCTCAAATTCCGCGATTCCAAACGCTATCCCGACCGTATCAAGGCGGCGCGGCTGGCGACGGGCGATCAGGACGCACTGATCAACGCGCGCGGCGCGATCGACGATGTGCCGCTGGTGATGGGCGTCCAGAATTTCGCCTTCATGGGCGGGTCGATGGGCATGGGCGTAGGCGCGGCCTTCATTCAGGGCGTCAACGACGCGATCGCGCATAAATGCCCCTATGTCATCTTCACCGCCGCTGGCGGCGCGCGGATGCAGGAAGGCATATTGTCGCTGATGCAGATGCCGCGCGCCACCGTCGCCATCCGCAAGCTGCATGCCGCGGGCCTGCCTTATATCGTCGTGCTGACCGATCCCACGACCGGCGGCGTCACCGCCAGCTACGCCATGCTGGGCGACATCCAGATTTCGGAACCCAATGCGCTGATCGGCTTTGCGGGGCAGCGGGTGATTGAAAGCACCATCCGCGAGAAATTACCGGAAGGGTTCCAGCGGGCCGAATATCTGCTGGACCATGGCATGATCGATATGGTCGTCCATCGCGGCGAATTGCGCGATACGCTGGCGCGGGTGATCGGCTATCTGACGCCGCGCGCCGCCGCCTGATCCAACCGTCCGGGGGGACCGCATCATGGCCGACCATGCCGTTTCGGACGACCGCCAAGTGCAGGCCCAGTTAGACAGGCTATGGTCGCTTTCGCCCGGTGCTGACCTGTTGGGGCTGGAGCGCATCACCCAGTTGATGACGAGACTGGGCGATCCCCATCTGGCGTTGCCGCCGGTTTTTCATGTCGCCGGGACCAATGGCAAGGGGTCGACCTGCGCCTTCCTGCGGGCGGCGATGGAAGCCGATGGCCGCAGCGTCCATGTCTTTACCTCGCCCCATCTGGTGCGTTTCAACGAACGGATACGGATCGGCGGGACGCTGATTTCCGATGCGATGCTGGCGGGGTATCTGGAACGGGTGCTGAATATCGCCGAAGGGGTCGGCGCGAGCTTCTTTGAAGTGACGACCGCTGCTGCCTTTCTGGCCTTTGCCGAACATCCCGCCGATGCCTGTATCATCGAAGTGGGCCTGGGCGGGCGGCTGGACGCGACCAACATCATAGCCAATCCGGTGGTATGCGGAATCGCGCAACTGGGCATCGATCATCAGGCTTTTCTGGGTGATACGCTGATGCAGATCGCGGCGGAAAAGGCGGGCATCGCAAAGCCCGGGGCGCCGCTGGTGACGCAACGCTATCCCGAATCGCTGTTCCCCGTGATGATGCAGGCCGTAGCGAACGCGCGCACGACATGGATCGGACAGGGCGAAGGATGGGATGCGGCGACCTATCGCGACCGGCTTCATTATCGCGATGAACAGGGGCGGATCGACACGCCGTTGCCGCGACTGGCGGGCGCGCATCAGGTGCAGAATGCGGCGTTGGCCTTTGCTATGTTGCGGCACCAGAACGCAGTGCCGCTATCGGAAGCGGCGCTGAAGGCTGCGCCTTTATGGGCGCACTGGCCTGCGCGACTCCAGCGATTGGAGCAGGGTCCGTTGCTGCGTCTGTTGCCGGAAGCGGCGACCGTCTGGCTGGACGGCGGACATAATGCGGGCGCGGGCGAGGCGATCGGCGCGTTCTTCACGCCCGAACGGCTGGAGGGCCAGACCCTTCACCTGATGATCGGGATGCTGGCCAATAAGGACGCCGAGTCCTTCCTGGCGCCGTTTGCGGGGCGAGTCTCGCATATCCATGCGTTACCCGTACCGGGACATGACCATCACCCGCCGGAGCGATTCGCGGCCATCGCTGCGAAATGGGGCATTGGTTGCACCGCGCATGACGCGCCGGAGTCGGCGATTCGGGCGATTGCGGCACTGGCCCAGCCCGCGCCCAAGCTGTTGATTGGCGGCTCCCTCTATCTGGCGGGCGAAATTTTACGACTGAACGCCCAATTGCCCGACTGAATAGACTTGCGATTGACTCGCAATAGCGTAGGCTGCGTTTCAGAGATCAACGCAGAAGGCGCATCCTATGGCTTACGGAGAGACTTCCCCTATCGACCTGCCCCGCCCCATCCCTGGCGGCTATGGCAATCGGCTGTTCCTCTTCGTGATGCGCCGGATGGCGACAGCAGGCGTGAACGATGCCCATGCCGCCAATGCGATGTTGGGCGCGTTCGGGCGCAGCTATCGTCGGCCTTTGGTATTGATGCGGGCGATGATGCTGGAGCTGGCGCGGGCGTCGAGCCGCAAGATCCTGGTCGCGCCCTGCTGCTGCGCGCGGATGACCGCCGACGAGGCGCTGATGATGGAAGCCACCGGCGACGCGCTGCGCGATCCCGACAGCGCCTATGACCGGGTCAGCAGCCTGCTGGGCAATGACCATGCGCTAGGCGCGCTTACCTGCCTTCAGGCGGTGGCGCAGGCGCATGTCGATCTGGGCCGCCCGCTGGACCTCTACGCGGCGGGTTGATCGCCCGGGTCGGTCGCCGCGCTGCCCACGCTCGCGTCGATCAACCCGGCCCGCATCATCAGCCAGAATAGCAGGATGCCCGGCACGGCCAGCGCCGTGGTCATCAGGTAAAAATCGACATAGCCGAACTGTTCGATCAGCCCGCCTGCTGTCGTGCCGGTCAGGAAGCGGCCCACGATGCTGGCCGCCGCCGATATCAGCGCATATTGAGCAGCGGTGAAGCGCAGATCGCAGAGCGCGGAGAAATAGGCGACGACCGTGACGCCGCCGATGCCGCTCGCGAAATTCTCGAAACCGATCGCGCCTGCCATGCCCCAATTGCTCTTGCCCAGCTCCGCCAGCGCGGCGAAGCTGAAATTGGACACGCACATCAGGATGAGGCTGATGAGAACGGACCGCTTCATGCCAAGCCGGGCATAGAGAATCCCGCCGACGAAAATGCCGATCAGATAGGCCCAGAAGCCGATGCCGACGTCGTAGATCGCAATTTCATCATTGCTGTAGCCCATGTCGTCGAACAGCAGCCGGAAAGTCAGGTTCGCCAGCGTGTCGCCAATCTTGTGCAGCAGCACGAACAGCAGGACGAGCAGCGCACCGCGCCGCTGGAAAAACTCCGCCAGTGGCCCGATGATCGATTGCCACACTTCGCCCATGCCGCGTCGCGCAATCGGATCGCGATGCCGTTCCGGTTCACCCAGCAGCAGGCCGGTCAGCATGGCGGGCAGTGCGAACACCGCGCAGGCCAGATAGGCGAGTTCCCAACCGACCCGCGCGGCCAGCACCAGCGCCAGCGCGCCCGCCGCAACCGACCCGATCCGCCAGCCATATTGCGACATGCCAGAACCAACCCCCAATTGGCGGGGCTGGAGCAGTTCGATGCGATAGGCGTCGATGACGATATCGAAGGTCGCCCCCGCCATGCCCACCAATATGGCCGCATAGGCGGTTTGGGTGAGGCTGGTCGTCGGATCGACGAACGCAAGATTGGCGACCGCCGCCATCACCAATATACCGGCGAACACCAGCCAAGACACGCGCTGTCCCAACCGCCCGATCAGCGGCAAGCGCACGCCATCGACGACCCAGGCCCATAGCCATTTGAGATTATAGACCAGAAATGCCAGCGTGAAGGCGGTCACCGCCTTCTTGTCGATGCCATCCTGCGCCAGCCGCGTCGTGAGGTTCGCGCCGATCATGGCGAAGGGGAAACCGGAAGACACGCCAAGGAAGAAAGCGGCCAATGGCGCCTTTTCCACATAGGGCTTCACCGCCTCTGTCCAGCTGTGGTTGCCCGAAATGGCATCGGTCATATCTGCGCGCGTCCCCATAATGCGTCTGTCGCGGGCCACCATATGGCCTCGCGGCGCGCTGGCAAGCGTCGCGTGGGATCAGGCAGGATCGAACAGGCTGAGGCCGGGGGGTGACTTGGGTCGGCGTACACCGCGCAACATCGCGTCGACCACGCCGATCGCCGCTATCAGATCACGCGGGGCATAGGGTTTGGCGAGGCAACCGAGCGCCAGCGTGCGCGCGTCGATCGGGCAGCTTCCGGTCACGAACAGCACGGGCATGCCCTTCGCCTGCGCATGACGGGCAACGTCGATGCCGCTTTTGGGGCCATGCAGCGCGACATCGGCGATCACCAGATCCACCCCGCCCGCGTCGATCACGCTGACGGCATGGTCATGATCGTCGACCGTAGCGGCGATAAGATATCCCGCCTGCGTCAATGCATGTTCATTATCAAAGGCGATGAGCGGCTCATCCTCCACCACCAGCACGGTGCGGATTGCCTTGCGGCGCAATATGCGCGCGCCTTCCCCTTTGACCAACCCGAAAAACATTTGCCGATCCGCCCTGTTTCCGCCATGCAACCGATCAAACGCCGCGCCCCTGTATCGGGTTGCCGGAGCAGCATGTCCTGCCCCTTCACCCAAGCGCCGGGACGGCACCGTTCACCCTGTTGCTGGCCTTTTTCCCATATGGGGAGAGCCAGTGCCCATGAAAAGGAACCCGCCCTTGGAACCGCCGAAAAAATCAGGGCCGCCACGCCGGTCCGGCCCCGGCGGGCCGAAACGACCAACCGGGCCGGGCAAGCCAGGTCAAACCGAAGGTAGCGCTGGCCCTCGCCGCGCGTCGGATGACAAGCCACGCTTTGGCGCAAAGCCGGGCGCCAAGACCGGCGCCAAAACCGGCAGCAGGCCCGGTGACGCCCGCGCCGATGGATTTCGTGGCGGGCCGACAAAATATCCGCCGCGCAAGCCTGGCTTCAAAAAGCCCGGCGCTGGCGCCTCCCACCCCGCCAACCCCCATCCCGCTCACGCCGCCGCCAGCGCCGAAGGCAAGGGCGAGCCACAGCGCATCGCCAAGCTGCTGGCCCGCGCAGGCGTCGCGTCGCGCCGCGAAGTGGAACGCATGATTGAGGAAGGCCGCGTCACGATCGACGGCGTAGCGGTCGAAACGCCCGCCACGCTGCTCGCATCGCTCCATGGCGTTGCCGTGGATGGCGTGGCGATCGCCGCGCCGCCCCCTGCCCGCCTGTTCCTGTTCCACAAGCCCGCGGGCTATCTGACGACGGAGCGCGATCCCGCCGGGCGCCCGACCATCTATGATCGCCTGCCCGCGGACCTGCCGCGCGTCATGCCGATCGGACGGTTGGACATGAGCACCGAGGGACTGTTGCTACTGACCACCGATGGCGGGTTCAAACGACAGATGGAATTGCCCGCGACCGGCGTGCCACGCACCTATCGCGCGCGCGCCTTTGGCGAGGTGAGCCAGCAACAGCTGGAAGATCTGTTCGACGGGGTGGAGATTGACGGTATCCGCTATGGCGCGATCGAGGCCAATCTGGAGCGCCGCACCGGTCGTAACCAGTGGATCGAGATGACGCTGACCGAAGGCAAGAACCGCGAAGTGCGCCGGGTGCTTGAACATATGGATCTCAAGGTCAACCGGCTGATCCGCACCAGCTATGGTCCCTTCGTGCTGGCCGATTTGCCGGTAGGGGCCGTGGAAGAAGTGCGCCAGCATGACCTGGCCCTGTTTCGCAAAACGCTGAAAGAGACGGCATGAGAATTATTTCGGGGCAATGGCGCGGCCGCCCGCTGAGCGCGCCCAAGGGCGACGCCACGCGACCCACCGCCGACCGCACGCGCGAAACACTGTTTTCGATGCTAACCAGCAGAATCGGATCGTTCGAGGGGTTGGCCGTGGGCGATTTCTTCGCCGGGTCGGGCGCGCTCGGCTTTGAATCCCTTTCGCGCGGGGCAGCATCCTGCCTGTTCGTGGAGCAGGACAAGCCCGCCATCGACGTAATCCGCGCCAATGGCGAGCGGCTGGGCATCAAGCCCGACATCCGCGCTTCGAGCGTGCTGTCGCTGGGTTCGGCGCCCAAGCCGCTCGACCTGATCTTCATGGACCCGCCCTATGGCACGGGCGCAGGGCCAGTCGCGCTGGACAAGCTGGCCCGTCTGGGTTGGACCAACGGCGCGACCTGGATCAGCATCGAAACCGATCGGAAGGAAAATGTGGTCGTGAAGGGTTTTGCCATCGACGTCGTGCGCGATGTCGGCAAGGCACGCCTTACCCTGTTGCGGGCCGAGGATCAGGCGGCTTCGTAAGCCGCCGCTTCCTCGGCGATCAGGATGTTGGCGAGAAAGCCGTAGGCTTCCGCCCAAGCGTCCAGCACGGCATCTGTCGCGACATTCTCACCCAAAACCTCGCGGATGGCGGGGAGCAGAGCGGCAGCGACCTTGGGATAATGTTCGGGCTTCACGCCCGTTTCGACATGGCGCGCCACCATGCGGGTGACCGCGCCGTCGAGGGCGCCGAGCTTGTCGATATTTTCAGCATAGCCCAGAATAGCGGCGGCGAGACGCTTGGGTTGTTCGCCGCTTGCCTGTGCCGCCTGATCGAACATCCCCTTCACTTCCGCGTCCTGAAACAGCTTGGCGTACATGGCGGTCGTGATGGCCAGGCCGTGCTGACGCAGGGCGGGACCGGTTGATTTCACGATCGCGATGGTGGCGGGAGACAGGGAAGTGGACATAATTACGCCTTTCGAAGGACTCGATAAGGGGTATTTAATTTACATCTTTTAAGATGTAAACAGAATATATGTTTGAGCCGCCAAGGATGCGGATACGAATGCGCTAATGCAACTGACCCGCCACACCGACTATGCGCTGCGTGTGCTGATCCATCTGGCAGCCACGCCATCGGCGCGCGCGACGATTGCCGAAATCGCCGATGCCTACGGATTGTCGCGCAATCATCTGATGAAGGTGGTGCATAGCCTTGCGCAAGGTGGGTTCATCGCGACCCAGCGCGGGCGCGGCGGCGGCTTCACGCTCGCCCGCATGCCGCAGGAGATCAGCATCGGCGCGGTCATCCGGCATAGCGAGCCGGACATGCGGATGGCGGATTGCGCGTCGTGCGCCATCCGCCCATCCTGCGGTCTGACGGGAATATTGGCGCAGGCAACGGCCGCGTTCATGGCCGTGCTGGACGCGCACAACCTGAACGATGCCACCCGCGATCGGGCCGGGCTGGCAGCGATTATCGCCGCCCTGCCCGACCCGGATCGGTCAGTCAGCGACGCCGCCCTTTACGCGCCTCACTCCGATTGATGCAGCTGTCCTGCACGGTCTTGGAACAGACCGGATAGTCTTTCGCCTCGGCGGGCGGCGGGGTTGCATTGCCGCCGACGGTCACGGGGTTGGCGGATGAGCCGACCGGCGCGGCTGGATCTTTCGGTACACCTGCTGGTGCGGGGACCATGCCGGGGTCGGCCGGGACGGCGCCGGTCGGTTGGCCAGCATTGGGATCTGCCCCCGGAGGCGGGGGTGCAGGCGGCATGGGTGCCGAAGGCGGCTGAGGCGCGGCCATGCCGGGATCGGACGGCGTCGCGGGCGTAGCCGGATCGGGGGGCGGGGCCATCGCATCACCGGGCGCCTGGCTTGCAGGCATTTGCTGCGCGAGTGACGCGCCGGGCATGGCTGCAAAACTCAGCATGGCGACGCCAGCCAGCATGATGGATTTCATCGGGATCATCCTTTCCTATGTTCTTCGCCCCGTTCTGCCGCGTGGGCAAAGGGTAGAACCGGAATCGTGACGCGCCCGTTCCTGCCGCCACGACGAAGCGTGGCGGACATGCCGTGGATGGAGGGTTAGCGACCGATTATTCTTCCGGATAGCGATCGAACTTGGGCAGATCGTGCGCGCTGGCCATCCAGGGCGCTGCGTCCGCCATCTGCACATGCGCCTGCGGCGGCAAGGCGCTCGCATCGTTCAACGTTGCGGTCTGAATATCGATCGCATTGGGGAAGACGACCGGATTGGTATAAAACAGGCCAGTGCCACAGGTGCCGCAAAAGTGCCGCGTCGCATTTTCGGACGACCGATATTGAACGGCCGTTCCGCTGATCGTCACGGCATCTTCGGGGAACAAGGCCCAACCGACCATCGGTGCGCCCGAACTGGCGCGGCAATCGGTGCAATGGCAGATCGCGCTATAGGCCGGTTCACCAGTCGCTTCATAGGTGATCGCCCCGCACTGGCATCGTCCGCTAACCATCGCTTCTGCTCCCTTGCATGATTCGCCTTTTGTTCTCATAGATGGCGGATCACCGCAAGCGCCATCACCCTTGCCCCGGCCCAACCCCATGCCTAGTTGTCCAGCCATGACAGTCCCTGCCCCCTCTCCCAACGATCCGGCCTACCTCCAAGGCCTCAACCCGCCGCAACGCGAGGCGGTGCTGACGACCGAAGGGCCAATATTGGTGCTGGCCGGGGCCGGTACGGGCAAGACGGCGGCGTTGACGGCGCGGCTGGCGCATCTCGTCGCCACGCGACGGGCCTGGCCTTCGGAAATATTGGCCGTCACCTTCACCAACCGGGCGGCGCGGGAAATGCGCGCGCGCGTGGGCAAAATGATCGGTGACGCAGTGGAGGGGATGCCGTGGCTCGGCACCTTTCACGCCATCGCCGCCAAGATGTTGCGCCGCCATGCGGAACTGGTCGGACTGCAATCCAATTTCACGATCCTCGATACCGACGACCAGTTGCGGCTGCTCAAACAGCTGGTGCAGGCGGAAGGGATTGACGAAAAACGTTGGCCCGCGCGCCAACTGGCGGGCCTGATCGACCAATGGAAGAATAAAGGGCTGATCCCGGAGGATGTCGGCGCGGGCGAAAGCGAAGGCTATGCCAATGGCAAAGGGCAAAAGCTTTATGCCGCCTATCAGGCGCGACTTCGCGCAGTAAATGCGTGTGATTTCGGTGACTTGCTGCTGCATGTTCTGACCATATTGAAACGGCATCGCGATGTGCTGGAGCAATATCAAGAGCGTTTCAAATATATCATGGTGGACGAATATCAGGACACCAACAGCAGCCAATATCTGTGGCTGCGGCTGCTCGCCCAGACGCGCAAGAATATCTGCTGCGTGGGCGATGACGACCAGTCCATCTATTCATGGCGCGGCGCAGAAGTGGCCAATATCCTACGGTTTGAAAAGGATTTTCCCGGCGCGACGATCATCCGGCTGGAACAGAATTATCGCTCCACGCCGCATATTTTGGGTGCGGCGTCTGGCGTGATCGCCGAAAATGGCAACCGGTTGGGCAAGACGTTGTGGACCGATATCGACGTGGGCGAGAAAGTGCGCGTGGTCGGCATATGGGACGGGCCGGAAGAAGCGCGCCGCGTCGGTGAGGAGATTGAGGCGGTCGAGCGGCGCGGCGGGTCATATGATGACGTCGCGATTCTCGTCCGCGCCCAGCACCAGACCCGCGAGTTCGAAGATCGCTTCATCCAGATCGGCTTGCCCTATCGCATCGTGGGGGGCTTTCGCTTCTACGAGCGGGCGGAAATCCGCGATGCGCTGGCCTATCTGCGGCTGGTCAACCAACCTGCCGACGACCTGGCGTTCGAGCGGATCGTCAATATGCCCAAGCGCGGCCTGGGCGACAAAGCCGTGGAGAAGTTGCACCGACTGGCACGGGCGGAGGGTATTCCGCTGGCGCTGGCGGCAGCGCGGATACTCGATACTGACGAAATGACACCGCAGGCGCGACGATCGTTGGGCAATTTCATCGGCGATCTGGCGCGATGGCGCGACCGGGCGGCCACCCTGCCCCATGCCGAGCTGGCGCGGCAGATACTGGACGAAAGCGGCTATACAGCCATGTTGCAGGCCGAACGGAGCACCGAAAGCGCAGGACGGCTGGAGAATCTGTCCGAACTGGCGCGCGCGATGGAGGAATATGAGACGCTGGGTGCGTTTCTGGAACATGTGTCGTTGGTTATGGATAATGAGGCCCAGGCAGAGACGGCCAAGGTCACGATCATGACCATCCACGCCGCCAAGGGGCTGGAGTTCGACACAGTGTTTCTGGCCGGTTGGGAGGAAGGCATCTTCCCGTCGCAGCGCGCGCTGGACGAAGGCGGCCTCAACAGCCTGGAGGAGGAACGGCGGCTGGCCTATGTCGCGATCACGCGCGCGCGGCGGCTTTGCACCATCCTCCATGCCGCCAATCGGCGCATCTATGGGCAGTGGACCAGTTCCATCCCGTCCCGCTTTGTGGGCGAATTGCCGCCGGAGCATGTCGAAGCGGAAAGCAGCATGAGCGGCGGGGCGTCGCTGTGGCGGGCCAACTGGTCGGAAAATACCGATCCCTTCGCCAATGTGCAGCGCGGCGACGGGCGCGGGCCGGGTTGGCAACGGGCGCAATCGTCGGGGCAGTTCAGCCGCGAGCCGGTGCGCATCGTCGAGGCGCGGACGGCCGCGATCTCGATCGGCAACAAGGGGCGCAGCGACATGAGCGTGGGCCTGCGCGTGTTTCACCAGAAATTCGGCTATGGCATGGTCGCGGAGATCGAAGGCAATAAGCTGGAAATCGACTTCGAGACGGCCGGGCGCAAGCGTGTGATGGACAGCTTCGTGTCGGTGGCCTGATGACGCATGGCGCGCCCGCGTGGCGACCGATGCGGCAGGATGACCTGCCTCTGGTCAAGGCCATGTCCGACGCCATTCATGGCGTACTGACCGAGGCGCAGGCGGTCTATGCGGAAAAGCTGGCGCTCCATCCTTCGGGCTGCTTCCTGTTCGAGGTGCAGGGGGAAGCAGCAGGCTATCTGTTTGCCCATCCCTGGTTAGCGGCGCAGCCGCCCAAGCTCGACGACATGCTGGACGCGATTCCGGTGGACGCAGACTGCCTCTATCTTCACGATCTGGCGCTGATGCCCGAAGCGCGTGGCAGTGGCGCCGGGCGCGCGGCGCTCGCTATCGTCAGGGCGGACGCGATGCGGATCGGCATGAGCGAAATCCGGCTGATCGCGGTCGGCGGGGCTGACAGCTTCTGGCGAGCGCTGGGCTTCGCCGATATCGGGGCAGCCGACCCCAGCTATGGCACGGGCGCTTGCGCGATGCAGTTGAAAGTGGTCGCCTGATCGCCATCGATCGGCATGGAATGGCCAGCATAAAACGGACTGTTCAGACAGCCTATCGGGCGTTCGCTATCGGTAGAAATGGTGGAGCCTAGCGGGATCGAACCGCTGACCTCCTGCATGCCATGCAGGCGCTCTCCCAGCTGAGCTAAGGCCCCATCTTTGCGGCCTATCGGTCGCTTCAATGGATCATGCGATGACCGCCGCAACGGTCACGCATATCTATAAGAATGGTGGAGCCTAGCGGGATCGAACCGCTGACCTCCTGCATGCCATGCAGGCGCTCTCCCAGCTGAGCT
>JAECRT010000035.1:0-15249 GCA_016000085.1 Sphingomonadaceae bacterium
GTGGCCTATTGCCCCCATTGCGACGGCCCGCTGTTCAAGGGCAAGCGCGTGGCGGTGATCGGCGGGGGCAACTCCGGCGTCGAAGCGGCCATCGACCTGGCCGGCATCGTCGCTCATGTCACGCTGATCGAATTTGACAGCGTATTGCGCGCCGACGCGGTGCTCCAGCGCAAGCTCGCCAGCCTGCCCAACGTCAAGGTCATCACCTCGGCGCTGACGACCAGGGTGGACGGCAATGGCGAGCGCGTGACGGGCCTGTCCTACAAGGACCGCAACAGCGGCACCGAGCATGACATCGAACTGGAAGGCATTTTCGTCCAGATCGGCCTGGTCCCCAACACCGAATGGTTGAAGGACGCGATCGCTTTGTCGCCCCGTGGCGAAATCGAGATCGATGCGCGCGGCGAAACCAGCCAGCCGGGCATCTTCGCGGCGGGTGATTGCACGACCGTGCCCTACAAGCAGATCGTGATCGCCATGGGCGCGGGATCGACGGCGGCCCTGTCGGCCTTCGATTACCTGATCCGCCTGCCCGCGAGCGAAGAAGAAGCGCAGGCCGCGTAATTCAGCCCGTCATCAGGAAAACGGCCGGTCCGGCGACGGATCGGCCGTTTTTCGTGATCTCAAAATAGGCGGCGCGGTTTCCGGCAAGGCCCATAGCACCGGCAGCACGCATAGCCCGACCAGCGCGATCATCGCGCCGGGAACGAGCGCCCATCCCGTTTGCTCGATCAGCATATGCGCCAGCCATGGCGTCAGGCCACCGAACAGCGCCGTCGCCATCGTCGCGCCAAAAGCCAGACCGCTCAGCCGCCCTTCGCCGGGAAACTGCTCCGCCGTGGTGACGGCGCCTACCGCGCTGACCGCTCCGCCCAGACAGGCCAGCACCACCGCGCCGGCCAGCGCCATGCCGACTGTCCCCTGCATCATCAGCAGGAACATTGCCATCGGCAACAGCACGCTGCCCCCCGCCAGGAACAGCAACACCGGCCTGCGCCCCACCCGGTCGGCCAACATTCCGACAAGGGGGGTGATACCCACCACGACCAGCGCCGCCAGCGTTGACAGCCACAGCGCGCGCCCTTCCCCCATCGCGCCCACGCTGGTGACGAAACTGGGAACATAGGTAATGCCGACATAATAAGTGATCGACCCCAGCGCCGAGATCGCGAAGCCACGACCGATCGCCACGCGGTGGTGGCGCAGGCTATGGCGCAACGGGTTGCGCGGGATGCTGCCCTGCGCCCGTTGCCGGACGAAATCCTGCGATTCCTCCATGGTCGAGCGCGCCAGCAGAATGAGGCCCGCCAGCCCCGCCCCGACCAGAAACGGGATGCGCCAGCCCCAATGTTCCAGACTCTCGCCATCCATCGACGCGACCGTCACCGCCGACACGCCCGCCGCCAGCAGCGCGCCGATCTCGCTGGCCGCCGACGCGAGCGAAGTGACGAAACCGCGCCGATCCGACGGCGCCCCTTCCATCAGATACGCGACGACGCCGGTATATTCGCCCCCGACGGAGAAGGCCATCAGGCAGCGCAGACCGATCAACATCCATCCCGCCGCCGACCCCACTTGCGCATAGGTCGGCAGCAGCGCCGTCGCGAGCATCGCGCCCGTCATCATCGCCATCGACGCCAGCATCGTCACCCGGCGGCCGTAGCGATCGCCGATATGGCCAAAGACGATCGCGCCGAGCGGCCGCATCAGATAGGCGAGCGCAAATCCCGCCAGCGTATCGCCCAGCGCCACTGCCCCACCGCCAAAGAAGGTGCGGGGCAACAGTGTCGCCAGATAGAGATAGAGGGTGAAATCATACCATTCCACTATGGTCGAAAGCGCCGCGACGGCCAGCGACCGGCGGGACATATGGCCCGGAATTCCGCTCGTCGCCTGCATCGACCATCCTTCCCCGCCTTGCCGCTATCGCCGCGCCCACACGCCATAAATAGCCGGATCTATTTCCAGCATCGGCGCGCGGTCCATATCCTGCCCCGTCGCGCCGGGGGTAAAGGTCACCACCGTGCTGCCCGGATCGCTCAGCACCAGCGAATCCAGCATCAGCGCGGGATTGAGCCGCCCCTGCGTCACTTCGACCACTGTGCCGATCTGCGTCAGCGCAAAGAGCTGTCGCGCAAATGCGTAGGGTAGCCGGATGCAGCCGTGACTGGCGGGATAGCCCGGATCATGCCCCGCATGGAGCGCAATGCCGGTCCAGGTCAGGCGTTGCATGAAGGGCATGGGCGCGTTGCTGTAGATATTGGAGCGGTGCCATTGCCGCTTTTGCAGGATCGGATATGCGCCGGTCGGGGTGCGATGACCCTGTTTGCCGGTCGACACCCGCGCCATACCGATCAGCCGGTCGCCATTATAGACATGCACCATCTGCTTTTCGATGCTGATGACCATGTAGAGCGGCCCGCCATCCCCGCCCTGTTCCAGCCAGCGAAACCCGCCCGGTCCCAATGGCGCATCGCCGGGCGTGAGCGCGGCGGAAGCGCCCGACGCCGCGCCGATCAGCAAGGCAGGCAGGAGCAGAACGGACATGAGAAAGCGGGAGGCGCGCATAAAGGCTTTTTTAACTACAAGTTGCGCCAGCGCCACCCTGCCCGCGCGCGCTTCACCGCAGCGGTCCCGACTTGGGACAGGCCGCCCTTACAGCAGGACCAGTTGCGCCACGGGCGCGAAGCTGCGCCGGTGCAGGGGCGTCGGGCCATGGTCCCGCAACGCCTTGAGATGCACGGCGCTGCCATAGCCCTTGTTGCTTTCCCAGCCATAATGGGGGTGGGCCTGCGCCGCCTCCACCATCATCCGGTCGCGCGCTTCCTTCGCCAGGATGGAGGCCGCCGCGATCGACAGGGACAGCGCGTCGCCCCCGACGATGGCCGTCGAGGGCCAGCGCCATTGCGGGCAGCGATTGCCGTCGACCAGAATGTGCGCGCACTCCTGCGACAGCGCTTGGGCCGCTCGCGTCATCGCCAGCATGGTCGCCCATAATATGTTCAGGCTGTCGATTTCCTCCACCGACGCGATTCCGATGCCCCAGCACAGCGCCCGCGCCTTGATCTCAGGTTCGAGGGTCGCGCGCCGTTTGGCGGTCAATTGCTTGCTGTCGTTGAGGCCGTCGGGGCAATCCTCCACCCGCAGGATGACGGCAGCGGCGACCACTGGTCCGGCCAGCGGCCCGCGCCCCGCTTCATCGACCCCGGCGACGAGGCCGGGATGGTGGATCAGCTCATGCGAGAAATCAGGCATGGTCGGAATAGCGCGCTGCGATTGCCGCCGCATCCCAGCCATCGTCCCCCTGCGCAGCGAGCAGATGATAGAAAGGCGTCTGCCCCAGCGCATGTCCCATTGGGCCATGCCCCTGCCCCAACTCCGGCGTCGCTTTAAGCGCCGCCGCGACGAACGCTTCTGCCCGATCGACGGCATCACCCAGCGACAGGCCCGCACCCAGCCCGGCGGCAATCGCACTGGCCAATGTACAACCCGTGCCATGGCTGTGAAGGGTTTCGATCCGCTGGATCGCATATTCGGCGACCATATCTTCATCGATCAGCAGGTCATGTATCAGCGGACAATCATCCTGGGCCTGCTGCGGCAAATGGCCGCCCTTTGCCATGATGACTGCGCCCGTGCGTTGACGTAGCGCTTGCGCGGCCGCCTCCAGCCCGTCGAGATCGGCGATGGTCAGGCCGGTCAATGCCTCCAGTTCGGGCAGATTGGGCGTGATGACGGTGGCGACCCGCATCAGCCGCTCGAACGCAGCAATCGTCGGGCCGTCGGCCAGCACCGACCCGCTGGTCGCGACCATCACCGGATCGAAAACGATCGGCACGCCGTCCAGTCGCGCAAGCCGATCGGCCACCGCCGCCGCCGTATCCGCCGAACCGATCATGCCGATCTTCACCGCATCGACGCCGATGTCGCCGATACCGCTTTCCATCTGCGCCAGCACCATGTCGGTCGGGATCGGATGCACGCCCTGCACCCCCAGCGTGTTCTGCGCGGTGATGGCAGTAACCGCGGTCATGGCGTGACCGCCCAGCATGGTGACGGTCTTGATGTCCGCCTGAATGCCCGCGCCGCCACCGCTGTCGGAACCGGCGATAATGAGGATGCGCGCGATGGTCATTCCTTGAACTTGCGCTCCGTCGAGGCGGGGTTGCCCGCCAGCGCCTTGCCCATGCGCGTCGGCCGATCCATCAATTCGCCGCCGCAATTGGGGCAGCGATCGTCCAGCGCCTCGGTACAGGGGGCGCAGAACGTGCATTCGAACGAACAGATGAACGCGCCGGGCTCATCGGCGGGCAAATCCACGCCACAACGCTCGCAATCGGGACGCATCTCAAGCATATTCGCACTCCATCGGCCGGGCAAAGCTCATGCCGCCGCCTTCTCCACCGCCGCGCAGATCCGTTCCACGACGTCCTTGACCTGATCCGCACTGTCGCCTTCGGCCATCACGCGGATGACCGGTTCGGTGCCGGACGGACGGATGACCAGACGGCCCACGCCTGTCAGTTCCGCCTCAGCCTGCGCAATGACGCGCTGGACATCGACGTGATCCAGCGGCTTTCCGCCGGAAAAGCGGACATTTTTGAGCAACTGCGGCACCGGATCGAACTGGTGCAATATCTCGCTGGCGGGCTTGCCCGACCGGACCAGCGCGGCCAGCACCTGCAAGGCAGCCACCGTGCCATCGCCCGTTGTCCCATAATCGGACAATATCATATGGCCCGACTGCTCGCCGCCGACATTGAAGCCCCCGCTGCGCATACGCTCCAGCACATAGCGGTCGCCTACGCTGGTGCGTTCCAGCCCTATGCCCTGCCCGGTCAGAAAGCGTTCAAGGCCCAGGTTCGACATGACCGTCGCGACCAGGCCGCCACCGCGCAATGTCCCCTGCCGTGCGAAATTCGCCGCGATCAGCGCCATGATCTGATCGCCATCGACGATCTGGCCCTTTTCATCGACCACGATCAGCCGGTCCGCGTCACCATCCAGCGCAATGCCGATGTCGGCGCCCGACGACACCACGGTTTCCTGGCACAGCAGCGGCGCGGTCGACCCGCAATCTTCATTGATGTTCGTGCCATTGGGATTGACCCCGATCGCCACCACCGTCGCGCCCAATTCCCAAAACGCGGACGGGGCGACCTGATAGGCTGCGCCATTGGCGCAATCGACCACGATTTTCAGGCCATCGAGGCGCAGGTCGGCGGGAAAGCTGGACTTCACGGCATGAATATAGCGCCCACGCGCGTCTTCGACCCGGCGGGCGCGACCGATATCCTTCGATTCCGCCAGCGATATATCCTGATCGATCAACGCCTCGATCTTCAGTTCATCCTCGTCGGACAGCTTGTAGCCGTCGGGGCCGAACAATTTGATGCCATTGTCGAAATAGGGGTTGTGGCTGGCGGAGATCATCACGCCCAGGTCGGCGCGCATCGAATGGGCGAGCAGAGCGACGGCAGGCGTCGGGATCGGGCCGAACTGCACCACATCCATGCCCACCGCGGTAAAGCCCGCCACCAGCGCATTTTCCACCATATAGCCCGACAGGCGCGTATCCTTGCCGATCACGACGCGATGGCGATGGGCGCCGCGCTGGAAATGCGTGCCGGCCGCCATGCCGACCTTCATCGCCAGTTCCGCCGTCATCGGCCAGCGGTTGGTGCGTCCGCGTATCCCGTCGGTGCCGAAATATTTCCTGCTCACACGCCCCTCGCATATCTGGATCGCAGACTATTTGCTTCCCCGCCCATAGCAATCTTTGATCGACAATCCACCTGTCCGACTGCATCGAGGCAAAATGGAACGCTTCAACGCCTTCGTCGACGGGCTGTCGCACACGATATTCTTCAAAGTGCCGCTGGCCGGGACACAGATCGAATTGATCGTGCTCTACCTCGCCTTGCCGATGCTGTTCTTCACCGTCTGGCTGGGCTTTCCCAATGTGACGCAGGTGGGGCGCGCGCTCCGCATTCTGCGCACCCAGCCCGCCAATGGCGAAGCGAAGGGCGATGTCAGCCAGTGGGCGGCGCTGTCCACCGCACTGTCGGGCACGATCGGCCTGGGCAATATCGCCGGGGTCGCCGTGGCGCTGACCATGGGCGGGCCGGGCGCGATATTGTGGATGTTCGTGATCGGCTGGTTCGCCATGGCGGTGAAGATGGCAGAAGTGACGCTGGGCCTCAAATATCGTGTGTTCGACGCGCGCGGCCATGCCCATGGCGGGCCGATGTATGTGCTCAAGGCCGTGGGCACGGCGCGCGGCTGGCCCAAGCTGGGACTCGCGCTGGGCGGCGCCTATGCCTTCTTCGCGTTGTTCGGCGCGATTCCGATGGTCCAGGTGAACCAGAGCTTCGCGCAGGTGAAGGTCGTCACCGGGCTGACCAATGGCTGGGGCTATGGCTTTTTCCTCGCCGGGGCGGTCGCGCTGGTGACGCTGGGCGGCGCGGCGTGGCTGGGCGAAGTCGCCAAGCGGCTCACCCCGCTCAAGGTCGCGGTTTATCTGATCGGCGTCGCCGCGATCCTGATCCTGCACGCGGCCGATGTGCCGCACGCCTTCACGCTCATCTGGGATGGCGCATGGAACGGACAGGCCGCAACCGGCGGCGCAGTGGGCGCTTTCGTCGCAGGGATGCGCCGCGCGGTCTTCGCCAGTGAAGCCGGCGTTGGATCGGCCGTCATGGCGCACAGCCTTGCCCGAACGCAGCATCCTGTATCGGAAGGTCTGGTCGCCCTGCTCGAACCCCTGCTCGGCACCATGATCGTCTGTGCGCTCGGCGGGCTGGCGCTGGTTGCGGCAGGCACATGGAATAGCGGGCTGGAAGGCATCGCCATCACCTCGGCCGCCTTTGCCCAGGTATCGCCCTGGTTTCCCTGGTTGCTCGCGGTGGTCGTGTTTCTCTTCGCCTATTCGACGCTGGTGGCGTGGGGTTTTTACGGGCTTCAAGCGTGGGGCTATCTGTTCGGTCATGGGCCAAGGGCGCAATGGACCTACAAAATTCTCTACATCGTCGCCCTGCCCCCCGCCGCCGCCATCGACCTGGGCCGGGTGGTCGACATCGTCGACAGCAGTTTCTTCCTGATGGCGATCCCCAATGTCATCGCCCTGTTCCTGTGCGCCGGAGAATTGCGCCGCGACGTGCGCGCTTATCTCTCCCAAAAGGAAAACCCCGCCGGATAAGGGCGGGGCTTCCTGTCGTGCAGAAATGGCGTCAGATCAGATCTTGTCGCCGAGCGCGCCTTTGACCGAACCGGCCACATCCTGCGCCGTGCCCTTGGCCTTCTGCGCCTTGCCTTCGGCAACCAGACGCTCATTGTCGGTCGCGTTGCCGATGCCTTCCTTGATGGCGCCCGCAGCCTTGTTGCCAGCGGCCTTCACCTTGTCCGTTGCTTCACCCATGAACTTTACTCCTGTGTGGTTTCAGGATATTCAACGGATCAGCCAGCCAAAGAGTTGCCACCGATACGCCCGCGCAATGACTTACTTTTCAATTCCATCGCGCTGCATCGGCGCGCGTTTCGACAGAAAAGGATTGTGCGCCTGAAATCGACGCTGTCCTGCGCCATCACCCGCTGCCTGATAGCATGTCCGAAATCAGCGAAATGTCGCTGCACGCTCAACGGCAACGCATGGTCGGTTGCGCAGGGACGCGCCTACGCTGCCAGGAACGGTGCGGAGGCTTGGTCGGCGAGGCCACTTCCCTGCCCACACCCGTCATCGCAACAAAAAAGGGGCCGGAAAACCGGCCCCTTCTTGTGTATCGGCAGTTTCGAGCGGCTTAGCGCTTCGAGAACTGGAAGCTCTTACGAGCCTTCGCCTTGCCGTACTTCTTACGCTCGACGGTACGGCTGTCACGGGTCAGGAAGCCTTCGGCCTTGACCGCGCTGCGCAGGGCAGGCTCATACTTGGTCAGCGCCTGAGCGATGCCATGCTTGACCGCGCCGGCCTGGCCGGAAAGACCGCCACCCTTCACGGTGCAGATCACGTCATACTGGCCGTTCCGCTCGGTAACACCGAAGGGCTGGTTGATAACGAGACGCAGCGTGGGACGTGCGAAATAGACTTCCTGATCGCGGCCGTTGACCGTGATCTTGCCGGTGCCGGGCTTTACCCAGACGCGAGCAACCGCGTCCTTACGACGGCCGGTGGCATAGGCGCGGCCCAGGCCGTCGATTTCCTGCGGACGCAGCGGCATGGTCGAAACCGGCGGTGCGATCGGTGCGGCAGGCGCTTCGACAGCAGCTTCGGCGACAGGCGCGGCTTCAGCGGCAACCGGCGCAGCGACAGGCGCGGCAGCGGCTTCGGCAGCGATCTGCGCGAGGTCGGACAGGGACTGGCGGTTATCGGACATTATGCACCCACCTTGTTCTTGCGGTTGCGCGATGCGAAATCGAGCACTTCGGGGTTCTGGGCTTCGTGCGGATGCTCGGCGCCACCGAAGACGCGCAGGTTGCGCATCTGCTGACGGCCCAGCGGACCACGGGGGATCATGCGCTCGATCGCCTTTTCAAGCACGCGCTCAGGGAAACGGCCTTCCAGGATCTTGGCTGGCGTGGTTTCCTTGATGCCGCCGGCATAGCCGGTGTGCTTGTAATAGACCTTGTCGGTCAGCTTGCGACCGGTGAACTTCACCTTGCCCGCATTGATGATGATGACATTGTCACCACAATCGACGTGGGGCGTGAAGCTGGTCTTGTGCTTGCCGCGCAGGATATTCGCTACCGTCGAAGCGAGACGACCTACAACGAGGCCTTCGGCGTCGATCAGGATCCACTTCTTTTCGACCGTCGCCGGGGTTGCCGACTTGGTGGTCTTCATCAGCGCCTTCATGGTGCCAATTCTCCAGAATAAAAAGGAACCGGGCGCCGTTGCCGACACCCGGAAGTGGGGCGCTAATGACTGGTAGGCCCGTTGAAGTCAAGAGATTCGGCGGTTTTGCTGACGGGTAAAATAATACCCGCGTAAAAAGCACGCCCGCCAGAGCCGTTTTTCAGCGCTGCGCTGCGCCCGCCATCAAACGCTGCTCAACCCCGCATCGGCAAGGCCGCGCCACAGGTGCAGCGCCTGCACGCTTTCCTTGACGTCGTGCACCCGCACCATCTGCGCGCCAAGCTGCGCCGCGCGGAAAGCCAGCGCGACCGAACCACCCAGCCGGTCGGCCGCGGGCGCTTCGTTCGACAGCGCACCGATCAGCCGCTTGCGACTGCCCGCGAACAGCAGCGGCACACCCAAAGCCTGAAAGGTCGCAAGGCCGTTCACCAGCGCCAGATTGTCGGCCAGGCTCTTGCCAAAACCAAGGCCGGGATCGACCATGATCTTCTCGCGCGCAATCCCCACGTCAATACAGGCGGCGATGCGCGCCTCCAGATGATCGAACACGTCCGCGACGACATCGCCATAGCCGGTCGGATTGTCGTGCGGGTCGTCGCCCGCCGACGGGGCGTGCATCAGGATGACCGGACAGCCCGCCGCCGCGACGACTTCCATGCTGCGTGGATCGTGCGCCAGCGCGCTGACGTCATTGACGATCTTGGCCCCTGCCCCCAGCGCCGCTTCCATCACAGCGGCCCTGCGCGTGTCGATCGACACCGGGACGCCCGCCGCCGCCAGCCGCTCGATGACCGGCACGACGCGCTTGATCTCGTCACCTTCCCACACCTTCTCGGCGCGCGGGCGGGTGGATTCGCCGCCCACATCGATCAGCGCCGCGCCAGCCGTGGCCATGGCAAAGCCGCTGTCCGCCGCGCCCTGCGGATCGTCCATATGCCGACCGCCATCGGAAAAGCTGTCGGGCGTGACGTTGAGGATCGCCATCACCAGCGGCGCGGCAAAGCGGATCGTGCGATCGCCCAGCACCAGCGGTTCGCGGGTCAGCGATATGTTGGCCGCCAGTTGCAGCGCCCGCTGCGCCAGCGGATCGGGCAGCGCGGCGACCATATCGGCGAAGTCGGCGACCGGCACGACCACGCGCGCGATCCGATCGCGGCCCCGCAACGCCGTCAGTTCATAGCCCTGGAACCAGATCAGCCCATTGCCCATCCGCGCCGCGCCGCCATCGGGCAGGCCGATCGGCGTCGGCACGAACCATGTGGGCTTGAGATAAAGCCGGGCGTCGGCGGGGATGGTGGGCAGCGTCATCAGGGTTCGTTGGCCAGCAAATAGGTCTGCCTCAGCGTGTCGATAGGCTGCAACTTGCCCTCGACCTCGATGTGCCAGAAGGTCCAGCCATTGCAGCTTGGCGCATTCTGGAGCGTGGCCCCCATCTTGTGGATCGACCCCGTGTCCGTCCCGACGCTAAGCGACCCATCGGCGCGCACGGTCGCGCTCCACCGGCGCTTCGTGTCGTGCAGGATCGTGCCGGGCGTCAGATAGCCGGTCTCGACCAGCGTGCCGAATGCGACCTTGGGCTGCGTGCGGGCGCTCTGCATGATGGTGAGCGCGGATTCATCGAGCGGCAGCGCGGCTTCGATCCGCTCCAGCGCGACTTCGATATAGCTGTCCTCTCGCTCGATGCCGATCCACTTGCGGCCCAGGCGCTTGGCGACCGCGCCGGTGGTGCCGGTGCCGAAGAAGGGATCAAGCACCACGTCGCCGGGCTTGGTGCAGGACAGCATGACGCGATAGAGCAGCGATTCCGGCTTCTGGGTGGGATGCGCCTTCGTGCCGTTGCGCTTCAGTCGCTCTTGCCCGCCGCAGATCGGCAGCACCCAGTCGGAGCGCATCTGCAACTCGTCATTGAGCGTCTTCATAGCCTTGTAGTTGAACGTGTATTTCGCGTCCTCGCCCTGGCTGGCCCAGATCAGCGTCTCGTGCGCGTTGGTGAAGCGGGTGCCCTTGAAATTGGGCATCGGGTTCGCCTTGCGCCAGATGATGTCGTTGAGGATCCAGAAGCCTTCATCTTGCAACGCCGCGCCGACGCGGAAGATGTTGTGATAGCTGCCGATCACCCAGATGGTGCCGTTGGGCTTGAGGATGCGGCGTGCTTCCGCCAGCCACGCCTTGGTGAAGCGGTCATAGGCGCCCAGCGTGTCGAACTTGTCCCAGTCATTATCGACCGCGTCGACCCGGCCGCCTTCGGGACGGAACAGGTCGCCGCCCAATTGAAGATTATAGGGCGGGTCGGCAAAGATCATGTCGATGCAGCCGTCGGGCAGCTTGGCCATTTCGGAAATGCAGTCGCCGCGCAGCAGGCGATCCGCTTCGATCGCCGGGGCCGGCGCGAGCGCAATTGCCTTCTTCCGCCGCACCGGCGCGACGCGTTCCATGACACCCATTTAATAGCCCCCAGTAATTTCAAGGCCCTGCGATGAGTCCTCCGGAGTCAGCCGTCAAGATCAGCGGCTTAGCACGGATGTTCACGAAAAGGGTTAACGCGCGGCGGAACGAAGGGGGGAACCACAAGATGTTGAGTCGCAAGAGTCGCGCGAGACTCAAGATAGGGCGGTGTGACTCAAAAGACTCAGCGGATGAGAACCGCCAACTTTTTTTGGTTAACGCAAAAAAGGACGCGCCTGGCGCCGTTCCGATTGACCATATGATAACCATATGGTTATGCGAATACCATGACCAACCCATCATCCAGCAACGACCATGGCGCCTCCATCGACGCCCAGTTCAAGGCTCTGTCCGACGGCACCCGCCGCGCCTTGCTCGAATATCTGGTGCGCGAGGGCGAACAGAGCGTCCATGCGTTGACCGCCATATCGGGCGTATCGCAACCGATGGTGTCGCGCCACATGGGCAAGCTCAAGCGTGCGAAGCTGGTGACGTCCCGCCGTGCGGGCCGCGAGACCTGGTATAGCGCCCATGCCAAGGGGCTGGCCCCGGTGGTGCAATGGATGGCGGTCTATGGTGCGCTCTGGTCGCAGCGCTTCACCGCGCTGGAGGGCATCGGCGGATAGCTGTCCCCGCCCGCTGAACGGGGACAGCCGATCGTCAGATCATCGCCATGCCGCCATTCACATGCAGCGTCTGGCCGGTGACATAGCCTGCTTCCTTGCTGGCGAGATAGACGACGGCCGCGCCGATATCTTCGCCCTGCCCCAAGTCGCCCGCCGGGATGCGCTGGCTGATCGCGGCCTTTTGCGCGTCGTTCAGCGCATCGGTCATGGCCGACCGGATGAAGCCGGGCGCGATGCAGTTGACGGTGATGCCGCGGCTGGCCATTTCCGACGCCAGCGACTTGGACATGCCAATGATCCCGGCCTTGGACGCGGCATAGTTGGCCTGACCCGGATTGCCGGTGACGCCCACGACCGACGTGATCGAGATGATGCGGCCGAAGCGCGCCTTCATCATCGGCTTGGCCGCTGCGCGCACGAGGCGGAAGGCGGCTTCCAGATTGACCGAGATGACCTGCGACCATTCCTCGTCGCGCATCCGCAGGATCAGGTTGTCGCGCGTGACGCCGGCATTGTTGACCAGGATGTCGATCTTGCCCCCCAGCGCTTCGACCGCCTGCGGCACCAGCGCATCGACGGCGGCGGGATCGGACAGGTTGCACACCAATATCTTGTGGTCGCCGCCCAGTTCGGCGGCAAAGGCGCGCAGCTTGTCTTCATTGCTGCCCGACAGCGCGAGCGTAGCGCCCTGCGCCGCCAGCGCCCGTGCAATGGCGGACCCGATGCCGCCCGAAGCGCCCGTCACCAGCGCGGTCATTCCCGTCAGATCGAACATGTTTTCTACTCCGTCATGCGTTCTGTGCGCAGCGTGCGCGCAATCCTTAAAACTGGCCCAGCGCGTCTTCGATGTCGTTCATCGTGATGATGCTGCGCACGGTCGCGTCAGGAGCGATGCGCTTGATCATCGGCCCCAGCACCTTGCCGCCGACTTCCACAAAATCGGTGACGCCCGCGTCCCACATCGCCATCACGGATTCGCGCCAGCGCACCCGCCCCGTGACCTGTTCGACCAGCCGCGCCTTGATGTCATCGGGGTCGGCGATCGGCGCGGCCAGCACATTGGCATAGACCGGCAACAGCGGGGCGGAAAGCGATACGCTCGCCAGCGCCTTTGCCATGACGTCGGCGGCGGGCTGCATGAGTTCGCAATGGAAGGGCGCGGACACCGGCAGCAGGATGCCGCGCTTGATGCCATGGTCCTTCACCATCGCAATGGCGCGGTCGATCGCGCCCTTATGGCCCGAAATGACCACTTGAGAGGGATCATTGTCATTGGCGACGGCGCAGACTTCGCCCTGTGCGGCGGCGTCGGCCAAGGCCTGCGCCTTGTCGATGTCCGCCCCCAGTAGCGCCGCCATGGCGCCCACGCCCACCGGCACGGCGTCCTGCATCGCATAGCCGCGCTGCTTGAGCAGACGCGCGGTGGTCGGCGCATCGAAGGCTTCGGCCGCACACAGCGCGGTATATTCGCCCAGGCTGTGACCCGCGACATAATCGCCCTTTTCGGCGAGACTGAAGCCGCCTTCCCGCTGCATCACACGCAGCGTCGCAATGGCGTTGGCCATGATCGCGGGCTGGGCGTTTTCGGTCAGGGTCAGCCGGTCCTCCGGCCCCTCCGTCATCAGGCGGAACAAATGATGCGACAGCGCGTCGTCCACCTCCTGAAACAGTTCGCGGGCCACCGGGCTGGCGTCGGCCAAGGCCTTGCCCATGCCGACGGACTGGCTGCCCTGCCCCGGAAAAACAAATGCGCGCATCACTTATCCCCTGATCGAAGCGCCGAAAAAGCGCTGAGATTCACTATCGTTACACTTTGAGACATAAATGTCGTTGAGACGTACACGACCCTGCGGCAGTCAGGACAATGACGTTTGCCCCCCTGTAACGGCGGGGGCGCGTGGCGGCCCCTTTAACGATGACGGAGTGCTAGGAAAAGGTGCGATATCGCATTGCTTGGATATGCGGGAGCGCAATGACGCTGTCCGCCTGCGCCGCAGGGCCGGACTATCGCGCGCCGCAAACCGCTGCGCTGGGCGTGCCCGCAGCCTATAGCCAGAGCGCAAGCGCCCCGATCAGCGAAGCAGATCTGGCCCTATGGTGGACCCGGCTGAACGATCCGGCGCTGTCCAAACTGGTCGATGCGGCGGTCGCCAACAATCTGGATATCGTGTCGGCGCAAGCGCGGTTGCGCCAAGCGCGTGAGAGCCTGCGCCAGGCCAATGCCGCCTTCCTGCCGCAAATCAGCGGATCGGGCAGCGGCGGCAAAAATTACCGCAATCAGGGCGGCGGCACCCGCGTCGACAGCAGCGGCAACGTCATCAGCACGGGCGCGAGCAACTGGTCGAGTACCTATTCGCTGGGCGCGAACGCCAGCTGGCAGGTCGATCTGTTCGGCGAACTTTCCCGATCGTCGGAAGCGGCGCGGGCCGATCTGGCCGCGTCGGGCTATGATCTCGCGACGGTGCGGATGACCATCATCTCCGAACTGGTCACCAACTATGTGCAGGCGCGACTGGCGCAGGCGCAGTTGCGGGTCGCGCAGGAAACGCAGGGCGTCCAGCAGGATAATTACAACATCGCCAACTGGCGTTTGCAGGCCGGGCTGGTGTCCTCGCTCGACGAGCAACAGGCGCGGGCGCAACTGGCGCAGACGCGAGCGACCATCCCGCAACTTGAAGCGAGTCTGCGCGGGAGTTTGAACCGCATCGCCGTCCTGACCGGACAGGCGCCGGGCGACGCGACCCGCGCGCTGGAAACGCCCACCGCCATTCCGGTCGCATCGACCGACATCGCCACGGGCATCCCGGCGGACACCCTGCGCCAGCGGCCCGATGTGCGCAGCGCCGAACGCGCGCTGGCCGCCGCAACCGCGCGGATCGGCGTGGCGCAAGCGCAGCTTTACCCCTCGCTGGGGATCAGCGGCAATATCGGCACCACGTCGAACGCTTTCAGCGACCTGTTCAGCGTGATTACCGGCGGCGTGTTCGCCAATGTGGCGCAGACGATCTTCGATGGCGGGCGGCTCGCGTCGCAGGTGCGGGCGCAGAAGGCGGCGACCGACGGCGCGTTCGCTGCCTATAAACAAAGCGTGCTGACCGCGCTGGAGGATGTCGAAAACGCGATGGCGTCGCTGAGCAGCGCCCGCGCGCGCAAGGGGGAGTTCGCCATCGCCTTTGACGCATCGAACAATGCCGCGATCATCGCCCGCAGCCAGTATCAGGCGGGCCTGATCGATTTCCAGACGCTGTCGACCAGCGAAACCACTTTATTGAACGCGCGCAACGCCATGGCGTCCGCGCAATCCGACGAGGTTCTGGCCATCGCCCAGCT
>JAECRT010000035.1:15349-31461 GCA_016000085.1 Sphingomonadaceae bacterium
GTGCGCAACGGCGACCTGACCGTATCGGTTTCGGCGACCGGCAACCTCAAGCCCATCAATCAGGTCGATGTCGGGTCCGAACAGTCGGGCAAGATCACCGCCATCTATGTCGATGTGAACGACCGCGTGACCAAGGGACAGAAGCTGGCCGAACTCGACACGCGCAGGCTGGTCGACACCGTGAACCAGAACCGGGCGCAGGTTGCGTCATCGCAGGCCAGCGTATCGCAGGCACAGGCGCAGGCGGCGCTGGCCAAGGCGACGCTGGACCGGCAATTGAATGTGTTCCAGCTATCGGGCGGCAAGGTGCCCGCCAAGACCGAGATCGACACCGCGCGGGCCAATTATCAGGGCGCGCTCGCCACGCTGCGGTCGGCGCAGGCGCAGGTTGACGTATCGCGCGCGCAACTGTCGAGCGCGCAGACCAATCTGTCGATCGCGCAGATCGTGTCGCCCGTGACCGGCGTGGTGCTGTCGCGCGATATCGAGCCGGGCCAGACGGTCGCGGCGTCGCTCAACGCGCCGGTGCTGTTCACCATCGCCGAAGATCTGACCCAGATGGAAGTCGAAGTGTCGGTGGATGAGGCGGACGTGGGACAGGTGAAGGACGGACAAAGCGCGACCTTCGCCGTTGATGCCTTCCCCGGCCGGACCTTCCCGGCGAAGGTCACGCGGGTGAATGTCGGCTCCAACGCCAGCAGCACCTCGTCCACCACCAGCACGACGAGCAGCACGACCGGCACGGTGGTCGCCTATACCGCTGTGCTGACGGTGCAGAATCAGGACGAGACGCTGCGCCCCGGCATGACGGCCACGGCAGACATCGTGACGCAGGAACTACATGACGTGCTGCTCGTCCCCAACAGCGCGCTGCGCTTCAAGCCCAGCGCGGCAAAGCAAGGCGGCGGCATCACCAGCGTCCTGCCCGGCCCCGGCCGGATGCGGCGCGGCGGCGCCAAGCGTCAGGTCAGCATCGGCGCAGGCAGCAGCCAGACCGTCTATGTCGTGGGCGAAGACGGCAATCCCAAGGCCGTGCAGGTGACGGTGGGCGCGAGCGACGGATCACGCACGGTCGTCACGGGCGGCGACCTGAAGAGCGGGATGCGCGTCATCACCGGGCAGTTGGCGGCGGGTCAGCAGGTTCCGGCCGAAGATCAGGCTAGCGATGCCAATGGCGGCGGCAACAACGGCGGCAAGGCGCGCGACAAAGCGCCCGAGCGCCCGCGCAACCCGGCGGCTGATGGCAGCCCGGCGAGCGTCGGCAAGCTGGGCAATTCGGGCAACGCCGCCCCGGCCACCGCGCCGGTCGCGCCATCGAATGGCCCTGCGCCCGCCACCGAGACGCGCGGCACGGGCCGGCAGAGCGGAACCTGATCCGCCATGGCCGACAACCCCATCATATCGCTGCGCGGCGTCACCAAGGTCTATGGTGAAGGGGCAACCGCGTTTCAGGCGCTCAAGGGCATCGACCTCGACATTCAGCAGGGCGATTTCGTCGCGGTGATGGGACCGTCCGGCTCCGGCAAATCGACCACGATGAACATATTGGGATGCCTCGACGTGCCGTCTGCAGGCACATTCCTGTTCAAGGGGCATCACGTCGAAACGCTGGACCGCGACCAGCGCGCGCTGCTGCGCCGCCGCTATCTGGGCTTCGTGTTTCAGGGGTTCAATCTGCTGTCGCGCACCACGGCGCTGGAAAATGTCGAGCTGCCTTTGCTCTATCGGGGCGAGGACAAGAAGACGCGCTATGACATGGGCATGGCCGCGCTCGACAAAGTGGGCCTGAAGGACTGGTGGGACCATACGCCCGCCGAACTGTCCGGCGGACAGCAGCAGCGCGTCGCCATCGCCCGCGCCATCGTCACCAGCCCCGATGTGCTGCTGGCCGACGAGCCGACCGGCAATCTGGATTCGGAACGATCGGTGGAAATCATGGAATTGCTGACCGATCTCAACCGCAACAGCGGCATCACCGTGTTGATGGTGACGCATGAAGGCGACATGGCCGCGTTTGCGCGCACCATCGTCCATTTCAAGGACGGCCTGGTCGAGCGCGTCGATCAGGGGGTAGCGGCATAATGCTGGGCACCACCATCACCCTCGCCTTTCGCGCGATCAATCGGCACAAGCTGCGCTCGTTTCTGACGACGCTGGGCATCATCATCGGCGTGGCGTCGGTCGTGTCGATGGTGACGCTGGGCAATGGCGCGACCGCCGCCGTGCGCGAACAGATCAGTTCGCTGGGCGCCAATGTGCTGCAACTGCGCCCAGGGCAAGGCTTTGGCCGTGGCGGCGGTGGGCCGCGTCCGCCCGACTTCAAGCCCGCCGACCTGACCGCCATCGAAAACCAGTTGACCGGCGTGCGCGCCGTCGCTCCCGTGGTGCAGTCGAGCGGCACCGCTATCTATGAAGGCAGCAACTGGTCCACCACCGTCTATGGCACGACATCGGCCTATTCGGAGGTGCAACAGTGGAAGGTGGCGGACGGCCGCCTGTTCCTACCCGACGAGGAGGAAGCGGGGAAAGCCGTCTGCATCATCGGCAATACGGTGCGCACCAACCTGTTCCAGGGGGCCGAGCCGGTGGGCAAGCGGATGCGGATCAAGGGCGTATCCTGCCAGGTGATCGGCGTGCTGGCGACGCGCGGACAAGGCGGCTTTGGCGATCAGGACGATGTCGTCGTCATGCCGATCAAATTCGTGCAGCGCCGCTTCACCGGCGACCGCGACATTAGCCAGATCATGGTCGCGGTGGACGACGCCTATGACACCTCCACCGTGCAGGCCAGCCTGGAGGAACTGATGCGCGAACGGCGCAAGGTGAAGGCGGGCGCGGAGGATAATTTCAATGTCTTCGACACCAAGCAGATCAGCGACACGCTGACCGGCACCACCACCATCCTGACCCAGATCGTCGGCGCGGTGGCCGCCATATCGTTGCTGGTGGGCGGCATCGGCATCATGAACATCATGCTGGTGTCGGTGACGGAGCGGACGCGCGAAATCGGCATCCGGCTCGCCATCGGCGCAGTGGCGCGCGAAGTGCTGATGCAGTTTCTGGTTGAGGCCATCGTGCTGTCCTGCCTGGGCGGGTTGATCGGGCTGGCGCTGGCGCTGGTCGCATCGGTGGCGATCGCGCCGCTGATGCAGGTGCCTTTCATCTTCGACGTGAAGGTGAACATGATCGCCTTCCTGTTTTCGGCGGCGATCGGGGTCGTGTTCGGCTATTTCCCGGCCCGGCGCGCGGCGGCGCTCAACCCCATCGATGCGTTGCGGCACGAATAAACGCCCGAACAAGCTGGGGCTGTTACACTTTCCGACAATTCCCCCGCACACCGGCACAGTCCTGCGACAGACCCCGCCTATTCCCTTTCCCATGACGCCGCCCCGGCGGCACAAGAAAGGGAAAGCCCATGCAACGCATCGTCCTCAGCCTGACCGCCAGCCTGCTGGCGCTGGGTGTCACCCTCGCCCCCTTCGCGCTTGCCCGGCCCGATGCGACTGCCGCGCCGCTGATCGAGGGGAAGACGCAACCGATCCTGCTGGCGCGCATGGTCGTGACGGCGACGCCACTGCCTGAATGATCGCCCCGCCAAGCGCATCGCCAAAAGCCCCGGAGCGACCCTCCGGGGCTTTTGCATGATGGCCATTATGAACGAACATTCATATTAAATTTCAGTATGTTACAATTTCCGACAATCTTGGCCCCTGCCCGACACATCTGCGCGACAGATGGCCCCTATCTCTGTTTTCGACGCCACGAGATGGCGCAGTAAAAACGGCAAAGGAGCAATCACATGTTCAAGAAGATCATCATGGCCCTGACCGCCACCACCCTGGTCGCCAGCCCCATCATCAGCGCACAGGCGCAAGCGGCCCCTTATCAGCAGCGGACCGAACAGAGCCGCACGGTCGTCAAGCACAAGCCCAATGGCCGCACCGTCGTCACGCAGAAGACCACGGTTCGCAACAATGGCAATGCCTATCGCGGCAACGACTATCGGGCCGATCGCCGGGCCGTCGCCAATCATCGCTGGGCTAAGGGCCAGCGCTTCGACCGCCGCCAGGCCAGCAATTATCGCGTGGTGAACAATTATCGCGACTATCGCCTGTCGGCCCCGCCCCGCGGCTATCAGTGGGTGCGTTCGGGCAATGACGCGGTGCTGATCGCCATCACCAGCGGCATCATCGGCGCGGTCATCGGCAGCGCGATCCGTTAACTTCCGTCACTTGCACCGCAATGCCCCGGAGCCTCTTCCTCCGGGGCATTGTCGCGCCCACCGGTCACACCAGCCCGGTCAGATAATAGACCGCGATGACGATGAACACCGTGACCGTCTTGATGAGGGTCAGCGCGAAAATATCCTTATAGGCCTGTCGATGGGTCAGGCCTGTCACCGCCAGCAAAGTGATGACCGCGCCATTATGCGGCAGGCTGTCCATGCCCCCCGACGCCATCGACGCGACCCGGTGCAGCACTTCGCGCGGGATGCCCGCCGCGTCGCCTGCCGCCGCAAATTGTTCCGCCATGGCGGCGAGCGCGATCGACAGCCCGCCCGACGCGGAGCCGGTGATGCCCGCCAGCGACGTCACGGTAATCGCTTCATTGACCAGCGGATTGGGGATCGCCCGCAGCGCATCCTTCACGATCAGGAAGCCGGGCAGCGCCGCGATCACCGCGCCGAACCCATATTCGACCGCCGTGTTCATCCCTGCCAGCAACGCGCCACCGACCGCTGCCTTCGACCCATCGGCGAAGCGCTTCGCGACGGGCGCGAAGGCAAAGATCAGGATCGTGGCGATACCCAGCAGCAAAGCGCCCTCGACCGCCCACAGCGCGGCGACCTGCGCCACCTTGACCTCGATGGGTTCGGCCATGCCGATCAGCGACAAAGTGACGACATCGCCGCTGACCCAGCGCGGGATGGCCATCGTCAGCAACAAATTGCCCACGCCCACCACGACCAGCGGCAACAGCGCGATCAGCGGATGGACGCGCGCCGCATCCTCCTGCTGCTCCGGTTCGTTCACCAGCGTTTCGGGCGCGCCATAGCCCTCCCCCGCCGCCATCAGCACCCGCCGCCGCCAGCCCAGATAAGCCAGGCCCATCGCCGCGATACAGGCGGAACCGATCAGCCCGAGCACCGGCGCGGCCCAGGCGGTCGTGCCGAAAAAGCTGGTCGGGATGATATTCTGGATCTGCGGCGTGCCGGGCATCGCGTCCATGGTGAAGGTCAGCGCGCCCAGCCCGATGGTGGCGGGTACGAGACGCTTGGGAATGTCGGCACGGCGGAACATTTCGGCGGCAAAGGGATAGACGGCGAACACCGCGACGAACACCGACACCCCGCCATAGGTCAGCAGCGCCGTCACCAGCATGATGGCGGGGATCGCCCTGCCCGCGCCGATGAAGCCAATGACCGCCGTCACGATCGCGCGGGAAAAGCCCGAAATCTCCACCAGCTTGCCGAACAGCGCACCCAGCAGGAATACGGGGAAATAGAGCTTCAGGAAGCTGGCGACCCGTTCCATGAACAGGCCCGAAAAGGCGGCAGGCACGGCGGCGGGATCGGTCAGCAACACCGCCAGCATCGCCAACAGCGGCGCCATGACGATCACGCTCATGCCCCGATAGGCTGCCACCATCAGCAATATTAGTGACAGTGCGGCGATCGCTACGGCCATCATTCTCTCCTTGCGAACCGCGTTCACTGTTCTTTTCGGGTCAGGCCCATGATAGGGAAACGCAGCGCTTCGACAAGCGCAGGCCGACCGCGTTAATGCGTCCATGGACCGCACCGATGCACGCTTGCCTTTACCCTGCATTTCCGTCATAGGCGCGCCTTCGCATCGGCCACGAGGTGACTCGGCGGCACGCGAAGCATTTGAGACGACAGCCGGAGGGGCGTTGCGCATGGGGCGCACGTCAGCGATCGGCCAACAGAAAAGGCACTATCATGGCTCTCTATGAGCATGTGTTCCTTGCGCGCCAGGATCTGGCACAGGCGCAGGTGGACGCTCTGGCGGAAATCGCCACCAAGATCGTCGAGGACAATGAAGGCAAGGTTACCAAGGTCGAGACCTGGGGCCTGCGTTCGCTCGCATACAAGATCGCCAAGAACCGTAAGGCGCACTATGTGCAGCTGAACATCGACGCGCCCGGCAACGTGATCGCGGAACTGGAGCGCCAGACCCAGATCAACGAAGACATCATCCGCTACATGACCATCAAGGTCGACGAGCTGGAAACCGGTCCTTCGGTGATGATGCGCAAGCAGGAACGCCCCGACCGTGGCGATCGCGGCCCGCGTGGCGACCGTGGTGATCGTGGTCCCCGCGAAGATCGCGGCGACCGTGGTGATCGTGGCCCGCGCCGCGAAGAAACCGCTGGCGAATAAGGAGATCTGAACCATGGCACGCCCGTTTTTCCGCCGCCGCAAGAGCTGCCCCTTCGCCGCCAAGGATGCGCCGAAGATCGATTATAAGGACGTACGTCTGCTCCAGGGCTTCGTGTCCGAGCGCGGCAAGATCGTCCCCAGCCGCATCACGGCCGTTTCGGCCAAGAAGCAGCGCGAACTGGCCCAGGCCATCAAGCGCGCCCGTCACCTGGGCCTCCTGCCCTACATCGTGAAGTAAGGGAGTAGAAACCCATGGAAATCATCCTGCTCGAACGCATCGAGAAGCTGGGCGCAATCGGCGACGTCGTCACCGTCAAGGACGGTTACGCACGTAACTTCCTGCTGCCCAACAAGAAGGCGCTTCGCTCCAACAACGCCAACAAGAAGGTCTTCGAAGCCAACCGCGCGAAGATCGAATCGGACAATGCTGCACGTCGTACCGACGCTGAAGCAGCAGCCGAAGGCGTCAACGGTCGTCAGATCGTTCTGATCCGCCAGTCGTCCAACGCCGGCCATCTCTATGGCTCGGTTGCGGTTCGCGACGTGGTCGACGCACTGATCGCCGATGGCGTCACCAACGTCACCAAGGCGATGATCGTGCTGGAACGCCCGATCAAGACGCTCGGCGTCTTCGACGTCAAGGTCGCGCTGCACCCGGAGGTCGCCGTCACCATCCAGGTGAACGTCGCTCGCTCGCCGGAAGAAGCCGACCTGCAGTCGCAGGGCGTGGACGTGATGGCCGACTTGTTCGAAAAGGACGAGGCTGGCTTCACTGAAGATTACGATCCCAACGCAGAGCCGGGCGACATTGCCGCCCTGAGCAACGCTGAAGAAGAAGCCCCGGCCGAAGAAGCCTGAGCCTTTCCTACAGGATCAAATGAGAAAGCCGCCCCGCAACGGGCGGCTTTTTTGTTGGTCGCGTTTAATTGCGGGGCGGAACAGGCTCGGTCAGGAATGGCATGATGTCCACGCCGTCACCCGGAAAAGTCACGAAATGGGGATGGTTCTCGAACAGGCGGGCGGCCGCATCGATGCTGTCGGCCTCCACGACGATGTAACCGCAAAACGGGTTCACTGCCTCCGCGATACCGTCCTTCGTGACGCGCACCGTCTTGCCGACCATACCGCCACGATCGGGAAAGGATGCGATATTCCCCTCCTCCCAGTCCGTCCATTGTCGCAGGCCCAGGGCGTCGATCGCATCCTGCTCTGCCTTGGGCAGCGCGCGGAAATGCGCGAGATCCTGGGGTTGCATCGTATAGACGGCGAGGAAGCGGGGCATAGGGCGGCCTTCCTATCTGTGGACACTCGGCAGCCTAAACACCGCGATGGCGCAAGTCACTCGCCCCGAACCACGGCCAGCCCGAAAAAAAGGCCGGAGGATCGCTCCCCCGGCCCTGTTAATGGCAATACCCGCGCGATCAGAATTTATAGTTGGCGCTGATCGTGAAGTTGCGCGGCGCGCCGTAGCGATACTGGCTGAAGAAGCCCATCTGGCTGTAATATGTCTTGTCGAACAGGTTTTCGATATTGGCCTGCAACTGCAACTGCTCGGTCACTGCATAGCGAGCCATCAGGTTGACCAGCGTGTAGCCGCCCTGCTGGAAGCGGAAGGGCGCGGCGGTCACCGGGTTGGCGCCGTCCGAATAGGCCTTGCTGCGGAAATTGACGCCGCCGCCGACGGTCAGCCCGGTCAGAACGCCCGGCAGATCATAGGTGGTGAAGACCTTCAGCAGCTTGCGCGGCTGGTCGGTGTTTGCAGGAACGCCGTCGCCGTCCTCAGCCTTGAACTGGCTATAGCTGGCGTTGAGGTTCCAGCCCGGCAGCGGCTGGCCGGTGGCTTCGACCTCAAACCCCTTGCTGGTCACGCCCTGCGCCGCAACATAGGTCTGCTGCGGGCCGCTGGGGGTGGTGATGATCTCACCGATCTGGCCGACATTGTCCTGCTCGATACGGAACAGGGCGATCGACGTCTGCAACGCACCGCCGAAGAAATGGCTTTTCAGGCCGATCTCATACGCATTGCCATCCAGCGGATCGAGCAGGTTGAGATTGCGGTCATACAGGTTCTGCGGCTGGAAGATCTTGGTGAAGCTGGCATAGACCCGATGGTTGGGCGTCACATCATATAGCGCGCCGACATAGGGGATGAACACATTGTCATCGCCATAGTCGCTGGGGCCGCTCCAGGCAAAACCGGTCTGCTTCCAACTGGACAGGCGACCGCCCAGGATGATTTTGAACGGGTCGGCCACATTCAGGCGGAACGCACCATAATAGCCGGTCTGCTTGATCCGCTCCTGTTCGTTCCGGGTCGCGACAGTGCCCCACACCGGCTCGTCGAAGTCCGCGCCACCCGAACCGATGACCGGCACATTGGTCGGCCAGGGAAAAGGCGCCGCATAATTGTCGGTATGACGCTTCAATACGCTGTGCAACGCGCCCAGCACGACTTCATGATCGCGACCGAACAGGCTGACCTCGCCCTTCAACTGCGCATCGAAGCTGTTCTGGATACTGATCCCCTCGGCCTTGTAGGGATTGCTATATTCGATCGTGCCGGTCGCCTTGTCGACATTGCCGTACAGATAAAGAAGCTCACTGGAATTGGTGGTCCGCAGCCGGTTATAGTTGACGCTGATGTTCCACTTGTCGCCGATTTCCTGATGGACGGTGGCGAAGATATTCTGGTTGGTCGTGTTCCAGTGGGTCCAGTCCGCCGCCGTGCTCTGCGACCGGGGCAGATCGGTGGTCGTACCATCGGTATAGAAGGTTGGCAGCGCTCCCCAGGTCGCGCCCTTGGGCTTGCTGTCCTGATGGCTGATGCCCGCGCGGATCAGCGTCGTGTCGGTCACGTCCGCGTCGACGACGCCATACAGAACCCACTTTTTCTTCTTCTGCAGGTCGATATAGCTTTCGCCTTCCTCATAACGGCCAACCAGCCGCGCGCGGATGCGCCCGTCGGACGTCAGCGCGCCACCGACATCGGCCGACACGCGCCAGGTGTTCCAGCTGCCGATGCTGGCGTTGACATAGCCTGTCAGGTCGGTGGCGTCGGCATGTTTGCGCACCAGATTGACCGAAGCGGACGGATCGCCCGCGCCCGACAGCAGGCCAGTGGCACCGCGCACGATCTCGACCCGCTCGTAAATCGACACGTCGATGCTGGTTTCGCCATTGCCGCCCGCCAGCGTCCATGCGGCGGGCACGCCGTCAACCTGCGTGTTGCGGATTTCAAAGCCGCGCGCGTAGAAATTGTTGCGGACGTCATCGACCTCATTGGCGGAAACCCCGACGCTGTTGACGATGACATCTTTTATGCTGATGAGATTCTGGTCGAGGATGCGCTGAGCGGTCATGATGCTGACGGACTGCGGCGTTTCCTGAACGGTCAGGCCAAGGCCGGTCGCCGTGTCGATCTTGTCAGGGACGATATATTTGCCGGTGACGACGATAACCTCGTCCGCCGCGTTGTCGGCCGCAGGCGCCTGGGCCGATGCCGGCGCGGAAAACGCAACCAGCGCTGCGCCCATGAGAAGCGAGAATTTCGACGTCATTATAGAGCCCCCGGATAAAATCTGTAGCGCAGCGGAACCTGTTGCCCGGATGTTTCCTGGGCGACACGACTCGGCAGCAATCCGAATGCCTGATAATGGTAGTAAGAATCATTCGCAATACACCGTAAAACACGGATGCGACGAAAGGCGCATATCCAGGCGGCGATTTTGACCAAGCCCCTGCCCCCGCCATCTCGTTGAAATGGGCACGATGGCGGTATGAGAATGGGGAACGCAGCCCGATCACGCGCGTTCGAACACCCATGGAACAGCGATCCCTGATCGAACGACTGGCCCGCCACCTTGCCGCCGCACGACCGGATGATTGGGCCGCGCGGATAGAGGATGCGGCCAGCATCCTTGCCATTATCAAGGAACCCGATGCCGCGATGCGGGATGCGGGTGACGGACCGACATGGGCAGCGATGATCGACGCCGCGCTGCGCGACCGTTGGTCGGTCGCGCAGTGCGGCCCGAATGTTGCCGCCAACCCGCATCAGGGCGCCGACGAAGAAGGCGAGTTCGGCCTGACGGCCGACGCGGTGGGCGGCAACCGTGCCGACTGGGTCCATATTCACGGCACGCAGGAGAAAAAATCATGAAGGGGCTGCTCAAACTCGCCATCGTCACCGGGCTGGGGACGATCGCCGTCAAAGGCGCAATCAAGGGCTGGCGCGAATGGATGGGACCGGACGAACCGGACGATGATCGCGGGCCGGTCGGATCATCGGGCATCATCCGCGACGCCGGTCCGCAACAGGGCACCGCGCGCGACTGGGACATGGTGGATGAACAGTCCGACGAATCTTTCCCGGCAAGCGACCCGCCCGGCAATTTCTGAAGGCAAGACGCTCCATTGCCCCCCTGCCGCGCCGCCTCTATGAGGCGGGTCGAAGGGTGGCCCTTTGCCACCCGCAACTGGGGAATCACTGTCCATGCCTTCGGGTCTGATCGCGCTGCTCGACGATGTGGCGGGCATTGCCAAGCTTGCCGCGGCATCGCTGGATGATGTCGCTGCGGCGGCGGGCAAGGCGGGCACGAAGGCGGCGGGCGTCGTGATCGATGATGCGGCTGTGACCCCCAACTATGTGATGGGCCTGGCTGCGGACCGCGAACTGCCGATCATCTGGAAAATCGCGAAGGGATCGCTGCGCAACAAGCTGGTGTTCCTGCTGCCTGCCGCACTGCTGTTGAGTGCCTTTGCGCCCTGGCTGCTGCCCCCGCTGCTGATGCTGGGCGGCGCGTTCCTATGTTATGAAGCGGCGGAAAAGCTGCTGGAAGCGATGCAGGGCGGCCATGACGTCGCGCAGGACACGCTGGCAACGCACAGTTCGGTCGAACTGGAAAACCAGAAAGTGTCGAGCGCGATCCGCACCGACTTCATCCTGTCGGGCGAAATCATGGCGATCTCGTTGGGGACCGTCGCCAGCGAACCGATATGGGAACAGGCGGTCATCCTGACCGTCGTCGCCATCCTGATTACCGCGGGCGTTTACGGCGTGGTCGGCTTCATCGTGAAGATGGACGATATCGGCCTTCACCTGGCCCAGCGCTCGTCCGCTGGGGTGCGGATGATCGGGCGTGGCCTGGTCAAGGCGATGCCGGTGCTGATGCAGATATTGGGCGTGGTCGGCACGGCCGCGATGCTGTGGGTCGGCGGCGGCCTGATCGTCCATGGCCTGCACGAATTTCACTGGGATCTGATCCCCGGCACGATCCATCATCTGGCGCAGGGCGCGGCCAACGCCCTGCCCGCCATCGCTCCGCTGGCCGACTGGCTGGTCAATGCGGTGGGCGGCGCGATCGTCGGGCTGGTCATCGGCGGCGTCATCGTTGCCGCGTTGCACCTGCTGCCCAAAAAGCAGTAGGCCACTCCCATGTCCTCTCCCTGGCGTCTGGAAGCGGGCGCGCTCATGGCGCTGGCCCTGCCGATGATCGCGGGCAATATCGCATGGTCCGCGATTGCCGCGACCGACCTGCTGCTGCTCGGCCGCATCGGAGCGCAAGCGGTGGCGGCGGGCGCGCTGGCCATCAACCTGTTTCACGCGCTGCTGATCTTCGGCATGGGGCTGGTCACTGCCGCTTCGCCCCTGATCGCCAGCGAGCGTGGCCGTCGCCGCCATTCGGTGCGCGACGTGCGCCGCACCGTACATCAAACGCTTCGCGCCGCGGTCTTCTTCGTCCTGCCAGCCTGGGTTATCCTGTGGCATTGCGAAGACATCATGCTGTCGATGGGGCAGGATGCCGATCTGGCCTATGAAGCGGGCCAATTGATGCGCGGCCTGCAATGGGCGCTGCTGCCCTTTCTCTGCTTCACCACGTTGCGCAACTTCATCGCCGCGCTGGAACGGCCGGTCTGGGGGCTGGTGGTGATGCTGGGCGCCATCCCGTTCAACGTGCTGGCCGGATGGGTGCTGATCTTTGGTCATCTCGGCTTTCCCCGGCTCGGCCTGTTCGGCGCGGGACTGGCGAGCAGCCTGTCATCCTGCTTCCTGTTCGTCGGGCTGTTGACCGTCATCGTCATCGACCGGCGGTTCCGCCGCTATCGTCTGATCGGTGGCTGGTGGACGCGCGACCGGGAACGCCAGCGGCAAGTGTGGGCGCTGGGCCTGCCGATCGCCATCACGCTGGGCTTCGAAACCACCGTGTTCAATGCGTCGGCCTTTCTGATGGGGCTGATCGATCGCGATTCGCTGGCCGCCCATGCCGTCGCGATCCAGCTTGCCGCGCTGGTCTTCATGGTGCCGATGGGCATTGGCCAGGCCGCCACGGTGCGGGTCGGCATCGCCTATGGCCGGCATGATCGCGCCGGGATCGGCCGGGCCGGATGGCTCGCGCTGATGATCGGCACCGGCTTTGCCGTCTGCACTGCTGCGGTATTGATCCTGATGCCGCGTACATTGGTGTCGGCCTTCCTCGACCTCAACAATCCCGCCAATGCGCGTACCGCCGCGCTGGCCGTCAGCTTCCTGGGCGTCGCCGCCCTGTTCCAGCTGGTCGATGCCGCGCAAGCGGTCGGCGCTGGGGTGTTGCGCGGGGTTCAGGATACCACGATGCCGATGGTCTTTGCGCTGATCGGCTATTGGGTGGTGGGCATCGGCGTGGGCACGCTGCTGGCCTTTCCGTTCAAGATGCAGGGGCTGGGCATCTGGCTCGGCCTCGCCAGCGGCCTGGGTTCGGTGGCCATCCTGCTGGTGGTGCGATGGAGCCTGCGCGAGCGGTTGGGGCTGGTTCCGCACTGAGGCTTTTGCCCCCGCGCAAGCCACTCGTTGCGTCAAAAGGAAATGGTGCGACGCACAAAGCAATTGAAAAAATCGCGTGAATCGGTAAGGATTGGAGCATCATGCAAGCCCCTACCGAGATTTTTGAAGCCATCGCGCTGCATAAGTGCCTGAAGGTGACCTACAACAAGATGGTCGTCACTCTGGCGCCGCACATCCTCTACACGCGCCATGACGAGATGTTCATCGACGCCGTGACCGTGGACCGCGACGGCCGCCCGCCGCGCGAATTGAAGCTGGGGACATTCAAGCTGGTGGGCCTGTCCGACCTGGTCGTGCTGGACGAACCGTTCGAGGCTATGCACGGCCTCTACGATCAGAATGACAGCAAATACAAGAATGTGACCCTGTTCGCCGTCGCGCCCGAGAGCGCCGCCGCCTGAGCGCGTGACGCGGGGGCGTCGACCGCCCCCGCCCTCCCCTTATTTCTTCAGCCGATAGCCCGTCCTGAACATCCAGGCGATGATCGCCAGGCAGGTGACGATCATCCCGGCCACGAAGATCAGGCTGAACTCGATTCCCACATCGCCGCGACCGAAGAAGGTCCAGCGAAAGCCCGAAATCAGATAGACGATCGGGTTGAACAGGGTGATCGTGCGCCACGGTTCGGACAGCATATGTACCGAATAAAATGCGCCGCCCAGAAACGTCATCGGCATGATGACCAGCATCGGGATCACCTGTAGCTGTTCGAAACCGTTCGCCCAGATGCCCAGAATGAAGCCGAACAGGCAGAAACTGATCGCGATCAGCACCATGAATCCGGCCATGGCGAGGGGATGGGCGACCGGCACGTCCACGAACAGATGCGCCGTCAGGAAGATGATCGTCCCCACGATCAGCGACTTGGTCGCCGCCGCGCCGACATAGGCGATGATCGTTTCCGTGGCCGATACCGGCGCGGACAGCAGTTCATAAATGGTGCCGGTGAATTTGGGCATGTAGATGCCGAAACTGGCGTTGAAGATGCTTTCGGTGAACATCGCCATCATGATGAGGCCCGGCACGATGAAGGCGGCATAGGGAATGCCGTCCACCTCCGTCATGCGCGACCCGATCGCTCCGCCGAACACGACGAAATACAGCGTCGTGGTGATGACCGGCACCAGCAGCCCGGTCAGCAGGGTGCGGCGAAAACGGTGCAGTTCGAAACGATAAATGGCGGAAATGGCGCGCAGGTTCACAAAGCTCACGCCGCTTTCTCCTGATGGACCAGTTCCACGAATATGTCCTCCAGACTGCTTTGGCGCGTATTGATGTCCTTATAGGCGATGCCGATGTCGCCCAGCTTGCGCAGCAACGACGACACGCCGGTCCGTTCGGCCTGTGTGTCGAATATATATTCGATCTCATGCCCGTCCGCGCGCAGCGTCACCCCCCATTCGGCCAGTTCGGCCGGCACCGCGTCCAGCCGCGCGGCCAGCACCACGGTCAGCGTCTTCTTGCCCAGTTTCTTCATCAGCACGGTCTTGTCCTCGACCAGCATCAGTTCGCCCCGGTTGATGACGCCCACCCGGTCGGCCATCTCCTCGGCCTCTTCGATATAATGGGTGGTCAGGATGATGGTGACGCCGGTCTGGCGCAGTTCGCCGATCAGCTTCCACATGTCCCGGCGCAATTCGACATCGACGCCCGCCGTGGGCTCATCGAGGAACAGCACGCGCGGCTCATGGCTCAGCGCCTTGGCGATCATCACCCGCCGCTTCATGCCGCCCGACAGTTCCAATATCTTGCTATTGCGCTTGTCCCACAGCGACAGGTCGCGCAGGATTTTCTCGACATGAGCGTCGTTGCGCGGCTTGCCGAACAGGCCGCGGCTGAATGTCACCGTGTCGATCACCCGCTCGAACTGGTCGGTGGATAGTTCCTGTGGCACCAGTCCGATCGCCGAACGCGCGCCGCGATAGTCGCGCACGATGTCATGGCCCGCCACGGTGACGCTGCCGCCGCTGCCCCGTGCGATGCCGCAGATGATCGAGATCATCGTCGTCTTGCCCGCGCCGTTCGGCCCCAGCAGCGCGAAAATCTCGCCTTCCTCTATCGTCAGGTCGATGCCCTTGAGCGCCTCGAACCCCGACGCATAGCGTTTGGTGAGGCCGGAAATTTCAATGATGGATGCCATGGATGGCTTTGTCCCTTTTGCGTTGCGGCAAAGATAGGGCGGGCGCCCCACCATGCAACCGGCGCGCACTGAACTACTGTAAAAAGCAAAGTCGATTGCGGCGTGGTCAGCACAAGCCTAGCGTCCCGCCACCACCATGTGGAGAAGGCTCAATGAAAAAGGCGATTCTTCTTTTTTCGGTCGTATCGATCGTGATCCCCGACATCGCGCTGGCCCAGCAGCAACCGCAGGACCGGATGGCACCCGGCACGCGCAATCCGCCGCCACCCATCGCACGTCCTTCTCCACCATCCCGACCCAATCCGGGCGGCCCGGCCATTCAACCGCCCCGGCCCGGAACCGGTGGCCCAGCCATCCAGCCACCCCGACCCGGAACCGGCGGCCCCGCCATCCAACCGCCCCGGCCCGGAACCGGCGGCCCGGCCATCCAGCCGCCTCGCCCTGGCAGGCCGCAGCCACCGCGCCCGGTAAAGCCACAGCCGCCCCACCGCCCCGGCGCGGGCAGGCCGCCGCATTTCAAGCCGATCCATCGGCCCGGTTTCCAATATCCGCACGGCTATCGCTATCGTCGCTGGTCGATCGGCGTGCTGCTGCCCGCACTGTTCCTGTCGTCGCGCTATTATTATGACGATTATAGCGCGCTGGGTGTCGGCGCGCCGCCGCGCGGCTATCGCTGGGTGCGCTATGGGCCGGACCTGCTGCTGGTGCGCACGCGCACGCGGCGAGTGGTCGACGTGATCTACGGCGCATTT
>JAECRT010000036.1:0-17041 GCA_016000085.1 Sphingomonadaceae bacterium
AAAATGGGGACCGACATCGCTGTCGGTCCCCACTTCCGTCGGGTCATGCGATCCGCTTCGCTGGCGAGAGGCGATCATCGGCCCGGCGTTTGCCATGCGCCAATCCCGAAGGATCATCACATTGGCGGCTCCGGATTGGGCCAAGGGCATCCAAACCGGCGCTGGTCCCGTTCCGATGCCCGACGTTCACTTTCGCGCGTACCCGGCAGCGGTCCTGCGGACCCATCCGAAATCAGCCTTATCCTTGCGGAAAACGCATGAGATCGAACTTACCAAAACAGCTTCAAATCATTGATTTCTCTCTGATTTGTGATCCGGATCGCTCCGCTTCCACTGTTCCGATAAAGAGATGGTCTCACCATGTGCGAGTCGTTCCAAGCGGAATCGGACAGTTGCATGACAACCCAGCCAGCAAAGCTGTGGATTATTGTGGATAACTTTTGATCGATATTATTTGCGGGGCGACCATCGGGGCGGCGCGAGCGTAAATCCGCCAAAATCGAAGCCGGGAGTTACCGTACAACTGACCAACGTCCAGCCGCCCTGCGGCGTGGATGCCTGCCAGTGATGGGCCGGCACCCATCCCTGCGGCACTTGCCCGGACAATATGTCGGCGCCGAGTAAAATATCCCGAACAGCCTCCCCTTCCCCGGCGACCGACAGGATCAGCGGCGCGCCCCCATGCCAGAACCAATGTTCGTCTGCATCGACCCGATGCCAGTGAGACGATTGATGTGCCTCCAGCAGGAACAGGATCGCCGTGCCCGCCGCCCGATCGCCTGGCTTCGCCGCGGCCCGCCACGTCTCCCGATACCAGCCGCCTTCGGGATGCGGCGCCAGATCCAGCGCGGCAATAATCGCCCGCCCGTCCCGCTCATCGTCTGCGCGCGTCATTTCACCTCAACTTATATATATTTAAATACAAATGCTTATGCCGTTGCCTGATATTCATGCAACCACGCTAAAGATAAACGGGTTGAAGCGTCAAATACGCAATTGGAGGAGATATTCATGCGTAAAGCCCTGCTCGCCCTAGCCGCCGTCTCGCTGGCCATTCCTATGTCCATGGCCGTTCCCACCGACGGCGCGCACGCGCGCAAGAATCATCGTTACAAGGAATGGCGCGGTCGTGACGGGCGGACCTATTGCCGCAAGTCCAACGGGACCACGGGCCTGATCGTCGGCGGCGTCGGTGGCGCCCTGTTGGGCCGGACCATCGATACGCAAGGCGACCGGGCGACCGGCACCATATTGGGTGCTGCTGGCGGCGCGCTGCTGGGCAAGTCGATCGACAGCAAGCGTACCTGCCGCTGATATGAAAAAGGGCGGCATCCCGTCGGATGCCGCCCTTTTTAAGCGTTTTCGAAAATCGAAAGCTTAGTTCGTCGCAGCGCCGCGCGCTTCGTCGACCTTGAACGATACGCTCTGGCCACCCGAAACACCCGAAACCTTACCGTTCTTGATGGCGAGGTTGAAAGCGACCGCGTCGGGGAAGCGACGACCGGAAATTACCTGACCGGTCTTCGTGTCCTTGACTTCATACACATAGGTATAACCTTCGTGCGTGAAGCGCTGCTTGGCGGAATCTTCAGCCTGGGCCGGAGCGGCGATGGCAACAATGGCGCTCAGAGCGCCGGCAACAACAAACTTGGACAGCATTCGCATGGGTAAACTCCTTGTGAATGCCGATCAAACACCTCTGGATCGTCATATTCTTATTCTGTTGAGGCGCTTCTATGCGGCGGCGCGGCGCGGCCTCAATCGCAAAAAGCGGCGGGACGGTTGCGTGACGCGCAACCGTCACAAGACGGCTCAATCAAGCCTTTGACATAGCTACAATATGCTTGAACTCCGCTTCCGTGAGTGGAGCGACAGAAAGCCGCGATTGGCGCAGCATCACCATGCCCGAAAGCGCCGAATCGGCCTTCATGGCCTTGAGCGTCACCGGATTGCGGAGCTTTTCATGCGGCGCAACATGCACGGCGATCCATTTTCCGCTGTCATCCGTACTGTCAGGCGCGGCCTCTTCGACGATGGTCATGATGCCCACCGCCGCCAGCCCGATATTGCTGTGATAGAAGAAGGCGAGATCGCCCTTGCGCATCGCCCGCATATGCCCCTGCGCCGCATGATTGCGAACGCCGTCCCATTCCGCCTTCCCCTTTTTGACCAGATCGTCATAGGAGAAAGCGTCGGGTTCCGATTTCATCAGCCAATAGTTCATTTCGCCTTCTTGCATCACCGCTCCGGCGCGATCAAGGATAGGCAATGACGGGCGCGATCCTATATCGTCCCGATCCCTCATCCTTTTTCCGGAGATAGAAATAGTGTCGCAATCGGTGCTGGAGCAGGTGCCCGTCCTGTCCATGGCAGACATGAGCAAGGCGGACTTCGCCCAGGCGTTTGGCGAATCCTTTCAGCGGTTCGGCTTTGCGATGGTGCGCGATCATGGCATGGATCAAAAGCTGGTAGAGGATGGCTGGGCGCTGGCCCGCACATTCTTCGCCCAACCCGAAGAGGCCAAGCGCCGCCATGACGCCAAGAATAACGGCGGGCAGCGCGGTTACACCGCCTTCGGCACGGAAATCGCCAAGGGCGCAAGCGAGAATGACCTGAAGGAATTCTGGCATGTGGGGCGCGATCTGCCCGCTGGCGATCCGCTCGCCAATAGCATGCCGCCCAATGTCTGGCCCGACGATATGCCCGAATTTCAGCCCGTGTTCGCGAAACTCTATGCCGAATTCGATCGGGTCGGGGCGGAACTTCTGTCGGCCATCGCTCTCTATCTGGGCCTGCCGGAACGCTGGTTCGACGGTCCGATCCATCATGGCAATTCAATCTTGCGCCTGCTGCATTATCCCCCCGTGTCCCCGCAGGCGCCCGGTATCCGCGCGGGCGCGCATGAGGATATCAACCTTATCACCATGCTCTTGGGCGCGGAGGAAGGCGGGCTGGAACTGAAGGACCGCAGCGGCAACTGGCTGCCCGTGGTTCCGCCACCTGGAGCACTGGCCATCAATGTCGGTGATATGCTGCAACGGCTGACCAACCATTTGCTGCCGTCGACCAGCCATCGGGTCGTCAACCCGCCGCCGGAAAGGCGTGGCCACTCGCGCTATTCGATGCCCTTCTTCCTGCATCTGCGTCCCGATTTCCTGATCGACGCGCTGCCGCAATGCGTGAGCGCAGACAATCCGCGCCGCGAACCGCCCATCACGGCGCACGACTATCTGACGGAGCGCCTGATCGAGATCGGGCTGATAAAGGCTAAGTGAGGCCGTAGCGGGCGGCCGACGCTGTGCGTCAGCGCCGCCCGCGACCCAGCGTGATGCCGATTTCCTCGCCGCGTTCGCTCAGGGCCAGCTTGACGATCTTCACCTCGACATGGCTGACCATGTCGTCCTGAAGCAGGATGGTGTCGATGATATGGTCGGCAACCGCTTCGATCAGGGTAAAATGCACGCCTTCGGGCAGTCCCGTCGATGCGGCATGCTTGAGGTCCATATAATTTTTGGACTGGCTGAGCGGCGTGCCCGGTTCATAATGATCCGCGATTCTCAATCGCGCACGGATGGAAATGCGCAACGGCTGGGGGAGATGCGTCTCCTCCGAATAGATGCCGGTCAGCACGTCGACGTGCAGGTTCTTGACCTCCAGCGTCAGAAAATCGTCAAATCCTGTGTGCATAGCTCGCCATATGCGGTCCAATCCTGCCGATAGGAGGGACCAGTTTAGTCTTTCATTTTGCGATGCGGGCGTTACAGCCCGCCGCGTCCGGCGCGGTCCATGCGCCATTGATGGCGGATCGGCAAGACGTGTCTATGATTGTGCCCCTTGAATCTCAGCCCGAACAGGCGATCGAACATCTGCTCGACAGCGCATTTGGGGCTGATCGCCACGGCCGCACAGCCTATCATATTCGCCATGGCATGCCATGGCTGACGAACTTGTCCTTCGCGGTTCTGGACGATGACGGCGCGCTGGTCGGATCGCTGCAAAGCTGGCCGATTGCGCTGAATCAGGCGGATGGGACGCAGATCCCGCTCATCATGGTCGGCCCCGTGGCGGTCGCACCCGATCATCAGGGCGGTGGCCATGGCCGGGCGATGATGGATGCCGTCGTAGCCGCTGCCCGCGCGCAGGCCAGCGAACCGCTGATGATGATCGGCGATCCGGAATATTATGGGCGTTTCTGGGGCTTTTCGGCGGAACAGACGGCTGGCTGGGACGCGCCCGGCCCGTTCGAGAAGCATCGCCTGCTGGCGCTGTCGGTGGATGGCCGCAGCATTGGGGGGCAAGGCATGCTGGCCCCGCGAATTACCGTCACGGCCTGAAAGCCCTTTGCCTTCGGACGCGGGCGACCCTATCTGCATGGCATGCCCATGGAGCCGCTCCCCGACCTGAACACCCTTTCGCTCACCGAGATTGCGCGCTTGCTGGAACAAAAGCGCCTGCCGCCGGTGGATAAATGGAATCCCGATCATTGCGGCGACAGCGAAATGCGAATCGCACGCGACGGCACCTGGTATCATCAAGGGTCGCCGATCGGGCGGGAAGCGATGGTGCGGCTATTCTCCAGCATTTTGCGGCGTGAGGCGGACGGCAGTTTCGTACTCGTGACGCCGGTCGAAAAGCTGGACATTGTGGTCGATGATGCCCCGTTCGTTGCGGTCGAAGTCAAGAATGAGGGCGAAGGGCGGGATCGGGCGCTCGCCTTTCGCCTCAATACGGGCGATCTCGTCGCGGCGGGGCCGGATAATGCGCTCATAGTACGCGAGACGGCGGACGGTCCCCACCCCTATCTCCATGTCCGTGCCGGCCTGGAAGCGCTGATCGGGCGCAGCGTTTATTATGAGCTGATGAACATGGCGCTGGACGAAGGCGGGGACCGTGTCGGCCTGTGGAGTAACGGCGCCTTCTTCCCGCTGGATGGCGCGGCATGACGCTGGCCGAGCGGCTGCGCATCGCGCTAGATCAGGGCCATGCGCGCGACAGTGACCTGATGCTGTCGGATACGCGCGATCCGCGGGTCGACGGCAATATCATATTGGCGCCCGCCGCCGTATTGGTGGCGATCACCGACCGGCCCGAGCCCGGTCTGATCCTGACGCAGCGGTCGGAAAAACTGCGTAAGCATCCCGGTCAGATCGCCTTTCCCGGCGGGCGCGTGGACGCGGGCGATGCCGACGAAATTGCTGGCGCGTTACGGGAAGCGCATGAGGAAATCGGCCTGCCGCCGCACCTGGCCCAGATCGTCGGGACATCGGACCGCTATCATACCTACACCGGCTTCGACATCGTGCCGGTGCTGGCGGTGATTCCGCCCGACTTGCCGCTGTTGGCACAAGAAAGCGAAGTGGCCGACTGGTTCGAACTGCCGCTGTCCTTCGCGCTCGATCCCGCCAATCGATCGCGCCATGCCGTCGAGTTTGATGGGATCGTCCGCCATTATTACGAGATCATGTGGCAGGGTCGCCGCATCTGGGGCGTGACGGCCGCCATTCTTGCCAATTTGTCGCACAGGCTGGGTCATGACCGTTTTGCTGCCTGACGCCGAGTGGCGGCACCGCCCCGGCCTGGACGACCTGCTCCTCGCGCTGGACGCAGCGGGGGGCAAGGCGCGCTTTGTCGGGGGGGCAGTGCGCGATGGGCTGCTGGGGCTGCCGGTCAACGATCTGGACATTGCGACGACGCTGGACCCGCATGATGTGGCGGACCGGCTGAAAACGGCGGGGATCAAGGCCGTGCCGACCGGAATCGAGCATGGCACGATCACAGCCGTCATTGCGGGCTGGCCGGTGGAGATCACGACGCTGCGCCGTGACGTAAGCACCGACGGACGGCGGGCGACCATCGCCTACACCGACGATTGGCGCGAAGATGCTGCGCGTCGGGACTTTACCATCAACGCGCTCTATGCCGATCCCATCACCAGAGAGGTCAGCGACTATTTCGGCGGCGTTGCCGATCTTGAGGCGCGGCGGTTGCGCTTTATCGGCGATGCCAGCGCCCGCATTGCCGAGGATCATCTGCGGATCCTGCGCTATTTCCGGTTTCTGGCGCGTTATGGTGACGATGAACTGGATAATATCGCCTATGATGCGTGCCGGGCCGCTTCCAACAGCCTGATGGCGCTGTCGCGGGAGCGGATTGCCGATGAACTGCTGAAATTGCTGGGGAGTGCCGGACCGGTCCATGCGCTGAAACTGATGGTCGATGGCGGTATCCTGGCGCCGGTATTGCCGGAAATTGACCGGACCGGCGTAGCGCGGCTGGGCGTTTTGATCGCGCGGGAAGCCGAAACGGGCGTTGCGCCGTCCGCTTTGCGCCGCCTTGCTGCGTTGCTGCCCCCCGACAGGGCGCGCGCTGAGCTGATAGGCGCGCGGCTCAAATTGTCGAACAAGGCGCGCAAGCGGTTGGTCCTCGCGCTCGAATCCGGCCCTGCGCAGGAACGCCCCCGCGCGATGGCGCATCGTGTCGGGATGGAGGGAGCGATCGACCGCCTGCTGCTCGATCCAGACGCGCCCGTGGCGGCAATTGCAACGCTGGAAGGCTGGACGCCGCCTGCCCTCCCTATCAGCGGAGGTGCGTTGATCCAGCGCGGGCTAACGCCAGGCCCGGACGTGGCGAAGGCGCTTCAGGCCGTGCAGGCGCAATGGGTCGCGGAGGATTTCCCCGACAAGGCCCGCGTCGCGGAAATTGCCGATCAGACCGTTTCGAAATTCCAGCGCGCACGCCAATAATCAAAGGCGTCCGCTTCGGTCATCGGCCGCGCGAAATGATAGCCCTGCCCCTGCCAACAGCCCAGTTTCTGGAGTGCCAGCGCCAGTTCCTGCGTCTCTATCCCTTCGGCGGTGACCCGCAGGTTAAGCGATTCGGCGAGCGACAATATGGTGCGCACGATGACCTGCTTGTCGCGGTCCTCGATCATGTTGGACACGAAGCTGCGGTCGATCTTCAAAATGTCGATCGGCAGGCTGTGCAGGCTGGCAAGATTGGAAAAGCCCGTGCCAAAATCGTCCATCGCGATCGGCATCTGCAAATCCTTGAGCGCGAACAGCAATTTACGCGCCTTGTCGGGGTCCGCGACAATCGCGCTTTCGGTGACTTCCGCGGTCAGGCGAGCGCCCGCGATGCCGGAATAGCGCAACGATTCCTCGAACATCGACGCCACATCGTCGCGCGCCATCTGGATGGGCGAGAGGTTGACGTTCACGCCCACGGACAGCGGCTGGCCAAATTTGCTGTCCCACCGACTGAGCGCCTGCGCCGCTTCATAGGCGGCCCAGCGGCCCAATGACGTGATGAGGCCGCTTTCTTCGGCCACGGCGATAAATTCCACCGGCGACACATTGCCCAATTCCGGGTCGTCCCAGCGCGCCAGCGCCTCGAACCCGGTAATCTCCCCCGTCTGGAGGTGGATGAGCGGCTGATAGGCCAGCGTCAGCCCACCCTGCGCCAGAGCGTCGCGCAGGCGGCTTTCGATCGAAAAGCGCCGTTGCGCTTCCTTGAGCACGCCATTGCGGTAGATTTCCACCTTGCCGCTGCGCTTGGCGATCTTGACCGCGGCCTGCGCCTTGCGGACGATATCGTCGGGATCACTGTCGAGGCTGGTGGACAGGGCGCAGCCGATCGCACAATCGACGCGAATCTGCAGGTCGCTCAGGCGGATCGGCGAACTGAGCGATTCCTTGATCCGCTGGACGATATGCAACGCATCGGACAAGCCGTTGTTGAGGCGTGCGAAGATCGCAAAATCATTGCCGCCGATGCGGGCCAGCACATCACCCTGTCGCAGGCTGGATTTCAACCGCTTGGCAACGGTGATGAGCAATTCGTCGCCCGCCATTGGCCCCAGCGATTCATTGACCCGGCTGAAGCGGCTGAGATCGATGGCGATGATGCCGAACTGGGCACTCTCGGGCCAGGTTTCGTTGGACAGGCGATCGTCGATATCTTCGCCAAAGCCGGTACGGTTGGGCAGTGCGGTCAACCCGTCCGACAGGAGTTCCCGGCGCAGATTTTTCTCGATCGTCCGTTCGCTGGTCCGGTCGGTCGCCGTGACGAGATAATATTCAGGCTGCCCCTCGACCGCCGGCAGGCGACCGATCGTACACATGAAATATTCCGGTCCGAGTTTGCCGTCGCGGCGAATCTCAAAACTGTCCGACTGGCGATTCGTCGGAACGAATTTTGCAATCCGATCCCGCAATTCGATCGCCATCTGCGCCCCGACCGCGCCCTTTTCCTGACTTTCACGTACAGCTTTCAGGAAACGTTCGTTGCCATCAATGATCGATAATTCATTGTTTTCAAATGATAATATTGCTGATGATTGCGGTAGGGCCGCCAACCATTGCCGGATGCCGACCAACTGTTGCGGATATGACTCATCGTCCCGCCCTTGGGGGTCAATGCTGGTCGTTCCGATTGGCCAGTTTCGCACCGAAATGGATTCCATGCCTCGGCGATAACCGGAACCGGTAAATTTTCGGGAAACGAAAGAGGGCCACCAAGGGCGGAATAAGACGAAAGTCCTATTCTTCGGAATTATTTTTCCTATCGCCTTGAACGAAAAGCCGATTCCGCCTGTTGCACGCCCGTTAAAATTGATTGTCGCGCGGGAAGCCCGTGGGTGGCATCCGTCCTGCGGCGCCACGCGCGACCTTCCATGGCGTCATGTCGGTTTCGGTGCGCGTCCGGCCCGACCCGCCACCCATGGTCCAGCTCAGACCATCGGACAGCCGGAATGTTATCGCATCCGCTAGCCCGCCATCGCGGTAGCGCTGCATCTGCACCCCCTGCCCGCGTGACATTTTCGGCATTTCGTTGAGGGCAAAGACCAGCAGCTTGCGATTTTCGCCGATCACCGCAACGCTGTCCGCTTCCGCCGCGATCAGGCGGATCACCGCCAGCTTCGCCCCGTCGCGGATATTCACGACCTGTTTGCCCTTGCGCGTTTCGGCCGTGATGTCGCCGACCGCAGCCACGAAGCCGCGACCGTCCGACGAGGCCAGCAGCAATTCAGCCCCCGTGCGCGCTGGCATCAGCGCCACGATCTCACCTTCATTGTCCATGTCGATCAGCGATCGCACCGGATCACCAAAGCCGCGTCCGCCCGGCAGCTTGTCCGAAGCCAGCGTATAGATACGGCCAGTGGAGGTGGCGAGCAGCAGCTTGTCGGTAGTGTAGGCATGGAACGCATATTGCGGGCCATCGCCTTCCTTGAACTTGAGCGTGTCGGCAGCGGCAAGATCGCGATGACCACCCATTGCGCGAATCCAGCCGCGTTCAGAAAGAATGATGGTGATCGGTTCGCGCTCGATCATCGCTTCGAGCGGGATTTCGCGCGCCGGGGCGGCTTCCTCCACCAGGGTACGGCGGCGGCCCATGTCGGTTTCCGGGCCATAGCGCTTGCGCAGCGCGGCCAGATCCTTTTTCAGCTTCTTCTTCTGAAGCTTGGGATCAGCGACCAACCGCTGCAACTCTTCCTGCTCGGCGACCAGTTCGGCATGTTCGCGCCGCAATTCCATCTCTTCAAGCTTGCGCAGCGAACGCAGCCGCATGTTGAGGATCGCTTCGGCCTGACGGTCGGTCAGCCCGAATTCCTCCATCATCACTGATTTTGGCTCATCCTCGGTACGGATGATGGCGATCACCCGGTCGAGATTGAGATAGGCGATGATATAGCCCGAGAGCAGTTCAAGCCGGGCCGCGATCTTGTCCAGCCGATGCTGCGCGCGCCGCACCAGCACGTCGATCTGATGCTTGAGCCATTCGACAAGAACGGTCTTGAGCCCCAGCACGCGCGGCGTGCGGGTGGCGTCCAGCACATTGAGGTTCAGCGGGAAGCGGTTTTCCAGATCGGTGAGCCGGAACAGGCTGTCCATCAGCATTTGCGGATCGACCGTGCGGGCGCGCGGTTCGATAACGATGCGGATCTCGGTATCGCTCTCGTCGCGGACATCGGCCAGGATCGGCAGCTTCTTGTCGTTGATAAGGTTGGCGATCTGTTCGATCAGCTTGGACTTTTGCACCTGATAGGGAATGTGCGTGACCACCGCGAGCCAAGTGCCACGCCCGCCTTCTTCCTTGTGCCAGCGCGCACGGGTGCGGAAAGCGCCGCGCCCGGTGACATACGCTTCGGATATGATTGCGGCATTATCGACCAGCACGCCGCCAGTGGGGAAGTCCGGTCCCTTCACCACCTGCATCAGCGCGGCGTGATCGGTGTCCGGATTGTCGATAAGCAAGCCTGCCGCGTCGATCAGTTCGGACACATTGTGCGGCGGGATGCTGGTGGCCATGCCGACCGCGATGCCGCTGGCCCCGTTAGCGAGCAGATTGGGGAACAGGCCGGGGAAAACCTCCGGCTCCTCATCCTCGCCATTATAGGTTGCGCGGAAATCGACGGTGCCTTCGTCCAGCCCCGCCATCAGGTCAGCCGCAGGCTGGGTCAGGCGCGCTTCGGTATAGCGCATGGCCGCCGCGTTATCGCCATCGATATTGCCGAAATTGCCCTGCCCATCGACCAATGGCGTGCGCAGCGAGAAATCCTGCGCCAGCCGGACCATCGCGTCATAGACCGACGTGTCGCCATGGGGGTGATATTTGCCGATGACATCGCCCACGACGCGGGCGCACTTCTTGTAGGACGTGGCGTTACGGGCCGGATTGGCGACCAATATGTCGGGGCTGGCGCCACTTGGCTCCATCTTCAGCAGGCGCATCGCCCAGAGCAGGCGGCGATGAACCGGCTTCAACCCGTCGCGCAGGTCCGGCAACGACCGGGCGGTGATGGTGGACAGCGCATAGACGAGATAACGCTGTGACAGCGCGTCGTCGAAGGGATGGTCCTTGATGGCGTCGAAGGGATCGCGGAAATCAGTCATCATGGGCGGAATAGCAGGGCTGGAGCGCTTGGCAAATGGCGATTGAGCCCCGCTCTGTTCTTGGTTTGGCGCAGCCGGTCCGTTCAGCCGTTTTTAGGCAGATAAGCGCCCTGCGGGTCCGCCGCGATCTCCGCTGCGAATTGCGCGCTGATCCAGTCGCGAAAGGCCTTCACCTTGGGCGTGTTCCGCGCATGGGGCGGATAGACGACCCAGTAGCTCGCCAATTCACGGACATAGGAAGGAACGGCCTGCACCAGCAGGCCCGCCTCCACCTCCGCCTTCCACAGGAACAGGTTGACGGTCGCCACCCCCTGCCCGGCCATGGCAGCGCGGCCCTCCATCACCTGGCTGTCGAGCGCGATGCCCGGCGGGCCATCGGCGGGATCGGCCTCCACCCCCATGGCAGCGAACCATTCATGCCACCACATATCGTCGGGCGACAGGCGCGGCATGGCGTGGAGCGCATCCGCGTCGGCGATCGGCCCATGCCGTGCGAGCCAGGCCGGACTACACAGCGGCGCAAGGCGATTATGGGTCAGCAGCTTTGCTTCCAACCCCGGCCAGTCACCTTTGCCCCCGCGCACCGCAACATCGACGCCCGCGCGGGCGAGGTCGACCACGGCATCTTCCGCCTGTATCCGTACAGCCAGGCCGGGGTGACGCATCTGGAACGCGCCGATGCGGGTTGCTAGCCAGAGATGGGCGAAGCTGTTGGTGCAACTGATGGTCAACACGGTCGCGTCATCCTGCGCCAACGCGGCGAAGCCTTGCCGCATCTGGTCGAAGGCGCGGGTGACGATGGTGGCGATTTCCCGCCCCTTGTCGGTCAGCGCTACTTTGCGGCCGACGCGCTGGAACAGGCTAAGTCCCAGTCGTTGTTCCAATAATTTCACCTGATAACTGACGGCGGCCTGCGTCATCCCCAGTTCCTGCGCGGCGGCAGTGAAATTTTCGAGGCGCGCGGCAGCTTCAAAAACGCGCACGGCGGACAGGGGTGGCAGGCCATACATGCCTTATTAGATAAGGTTGGCTTATATGAAGTGTCCAGCCTTTTGTTGGCGGCTTCCCGCGATAGGGCGCATAAGGGCGGCGACGAACGGACAGGGTTCGCCGTTTCCATCGACGCCAGAGGAGTCCCGCTCATGCGTGACGAATATGATGCCCGGCTGTGGCAGGACAGTCATCAGCAAACCTATGCCGGCATCGACCGGCTGATCGAAATTGTCATGCAGGCATTTCGCGTGCTGCATCGCCAGCATTGGGCATCGCCCTGGACGCAGGAACGCGCATGCCGACCCGATTTCCGTTGCGATGTGTAAATCAGGGGTTGCGGATTCGGGCATAGACGCCACTTTGCGCGCGTGTCCGAATCCTCCCTTCCCGACCTTCCCCCTCCTCCGACCGGGCTGCTGAGCGGCGCGGCGCTGTTCCTTGATTTCGACGGAACGCTGGCGCCGATCGCGGACACGCCCGATGGCGTGAGCGTGGATGAGGCGCTATTTGCAACATTGCTAGCGCTGCGCCATCGCCTGAACGGGCGGCTCGCCATTGTCAGTGGCCGATCGGTGGCGACGCTACGTGCGCTGGGTTTTGGCGATTTCCTGATTGCTGGCACGCATGGGCTGGAGTTCGCCCATCCCGGCGAAGCTGTCGACGCCCCGCCCCGCCTGCCCGCCATCGATGCGGTGGAGACCGCTTTCCACACTTTTGCCGACGACAAGCCCGGCATTCTCGTTGAGCGCAAGACGATCAGCGTGGGACTGCATTTTCGCGGCGCGCCGGAATGGGAGAGCGAAGCGGGCGATCTGGCCGCCGTTCTGGCGGCCCAGCATGATCTGGCGATTCAGCGTGGCAAGATGCTGTTCGAACTGCGCCCGGGCGGCGCCGACAAGGGCAGCGCGGTAGAACGGTTGATGCGCCAAACCCCCATGATGGGCGGCGTTCCCGTCTTCATCGGCGACGATGTGACCGACGAGGAAGGCTTTGCCGCAGCGTCGGAACTGGGCGGCGCAGGTATATTGGTTGGGCCTCAGCGATCGACGCTGGCGGCATATTCTTTGGAACAGGTTGCCGCCGTCAGGCATTATCTGGCTGAAGGGGCCGCCCAACTGGGTTGATCGCCCCTTCGCTCGCGCGATCATCAAGGGGGCAGACCGATCAACAACAGCAGCGACTCCATTCTGGCCGACAGCGCCCGGACCCTTGACCTGTGGCCGATCGGCAATTGTCAGGCGTCCGCCCTGATCGACCGCGCCGGTCGCATGATATGGGCCTGTGTGCCGCGCGTGGACGGCGACCCGGTTTTCTCCGCCTTGCTGGACGACAAGCCTTGGGACGACCCACAGGGGCGCGGCTTCTGGGCGATCGAACTGGATAATTGCGTCGCGGTCGAACAGCATTATGTTCGCAACACCCCCATACTCGTGACCCGCCAGACCGACGCACAAGGCAATGCGATCGAAATTTTCGATTTCTGCCCGCGTCATCGGCACAAGGGCCGGATGTATCGGCCGGTCGGCTTCATTCGCATCGTGCGCCCCGTGGCAGGCAGCCCGCGCATCCGCGTAAGACTGCGCCCCACGACCAACTGGAATGAAGAAAAGGTGCCGATCAGCTATGGCTCCAACCATATCCGCATGGTGTTGTCCTATATGGCGATGCGGGTGTCGACCAACGCGCCCATCGGCCTGATCGCGCAGGAAAGCTGGTTCCGGCTGGAAAGCGACCTGCATTTCTTCATGGGACCGGACGAAGGCTTTTCCGACGCGCTGCGCCCCGCGATCGAACGGATGCTGGACGATACGATCGAGGAATGGCGGCTGTGGGTCCGTGGCCTCGCCATCCCGGCAGAATGGCAGGAAGCAGTGATCCGGTCGGCCATCACGCTCAAACTGTGCCAGCATGAGGAAACCGGCGCGATTGTCGCGGCGCTGACCACGTCCATCCCCGAACATGCCGACAGCGGGCGCAACTGGGATTATCGCTACTGCTGGGTGCGGGATGCCTATTATACGGTGGAGGCGCTCAACCGGCTGGGGGCGCTCGACGTGCTGGAATCCTATCTCGTCTATCTGCGCAACATCGTCGACGACGCCAGGGGCGGCCATATTCAGCCGCTGTACGACGTGCGCGGCAACGCGACGCTGACCGAATGGGAGGCCGACAGCCTGCCGGGCTATCGCGGCATGGGTCCGGTGCGGGTGGGCAACGCCGCCTATAGCCAGATCCAGCATGACGCCTATGGCCAGATCGTGCTGTCGTCGGTGCAGGGCTTTATCGACCAGCGGCTGCTGCGCATGGCGGGCCACACCGATTTCGAAGCGCTGGAGCCGGTCGGCGAGCGGGCCTGGGCGGTCTATGACCAGCCCGACGCGGGCCTGTGGGAATTGCGCAACCGCACCCATGTCCACAGCTATAGCGCCGTGATGTGCTGGGCTGCGTGCGACCGGTTGGCTCATGCGGCGAGCGCGCTCGACATCCCCTTGCGCGCGGCGCACTGGCAGAACCGGGCTGAGACGATGAAGGCGCGCATCCTCGAAGCCGCCTGGCGCAACGACAGCCAGGCCATTTCTGCGAATTTCGAGGATGACGCGCGCGATGCGTCGCTGCTGCAACTGCTGGACCTGCGCTTCCTGAAGGCTGACGACCCGATGTTCATCGGTACGCTCGCGGCGCTGGAGGCGGACTTGCGGCGTGGCAACGACATGTTGCGGTACAGCACGCCCGATGATTTTGGCGAGCCGGTGACCGCTTTCAACGTCTGCACATTCTGGCTGATCGAGGCGCTGCACCGGACCGGGCGAACGGAGGAAGCGCGCAGCCTGTTCGAGGAGATGTTGTCCCGCCGCACCGCCGCAGGACTGCTGTCGGAGGATATCGACCCCAATACGGGGGAATTGTGGGGTAACTATCCCCAGACCTATTCGTTGGTCGGCATCATCAACTGCGCCGTCTTGCTGAGCAAACCGTGGAGCGCAATGCGATGAGCCGTCTTATAGTCATTTCCAACCGCGTCAGTCGCCCCAGCAAGGCCGGCAACCAAGGTGGGCTGGCGGTCGCACTGTCGCAAGCCTTGCGCGAAAGCCGGGGCATATGGGTCGGCTGGTCGGGCGAAGTGACCGAAAATTTCACCGGCCATATCGGCTTTTCCGAGGATGAGGGCGTCAAGACCGCGACGATCGACCTGGAAGAACAGGATATCGACGAATATTATAATGGCTATGCGAACAAGACGCTGTGGCCTCTGTTCCATTTCCGCATCGACCTGGCCGAATATGCCCGCGATTTCGAGGGCGGCTATAATCGGGTCAACCAGCGTTTCGCCGACACTGCCGCGCCGCTGATCGAGCCGGACGATGTCATCTGGGTCCATGACTATCATATGATCCCGCTGGGCCAGATGCTGCGCGACCGGGGCCATCGCAACCGGATGGGGTTTTTCCTGCACATCCCCTGGCCCCCGACCCGGCTGCTTGTATCGCTGCCCCATCACACCAAGCTGGTCAGCACATTGTTCGCCTATGATCTCGTCGGGTTTCATACCGAGGAATGGCTCGAATCCTTCCGCCATTATGTCGAGCGGGAAATGGGCGGCAGCGTAAACGGCGATTTCGTGACCGTGGGCGACCGCACCATACAGGCGGTCGCTTGCCCGATCGGCATCAATGCAAAGGCATTTGCCGAAGCCGCCGACAGCGACGCAGCGCGTGAGATGCTGGGTCTTGTCCGCGCATCGTTGCAGGATCGGGCGATGATTGTGGGTGTCGATCGGCTGGATTACAGCAAGGGGCTGGAGGAGCGGTTCAACGGCTATGCCCGGTTCCTGAAGGACAATCCCGATCATCATCGCAAAGTCGTTCTGACGCAGATTGCGCCGCCATCACGCGGAGAAGTGGAAAGTTATCAGCAGATCCGCGCCACGCTGGATGCGCTCGCTGGGCGGATCAACGGCGAATATAGCGATGTCGACTGGACGCCGATCCGCTACGTCAATCAGGGCTATCCGCGCGACAAGCTGGCCGGCATCTATCGCGGTGCGAAGATCGGGCTGGTGACGCCCTTGCGCGACGGGATGAATCTGGTCGCGAAGGAATATGTGGCGGCGCAAGACCCCAACGATCCCGGCGTGCTGATCCTGTCCCGCTTCGCCGGGGCCGCGATGCAGTTGAAGGATGCACTGCTCATCAATCCCTATAGCCCGGAGGAAATGTCCGATGCGATCCTGCGTGCGCTCGCCATGCCGCTCGATGAACGCAAGCGGCGCTGGCGCGCGATGATGGACAGTGTGGAGCAGCAGGACATCAGTTGGTGGCGGCAAAGTTTCACCGAAAGGCTGATGGCGGTGGACCGCGACACGGCACGGGTTGAGCCGGAGGCGACGGACAGCTAACGCAGTCGCCGATGACAGAGGATGACGATAAACCCCGCGGCTTGATCGCCACCCTGCGCGCCCGATCCGGCGTCATTATCGGCACGGTCGGCCTTGTCGCCTGGTGCGCCATGATATGGGCGATGTTCGGGGACGTCCTTTAGAGCGGTTTGCAATCCGATTGCGTCGGACCAGCCGGTCTCTGGTGTTGGTTTCGCGCAGGCGGATTTTCGCTTGAGGATCGTTAGGCATTGGGCAGATTGTCGTTGGGCCGTGTCGGCCCGGAAAGGCGCCCATGTTCGACCGACGTTCCTTCCTTGGCAGCGCAGCAGCGGCTGGCATTGCCCATCCGATTGCCGCGCAGGCGCTTACGTCCGTGCCGCTGCCCGCCGCCGACCTTCATGGCCGTAACGAAGACGCCTATTGGGCGGAGCTGCGCAAGCAATTCCTGATCCCGGCCGATGTCGTGAACCTGAATGTCGGGACCGTCGGTTCATCGCCCCGCCCCGTTCTCAAGGCGATCTTCGACGGGTTCGAGCAGACCGAGCAGATGACGCAGGCCGGGTCCGACGATTATCCGATCTGGGGCTATGGCGCGTGGGAGCAGTATCGCAAGCCCTTCGCCGACTTGATGGGCGCTCAGGTCGACCAGATGGCGATCTTGCGCAACTGCACCGAGGCCAACAGCTATGTCGCCAATGGCTTCGACATGAAGCCGGGCGACGAAGTGCTGATGAGCGACGAGGAACATGGGTCGGGCGACATGCCATGGGCTCTGCGA
>JAECRT010000036.1:17141-30218 GCA_016000085.1 Sphingomonadaceae bacterium
ACGGGCTTCCTCTATCTGCGCGACGAAAGCGTGATGGACCGGGTATGGAGCACGGTCGTCACGGGCGGCTATGACGATCCTGCGCGCAAGGCCGACCGATATATGCAAATCGGTTCGTCCTGCATCCCCACGCTGATGGGGCTGAACGCCGCGATCGATTTCGCCAATAGCATCGGCATAGAGCGGATCGAGGCGCGCAACCGGATGTTGGCGGACTATATCCATGCGGAGATGATGCAGCGCGGCGCGGAAAGCTGGACGTCACCCGCCCCTGCGCTGCGCTGCGGGATCGCCACGGTGAATGTGCCGCCGGTGCTGCGCATGGAATTGCAGGACTGGCTGTGGACCAACCACAAAGTCCGCATCCGCGGCGGCGCGCCCAGCAAGCTGCGGTTGGCGACGCCCTATTTCCTGAGCAAGGCGGATATCGATCGCTTCCTGGGCCTGTATGACGAGTTCCGGAAGATGAAGCGGCTGTAACAGGACAGCCCCACACAATTGCACCCCCGGCGATATTGCGTTAAGGGCCGCCCAAGCAGCCCCGGCACCCGCTGATCCTTTCCGATTCGCGTTTGCCGGGGCGTAATGTTTTTGAACAAAGTCAGGAACGCGCATGGCCCGTCGCCGCCAGATCTACGAAGGCAAGGCAAAGATCCTTTACGAAGGCCCGGAACCGGGCACGATCATCCAATATTTCAAGGATGACGCCACTGCCTTCAACGCGCAGAAAAAGGGCACGATTTCCGGCAAGGGCGTGCTCAACAACCGGATTTCCGAGCATATCTTCACGTTGCTCGGCCAGATCGGCGTACCTACCCACTTCATCCGCCGCCTCAACATGCGTGAGCAGCTGGTGCGCCAGGTCGAGATCATTCCGATCGAGGTCGTGGTGCGCAACGTCGCCGCCGGATCGCTCAGCAAGAAGCTGGGGATCGAGGAAGGCACGCAGCTGCCCCGCACGCTGATCGAATATTGCTACAAGGACGATGCGCTGGGCGACCCGCTGATCTCCGAAGAGCATATCGCCTGCTTTGGCTGGGCGACGCAGGAAGAGATGCACGACATTGCCGACATGGCGATCCGCATCAACGACTTCATGTGCGGCCTGTTCGCGGGCATCGGCATCCGCCTGATCGACTTCAAACTGGAGTTCGGTCGGCTTTATGATGGCGAATATAGCCGCGTCATCCTGGCCGACGAAATCAGCCCGGACGGCTGCCGCCTGTGGGATGCAGTGACCAACGAGAAGCTGGACAAGGATCGGTTCCGCCGTGACCTTGGCGGCGAAGTCGAAGCTTATCAAGAGGTTGCACGCCGCCTTGGCCTGTTGCCCGAAGGATTGGACACGACCGTCCTCGACCTCGACACCCATCGCAAGAAGCGCGAAAAGGACTAAACGTCCTTACGCAATATGCGCGGTTTGAAAGACCGGCGAAGGCAAGACGCTTTCGCCGGTCTTTTCGTCTGCGGCATTGGATGGATCGACGGTCTTGCTCTGGCTCGCCTGCGGAGGAGGACTGCCGGTAAATAGGCCGCCCCGCTTATCGCAAGTCCTTCACCCGATCAGCGCGTCGGCGACCAGCTTGATGCCCAGCAGCACCATCAGCGTGTAGATGAGCGTATAGAAACGGGCCGGATCGACGCGCCGCACCAGCGCCACTCCGCCCAGCGTGGAGACGATCGCAACCGGGACCAGCATCGCCGTCGCCATCAGATTGGCCGATGTGAACTGCCCCAGCGCGGCATAGGCTGGCAGTTTCATCCAGTTCATCGCGGCGAAGGCCAGCGCCGTCGTGCCGACCAGCATGTCGCGCGGCAGGCGTTTGGGGAGCACCCACATCTGGAACGGGGGCGATCCGGCATGAGCGATGTGGCTGGTGAAGCCGCTGGCGATGCCGAACAGAAAGCCGACCCAGCCGGGCGAATCCGATGGCAGCACCGCCGCGTGGCCGCGTTCCACCCACAGGCGTTGCAGGCCAAAGAGCATGGAAATGCCGCCCAACACACCCAGTACCGCCGTTTCCGAAACTTGCGCGGCGAACAGATAGCCTAGGCCGATACCGATCGCCGCACCAGGCAACATCACCTTCAATATGCCCCCGTCCCAGCTATGCCGATAGACCCAGACGCTGACCGCATCTTGCAAGATCAGGATCGGCAGCAGGATGGCCGCGCCGCGCACCGGATCGACGCCCAGCGCCATGATCGGCATCGCCAGCGCGCCCACGCCCGCAAAGCCGCCTTTGGCCATACCCGCCAGAATGACGGCGATGACCGCGCAGACATAATAGAGATGCTCTGGATTCATGCCCTGCGCTTATGCGGGTTGGACGGCAAAGAACAAGATCGATTGCGGCGCGCCCGTCTTTCGATCGACATTCAGGCCCGCGCGCGATAGCCGATCAACAGGCCGAAGCTGAACGTCATGAGCAGGGCGATCTGCACATGCCCATGGGGATCGTCATAACCGACGATCTGCTGCCCCCAGGCGAACAACCCGACAAACATTGCCAATGCCACCCCGGACATGACCCATGGTTCCCTCATCTGATCGGGCGACAATAGCGCCATGGTCGCTAACAAAGCCATAATGGCTTGCCTCCTACGCGCGCCACGCCTAGGGGAGCGCAAAGCCGATCCCGGCCGCGCCCGCAAGGCCCGGCCCAAAGGCGTGGCCCTATCGATGCCAAGGAGTCCGAACCCCATGAAAGCCCGCATCTTCGTCACCCTCAAGGGCGGTGTCCTCGATCCGCAGGGTCGGGCAATCCATCATGCGCTCGAAGGCCTTGGCTTTGGCGGCGTCAATGACGTGCGGGCCGGCAAGCTCATTGAACTGGACCTGGCCGACGGCACCAGCGACGAAGATATCGACGCGATGTGCCGCAAGCTGCTGGCCAACACAGTGATCGAAAACTACCGCATCGAAAAGGTGGCCTGAGCCATGAAGAGCGCCGTCATCGTCTTTCCCGGCAGCAATTGCGACCGCGACCTGGCGGTGGCGTTCGAGGCTGCGACAGGATCGAAGCCCGCTATGGTGTGGCATCGCGATACCGAACTGCCCGATGACATCGACCTGATCGGTGTGCCGGGCGGCTTTTCCTATGGCGATTATCTGCGCTCGGGCGCGATGGCGGCTCGCTCGCCGGTGATGCAGGCAGTGGCGAAGGCTGCGGATCGTGGCGCGTTCGTGCTGGGTATCTGCAACGGTTTTCAGGTGCTGACCGAAAGCGGCCTGCTGCCCGGCGCGTTGCTGCGCAATGCCGGTGGGCATTTCGTGTGCCGCGACGTCGCGCTGACGGTGGAGAACGCGCAGAGCGCCTTCACCAGCCGCTATGATGCGGGCGAAGCGATTTCCTATCCAGTAGCGCATCATGACGGCAATTATTTCGCCGATGCCGCTACGCTGGACCGGCTGGAAGGCGAAGGCCGCGTGGCGCTGCGCTATGCGGAGAATGTCAATGGATCGGCCCGCAACATCGCCGGCATCCTCAACGACAAAGGTAATGTGCTGGGCATGATGCCCCACCCGGAGCGGGTGATCGAGGCCGCCCATGGCGCGACTGACGGCAAGCGCCTGTTCGATGGCCTGGTCGAAGGGCTGCTTGCGCGGGCCTGAACCTGCCCGCAAGGGTGACGGATTGCAGAAACGAAAAGAGCGCTGCCATAACCATGGCGGCGCTCTTTTCGTTGGTGCCGACGATGGCGTCAGCCCTCATCCGCCCCGGTGATAATCATAATCGAATGCGCGCCCCTGTTGCTTGGTCAGGATTGCACCCACGATGCTGCCCCCTGCCCGGCGCAACCGCTCGACAGCCGTGCGCAGGCCGCCATGATGATTGCGCCCCCATTCCACGACCAGCAAGGTAACCTGCGCCTTGGACGCTAGCAGCGATGTGTCGGTGCCACCCAGAATCGGCGGCGCGTCGATCAGCACCGTGTCATAGCGATCCCGCACGCTGGCCAGCAGCACGTCGAGCGCGGCCGTGCCAAGCAGTTCGCCCGGATTGGGCGGCACCGCGCCGCACGGAAGCAGGGACACACCCGGCACACCGGTTTCCACGATCACATCCTGCGCCTGCGCCTGACCCGTCAGCACTTCGCTGATCCCGCGCGCGGGTGTCAGGCGAAACAAGCTATGCTGCACGGGCCGACGCATATCGCCGTCGATCACCAGTACCCGCTTGTCCATCCGTGCCAGCGCCAACGCCAACGCATTGAGGGTGAGCGATTTGCCCTCCCCCTCCTGCGCGCTGGTGATGAGAATGGAGTGCGGCAGGCCATCGACTGACGCCAGCAACAGCGAGGATGCGATCGGCGCGAAAATTTCCGTTGGCTGTGGCGCGTCGCCCGTCACCGGCACGGCCCCCATCAAAGGCAACCCTACCCGTTCGGCCAGCGTATCGGCCGATGTCACGGCGTCGTCGAAAATGTGGCGCGCCGCCACCAGCAACAACCCCAGGCCAAGCCCGCCGATCGACGCGAGCAGCAACGTCATGTCAGCGCGGGGCGAAAAGGGGCGCGCAGGCACGGCCGCGCGATCGAGCGGCTGGATACGTCCCGCCTGGAAACCCGCCTGCGAGGCCATGTCGCGATAACGCTGGAGCAGGCTGTCATGCAGCATCCGATAGGTGTCGACCGACCGCGCCATGATGCCGCGCTGGACATCGCGGCCCTGTTCGACCTGCGCCTGCTGTTCCAGATTGGCGATTTCCGACCCGATCTGCGTCTCGCCATGGACGGCGACGTCATACTGCTCCTTGAGCGAGGCGCGAATGGCGTTGGCCATCGTTTCGGCCTGATCGTCCAGCGCCGCCAGCCGGGCGCGCGCCTCGCGCATTTCGGGATGGGCGTCCTTGCGGAACTGCCGCTGTTCGACCAGCGCGGCGCGGGCTGCGGCGCGCTGCACCATCAACGCCTGCATCGCACCGTTGCCCAGCACTTCAGGCAGGGTTTCGACGTTGGCGCGACGGGCGCTGTCCCACTTTTTTTCCGCAGCAATCCGGTCCGCCACCGCCTGTGCGCGATAGCCATTGAGCTGTGCCAGTCTGGCGGCAACCGTGCCTTCCGCAGGGGCGGCCTTTTCCTCCGCGCCCGGCTGGGCGCCCGTGCGCGCGACATAGACCGACAGATCGCGCTCTGCCCGCGCCAGATCATTTCGGGCGGCATCCAGTTCACCCAGCAGGAAACGGCGCGCCTGCACCCCGGATTCGAACCCGCGCTTGAGGTCGGTACGGATCAGGCTGTCGGCATAGCTGTTGGCTACGCGCGCCGACAGTACCGGATCGGCGCTGACGAAGCTGATGCGCAGCACCCGCGACTTGCCGGGCAGATCGACCTCCAGATTGTCGCGCAGCATCGTAACGACCAGATCCTGTTCGACCTGTCGCTGGGTCAGGATGCCCGTCCCCTGGGTCGGCCGTTTTCGGTTCATCCCCGCAAAGAACGTCGGCGTGCCCACCAGCGCCAGATCGCGCGCGACATCCTCGGCCAAAGCCCGGCTGCGCAGCACTTCCAGTTCGGTCTGCATCAGCGATTCGGTATCGTCCGATACCCCGCGCGATGTCGTCCCGGCGCCTGCCGCGCCCGCTGGCACATCCTGCACCTCGACCGACGCGGTCGCCCGGTAATCGGGGGTGGACAACAGGATGAACAACAGGCCCGCCAACAGGCACAGCGCCATGGTGACGAACAGGATGACACGATGGCGACGCAGCACCACCCAGCCCCGGCGCGCGGCGGCAGCGAACCGTTCGGCCGTGCCTTCGCGCGCAGGTGTGGCTTCGGTGGTGTCGATCGGCAGGGACGTTGCCATCAGCGATCTCCGTCCAGAGCGATGAAGCCGGTCGCGAGCGCCGGTATGGCAATCAGGCTGCCGCCCAGGATCGCCTTGGCGCGCGACAGGCCCACGATGATGCTGTCACCGGGCAATATTTCGGGATCGGGCGCCTGCCCCTTGCGGATCGCGGCAAGGTCGAACATCGCCGCCTGCCGCTGCCCTTCGACCTGTCGCACGACCACCACCTGCGCCAGGCTGGCGAGCCGGGTCGGCCCCTTGGCCAGCGTGACCGCCTGCATCAGGCTGATCCGCCCATCGAGCGGATAAAGGCCCGGTTCGCGGACTTCGCCATCGATGGTGACGCGGCGACCGACCGCTTTCTTGACGAAAACAGTGACCTGCGGCGACACCAGATAGCGCTCGCCCAATCGTCCAGCGATGACATCGGCCGCCTCGCTGGCGGAAAGACCGGCGATCGACACATCACCGATCAGCGCCATGCGCACCATCCCCGCCGCCGTAACCTGTGCATCTTCCAGCGACAGGTCCGGCTCATGATAGATATGAATGCGCAATATGTCGTCGGGCGCGATCCGATAATCCATGCCAACGGCGGGCGCGGGCGGTGCGATGGCATAGGCTTCCGGCCCACGCGGCGCATCCTCTACGGTTGCGCAACCTGCCAGACATGCCGTTATCGCGAACAGGGCCGTTAAGCGTCGCGCTTCGCGCCTCATGCGCCATATCCCCCGTTGGTGATCCTGTAGGGGCGTATGAAAATGCCGCCCGGATCGGGGGTTAGCGGTGGGACAGAGGGATGGCAACCATGGACGCGCCAACCTGAACGGCTGGCCGCGCCCGATGATGACGGTTCAGACGGCGATGCGGCCCGGCGCGGGATCGGCGATGCGACGTGGCTGGTCGGGCCAAATGCCGCGCGTGTCATAGACCGCCTTGCCGGCGCGTTCGTCGACGGGGACGGATTTGAACATATCATGATCCACAAGAATGATGAACACGCCACATTGTTCCAGAGCCGTATCGAGATCGATCAGATCGGCGCCCGTTCCGGCAAATTCCATCGGCAATGCCTGCGCATAGGGTTCGACCAGCCTGATGCGGCGGCCATAGCGGCGGGCAAGGCGCGCGGCGACCTTCACCGCCGGGCTTTCGCGGAAATCATCGATATTCGCCTTGAAGGCGAGGCCGAGGCAAGCGACATCCTCTTGCCCGAACAGGTCGATCATGTCGGAAGCCTTTGCCACGACATGATCGGTCTTGCCGTCATTCACTTCGCGCGCTGTGCGGATGAGACGGGCATTTTCGGGGTCGCCATGGACGATGAACCAGGGGTCGACCGCGATGCAATGCCCGCCCACGCCGGGACCGGGCGACAGGATGTTGACGCGCGGATGGCGGTTGGCCAGCCGGATCACTTCCCACACATCGATGTCCATATTTTCGGCAATCACCGACAGTTCGTTGGCAAAGGCGATGTTGACGTCGCGAAAGCTGTTTTCGACCAGCTTCACCATTTCGGCCGCGCGGGCGGTGGTCGTGATGCAGGCGCCACGCACGAACTGGCGATAGAAGCCCAGCGCCTTGCGCGCGCAACGCGGCGTGATGCCACCGATGCAGCGGTCATTGTCGATCAGTTCGACGAGGATGCGGCCGGGCAGAACCCGTTCCGGGCAGTAAGCGATCGCTATGTCGCCCGCGACGCCCGTGCCGGGCATTTTGAGGTCGGCGCGCATGGAGCCGATCACATCGCGCATGGCTTCGGTCGTACCGACCGGCGAGGTGGATTCGAGGATGACGGTATCGCCCGCCTTCAATACCGGCGCGATCGTGCGCGCGGCCTTGAGGATATAGCTGATGTCGGGCGCGCGATCCTCCGCCACCGGAGTCGGCACCGCGATGATGAAAACATCGCTTTCCTCCACCGTCAGGCTGGCGCGCAGATTGCCCCGCGCCACGACGCCCTGCACCAGTCCGTCGAGATCGACTTCCTCGATATGGACGCGGCCCGAATTGACGGTTTCCACCACATGGGCGGAGACGTCCACGCCCACCACCTGCGCGCCGCCACGGGCAATCAGCGCGGCTGTGGGCAGGCCGATATAGCCAAGGCCAATGACGGAAACCTTCTGCTTGGCGTCGACGGGCATGAGCGCAACTATCCTTCGGGCAGTGAATTTGCCCGTCCTTCTGCGCGGAAATGCTGAAGATTTCGGTAACGCTTCGCCTCATCCGGATCGGTTTGGCCTTAGCGATTATTTGACCAATCGGCGTCATGATACGGCGCATGACCGATCGCAACATCTTCAATTATGAACGCAATGCGCGAACCAGCCTGCAATATTGGGCCTTGCTCGCACTCGGCCTGTTCTTCGCATGGGCGGGGTCCACCATCGATCCTCTGACCAATTGCAGCGACGACGGCGAATGCGCGCCATGGCTGGTGCCCGTGGCCAAATGGATAGGCATCGTCGTTGCACTGGCGGGCGCCGGACATTTGTGGGTCAATCCCCGGCGCGGCAGTCGCATTGATGCACAGAGCGGCGATCTGGTCTGGTGGCAGAATCGCCTGGCGACAGGGGAAGGCGACGCCGGCCGCATCCATCCCTCGCGGATCAGCAAGATCCGCATCGTGTCGGACAGCGATTCCGATGCCGTCCATCTCTATGATCTAAACGGCGAACGACAGCCCTTCTTCGATACGGAGGTCATTCCCTGGCCCTATGACAAATGGGCGGACGGACTGGCGGCCCAATGGCCGCATATTCAGGTCGAGAAGAACTAACCCGCCGCGATCACCGCCGCGATCCGTTCCGCCGCCTTGCCGTCGCCAAAGGGATTATGCGCCTGCGCCATGGCGGCATAGGCGGCCTCATCGTCCAGCAGCGCAAGCACTTCGCGCACGATCAGCGCGCGATCGGTGCCGACCAACTTGGCCGTTCCTGCCGTGACGCCTTCGGGCCGTTCGGTCGTTTCACGCATGACCAGGACCGGCTTGCCCAGCGAGGGCGCTTCCTCCTGCACGCCACCGCTGTCGGTGAGAACGAGGTGACACAGGTCGAGCAGGCGCACGAAATGAGGATAATCCAGCGGCTCGATCATCGCGACGTTGGGCAGGTCGCCCAGCACTGCATCCATGATCGGACGGACATTGGGATTGGGATGGACCGGAAAGATGACGGCCACGTCCGGCCGGGCGGCAATGTCGGCCACGGCGCGGGCGATCGCCTCCATGCCGCCGCCGAAATTCTCGCGCCGATGGCTGGTGACCGCGATGATCCGTTTACCGACAAAGCGCGCTGCCAGGTCATCAAGCCCGCTCGCCAGCGTCGGCTGCGCCAGCACGCGGCCCCGCGTGGCGAGCAGCGCATCGATCACCGTGTTGCCGGTGATATGGATGCTCGCCGCCGCGCGGCTTTCGTTCAGCAGTGCGTCGGCCGCCGCCTGTGTCGGGGCGAAATTCATGTCGGCGATGCACGCTACGACGCGGCGGTTCACTTCTTCGGGCCAGGGATGATGGATGTCGCCGCTGCGCAGACCCGCCTCGACATGGGCGACCGGGATCTTGCGATAATAAGCCGCAAGGCTGGCCACCATCGTCGTCAGCGTATCGCCATGCACCACCACGCGGTCGGGCTTTTCCGCGTCGAAGGCCTTACCCAATTCGACGATCAGCTTGGCGGTCAGGCCGTCGAGCGTCTGGTTGGGGACCATGACGTCAAGGTCGATGTCCGGCACGACACCGGCAATCGCCAGCACCTGATCCAGAAGCCCGCGATGCTGCGCGGTCACGATCACGCGGGTTTCCACGCCTGGGCGAGCGCGCAACGCATGGATCACCGGAAACATCTTGATCGCTTCGGGGCGTGTCCCGAACACCAGTGCAACCTTCATGCGATACCTTTCATGCCCTGTCCCGCCCGTCGCGGCCCGGACCGCCTTCGCACCAAATAGTATATAGCCGCTGAACGGCACGCCATTATCGTTCCTGTTTCGAAACAGGCTGTATCCATTCGCTGCAATGCAGCGAATTGTAATGTGGCCACACTATGCTAGAGCCGCGATGCACCCAGCCTTTCTATGCGGAGCCAGAATTAGTCATGAAAATTACGATGATCGGGACGGGCTATGTAGGCCTGGTATCAGGTGCCTGCTTTGCGGATTTCGGGCATGACGTTGTATGCGTGGACAAGGATGCGGGGAAGATTGCGGCGATTGAATCGGGCCAGATGCCGATTTTCGAACCGGGGCTGGATCATCTGGTGGGCAGCAATGCTGCGGCCGGTCGCCTGACCTTCACCACCGATCTGCCCGAAGGCGTCAAGGGCGCCGACGCGATCTTCATCGCGGTCGGCACGCCATCACGGCGCGGCGATGGCCATGCCGACCTGTCCTATGTTTATGCCGCCGCGCGCGAAATCGTCGAAGCGCTGGACGGTCCGGCCGTCATCATCACCAAATCGACCGTGCCTGTCGGCACCGGCGACGAAGTTGAGCGGATCGCGCGCGAATTGCGCCCCGACCTCGACATTCAGGTCGTGTCCAACCCCGAATTCCTTCGCGAAGGCGCGGCGATCGGCGATTTCAAGCGCCCCGACCGCGTCGTTGTCGGCACCACCGGCAGCGAGCGCGCCATCGCCGTAATGGGCCAGATCTATCGCCCGCTGAACCTCAATCAGGCACCGTTGATGTTCACCGGACGGCGCACCGCCGAACTCATCAAATATGCGGCCAACGCGTTCCTCGCGACCAAGATCACCTTCATCAACGAGATGGCAGATCTGTGCGAGACGGTTGGCGCAGAAGTGCAGGATGTGTCGCGCGGCATCGGCCTGGACAACCGTATCGGGGGCAAGTTCCTCCATGCCGGGCCGGGCTATGGCGGTTCCTGCTTCCCCAAGGATACGCTGGCGCTGGTCAAGACGGGCCAGGATTATGACGCGCCAATCCGCATTGTCGAGACGGTGGTGCAGGTCAACGACCTGCGCAAGCGAGCGATGGGCCGCAAGATCGTCAAGGCGCTGGGCGGCGACGCACGCGGCAAGACGGTCGCGCTGCTGGGCCTGACCTTCAAGCCCAATACCGACGACATGCGCGATGCGCCCAGCCTCGCCATCGTGCAGGCGCTGGAGGATGCGGGGGCCAAGATCGTGGCCTATGATCCCGAAGGCATGGCCGTTGCAGCGCCGATGATGCCCAGCGTCACGATGGCGAAAGACGCCTATGAGGCGGCAGCGGGCGCCGACGCGCTCGTGCTGGTTACCGAATGGGATATTTTCCGCGCCCTCGACCTCAAGCGGATCGCCGACACCATGACGCAGCCCGTACTGGTCGACCTGCGCAACATCTATCCCACGCAGGAGACGACAGACGCCGGCTTTACCCTGTCGCGAATCGGGAGTGCATCGGCCTGATGTGGCCCTGGCAGGAAGGGAGCGACGATCGCGCCCTTCCCCGCTGGCGGCATTGGCTATGGGCAGCGCTGCTGCTGGTCGGTGCCCAGATCGGGGTACCGATCGTCGCCATATTTACCTGAAAGAGAAAAGAGGACGGGGCAGTATCTGCCCTGTCCCTACGCCTTGATCTTCCAGCCGCGCTTGAGCAGCATGTAGCACAGCCCGCCGAAGATCAGATTGAGCGCCAGCAGCACGATGCTGCCCACCACGACATTGGTGTCCGCCGCAGCGACAAAGCCATAGCGGAAACCGGAAATGATGTAGAAAAAGGGGTTGGCGTGGCTGATCCCCTGAAAGAAGGGCGGCAGCCGGTCGATCGAATAGAAAGTCCCCGACAATAAGGCAAGCGGACCGACCACGAAATTGGTGACAGCCGCGCCATGATCGAACTTGTCCGCCCAGATCGACGTCAACACGCCCAGAAAGGCGATGAAGCTGGTGCCCAGCAGGCCGAACCAGACGACCGCCCACAGATGCGCAGGCGTCACATGCACGCCCGGCCACAGCGCCATCGCGCCCCACAGCGCAAGCCCGACCAGCACCGCGCGCGTCACCGACGATCCGGCCAGCGCGAACAGCAATTCGCCTACCGATATGGGCGGCATCAAATAATCGACCAGCGTCCCTTGCACCTTGCCGACCATCAGCGAGAAGCTGGCATTGGCGAAACAGGCGTTGATCATGCCCATGACGATCAGGCCGGGCGCGATGAAGTCGGCGAAGGGCACCGCTTCGCCGCGCAGGCTAACCGTCCGTCCGCTGCCACCGAGCGCCACGATGAAGATGACGAGGAACAACAGCGTCGTGATCGCAGGCGCCCAGACGGTCTGAAGCTGCACCTTCATGAAGCGGCGCACCTCCTTGCGATACAGCGCCCACGTCCCGGCCCAGTTGACGGCACGGATCATCGGCACCCCAGGTTCGGGAAAGGGCGCGGCTGCCGGCACACCGGCGGCAATTTTGGGCTGGTCGTTCATGACTGGATCGACTATCGGCTGGTTCGTTATGCTGCAAGCGCGTAGTTCAGCCATTTGAACTGGCGCGCCGCTTCCCCATATAGGGCAGCACACCAGATTTGTGAGGAGTTTTTCATTGTCCTGGACCGACGAGCGTATCGACCAGCTCAAGACGATGTGGGAGCGCGGCCTGACCGCCAGCCAGATTGCCGAGGAACTGGGCGGCGTCAGCCGCAATGCGGTGATCGGCAAGGCCCACCGCCTGGGCCTGCAATCGCGCCCTTCGCCAGTCAAGGCGAATGAAGCGCCCAAGAAGGCTGCGCCCCCACCGCGCAAACCAGCGCCTGCACCGGCTACTTCCAGCCCGGTAACGGACGCGCCCCGTCCTGTCGCGCCAGTGGCCGCAGCGCCTGCACCGGCCCGCCCGGCAGCGCCAGCGCCCTCCGCGCAGGCCGCCACCCCATCTTCTGCCACGGCTGCAACCGATGAGGCCGCACCGGCCCCCGCGCCGCAGCCGCGCATCGTGTCGGTCGGTCCCGGCGGCTTCCTGCGTCAGGGTCCAGGCGATCAGCAGGCGCCGATCCCGCCTGCGCCACCGCGTCGCCTGGTTCCGGCCAAGCCGAGCGCAGAAATTGCAGGCAAGACTTCGCTGCTCGACCTGACGGAGCGGATTTGCAAATGGCCGATGGGTCATCCCGGCGAACCGGATTTCCATTTCTGCGGCGAAACGGTCAATCCCGGTTTCCCTTATTGCGTCGAACATTGCGGGCGCGCCTATCAGGCACAGTTGCCGCGTGGCACGCGCCGCCCGCCTCCGCCACTGCCCTTTGGCGGCCCCAGGGTTCGCTAAAAGCGGCGTCAAACAAAATAA
>JAECRT010000037.1:0-28527 GCA_016000085.1 Sphingomonadaceae bacterium
CCGACAGGTCGGCGTCGATCGTTTCGCGGATCTGGAGCACTTCGGCGTCCGAGAGGTCCTGCACGCGACGGCTGTGGTCGATGCCCAGCTTGGTGGCGATGTCGGCGGCGGTCTTGCGGCCGATGCCGTGAATGTAGGTGAGCGCGATGATTACGCGCTTGTTGGTCGGGATGTTCACACCCGCAATACGTGCCATGGTCGTTAAATCTCCTGCTCCACGGGGCGATTGGCGTCCCCCCATCTCAAAGCGTCAGGGCCGTTATCCCTTGGCGTGGGACAGCCGGCCAATGTGTTCCCCCGGACGCAAAAAAGACGGTCAGTGCACGAAGCACCGCCGGTCTCCAGCTTTCGGGATCGGCGGCCATTACCGATTCGGCCCTGCGCTGTCAACCAGAAGCGCGGCGAAAGGCCGCCTTTGCGCGGTCATCGGGCGACCTTTATCTCGAACAGCCGGGGCCAGTTCTTGCCCGTGATGAAGACCCGGTCGCGCGCCGCATCATAGGCGATGCCGTTGGCGACCGCTTCACTGTCGCGCACCCCGGCCGCCTTGCGCAGCGGGGCGATGTCGACCCAGTCGATCACCGCGCCGGTGGCGGGATCGATCCGGGCGATCTTCGTATCATACCAGATGTTCGCCCAGATTTCGCCGCGGATATATTCCAGTTCATTCAGCCGTTCCACCGCGCGGCCGTTCCACGTCACGGTGATGCGGCGCTGTTCGGCCTGCGTGTCGGGGTCGAGGAAGCGCAGTTGCGCGCTGCCGTCGCTCATGATGAGGCTGCGGCCGTCCTGCGTCATCCCCCAGCCTTCGCCTTCGTAGCGGAAGGTCGAGACGGGCGCGAAATCGGCGAGCGACCAGACGAACCCCTGCCGATGCCGCCAGGTCAGGCTGATGATCCGGTCTTTCCAGTTGACGATGCCTTCGCCGAAATAGCGCGCGTCGATGGTGCGGCGCTGCACCACCTTGCCGCTTTTCAGCGCAACCTTGCGGATGTCCGACTGCCCTTCCAGCCCGGTGCTTTCATACAGCGCGCCGTCATGGAAGAAGAGGCCTTCGGTAAAGGCGGTCGCGTCATGCGGATAGCTCGCGACCAGTTTCCAAGCCGTGTCGGCAAGGGCGGGAATGGGGGATGCAAGGCACACCAGCAGCGCCAGCCAGGACCGCAACCATCGACGCGCGATCATTCCGCGGTCTGCGCCGCAATCGCGCTGGAAAGCCAGTCGGGCAGGGTGGTCAGGTCGAGCGTTTCGACCCGGCGCAGTTCGATCGACAGGCCCATGTCCGGCAGGGCGGCGCGCTGGCGCTTTTCGTCGGCCTGATCGATCGGCACGGCGATCAGGCGGCGGCTGACCTTGTTGCGATAGTGCATTCGCGCCGTATTTTCCTGCCCCACATAGCAGCCCTTGTCATAATCGACGCCGGCCAGTTCCTCCGCATTGGTTTCCAGCCACAGCGTCTGATCCTGTCCCAACTCTTCGGCGCCCTCGAACACGCCTAATGACAGGCGATGCGCGCGGAAGGCGGCCGCCGCGTCGCCTTCGCTTGCCGGGCCGAGCCAGCGCGCGCCCAGTGCGGGCAGGCGCGGGTCGCTTGGGCGTTCCGCCGCATCGGGGGACCAATGGACCGTCAGCGACTCGTCCCGCGCGATCGTGACCTTGCGGCGCAGGCGGTAGAGGGTGAGCCGCTTGGCGAGCGCATCGGCCTGTGCTGCTTCGCAGTCGATCAGCACATCGGCCTCATCCCCCCACAGGATGAAATCGTACAGCGCCTTGCCTTGCGGCGTCAGCAGTCCGCACCAGCGCGGCTCGTCGCGCCTGAGCGTCAGGACGTCGCGGGTCAGCAGGCCTTGCAGGAAGGAACGGGCTTCTTCGCCCGAAATTCTCAAAAGCGCGCGGTCGCGCAGGGTGGTGCCGGTCATCGGCTTTAGGTAGGACAGCATGGCCCGATAACCAAGCCGTTCGCGCACCGCGCCGACGCAGAAAAAAGAGCAGAGCGATGACCCAGACCTACGACCTGATCCTCAAGAACGGCACTGTCCATACGCCGGGCGGCGCGGAAAGCGTGGATGTGGGCGTGCGCGCGGGCAAGATCGTGGCGATCGGCACGGGGCTGGGGGACGCGGGCGAGGTGATCGACTGCACCGGGCTGGATGTGCTGCCGGGCTGCATCGACAGCCAGGTCCATTTTCGCGAGCCAGGGCTGGAGCATAAGGAAGACCTCGAATCGGGCAGCCGCGCGGCGGTGCTGGGCGGCATCACCGCCGTATTCGAAATGCCCAACACCAATCCCAACACCGATACGGCCGAGCGGGTGCATGACAAACTGACCCGCGCGCACCATCGCATGTGGTGTGACCACGCCTTCTATGTTGGCGCGACGGCGGACAATGCCGAGCAGTTGAAGGAACTGGAGCGCATTCCCGGCACGGCGGGGGTGAAGATCTTCATGGGCGCGTCGACCGGCAGCCTGCTGGTCGACGATGACGATGCGCTGTCGCGCGTGCTGGCGTCGGGCACCCGCCGCGTCGCCATCCATGCCGAGGACGAGGCGCGGATGAATGCGCGGAAGGATTTGCGGGTGGAGGGCGATCCGTCCTCGCACCCGATCTGGCGCGACGATGAAAGCGCGATGATCGCGACGAAGCGGATCATCGCGCTCGCCCGCAAGGCGCGCCGCCGCATCCACATCCTGCACATCACTACGCCCGCCGAACTGGAATATATCGGCCAGAACAAGGACATCGCGACCTGCGAGGTGACGCCCCAGCATCTGACGCTGGCGGCCGAGGACGCCTATCCGCGCCTGGGCAGCTATGCGCAGATGAACCCGCCAATCCGGTCGGCGGCGCATCGCGATGGTCTGTGGCGCTGGCTCAATCAGGGCGTGCCCGACGTGCTGGGCAGCGATCATGCGCCCCATACGATCGAGGAAAAGGCCAAGACCTATCCTGCCTCGCCCAGCGGGATGCCCGGCGTGCAGACGCTCGTGCCGCTGCTGCTCAACCATGTGGCGGAAGGGCGGCTGTCGTTGCGCCGCTTCATCGAACTCACCTCTTCAGGGCCGCAGCGGGTGTTCGGGCTGGTCGGCAAGGGCCGGATTGCGCTGGGCTATGATGCCGATTTCACCGTGGTCGACCTGAAGAAGCGCTGGACCGTGGGGGGCGAATGGCTCGCCTCGCGCTGCAACTGGTCGCCGTTCGAGGGGATGGACCTCACCGGCAAGGCGGTCGGCACCATCATCCGCGGCCATCGCGTGATGTGGGAAGATGCGCTCGCCAACGCAGCGGTCGGCGAAGCCGTGCGGTTCGAGGCGACGCAGTTCGCCTGAATCAGGCGGCCACCACTCTGTTCCGGCGGGCGGCGGCGATGCCGTCGCTCGCGAACAGGATGAGGCCGATCCAGATCAGGCCGAAACTCGCCATCTGACCGGTGCTCAGCGTTTCGCCGAACAGCACGACGCCGCATAAGAATTGCAGCGTCGGGGCGAGATATTGCAACAGCCCCAGCGTCGCCATCGGCAGGCGCTGCGCCGCCATCGCGAACAGCACCAGCGGCACCGTCGTCACCGCGCCCGCGATGATGAGCAGCGCGGTGGTCGGCGCGTCCTGACCGAAGCTGACGCCGCCATGACCGCTGGCCCATACCAGCCAGCCAGCCGCCAGCGGGGCGAGCAGCAGCGTCTCGACCCCCAACCCCGTCATCGGCGCCACCGGGGTCAGCTTGCGAATCAGGCCGTAGAGCGCAAAGCTGATTGCCAGCGTCAGGCTGATCCACAGGGTCGTCAGCGCCGACGCGGCAAGGATCGCCACGCCCAGCGCCGCGATGGCGATCGCCAGCATCTGCCCGCGTCGCAGCCGTTCCTTGAGCACCAGCACGCCCAGCGCGACATTGACCAGCGGATTGAGAAAATAGCCCAGGCTGGTGGCGATGATATGCCCGGCATTGACCGCCCAGACATAGGTCAGCCAGTTGATCGCGATCACCGCCGCCGATCCCATAAGCGGCAGGAGCAGGCGGCGGTCGCGCAGCGTCGCGACCAACGGGGCCAGCCCCTTGCGCGCGGCCAGCAGCGTCAGGATCAGCACCAGCGACCAGATCACGCGCTGGGTCACGATTTCGACCGGATGGACATGGTGCATCAGCCGGAAAAACAGCGGCAACAGGCCCCACATGCCGTAAGCGACCAGCGCCGCCAGCAGCCCCTTGCGCGCGTCGGTTTCCGCCTGGGTCAGAGGATGCCGCCGCCCAGGAACAGCCGGAACGCACCAAATGCCGCGACGATCAGGCAGAAATTCCGTCCGCCATTCTTTGACGACATCAGGCCGATGAACGCGCCCAACAGCGCCAGCGGCACCAGTAGCCAGTTGAGCGCGCCCAGTAGCGGAATGACCGCCGGGATCATCAGGATGAGCGTGACAAGGCCGATCAGGCCGGACAATATGTTCAACATGGTCGACAAATGGCCTTTCCGCTGCGTCGCGGCAAGGCGGCTGGCAGGGCCAGTGCGCGGAAACTGGCCCGATGGTATGGAAAAATCAGGCCATTTACCAAAAGTCCTAACGAAAAATTAACACATCCTCTTCATCCCTTGTTTACAAAGGAGTGAAGAATGGCGTTTTTCCGGTCTGTTTCCCTCATGGCGCTGGCGCTGACGCTCGCCGCCTGCGGCAAGGGCGAAAAAGACGCCAATCTTGCGGCGCTCGACGCCCAACTCACCAACAACACGGTCGATCCCGCGCTCAAGGGCGCTCTGGCCGATCCGATCGTGGTCGACCCGCAACTGGTGGGCCAGTCCAACCGCAATGCCGTGCGCCCCGCCGACAAGCCGGCCAATGGCGCGGTGCCGGTGCTGCCCGGCAATGGGAGCGAGGCCCAGGCCGTCGCGGTCCGACTGGCGGGCGGCAAGCTGTTGTCCGCGCCTGCGGCTACGCCCGGCGCGGCGATGGCGTCCGCCGTCACGCTGGGCGCGGTCGCGCGCGAAGACGCGCAGCGACGCGGCGGCAATGCAGGCTGCGCGAAGAAACTGGCCTATGGCATGGAATGGGCGCAGCGCCTGCCCGACCCCTTCTCTCTCTATCCCGGTGCGCAACTGACCGAAGCGGCGGGTGCGGAGCGCGACGGATGCACCCTGCGCGCGGCGAGTTTCGTGACGGCTGCCCCCCGGCAGGGGGTGATGGACTATTATTACACGCTCGCGCGTCGCGCAGGCTATGATGGCGAACATAAGATATTGGGCGGCGACCATGTCCTGGGCGGCGCTCGTGCGAGCGATGGCAGCGCCTATTTCATCGTCTTTACGGATGCGCCGGGCGGCAAGACCGGCGTCGACATCATCGCCGACAACGGCAAATGAAGGTCAAGCGGCGCGCGAAGTCGTGAAACCGCCCACTTTACGCTGATTTCACGGGCCATCCGTCCTTCCCCCCCGACCCGAATCGCTATAGGGCGGGCGCCATGACCAATTTATTTCTCGTGATGGGCGGCGGCGCCGTGGGCGCCGGACTGCGCTATCAACTGGGGCGCTTCGCCGGACATATGGCGCCCGGCGCGACCTGGCCCTGGGCTACCTTTGCCGCCAACCTGATCGGCGGCTTCGCCATGGGACTGCTTGCCGGATGGCTCGCGCGCGCCAGCACGATATCGGGCGAGCCGGTTCGGCTGTTGCTGGGCGTGGGCGTGCTGGGTGGCTTTACCACCTTTTCCGCCTTCAGCCTGGAAACCCTGCTGATGATTCAGCGTGGACAGGGGCTTACGGCACTCAGCTATGCGCTGGCGTCGGTGATCGGCGCGGTGGCGGCGCTGGCGCTTGGCCTCGTCCTGATGCGGAGTGTCGCGGCATGAAGGGACGTCCTCCAGGCAAAAGCGCCGGTAGCGGCACGGGTAGCAGCGATGGTCCACGCGGCCGCAAACCTGCCGGCCCCGGCCGGCCATCAGGCCCCGGCAAACCGGCGGGCGGTAAATCGTTCGGCGGCAAGTCCTTTGGTGGCAAGTCCGCCGACGGCAAGCCTGCTGATGGCAAGTCGCGCGGAGCGCCCGGTCGCGCACGCGGCGGAGCGAAGGCGGCAACCGCGCGCAAGGGCGAAGGCGGCAAGCCTCCTTTCAAGCCCGCGTTCAAGGGACCGTCCAAAGCCGGCGCCAAGCCTGTCGCCGCTGCCGCCAAGGCGCCGCCGGTGCAGGCTGCGCCCGCCAAGTCATCCGCAGCCAAGGGCGTTTCGCTCGACGTGCGTCAATATCGGGTCCAGCCCGATGATGACGGCATCCGGCTTGATCGCTGGTTCCAGCGGCATTTGCCCGATGTCGGCTTCAACATCGTGTCGCGCTGGTCGCGGACGGGCCAGTTGCGCATCGATGGCGCGCGCGCCGATCCGGGCGACCGCGTTGCCCAGGGCCAGATGATCCGCGTGCCCCCCGCCGAAGCCAAGGCGCCTGCCGCCGAACGGCCCAAGCGGGTGCGCGTGATCGACCTGACCGACGAAGAGATCGCCTATGTGCAGAACATGGTGATCCATCGCGATGCCCAGGCCATCGTCATCAACAAGCCACCCGGCCTCGCCACGCAGGGCGGCACGAAGACCGACGAGCATGTCGACAGGCTGCTCGACGGGTTGTTGTTCAATTCCGAATCGCGGCCCAAGCTGGTGCACCGGCTGGACAAGGACACGTCGGGCGCGCTGTTGGTGGCCCGCACCAGCCGGTCGGCGGCGCATTTCGCCAAAGCCTTTTCCAGCCGCACCGCGCGCAAGGTCTATTGGGCGCTGGTGATCGGCGTGCCGTCCATCAACGACGGCATGATCGAACTGCCGCTCGCCAAGCAGCCGGGCACCGGCGGCGAGAAGATGCATGTCGACGAGGAAGAAGGGCTGCCCGCCCGCACGCGCTATCGCGTGATCGAACGCGCGGGCAATCGCGCTGCCTGGGTCGAACTGCAACCCTTTACCGGGCGGACCCACCAGTTGCGCGTGCATATGGCGGCGATCGGCCACCCGATCGTGGGCGATGGCAAATATGGCGGCAAGGACAGCTTCCTGAGCGGCTCCATCAGCCGCAAGATGCACCTGCATGCCCGCCGGATTCGCGTCGATCATCCCGATGGCGGTCGGGTGGACGTGATGGCGGACCTGCCGTCGCACTTCGCTTCCAGCCTGGCCGATCTGGGCTTCGACTTCAGTCTGGGCGACCTGCTGCTGGACGACGAGATCGACCGCACCCCGACCCGCGAGGATGAAAAGAAGTTCGCGCGCCAGCACGCCAAGCAGGTGCGCAAGGATCGCAAGGGCGAACGCCGATCGCGGGGCGGTGGCCGCGAGGGATGACAGGCGAGGGATGACAGGCGAGGGATGACACCGGGCGCGCCTTACCGCTGGCACGACGAACCGGCGGTCCGGGCATTTGTGGGGCAGGTCGGTTTCGGCCTGCTCTGCGTTGCCGCGGCCGACCGGGTCCATGGCGTCCATCTGCCGCTGATCTGGCTGGATGACCGGCGCATCGGCCTGCACATCCATCGCGCCAACCCGATCGTGAAGCATCTGAACGGGCGCGATGCGCTGATCGTCGTCACCGGTCCCAACGCCTATATCAGCCCCGACTGGTATGGCCTGCCCGACAAGGTGCCGACCTGGAACTATCAGTCCGCCGAACTGCGCGGACCGATGGTGCGGCTGGATGATGACGCGACGGTCGCGCAGATCGACGCGCTCAGCCACGACCGGGAAAGCCGCCTGTCGCCCAAGCCCGCCTGGACCCGCGACAAGATGAGCGACGGGTTGTTCGAACGGACGATGGCCGGGCTGGTGGGCTTTGCCATGAACGTGGACAGCATCCACGGCACCGCCAAGCTGGGGCAGGACAAGCCCGCAACCGCCCGCATCGGCGTTGCAGATGCGCTGGAGGCTCACGGCGAGGTGGCGCTGGCCAATCTGATGCGGGCGACGTTGGCATGAGCAATCCCCTGGTCGTGTTCGATTGCGATGGCACGCTGGTCGACAGCCAGCACAGTATTTGCGCCGCCATGGTCCGTACCTTCGAGGAAGCGAAGCTGGCCCCGCCTGACCGACTCGCGATCCTGTCGGCCGTCGGCCTGTCGCTGCCGCATGCCATGGCCCGCCTGCTGCCGCTGGCGGAGGGTGATTTCCACGATCATCTCGCGGCGCGCTACAAGCTCGCCTTTCAGGCGATGCGCCGGGAAAATGGCGTTTCCGAACCGCTCTATCCGGGCATCGCCGATCTGGTGCGCGAACTGGACGGGGCGGGCTGGCTGCTGGGCGTGGCGACCGGCAAGTCGGATCGCGGCCTCAACATCTGCCTCACCCATCATGGCCTGATCGATCGTTTCGTCACACTCCAGACCGCGGATCGCCACCCGTCCAAGCCGCACCCCTCGATGCTGCTGACCGCCATGGCGGAAGCGGGGGCCACCCCGGCGACCACCGTGATGATCGGCGACACCAGCTTCGACATCGACATGGGCGTCGCGGCGGGGGTGCGCAGCATCGGTGTCGGCTGGGGCTATCACCCGCCTGCCGAACTGATCGCGGCAGGCGCCCATGCCGTAGCAATGGACAGCGACGCATTGCGCGGTCATATCGGCGCGCCATGAACGACACCCCTCCCATTCCGCCGGTCGACCCGGACAAGGTCGCGCGCCAGCGTCACTTCGCCATCGGCATTTTCCGCCTGTCAGGCGCTTTCATCGTGATGTTCGGCTTCCTCGCCATCATGCAGCGCTTTTCCTGGGTGCAGGGCAATAATGCCAAGGCGTTCGGCGCGATCATGGTGGTTACCGGCCTGTTCCAGTTCATCATCGTCCCCCGCCTGTTGCTGGCGCTGTTTCGTCAGAAGCCACCACAGTGAAGCGCTTCTACAAAGACGTGACCATCGTTGCGGAAGAGGGCGGCTTCGCCATCCGGCTCGACGGTCGCCCGGTCCGCACCCCCGCCCGCGCGCTGCTGGCGTTGCCTACTCAGGCGTTGGCGGACGCCGTGGCGCAGGAATGGCGCGCGCAGGGCGAAACGGTCGATCCCGGTTCGATGCCGTGCACCGGCCTTGCCAATGCGGCGATCGACCATATCGTCCCTAACCGGGAGAGTTTCGCCGCCGACATCGCGCGCTACGCCCAAAGCGACCTGCTCTGTTATCGCGCCGATGGCCCCGATACGCTGGTCGCGCGGCAGGCGGCGGCATGGGGGCCGCTGCTCGACTGGGCGCGGGCGCGCTATGATGTGACCTTTGCCGTGACGCAGGGCATCCTGCCCGTGCCCCAGCCCGACGAAACGATCGCTCGGCTGAGCGCAGCGGTGGTCGCCTGCGATCCGTTCGTGCTGGCAGGGCTGTCGACGCTGGTGACGCTTAGCGGTTCGCTCGTTTGCGGCTTGGCCGTCGTGGCGGGCGGTCACGACATCGACGCCGTGTGGCAGGCGGTCGAGATCGACGAGGCATGGCAGGCCGAACAATGGGGCGAGGATGACGAAGCCATCGCCCGCAGTGCACGCCGCGCCGCCGATTTTTCCATGGCCGGAGCCTTTTGCGCGATGAGCCGCGCCTGACAGGCTGGGAACCGGGGCGTTCGTTCGTTCATTATCGATGCTGAAAGGGGCGGGATGCGCTCCTTCACCATTCGGAGCAACGACCAAGGAGACCCTGACGTTGGCGAAATTCGCTAAGACCGCGCTGATATCGATGATCGCACCGATGGCGTTCGTTGCGCCCGCCATGGCGCAGCAGGCACCCGCCGCTGCTGCCCCTGCTGCCCCTGCTGCACAAGCCGCTCCCGCCGCCGCGCCGATGACCGCCGACCAGATCGCCGCCTTCAACAAGGCCGTGACCGATTTCACGGCGGGCCAGAGCGCGCAGCAGACCGGTGACAATGCTGGCGCCGTCGCCAAATATGACGCCGCGCTTCCGGCCATCCGCACGGCGGTCGAAAGCGACCCGGCCAAGATCGACAATGTCAATTTCCTCGCCAACGCCCTCTATGCCGATGCCGCCGCCTATGGCGCGCTGGGCCAGATGGACAAGGTGATTGCGCTCTATGGCGAATCGCTGCCGCATTGGCGCAAGATCGTCGAAGCCAAGCCGGCTGACGCGGCGAGCCGCAACATCCTGGCGGGCATATTGATCCAGATGGGCAACCAGAAGCTGGGTGCGCAGGACAAGGCGGGATCGGCGCCGCTGTATCAGGAAGCGCTGGGCCTCGCCCGCAAGTCGGTGGCGGAAAATGGCACGGACAAGGTGTCCCGCAACATCCTGCTCTCCGCGCTGATCGGCGCAAGCCAGTCGGCGGGCGATCCCGCGCTTCAAACCGAAGCGGTCACTATGAGCAAGGCGATGCTGGCCGATGGGAGCGTCGACGCCACCAACAAGCCCGCTGCCGAAGCGCTATCCGGCGCGAAGGCGAGCTGAACCTATCGTCCCTTCGATCCGGGCAATGCGCCGGGGTCGAAGGGGCCGATCACCTGCTCACGCCAGGCCGATCTTGTCCGCATAGAGCATCCGCCCGGAACCGAGCAGCCCCAGCAGTTGCGGCAGCATGTGCGGCGCGACTGCGAAACAGCCTTCGCTGCGCCCGCATTTGCCCCAGGTGGCGATATGCCCCTCGCCCACATAATCCGCGCCATGGATAACGATGGCGCGCGGTTCGGCATTGTTATTTTGCGGGTCGAGGCCCGCCAGCCGCATCGCGCGGCCATGTATGCCCAGATATTGCTCGCCCGTCCTGAACGCGCCGGAGCTGCTGGCGAGCGAATTGGGTTCGTTGGAGAAGCTTTGCAGCCAACCGGAATGGGCCGGGTCCGACCCACGGCCATGGGCGACCAGATAGCTGCTGGACTGACCGCCGATCAGGTCGACAACATGGAAGCGTAGCTCTTTGGACGGCGCGTTGAAATCGGCGATCGCTATCCGGTCGCGCAGGGTGAAGGCGTTGGCATGATGATCGAGCGCGGCCTTGGCCCGTTCCAGCAGGGCGGCATAGGGCTGCGCCGGAACAGGGGCGATTCGCGCTGGCGCGGCGGCGGGCACAGCGGCTGGCGTTGGCGACGCAGGGTTCGACGCGACCGGCAAAGCGGCGCGTCCCATGCTATCGGACAGAAGTGAAAGGGCGAATCCGCTCAGGGCGAACTTCGTGAAATTGCGGCGATCCATCCGCCCCTTATATCAAAATGGCGGCTCCGGTCCAAGGCCGGAGCCGCTCGGCTCATTCCCCGCCGTTGTTCGTTCCGTCGGCAGGCTGGCCTTCGCCGCCGCCTGCGGGCAGGCGCGCGGTCATGCCGCTGGCTTCGGCGTCGTCCTGAATCTGCTGCTGTTCGGAGATGGAGGGCGGGGCGGCCGGGGCGGCAGCGGCGACGTTATTCTCCGGTGGCGGCAGTGGCGCGTCCGGTTCCTCGACAATCACATTCTCGACCGGCGGTTCGACCAGATTGTTGGTCATGGGCGCTGCTTCCTCTTCCTTCTTGCCACAGGCGGAAAGGGCGAGGGCGCCAGCCAGCGTGAACAGGGCAATTTTGCGCATCGTGTGTCAGTCCTTCGAAGCGATAGCGGTGGAGGGAAGGGCGGTGGGATCGACCCGGCGGCTCGACGCCTCGATCTTCGACGCGAGCAGCTTGTCCCAGCCATAGGGGTCGGCGCGGAAATTCATCGTGCCGTTGCTGCTGGCGAAAGCGGTCCAGTAGAGCAGATAGACCGCGACTTCGCTGGGCAGGGATACGCGCTGCGTCTTGCCTTCGTCGATCAGGGTCTGGATCTGGCCGTTCAGGTCGGGGTTGCCCGCCACCATCAATTCGGCCAGCGCCACCGGCTTTTCCAGCCGGATGCAGCCATGGCTGGCCAGCCGGTCATAGCTGGCGAACTTGCCGCGCGATGGCGTGTCGTGAAGGTAAACGGCGAACGGGTTGGCGAAATCGAACTTCAACCGCCCCAACGCGCTGTTCGGTCCTGCGGGCTGGACGATCCGCTCGCCACCTTCAGGCGTCTTGACGATCTTGTAACCCTGCTTGGCGAGGGTCGCGCGGCCCTTGGGAAACAGTTCGCGCTTGGCGATCGACATCGGCACATTCCACGGCGGATTGACGACGATCGAATGGATGCTGGAGGTCAGCATCGGGGTGGCGTTGTCCGGGCTGCCGGTGACGGCGCGCATCGAGGTGACCGGCTGGTCGCCTTCGAACACGGTCAGCACGGCGGCGGCGATATTCACCTGCACCCGGTTGACCGGCAGAGTGCGCGGCATCCAGCGCCAGCGTTCCATATTGGCCATGATCGCGGCGATGCGGTCATCGACCGGCACGTTGAGCGCGGCCAGCGTGCGCGTGTCGAGCAGGCCGGTGGGATTGAGACCATAGCGGCGCTGTGCGCGTTGCAGCACGTCGACCAGCTTCTCGCCCTGCTGGACGCTCTTGTCCTCCAGCGCGATGCGCGCGCGCACCACATCGGGGGATGTGGATGCGCTCAGGGTGGGCCAGCCGCCCCGGTCGCGAATCGCTTCATAGCTGGCCAGCCCCTTGCGCAGGCCGTCATAGCCCGAATAGGGCGGCGTCAGGCTGTTGGCCCATTGCGCCAGCTTGTCTTCGGTGACGGCCTTGGCCAGTGAAGGGCGGGGATCGAAGGCGGCCGGGCGCAGCGCCCATATATCGAGGAAATCGGCGGTATCGACGCGCCCGGTGCTCAGCGCTCTGGCCCGATCCAGCACGGCGCTGACCAATTCATTGCCCGCCAGCGTACTGCTGGCTTTCTGCCGCGCCATCAACCCTTGCTGCGCGCCGCCTTTCAGCCAGTCGTTCAGCCAGATCACCTGGCTCGCCGACAGTGTCGGGATTGGCACTGGCGGCGGCGTGACGATGGCGGGGGGCAGCGGCTGCACCTGCGCGGGTGGCGCCAGGGTGGGGGCGACCGCAGGCGGCGGCGTTGCGGCGGGCGTCGCGGGCTTTTGCGCGATAGCGGGCAGCGCGCCGAGGCCGAGGAACGCCAGCATGGGGGCCAGCAACGGAAAACGGATCAAATCGGGACGGTTCATGCTGGACCAGATAGCGCAAACTGGCCATCGTTCAAATCGAGATAGCTTAGAAAAGATCATGCTGCACGTCGTTCACCATCCGGCCTACGTTTCCCCGGCCACTACGGACGGCGCCTTTCGCTTCGACAAATATGGTCTGGTGATGGACGCATTGCGTGAAAGCGGTGTGGCTTTCACTCTGCACCAGCCCGAACCGATGCCGCGCGCGTGGATGGAGGCAGTGCATGATCCCGCCTATGTCGATGAAGTCATGGCGCTTTCCGTGCCGCCCGAAAAAGAGCGCAGGATCGGCTTTCCCGTGACGGACCGGGTGATGCGCCGGTCATTGCTGTCGCCGGGCGGGACATGGCTGGCGGCGAAGCTGGCGCTGGCCCATGGCTATGGCGCCAATGCGGCGGGCGGCAGCCATCATGCGTTGTTTGACACCGGGGCGGGCTATTGCGTCTTCAACGATCTGGCGATCGCCGCCCATCGGTTGATTGCAGAAGATGATGCCCGCAGCATCCTGATCGTCGACCTGGACGTCCATCAGGGGGACGGCACCGCTTCCCTGCTGGCAGGCCGCTCCGACATCTTTACCCTGTCGATCCATGCCGAAAAGAATTTCCCGGTTCGGAAAGCTCGCTCCACCCTGGACATCGGCCTGCCCGACAGTGTCGCCGATGCGGACTATATGACCGTTCTTGCCGACGCGCTGCCACGCATCCTGGATGACTTTGCCCCCGACCTCATCCTCTACCAGGCGGGGGTCGATCCCCATGTCGAGGATCGGCTGGGTCGGCTGGCGCTGACCGACGCGGGGCTGGACGCTCGCGACCGCTTCGTCATGCGCGAGGCGAAGGCGCGAGCCATCCCGCTCGCCAGCACCATGGGCGGCGGTTATGGCGCGGACAGGATGGCAATTGCCCGTCGCCATGCCGCCAGCATGATTGCGCTGGCGGAGGAAGCGGCCATTTAGTGGAATATATCGTCGGTGGTGGCGGTGGCCTGCGGCTTCCCCTCCATCAGCTTCGCCGCGATCGTGCCAGCGATCGCCAGAGCCACGAAATCGCTGAAGGCCAGATACAGGATATAGCCCCAAGGGGCATGGTTGAACACGGCTTGCCCGATATGCAGCCACAGCACCGCGATCAGCGCGATGAGCAATGACGCGCGGACGCGGTTGGCAAAGCCGCCCCCAACGAAGCGCAGCGCCATGGCGATCAGTACGCCGACGACCAGGGCGAGGATCAGGCCACCGATCAGCGCACCGCCGTCCATCACCGGGAAGCCGCCCATATTGTAGAATATCTGCGCCACCGGCCCCTTGCCATAGAGGATGGTGCCTTGGGCTGTTGCGGGATCGGGGATCACATAGACGCCTGTTCCCGTGGGAGTCAGCGCCTGCGCCAGCGCGGCCTGAAGATTGGCGCCCGCCTGCTCATCGGCGCGGCTGATCGCCAGTGCGCTGAGCGGCGTGCCCCAGAAAAGGAAGCCCGTCAGGAACATCGCAAAGCCGCCCAGCAGCCCGCCGATCATGGTTTTTATCATGGCCCTCTCCCTGTGCCGTCATCATGACGCAAGGGAGAAACGCGGCGATGGGGCTATTCTATCCCTGACGATCAGTCGGCGGGACGGGCGGCCTTTTCGGCGATGCCCGACAGACCCTCGCGCCGGTCCAGTTCGTCCAGCACCGCGTCGAAGGGCAGGTCGAGGTCGGCGAGCAATATCATCAGATGGAACAGCAGGTCCGCGCTTTCGCCCACGACGCCCGCCTTGTCGTCCGCCATTGCGGCGATCACTGTCTCGACCGCTTCCTCGCCGACCTTCTGGGCGATCTTGGCCCGGCCGCGCGCGCTCAACTTGGCGACATAGGATGTCGTGGGATCGGTCGACCGTCGCTGGCGGATGGTCTGTTCAAGAGTCTGGAGGGTCGCGCGCATGCCGCCATCAAGCGGCGCGCGCGCGGTCCGTCAAACGAATTTTACTTGTCCTTGCGGCGTCCGCGCAGCAGCCGGTAGCCGATGACCGCAACGCCCATGGCGAAAAGGCCCATCTGTTCGGGTTCGGGCACCCGAACCGGATCACCGCCCGACGACCCGCCCGAACTGCCGCCGGTATCGCCGCCGGTCGAGGAACTGGACGAACCGGTGTCGCACTTGCCGAACCAGCATAGGCCAGCCTGTGCCGACGATGGCGTCGCGACGCCGATCAAAGCGGCGGTTCCGGCTGCGAGAAGGATTTTGGTCAGTGTCATGTCTCTCACCCTGTTTGCGTCGAACCATCATGGCTGGACGCGACCTGCATTGGTTAAAGCAGGGTTCGTGCCGAAGGGAGAAAAGGCCGGATTTGCGCGCAAACAACGGTTAACGCGCCGCGGCGAGAGATGGTGAATGTAAAGTAAATCGACGCCGCAGCGTGTCAGGCGGCGCGCACCGGCACGCCCGCGGCGGCCAGGGCGCGATGGGCCTGTCCGATCGTGTGCTGGCCGAAATGGAAGATGGAAGCGGCCAGCACGGCGCTGGCATGGCCCTGCACCACGCCTTCGACCAGATGATCGAGCGTGCCGACGCCACCGCTGGCGATGACCGGCACCGACACGGCGTCGGCAATCGTGCGGGTGAGGGCAAGGTCATAGCCCTGCTTGGTGCCGTCGCCGTCCATCGACGTGACGAGCAATTCGCCCGCGCCCAGTTCGGCGAGGCGCAGCGCATGTTCCAGCGCATCGATACCGGTGGGCTGGCGGCCGCCATGGGTGAAGATTTCCCAGCGGGGTGTTCCGTCAGCATGGGTGCCGACCTTGCGGGCATCGACCGATCCGACAATGCACTGGCTGCCGAAGCGGTCGGCAATGTCGGCCACCAGTTCGGGCCGGGCGACCGCCGCGCTGTTGATCGCGACCTTGTCGGCCCCGGCGAGCAACAGCGCGCGTGCATCGTCCGGGCTGCGTACGCCGCCGCCCACGGTGACGGGCATGAAGCAGACTTCCGCCGTCCGTCGCACGACGTCGAGGATCGTGCCGCGCGCTTCGTGCGTGGCGGTGATGTCGAGGAAGCAGAGTTCGTCCGCGCCCGCCGCGTCATAGAGCTTGGCCTGTTCGACCGGATCGCCCGCATCCTTCAGGTCGACGAAATTCACGCCCTTGACCACCCGGCCATTGGCGACGTCGAGGCAGGGAATGACGCGGGTGCGGACCGTCATGCAGCCGCCCGTGCCACGGTCAGCGCCGTTTTCAGGTCCAGTCGTCCGTCATAGAGCGCGCGGCCGGTGATCACGCCTTCGATGCCTTCGTCGGCATGGAGGCTCAAAATGCGGATGTCGGCGATGCCCGCCACGCCGCCGCTGGCGATCACCGGAATGGCAGTGGCGCGGGCCAGGTCGAGGGTAGCTTCGATATTACAGCCCTTGAGCAGTCCGTCGCGGCCAACATCCGTGAACAACAGGCTGGCGACGCCCGCATCCTCGAAACGGCGGGCCAGGTCGATGACCGGCATGTCCGATTTTTCCGCCCAGCCATCGGTCGCCACGAAGCCGTCGCGGGCGTCCACGGCGACGACGATGCCGCCGGGAAAGTCGCGCGCGGCCGTCTTCACGAAAGTTGGGTCTTTCAGAGCCGCGGTGCCGATGACGATGCGCGATACGCCCAGGTCGAACCAGCGTTCCACCGCTTCCCGGTTGCGGATGCCGCCGCCCAACTGGACATGGCCGGGGAAGGTGGCGACGATGCTTTCGACGGCCTGCGCGTTGACGGCGTGCCCTGCAAAGCTGCCGTCGAGATCGACGACATGGAGATGCTGGGCGCCCGCGTCCGCGAACAGCGTCGCCTGCGCGGCGGGATCATCGCCATAGACGGTAGCTCGGTCCATATCGCCTTCGGCCAGGCGCACGACCTGTCCGCCCTTAAGGTCGATGGCGGGAAAGACGATGAGGCTCAAGGACGCCACTCCAGAAAACGGGATAAGAAGGAAAGGCCATAGGTCTGGCTTTTTTCCGGGTGAAACTGGCAACCGATGATGGTGTCGCGCGCGACCGCGGCGACCAATGGCCCGCCATGGTCGGTCACGGCCGCGACATCGGCCGGATCGGTGACTTCGAAATGATAGCTGTGCAGGAAATAAGCCTCGCCCTGTTCCAGCAGAGTGGACGGGGCGGAGAGGGTGACGTCGTTCCAGCCCATATGCGGGATCTTGATCGCGCTGTCGGCCGGTTCGATCAGGCGCACCGTGCCGCCGATCCAGCCAAGCCCTTCGTGACGGCCAAATTCCTCGCCAGCGTCGGCCAGCAATTGCATACCCACGCATACGCCCAGGAACGGCACGCCGCGGGCTTTGACCGCTTCGCCCATCGCGTCGACCATCCCGGGGATCGCGACCAATGCGTCGCGGCAGGCACGGAAGGCGCCGACGCCGGGGAGCACGATGCGGTCCGCCTTCGCCACGATATCGGCGTCGGCGGTGATGGTCACATTGTCCGCGCCCGCTTTGCGCAGGGCGTTATGCACCGAATGAAGGTTGCCCGCGCCATAGTCGATCAGGGCGATGGCGCTCACAGCATCCCCTTGGTCGATGGAATGGCGTCTGCCTTGCGCGGATCGATCTCCACCGCCTGCCGCAGCGCGCGGGCCAAGCCCTTGAACGCGCTTTCGACGATATGGTGATTGTTGCTGCCATAGAGATTTTCGATGTGCAGCGTGATGCCCGCCGCCTGGGCAAAGCTGTGGAAGAAATGTTCCACCATCTCCGTGTCCCATTCGCCGATCTTGTCGACGGTGAAGGGCAGCTTGCACACCAGCCAGGGGCGACCGGAAATGTCGAGCGCGACGCGGGTCAGCGTCTCGTCCATCGGTGAATAGACGCTGCCATAGCGGCTGATGCCGCGCTTGTCGTCCAGCGCCCTGGCCACTGCTTCGCCGATGGCGATCGCAGTATCTTCGGTCGTGTGATGCTGGTCGACATGCAGGTCGCCGACGGTTTTCACGGTCATGTCGATCAGCGAATGGCGGGACAATTGCTCGATCATATGATCGAGAAATCCGATGCCCGTCGACACCGTATAGAGGCCTGTGCCGTCGAGGTTGACGGTCACGTCGATCTGGGTTTCCGCCGTGTTGCGGTGTATCTCGGCCGTGCGCATGGCCGCCCTATAGCGTGTGGCGCGCGTCATGCAATGTGCCCATGCAATTGCACGCGGGGTTGACCGCGTGATTCGCGCCGCTAGGACATTGGCCCATGAGTGAAGACCTGCCCGATAGCCTGATTCCCTATGACGAAATCGTGCAGGAAGCATTGCGCGCCGTGGTCGGCCGTGTGCTGGGCGAAGTCGAGCGATCCGGTGGCTTGCCGGGGGTGCATCATTTCTACATCACCTTCAAAACGCATGCGCCGGGCGTCGATATTCCCAAGCATCTGACCGAGCGTTTTCCGGACGAAATGACCATCGTCCTCCAGAATAAATACTGGGATCTCAAGGTGCAGGAGGATCTGTTCCAGGTCAGCCTGACCTTCAACCAGATCGCGGCGCAGCTCACCATTCCCTTTGCCGCGATCACGGCCTTTGTCGATCCGGCGGTCAATTTCGCGCTCCAGTTTCAGGTGCAGGCCGATGAACTGCCCCAGCCCCATGACGAGGCCGAAAATGATGGCCCGCAGGTGACCAACGAAGACGGTTCCAACGTCGTCACGGTGGATTTCGGCAAAAAGAAGTGACGCGTTAGCGCCATTTGTGCGCGTGATTCGGCTTAACTTCGCATATTTCCCGGTAATTTCGATATTTTCTGACAAACGTCGGACATATTGTTGTGCGAGTCGCTGACAAAGCGGACAGCGATGACAACCGTCACCAGAAATAACAGGCGATGGCTTTGTAGGACAGTCGTCCGCATCGGCGGAGGAGGTCGGATTTAAGGGTTGGTTTTTCCGGCCCCCGCCCTACATCGGAACCAGTTTTGCGATCGATTCTTAACTGGGAGTCCCGAATGACCGCCTTCCGCAGCGAAACCGACAGCATCGGCGCCGTCAATGTGCCCGCGAGCGCCTATTGGGGCGCTCAGACGCAGCGCAGCATCGAGAATTTTCCGTTCGGGGACATGGAGCGGATGCCGATCGGTATCGTCCACGCGCAGGCGATCGTGAAGCAGGCGGCGGCGCGGGTGAACGGCAAACATGGATTGGACGGCGGGATCGTCGCGGCGATAGAGGATGCGGCGCAACAGATTGTCTCGGGTGCGCTCGACGACCAGTTTCCGCTGGTCATCTGGCAGACGGGGTCCGGCACCCAGACCAATATGAACGTCAATGAAGTGATCGCGGGCTATGCCAACGAGCAACTGGCCGGAACGCGCGGCGGCAAATCGCCGGTGCATCCCAACGACCATGTCAACATGAGCCAGTCGTCCAACGACAGCTTTCCCACCGCCCTGCATGTCGCGACCGTCATCGCGACGCGCGACCGGCTGATCCCCGCGCTGGCGATGCTGACCGGCGCGTTGACCGACAAGGCCAATGCCTGGGGCCATATCGTCAAGATCGGCCGCACCCATACGCAGGACGCGACGCCGCTGACGCTGGGGCAGGAATTTTCGGGCTATGCCGCGCAACTGATCAGCGCGCGGGCGCGGATCGAGGGGGCGCTCAATGGCAATATCCGCAAGCTGGCGATCGGCGGCACGGCGGTCGGCACGGGCCTGAATGCGCCCGAAGGCTGGGCGGACGATATGGTCGCGGCGATCAGCGACATTGCGGGCACGGGCTTCGAAGCAGCGCCCAACAAGTTCGAGCAGCTTGCAGCGAAGGACGGGCTGGTTTTTTTCGCGGGCGCGCTCAGCACGCTGGCGGTGGCGCTGACCAAGATTGCCAACGATATCCGCTTTCTTGGCTCCGGACCGCGTTCGGGGCTGGGCGAACTGGACCTGCCCGCCAACGAGCCGGGCAGTTCGATCATGCCGGGCAAGGTCAACCCGACCCAGTGCGAATCGCTGACGATGGTGGCCGCGCAGGTAATCGGCAACGCGCAGTCGGTAACGATCGGCGGGATGCAGGGCCATTTCGAGCTGAATGTGTTCATGCCGCTGATCGGTGCGAACGTACTGCGTTCCATCCATCTGTTAAGCGTGGGGATGGAGAGTTTCGCGCAGCGCTGTGTCGAGGGGCTGGTCGCCAACGAGGCGCGAATCGCCGAACTGGTCGATCGTTCGCTGATGCTGGTGACGGCGCTGGCGCCCGAAATCGGCTATGACAATGCGGCGAAGATCGCCAAGCATGCGCACCAGAAGGGGCAGACGCTCAAGGAAGCGGGGCTGGAATTGGGGCTGGTGGACGAAGCGACGTTCGACCGGCTGGTGCGGCCGGAAAATATGGTCTGATCCACATCAACATGGCGGAACCGGCGGGCGTGCGATACATTGATCCGGTATGAAAAAGCTGCCCGCCCCCAAAGCCCCTCTCGTCACTGTCCGGCCGCCCAAAAAGGCAGGCCTGCTGCGAAAGGTCGCGCGCGTCGGCGCGACTGTGGTGGCGGCGCGCGTGGCGGCGGCGACGGGCAAGAAGGGTGTGTTCGGCCTGCTGGCGGGAGCCGGGGCAAAGCGCGTCATCATGCGCTATCCTGCCGGTGCGCTGTTCGTGACCGGCGCCTATATGGCGGGCAAGATTTATGAAGCGAAGCGCGAGGCGGATCGCAAGCGCCAGGCCAGGGCGGAGGTCAAGACACTGACAGACCGCAGCGCGGAACCCATATTGATCGATGAAGCCAGGAAGGCGCGAAAAGGCTGATAAGAGCCTCGCATTCCCCCATCACATTGTCTGCCAAGCGGGAACGTCAGCCTGCGCCCTATGGCGAAGACTATCCCTGGTCCTGATAGGCCATCTGAAGGATGCCCCAATGGCGGCCCTTCACATGGATGGACGCAATCACCTGTTTCAGCAGGATAACCTCGCCCGTAGCGGTCAGGCGGCGATACGCCTTGATGCAAAAGGGCTGCGTGATCTTCGCCTGTTCGCGCGTGTCGGGGAAATCGAAGATTAGCCCCTGCCGCGAATGTTCCGTATTCCACTGGTCTTCGCCGAGGCGTTGCGGCTGGGCGCGTTCGGGCATGGCGATCGCGCCATAGGCGTTGCGGTCGGTATAGGTCATGCCGAAAAGGCCTGGGAAACTGCGCGCCTGTTCCTGCCGCGCACGGGCGGTTGGCAGCATGGCGGTCTGTGCCGGGTGAGTATATTGCGGCGGGTTGGTGCCGGAAATCGGGATATAATGGTCGCTGAAGATCTCCGCTTCGCTGACCCGGCCGGCGTCGATCGCCTGTTCGAGCGCGGCGCTGACCGCCTGCGCCGATTCCAGGCCAAAGCGGATATAGGGCGAATCGGGAATGTCCACGCCGCTTTCGGCCAGATATTGCAGCAGCATGTTGGTGTCGTCGCTGGCGGTCGAAACGCGCCCCGACAGCCGTTGCAGCCCGCCCGCATTGTCGGTCGAGGTGCTGGCCAGCGCGGACAGGCCCGACCGGATTTCGCCCGCGGAACCGACCATCGATCCGATTCGCTGGGCCACGGCTTCACTGTTGCTCGACAGGTCCAGCATCAGGGCAGCGAGCCGATCGACCAGCGTTTCGATGTTGCGCGTGTCGGACTGCGCCATGCGGGCGGTCTGCGCGCCCAGCGTGATGCTGTCCAGCATACCCCCTGCCTCGCCGGTCAACGCGCCGATCGATTGTTCGATGGTGTGCGTTGCGGCGGCGGTTTCCTGCGCCAATTTCTTCACTTCGGCGGCGACCACGGCAAAGCCGCGCCCGGCATCGCCCGCGCGGGCGGCCTCGATCGTGGCGTTGAGCGCGAGCAGGTTGGTCTGGCTGGCGATGCCGCTGATGACGCTGGTCACATGCGCGACGGTCTTGAGCGCCTCGCCAAAGCCGTCCAGCCGCGCATGGATGCGGCTGACCTGACCGATGAGGTCGACAAAATTGCTGTTAGCGGCGGAAAGCTGTCGGCCCGAATCATCGATGATGGCGCGGGCGGCGATTGCCTTTTCGCGCGCATCCTGTCCGGCGATCGCCACGCTGTCGCCATCACGCGACAGTTGCGACGCGCTATTGCTGATCGCCTCGATCGTGCGCGCCTGCTGCGTCACGCGATCGGCCAGTTCGCTGATGTCCGCCTGCAAATCGAGCGTGCGGATGCCCAGGTCGCCCGATAATTTGGCTACCTTCATCACCGCTCTTGCAACGGTACCGGATTGTGCGTCTCTGTCCACGCGAACAGGGCTATCCCGCCATGGTAAAGGAAGCGTTAGCGGCGCGGTGAGTGGTGCGCGCGTGCGGCGGGGCGGGGCGGCAAAAAGCCTATAGCGAACCCGCCAGCGCCAGCATGACGCCTGCCACCACGAGCATCAGGCCCATCACTTCGCTGCGGCTGATCCGTTCCTTCAGATAGAAATGACCGAACGCCATGGTGAAGGCGATTTCGATCTGACCCACGATCCGCACCAGCGCAACCGGCGCGGTGGCGAAACCGGTGAACCAACATGCCGACCCTAGTGCGGAGAGCAGCCCTACCTGTCCAGACACGCGCCAACTGGCGAACACGCGCCGCATCTCGCGCGGTTCGCGCCACAACAGCCAGCCGCCCTGCATCACCGTTTGCAGCGCTACCGTCACTGCCAGCACCGTCAGCGCGGCCAGCACGGGATCGCCGCCGTCCACCTGTTGCGTGGCGCGGCGGATACCGATCGCGGTCAGGGCGAAGAAGAAGCCCGACGCGATGCCGGTCAGCGCAGCCGGTTGGCCCAGCGCGCGCAGGATATCCAGTGGTCCCATCCGCTTGCCCCCGGTCGACAGCAGCATCACCCCCATGACGCCACAACCGATCCCCGCCCAGGCGAGCGGCGAAAGCGTTTCGCCCATCAGCACAAAGGACAGGATCGCGCCCTGCACCGCCTCCGTCTTGGAGTAAGCGGTGCCGACGACGAAATTGCGATGGCCAAAGGCGAGGATCAGCAAGTTGGTCGCGACGATCTGCGCCAGCCCGCCGCCGATGCAGAATAGCAGGAATAACGGCCCGATCGCGGGAAACGGACCGGGAAAAGCGAGGCGATATCCACCCAGTAGCAACAGGGTGAAGGGGACGCCGTACAGATAGCGCACCAGTCCCGCCGCGTTGAGCGACAGGGTCTGGCTGATCCGCCGCTGCAACGCCGTGCGCCATGCCTGCACGCCGCCCGCCAGCAATGTCGCGGGCAACCAGAGGGGAGAAATGATCATGGGGCGGGGCTATAGCGCGTCGCGGATGCCCGTCATCATCCCATCATCATCAGGAACGCGAAGAACAGCGACAGCGATGCGCAGGCAAAGCCATAGAGCAGCGGCAAGCGCCACATCGCGCCGATGCGGGACAGGAGATAGGCGTCCTTGAACTGGCGATACATGTGCCAGATGGCGAACAGCATCAGCGCCAACGTCACCAGCCCATGGGTGACGCCGATCGCGTTCAGCACCATCGACAGTGAAAACAGCAGGGACATGAAGGCGATCGAATAGGTGATGTAGATCGCATGGTCGTACATCTTGTAGCGTCGGCTGAAAGGGAACAGCATCCAGATGAAGGGCAGCGAAATGAGGATCAGCGCCCAGGAGAATTTATAGGCGTTGGCCTTGAGCTTATAATAAGCGAATTCGGGGTTTTTCGCCGCTGCGCTCATGGCTTTGCCCACCGTTTTCGCGACGCTGTCGTTCATGCCTTCGCCGCGCAGCGACGCCGTCAGGTTGCTGGCGAGCGTCAGCCCCTTCCGTTCCTCGCGCGCCTCCACCAGATCTTCGTTCAGCCTGTCCTTGCGCCTGGCGGAAATGCCCGGTTCGGCGAGCTTGGCTTCGATCTTGCGGATCTGGGCGTCGGCCGCCTCCTGCTCTTTGCGCAGTTCGGCCTGCGCCTCACCGTTCATCTGCACGCCCTGCGTCGCCGCCTCGCCCGACCCATGGCTGCCGGTCAGCGAAAAGATCGCGTACATCAGGAAAGCGGTGAACAGGAACAGCGCGAAGGGGGAGACGAACTTTGCCCGCTCGCCATGGATGTAGCGCCGCGTCAGTTGGCCCGGTCGCAGCGCCAGTTCGGGTAAGGTGCGCCAGATCTTGCCTTCGAAATGCAGCACGCCATGGGCCAGATCATGGCCGATCGCGCCGAAGGTGCGGTGCAGATGCGCGGCCTGCCCGCATTGCGCGCAATAGTTGCCGGCGACCGCCGCGCCGCAGTTGAGGCATAGGCCATCACCAGCCTCATGGGCTTCGCCATGCCCCGGCTCGACCGCGCGCGCGATCATCGCTCCCGTAATGGCGTCCGCCGCCGCGTCGATTTCCCCTGTCATGCAGGGCAGGATAACAAGGCTGACAGGACGATGCCAGCACCGTTGATCCTCCCCATGCCGGCCATGGGGAGGATGAAAAGCTTAGGCGCCTTCGAGCAGCTTTTCCTTCTTGATCTTCTCCTGCCAGACCAGCGGGGCGAGGCGGTGGACATTCTGCCCTTCGCTGTCGACCGCGACGGTCACCGGCATGTCCTGTACGTCGAACTCGTAGATCGCTTCCATGCCCAGATCTTCAAAGCCCACGACCTTGGCGCCCTTGATCGCGCGGGACACCAGATAGGCCGCGCCACCGACCGCCATCAGATAGGCGCTCTTGTTGATCCGGATGCTTTCCGTCGCGGCCGGACCGCGCTCGGCCTTGCCGACGCAGGCGGCCAGCCCCTGTTCCAGCATCATGTCCATGAAGCTGTCCATGCGGGTCGCGGTGGTGGGACCAGCCGGGCCGACCACTTCGTCGCGCACCGGATCGACCGGGCCGACATAATAGATGACCCGGCCCTTGAAATCGACCGGCAGGCTCTCGCCACGGCTCAGCATGTCCTTGATCCGCTTGTGCGCCGCGTCGCGCCCGGTCAGCATCTTGCCGTTGAGCAGCAGCCGGTCGCCATGCTTCCAGCTCTGCACGATTTCGGGCGTCAGCGTGTTGAGGTCGACGCTGATCGCTTCCTTGCTCGGCTTCCAGTCGACATCGGGCCATTCGGACAGCTTGGGCGCTTCCAGATAGGCCGGGCCGGAGCCGTCCAGCGTGAAATGCGCGTGGCGGGTCGCGGCGCAGTTGGGGATCATCGCCACCGGCTTGCCCGCGGCATGGCAGGGATAGTCGTAAATCTTGACGTCGAGGATGGTCGACAGGCCGCCCAGACCCTGCGCGCCGATGCCGAGCGCATTGACCTTGTCGAAAATCTCGATCCGCATCTTCTCGATGTCGTTCTGCGGCCCGCGCAGCTTGAGTTCGCCCATGTCGATGGGTTCCATCAGGCTTTCCTTGGCCAGCGCCACCGCCTTTTCAGCGGTGCCGCCGATGCCGATGCCCAGCATGCCGGGCGGGCACCAGCCCGCGCCCATCTGCGGGATCATGTCCAGCACCCAGTCGACGATCGAATCGCTGGGGTTCATCATCTTGAACTTGGTCTTGTTCTCGCTGCCGCCGCCCTTGGCCGCGACGTCGACCGTCACCTTGTTGCCCGGCACCATTTCGACGTTCAGCACGCAGGGCGTGTTGTCCTTGGTATTCTGGCGCGCGAAGGCCGGATCGCGCAGGATCGAGGCGCGCAGGCGGTTTTCGGGGTTCAGATACGCCTTGCGCACACCGTCATCGACGACTTCCTGCATGGAGCGGCTATTGTCGTCCAGCCGGCAGTCCATGCCCCATTTGATGAAGACGTTGACGATGCCGGTGTCCTGACAGATCGGCCGATGACCTTCGGCGCACATGCGGCTGTTGGTCAGGATCTGGGCGATGGCGTCCTTGGCCGCCGGATTGGCTTCGGCGTCATAGGCCTTACCCAGCGCGCGGATATAATCCATCGGATGATAATAGCTGATGAACTGGAGCGCGTCGGCCACGCTGTCGATCAGATCGGCGGTCTTGATGAGCGTCATCTACCCTGGTCCTTGTCCCGTGTCGTCCCGTGTCCCTGCCAGGCCCTGCTGTGCGGGTGCCTGCAACGGGGCGGCTATAGGGTTTTGGCCGCTCAAGTCCAGATTGCAGCGGCCAATTGCGCCGCGCCACACCGCGCCATTGGCCTTTTTTGCTTGTTCGTCAGCAGGATGGCGGCCTTGATTCGGTGGCGGGACGGGACCGAACAGGGCGTGCGCCGCGCCGACCGAACCATGATCGGGAGGCGAGCGAATCCTTGGCCAACGCATTTGCGTGGCAAGCCCCAAAATATTTTTTCGGACCGATCCTTTCTCTTGCCTTTTACGGGAGCGAGGAAAGTCCGTGCGTCGTTCCTTCATCGCTTGTTGGACAAGGGGGTAAATAGATCCCGTTTGCCCTGCGCCGAGTCCCTAAAGAGTCATTTACCCTCTTGCGCGTGATTCACGCTGTGGCACTATCCCTTGTATCGGGTTAACGGGGGTCACCCAACAGATTGTGATTGCGTCGCGGAACTGGTTTTCGTGCAACGGGCTGTTTTGCTCCCGCGATCCTCTCGGGTTGGCGTAAATACGTACCCGGCGCGGGGCGGTTCATGGTAGGATGTGCGACTTATCGCACCCTGCTTGACCGAATCGAACGGAACATGAACATTCGGGGGCGCAGATGGATTTTCGCGATAGTGGACAAGGTGGTGCTGGCGACGTGGCGAGTGTGATGGACGAAGTGTTGGACGCCGTGGCGGCCACGAACAATCCGGCCCCGGAAAAGGCGGCGGCTGCGCCCCTGTCTTCATCGGCAGTGCAGGCGCGCCGGTTCGACGTGAAAACCGATTCGTCGCGCGACGCGCTGCTGACCGAATTCGGCAAGGACACGCTGAACGATCGCTATCTGCTGCCCGGCGAATCCTATCAGGATCTGTTCGCCCGCGTCGCGGCGGCCTATGCCGACGATCAGGATCATGCCCAGCGCGTCTATGACTATATCTCGCGCCTGTGGTTCATGCCCGCCACGCCCGTATTGTCCAATGGCGGCACCGGACGCGGCCTGCCGATCAGTTGCTATCTGAACTCGGTCGACGATAGCCTGGAAGGCATCGTCAACACCTGGAACGAGAATGTCTGGCTCGCATCGCGCGGCGGCGGCATCGGCACCTATTGGGGCAGCGTGCGCGGCATCGGCGAGCCGGTCGGCCTCAATGGCAAGACCAGCGGCATCATTCCGTTCGTGCGCGTCATGGACAGCCTGACGCTGGCGATTTCGCAAGGGTCGCTGCGCCGTGGCTCGGCCGCCTGCTATCTCGACGTGTCCCACCCGGAGATCGAGGAGTTTCTCGAAATCCGTAAGCCGTCGGGCGACTTCAACCGCAAGGCGCTGAACCTGCACCATGGCGTGCTGCTGACCGACGAGTTCATGGAAGCGGTGCGCGACGGCACCGAATTTGCGCTGCGCAGCCCGAAGGACCAGTCGGTCCGCGGCAAGGTCGACGCGCGCTCGCTGTTCCAGAAGCTGGTGGAAACCCGCCTCGCCACCGGCGAGCCCTATATCGTGTTCAACGATACGGTGAACCGCATGATGCCCAAGCATCATCGCGATCTGGGGCTGAAGGTGTCGACGTCCAACCTGTGTTCGGAAATCACTCTGCCGACCGGCCGCGACCATCTGGGCAACGACCGGACCGCCGTGTGCTGCCTGTCGTCCATGAACCTGGAAACCTGGGACGAATGGAAGGACGAGAAGCTCTTCGCCGAAGACATCATGCGCTTCCTCGACAATGTGTTGCAGGACTATATCGACCGCGCGCCCCCCGAAATGGCGCGCGCCAAATATAGCGCCGGTCGCGAACGCTCGGTCGGGCTGGGCGTGATGGGCTTCCACAGCTTCCTGCAGGCGCGGGGCATCCCGTTCGAAGGCGCGATGGCCAAGTCGTGGAACCTGCGCATGTTCAAGCATATCAAGGGCCAGGTCGACGAAGCGTCGATGCAGCTCGCGATCGAGCGTGGACCGTGCCCGGACGCCGCCGACCAGGGCGTGATGGAGCGTTTTTCGTGCAAGATGGCGATCGCGCCGACCGCGTCGATCAGCATCATCTGCGGCGGCACGTCGGCCTGCATCGAGCCGATCCCGGCAAACATCTATACCCACAAGACGCTGTCGGGCAGCTTTGCGGTCAAGAATCCCTATCTGGAAAAGCTGCTGGTCGCCAAATCCAAGGATTCGACCAATGTCTGGAACTCGATTCTGGAACGGGGCGGCTCGGTCCAGCATCTCGACTTCCTGACCCAGGAAGAAAAGGACACGTTCAAGACCAGCTTCGAAATCGACCAGCGTTGGCTGCTCGAACTGGCCGCCGACCGCACGCCCTATATCGATCAGGCGCAGTCGCTGAACCTGTTCATCCCGGCTGATGTGGAAAAATGGGATCTGCTCATGCTTCACTTCCGCGCGTGGGAACTGGGCATCAAGTCGCTTTACTATCTCCGCTCGAAATCGGTGCAGCGCGCCGGCTTTGCGGGTGGCGTGGAAGCCGACAACACGATCGACGCGCCCAAGTTCGAAATTGGCGAGACGACAGATTATGATGAGTGTCTGGCCTGTCAGT
>JAECRT010000037.1:28627-29701 GCA_016000085.1 Sphingomonadaceae bacterium
CATGCCCCTTCTCCAAGCCTCCAAGGTCTACAAGCCGTTCGAATATCCATGGGCCTATGAATTTTGGAAGCGCCAGCAGCAGCTGCACTGGCTGCCCGAAGAAGTGCCTTTGGGCGAGGATTGCCGCGACTGGGCGCAGAAGCTGTCCGATCATGAGCGCAACCTGCTGACCCAGATTTTCCGCTTCTTCACCCAGGCCGACGTGGAAGTGCAGGATTGCTACCACGAAAAATATGGCCGCGTGTTCAAGCCGACCGAAATCAAGATGATGCTGACCGCGTTCAGCAATATGGAAACGGTTCATATCGCGGCCTATTCGCATCTGCTCGACACGATCGGCATGCCCGAAAGCGAATATAGCGCCTTCCTCCAATATAAGGAGATGAAGGACAAGCATGACTATCTGCAGCAGTTCGGTGTCGACAGCGACGAGGATATTGCCCGCACGCTGGCGATGTTCGGTGGCTTCACCGAAGGCTTGCAGCTGTTCGCGTCCTTCGCGATGCTGATGAACTTCCCGCGCTTCAACAAGATGAAGGGCATGGGGCAGATCGTCACCTGGTCGATCCGCGACGAGACGCTCCATTGCGAGGGCATCATCAAGCTGTTCCATGCCTTTTGCGCGGAGCGCCAGTGCCTGACCCCGGCGGTCAAGGATGACATCATGGACATGTGCCAGAAGACGGTGCGGATCGAGGATGCATTCGTCGATCTGGTCTTCGAAATGGGTCCGGTCCCCGGCATGACGCCCAAGGACATCAAGAAATATGTCCGCTACATCGCCGACTGGCGTCTGGGGCAGCTGGGCCTGAAACCCATCTACATGATCGAGGATCATCCGCTGCCATGGCTGGTGCCGATGCTCAACGGCGTGGAGCATGCCAACTTCTTCGAAACCCGCGCCACCGAATATAGCAAGGGCGCCACGCGGGGCCAGTGGAACGAGGTGTGGGACGCCTTCGACCGTCGCAAGACCCGCGCCGTCCCCGCCAATGCCGACGAGATGGACCCCGACATGTTCAAGGCAGCGGGCATCGCCGCGGAATAAGGAATGACGAGCGGGGCGGCGGCCTG
>JAECRT010000038.1:0-8222 GCA_016000085.1 Sphingomonadaceae bacterium
TGCCGCTACCCGGTCGCGGTTCCTGGTTCGCGCGCGCAATCGCCAATCACTATTGCGATGAGTTCGCAGAAAGCCATGGGAAATATTTGACGGTGCGGGAATCGCTGGGCGCTTCCGTACCCTCCGCCGGGGTGGCCTGCGCTTTTGGGCGGGATATATTGGCCAGCCTGGCCGACAATCCTGCCCATGGGCCATTCGACCCTTCCTCGCTCACCGAAGATTATGAAGCCGGGCTCCGCATCCGCGACATGGGCGGACAGGGCGTTTTCGTCCGCATGCGCGATGCAGCGGGCAATCTGGTGGCGACACGCGAATATTTCCCCGACAGCATCGACGCCGCCGTCCGCCAGAAGGCCCGCTGGATCGTCGGCATATCGCTGGCCGGGTGGGACAGGATGGGCTGGCGTGGCGGCCCTGCCGAATGGTGGATGCGCCTGCGTGATCGCCGCGCCGCACTGGCTGCGCTGGTGCTGTGCGCCGCCTATCTCGCCCTGCCCCTATGGGGCATGTTGTGGCTGATCGGCCTTGCCTTCCCTCTCGACAGGCAGCCATTATCTCCCGCCGTCACCATATTGCTCTGGATCAATCTGGGCCTGATGATCTGGCGCGCCATCATGCGCGCGTTCTTCGTCGGACGTGCTTATGGCTGGCGCTACGGGTTGGGCGCTGTGCCGCGCACCGTGGTCGCCAACTATATCTCCATCCTCGCCGCCCGACGCGCCATCTTCCTGTATGTTCGGTCCTTGCTGGGCAAGCCACTGCAATGGGACAAAACCCAGCATCGTTTCCCAGACATGCAGACTGATCCATGAGCGGCCGACCAAGTGGACGCCCATTACGCTGCTTTGGTTTGCTGCTGGTGGGCTGGGTCGGTGTCCGGATCGCGCAACAGCCCGACGAACCGCTACTGCCGTCGAACGAGATCATATTGGCCTCAAATCCGGCCCCATCGCTGGTGACACCAATCGCCATGGCCAGCTCGCTTCATCAGAATATCGAGCCTAGTCAAGGCGTCGATCCGACGTTGCGAACCATGTCGACGAGCTTTGCCGTTCTTCATACCGCAATTATCGATACCAACTTCACACCCCGCAAACCGCCCGCGGCATCCGGCCAGGACGAGACGATCGAATTCCTCAAATTCATCAATTTCGCCGTCGCCTTCGCCAACCGTCACAATACGCCCGACGAGGAGGACATCAGCGCGACGCCTGCGGCGATCCCAACGCCGATATCGCAAACCGACATCGCAAAGGCACCCGATCGTTTGCGCGGCAGCGGCTGGGTGCTGTGGCGACCGGGCAATGCGACGCAACCGGACATCGCCACGGTCGGACGGCTGGGCGGATCGCAGGCGGGGTTACGGCTTGACTATGAACTGGCCCCCGGCGCTCGGCATCGTGCAGCAGCCTATGCCCGCGCGACCAGCGCCCTGAACAACCCTGCGGCCCCAGAAGCGGCCCTTGGCCTGGCGATGCAACCCATCGGCAAGCTCCCGATAACATTGGCCGTCGAAAGGCGTATCGCGCTGGGCAAGGATGCGCGAAACGCCATGGCGGTCATGGCCGTCGGCGGCTTTGGCCCTACCCCGGTCGCGCAAGGCATAGAGGCGGAAGCCTATGCGCAGGCCGGGATGGTCGGCTTTCGCCGCCGGGACGCCTTCGTCGACGGCAAGCTGTCGCTCTTTTCGCCGATATCGAAAACTCCGCTTCGTATCGGCGCAGCGGTTTCGGGCGGCGCCCAGCCGGGCGTCAAGCGGTTGGACATCGGTCCCGAAGTACAGGTCCGCCTGCCGATCCCCTCTGCCGCCGCTCGTCTTTCGGTCGAATGGCGCGAACGGATTGCCGGACGAGCCACCCCGGCGTCCGGCGTCGCGATCACCCTAGCGACGGATTTTTGATCATGGCACCGCGACACGTCTTTATATCGCCGCGCTTTGCCATTACCCCGTAGCCGACATGGATCTCTACCTGCCCATCGCCAATCTGTCGGTGAACGCACTGGTCATTATCGGACTGGGTGGCGTGGTCGGACTATTGTCCGGCATGTTCGGGGTGGGCGGCGGCTTTCTCACTACCCCCCTGCTGATCTTCTACGGCATCCCTCCCACCGTTGCGGCCGCGTCCGCCGCTTCGCAGGTGACGGGCGCATCGGTATCGGGCGTCTTCACCCATATGTCACGCGGCACCGTCGATTTCCGGATGGGCGGGGTGCTGATCGCGGGCGGCGTAGTGGGCGCGGGCCTTGGCGTATTGATCTTTCGCCTGCTGCAATATCTGGGTCAGATCGATACCGTAATCGGCATCCTCTATGTGGTGATGCTGGGCGGCATCGGCCTGCTGATGGCCAAGGAATCAATCCAGGCGCTGATCGCGCTCAAGACGGGCAAGCGGGTCCAGGCTCGCAAACGCCGCCATCATCCACTGGTCGCAGCCCTGCCCATGCGCTGGCGCTTCTATCGTTCCGGCCTTTATATCTCGCCGCTTGCACCGCTGTTGCTCGGCATGGCGACCGGCATCCTGACCATGTTGCTGGGCGTTGGCGGCGGCTTCATCCTCGTTCCCGCCATGCTCTATCTGTTGGGGATGACCACCCAGTCTGTGGTCGGCACGTCGTTGTTCCAGATATTGTTCGTCACGATGGCGACGACGATGATGCACGCCATGACGACCAAGGCGGTCGATCTGGTGCTGGCGCTGCTGCTGCTCATAGGCAGCGTGACGGGCGCACAGATCGGCACGCGCTTGTCGATGACGATCCGTCCGGAATATCTGCGCATTTTGTTGGCGTTCATCGTTCTGTTGGTAGCCGCACGCATGGCGCTAGGCCTAGGATGGCGACCCGACGAAATTTATACGATCGAAGTGCGCTGATGGCACGGCTTCCGCTCGTCCTGCTGATCCCCGCTGCCCTGCTGTTGAACGGAGCGGACGAACCGCAATTGGTGCCGGACGTGTCTCAGCGTGAGATCGAGATCCAGTACAGCTTCACCGGCGCGGATCTGTTGCTGTTCGGCGCCATCGTCTATCCCCGCGGCGTGCAGCCGGAAAAGCCCGCGGATGTCGTGGTGGTGCTCAAGGGGCCGGACCAGTCGATCCTGATGCGTGAAAAACAGAAGGTCGCGGGCATCTGGGTCAATGCCGATCGCGCGCGCTTTGAATCCGCGCCCAGTTTTTACGCCATGGCGTCATCCCGGCCAATCGGCCAGATCGTCGACGAACGCACTGCGGCCATTTATGAACTGGGTGTCGACAAGCTCCAATTGTCACCATCCTCGCTCAATGAAAGCGCCGAGCTCGATCGCTTTCAGGCCGGACTGGTCGACCTGCGCCAACGCGCGGGTCTGTTCGTCGAGCGGCCCGGCACGGTCGAGATTAGCGACGGCGTTCTTTATCGCGCGCGGTTGCCGCTGTCCGCGCGGGTCATCGTGGGTGACTATACTGCCGAAACCTTCCTGGTGCAGGATGGTCGCGTGGTCGCCGCCGCCGTGCGCGACATCACCGTCCGTAAATCGGGTTTCGAACAGTTCATGGCGATCGCTGCCGAAAATTGGTCCTTCCTCTATGGGCTGGTCGCCATCGCTCTGGCGGTCGGCATGGGCTGGGCGGCAGGCGCGATCGCCCGCCGCCTCTGACCCTCATTTGCGCGCGCCCCTGTCGGCGCAAGCCCCGCAAGCAAGAGCGCAACGTCAGTCGGCTGCAATCCCCTGCCCCGCCAGCCATTCGCGCACCGGCGCAAGGGCGTCGGCATGGCGTTTCCAGCGCGCGACGGCATCGGCGTTGAGGGGCTGGCGCACTTGTGCGGCGCTGGGGGTCGCGACCGCTGCGCTGTTTTTGTGAAACGACAGGCAGGCCGCGTCCCATGGCAGGCCGGCATATGTCAGCAGGCGGCGGGTCTGCGCTTCCTGATCGGCGACCAGCGCTTCGTAAGACAGTTGCAGCACCCGGCCGGGAAACAGGCGGTCCCACAAGGCCATCAGTCGGTCGAACCGCGCATAATAGCGGGCGGTGTCCATCAGGTCATAGCTGTAGGCATAATAGGAGGACTGGCTGGCGAAGAGATTCTTGTAATTGCTCCAGACCGTGTCGAGCGGGTGGCGGCGCAGGCAGATGATCTGCGCGCGTGGCAGGGCGTGGAGAATATGCCCGATATAGAGGAAGTTGGCGGGCAGCTTGTCGATGACATATGCCTTGCCTTCGGGCCGGTGGTGGCTGGCGCGGGCAATATAGGCCTGTCCCATGGCGCGGGGGTCGGCGGCGGCGCTGGCCGCGATGGTTTCGGGGTCGATGACGAGGCGCGAGCGGGTGCCGGACAGTTGCTTCACCGCCAACGGCATCGCCTGCAACTCGCCCGCCGACCCGACCTGCGGGTGGGAGGACAGGATGCGGTCGACCAATGTCGTGCCGGTACGCGGCATGCCGGTGATGAAGATCGGTGCGGGGTCGTCGAGGCCCGAACCCCAGTTGCTTGGCGGGCCGTCGGCAAACAGCGCCTCGATCGCGTCGAAGATGGCGGCGTCGCTGGCGGGGTCGTAGCCGATCGCCTTTTTATGCGCAGCATTGGCCTGCGAAAGATAGGCGAAAGCTTGGGTGGCGTGGCCCATATCCTCATGGCTCTTGGCCAGCGCATAGCGGATGCGCAGCGTGTCTTCAGGGCGTTGCGCCGCTTTGAGCGCTGTTTCCAGCCGGGCGATATGGTTGGATTGCTGCGTCTGGCGCGAGAGGATGGCCAGCGCATAATGGACGCGCGCGTCGCCCGGATCTGTGCGCAATATCTGCTCATAATGGTCGCGCGCGGCGTCGATCCGCCCGGTGAAGCCGCAGGCGGCGGCTAGATTGTAGCGAAAGCCTGCATTGTCGGGCTGCGCCGCGACGGCGGCCTCGAACGGGGCGATGGTCGCTTCATGATCGCCCAGCCGGGCCAGCACGCAGCCGATCGTGTCGAGAGTCAGGGCGTCATCGGGGGCCAGAGCGAACGCCTGCCGCGCCGCCCTTCCCGCGTCGCCGTCACGGCGCAGCAAGATCAGCATTTTCGCATATTGGGCGAGATGCTCCGCCTCCGGCCCGCGAGCAACCGCCTGTTCCAGCATCGGCAGTGCCTTGGCCACTTGGCCTGCTTCGGCGGCGGCGAGGCCCAGCAGGAAAAAGCCTTCGGGCCGGTCTGGCTGGGCGATGGTCAGTTGTTGCGCGATCTGCGCAACCTGTGTCAGGTCGCCACGCGCGAGCGCTTCGCGGGCCTGCGCCTCCATGGTCATGCCGCGCCGATGGTAAAGCCCATCACCCGCTCGATCACCCAGAAGCAGCCGATGATGCCCGCGCCATAAAGCGCAGCCTGCCGCACCCATTGATCGCGATCGAACATAGTCGCCAGCTTCATGACGCTCAACACGCAGGCGACGAAGATGAGCTGGCCCAGTTCCACCCCGCCGTTGAAGAACAGCAGACCCGACAGCCTCTCCTGCGGCGCGACGCCCAGTTCGCGTAGCACCGTGGCAAAGCCCAGGCCATGGAGCAGGCCGAAGCCCGCGACCACGGCCAGCTGGCGGCGACGCTTGCCCGGATCGGCCATGTCATCCTCCTTCGCGCGGATGGCTTCGCGCGCCATGAATGCGATGGAGAGCGCAATGACGGCCTCGACCGGCGGGACCGGGACCGTGACGATATCGAAAAAGGCGAGCGCGAGGCTGAGCGAATGGCCCAGAGTGAAAGTTGTGACGAGCAACAGCAGGAAGCGGCCACGCGCGAGCAGACACAGGCATAGGACGAAGGCGAGATGGTCCCAGCCGCCCAATATGTGGACGATACCCTGCCACGTATATTCAACCGCAATTTCGGGCAGCGCACGCTGCCGCGCGGCAACCGCACCGAACGGCAGCGAAAGCGTGTCGCCATCGGGCGAGAGCGCCTGCTGAACTCGGGTGCCGGTGGCCGTAGACAGGAAGGTAGCGCCATCGATGGCCCATGGCGTGCCGATCGCGTCATCCGGCGCGATGGCGCGATCGCAAGCGATGCCAATCGAATAGCGGGTCATCACCGCTTCGGTCAGCTTTTCACGCGCGGTTTCGCGACAGCCTTCGGGCAGGCGGAGCGGCCTGTCGCCAGCGAGGACGGAGGGGATGGAGGCGCTGAGGTCGAAGCTGCCAGGGTCGATGCCGGGCTGGACCGTGAAGTCGCCGACGCGGAACACATCCGCCTGTGCAGGGGCCGCGAGGCCGACCAGCAGCGCGAGGATAAGGAGCGCGTGGCGCAACATCTACCGCTCCACCTGAATGCGATAGCCGGTTTCCAGCCGGGTCACTTCCTTTTCGACCAGCGTGCCGGTTTCGACCGCCAGATAATCCTGCTTCACCTGATCGCGGACCGACGGATAGGGCAGCATGGCCGATGCGCCCCGGTCACGCACACGCGCGAAATGCCAGCCGCGCGTGGACTGAACGGGGCCGATCCACTGGTCAGTCGGCGCCTTTTCCAGCGTGTCGAGGAAGGGCTTGCCGAACATGCCGCGCAGCATGGATATGCCATAGTCGGGCAGGTCGTGGCCCATCCAGAAATCGTCGCCCTTCACCGTGCCGCCCGACCGCAACGTCGCCAGCAGCGCCGGAGCGTTGGCGGGCTGCTTTTCGAAAAACAGATGGTCGACCGACAGGCGCGGTTCGGCGCGATAGAGGTCGCGATGGGCGGCATAATAGCCGATGAGTTGGTCTTCGCTGGGTTCGGGCGGCGCGCCCGCGATCATGAAGCGGACGCGATCGATCAGCCGCTGCTTGGTGGTCTTGTCGGTCATGTGCATGCCGCGATCGACGGCTTCGCGGAACAGCAGTTCGTCGGCGACATAATCGTGGATCAGCTTGGCTTTCGCCTCTGCGTCCGGCTTCTTGCCCGCCATCATCTCATAATCGTCGGACAGGCTTTTCTGGACCGAAAGCGGCACGTCGATCGTCTCGCGATTGGCGGTAACGGCCCAGTAGAGCGCGAAGATCGCGGCGGCGACCAGCAGGAAAACGAGGAACGGGTCGCGGGCGGCGAGGCTGTGGAACGGAGCAGTCAGACGGCGCATCAGCGCATAACCCTTTCATATGCGCCCGGCGATGCGGACGTGATGGAAGTTATGACGATGCACGCGCGCCATCCCGCTACGTCAAATGACGCATGGGACGGCGATCAGGCCAACATCTCCGCCGTGACCGGCAGGGTGCGGATACGCTTGCCGGTGGCGGCGTGGATCGCGTTGACCAGCGCAGGGATGACCGGCGGTAGGGCGGGTTCGCCAAGGCCGGTGGGCGGGTAGTCGGTCTTGACGAACTCGACGATGATCTGCGGCGTTTCGGGGATGCGTTGGAGCGGGTGGGTATCGAAATTGGCTTGTTCCACAGCGCCTGCGACTTGCGTGATGGCCTGTCCGGCTAGCGCCTGGCCCAGCCCCTCGATCACCGAACCCTGCGCCTGATGCAGGGCGTTGATCGGGTTGATGATCTGGCTGCCTACATCGCCCGCGACCCAGACGGTCTTCACCTTGGGCGCGCCATCCTGCACCGCGACTTCAACCACTTCGGCGAAATAGCCCATATGGCTGTAGTAGAAGGCGAAGCCCTTGCCCTGCCCCTTCGGCAGTGCCGTGCGGTCCGCCCAGTTGGCCATGGCGAGGACTTTTTCGATCACGCCCTTCGCCCGCGCGGTGATGAAGGGTGGCTGGTTGGGGCCGCGCGGCAATTCTTTGGGGTCGGCGAGCAGTTCCAGCATCAGCGTGGGCAAATCCTTGCCCGCCGCCTGCGCGACTTCGTCGAGGAAGGCCTGCGTCACGAAACCGAGCGCGTTGGAGCCGGGCGCACGCAGCCAGCCGGTAGGCATGTTGGTGGCGAGGAAACTCTGTTCCAGCAGCGCGTGGTCGATCAAGCCCACCGGCAATTCATTGGCAGGCAGTTCGGCCGAGCGGACGGGCTTGCCATCCTTGCCGAAGGTCACGAAATGATCGTGGAAGGCGGTCAGCTTGCCCGCCTTGTCCAGCGCTGCGCGAAAGCCATGCCAGCCCGCCGGGCGATAGAAATCGCGCTGCATGTCCTGCTGACGGCTGTAGAGCAGCTTGACCGGTACGCCGGGTAATTGCGCCGCGATGGCGCAGGCCTGCACCATATAGTCGTTCATCAACCGCCGCCCGAAACCGCCGCCGATGCGCGTAAAGTTGATGCGGATTTTCTCGGGCGGCAGGTTCAGCGCCTTGGCGAC
>JAECRT010000038.1:8322-15865 GCA_016000085.1 Sphingomonadaceae bacterium
ACGGCGCTCACGTCCCATTCGACCTTCAACGCCTCGCGCGCCTGATTGGCGGACCACCAGCTGGTCGAAAGAATGGCGACGCCATCGAACAGCGATTCCGGCGTGCCGTCGCCCTTGATGGTCAGGACATGGGCGACGCCGGGGAGTGCCCTCACCTCATCCAGATTGGCGGATTTAAACGTGCCGCCAAAGGCCGGGCAGGTTTCCAGCACGGCGTAGAGCATGCCGGGCAGTTTGAAATCGATACCGAACAGCGGCTTGCCCGCGACGATGGCGGGCGTGTCGACACCGCCGATCGACTGGCCGATGATGCGGAAATCGGCGGCGTCTTTGAGTTTCAGCGTCGCCGGATCGGGCGCGGGCAGTTTCGCCGCTAAGCTGGCTAGTGAAGCATAGGTCGCGCTCTTGCCCGATACGGGATCGCTGACCCTGCCGCTTGCCGTGGTGAGTGTTTCCGCCGCCACGCCCCAGCCCTGCGCCGCCGCCGCGACCAGTATCGCGCGCGCCGCCGCGCCCGCCGTGCGCGTGGGCAGCCATTCGCGCGGCGTGGTGCGGCTGCCACCCGCCGACTGGCCGCCGAAAATCTTGACGTCGGCATGGGTCTGTTCAACCGTCACCAGCGCCCAGTCGACGTCCAGTTCCTCGGCGATCAGCATTGGCAGCATCGTCTTGGCGCCCTGACCGATCTCCGCATTTTTCGCGCCGATGATGACCCGGTTGTCGGGCAGAATGCGAATGAAGGCGGTCAAGATTATGGGCGAGCCATCCGCTGCGTGCGCCAACGGCACGTTGAGGTCGAACAACAGTCCGCCGCCTGCGAGCAGCGACGCGGAGATGAAGCCCCGGCGCGAAAGGATCGCCGCGCTCATGCCGCTGCTGCCTTGATCGCGGCGCGGATGCGGACATAGGTGGAGCAGCGGCAGAGATTGCCCATCATGGCCGCGTCGATATCCTCGTCGGAGGGCTTCGGGGTCTGGGCGAGTAGCGCGGTTGCGCTCATAATCTGTCCGGCCTGGCAATAACCGCACTGGGGCACGTCCTGCGCGATCCAGCTGGCAGCGATACGCTTGCCCACGTCGCTGGTGGCAACCCCTTCGATCGTGGTCACGGCCATGCCCTTTACGTCACCCAATGGCGTCTGGCAGGATCGCACCACCTGCCCATTCAGATGCACGGTGCATGCCCCGCACAACCCCGCGCCACAGCCGAATTTTGTGCCGACCATGTCGAGATCTTCACGCAGCACCCACAGCAGCGGCTTGGCTGGATCGCCATCCACCCGTCGCGCCTTGCCATTCACTGTGAAACTGATCGCCATAGTCCCAATCCCTTTTCGGCCCATGCCTGATGATATGCCCAATAGATGCCGATCGGCATCCTCCTGTCCAGTTTGTTCAGGCCGCGCTGGTGACAAGTTGCGCCGCGACGTCATCCCCATCCGTTTCCGCCACCGGACGCTGGACATGGGCCAGCAGGGCGTCGATCTGTTCGCGCGTGGCCGCCGGCCCCCGCGCGAGCAACCGCCCCTGCGCGTCGATCAGCGCCGCCGCTGGCCGTTCGCCTATGCTATAGTCCGCCCCGATCCCCATGTTGAGGATCATGTCGGTGGCGCGGATACGATGTTGGCGCAGCATATCGCCATAATCCTCCGCGCGTCCCTCACCCAGAAACAGCAGGCGCAGGCGTGCCCGGTCGGTGCGCGCCAACACGTTGCGCACCGCCGTCCGGCTGGCAGGACAGCCCGGACCGATGAACAGCAGCAGTTGCGCGCGCCCGTCCGCGCTGACCCCGCCAACGGTCAGCATGTCCCCCGCCAGCGTCGGCATGCTGATGACAGGCGCGACCCCGCCCGGCCCCACCGGCGCGGAGCGGATCGCGAGCGGCGCAGAGCGCAATTGTAAATGGGACTGGGCCAGCCGCACTTGCCGCGTGAGGGCCACCACCGCCACGACCAGCAAGATGACGATGATCCACAACAGGGAGAGAGACGCGATCAACATGTGGCGATTATGGCCATGGAATATTCGCCCTCAGTCCCCTGTGGATTCCAGCGCTACCGCCATGGCACGCTCCGCTCGATAGGGCGTTTGACGTAGGGCTTTGCGCCACCGCCCTGCTATCGCTGAAAGCAGGGATTGTTCGCAGGATCATGATTGCGGCTCTTGGGTCGCAGCGCAGGCTTTCCCTAATATAACAAGGACGCTCCCATAGCGCCTGCCGAGGTCCGGACCTGCAAAGATCCGGGCCTTTTGCATGACGTAGCCTGTCCATGCTGGCGCTTGGACAGGCTACGTCAATCGCCCCATTGCCGGTGATGGACCAACCGATAGCGTTGCGACGGTGGAATGAATTGGGGGACGGACGGCATGACTTTCAGGCGCATGGCATTAGGAGCGCTGCTCGCCGCGACGGTGATTTCGTCGGGCATGGTTATTGCGCAAGGCGACAAGCCGACCATTCCGGCAGCGCTGGAGGCCAAGATCACTGGCCTGACCAAGGAAAAGCGCGACTTCCTGATTTCCGACCCGGCAGAAATGTTCGCCGGTTCCTATGACAAGCTATTCGAGCGGCTCGCGACCAAGACGCCGCAGGAAATCGACGCCTATATCGAAGGCATGATGGCGGCGGTCGAAGCGGCGAAGTTCCATGCCAAGACCGACATGGCGGCGATACCGCTCGATACCGACAATGAGAATTTCAACGGCTGGAAACTGCGCCGCCCCGAAGGACTGGACCCCAAGCGCGAGGCGGGACCATTTGAGCTGAGCTATTATGCCAATGGTCGCGGCGGCGGTGTCTATGGCGGGGGTATTGCGACCTTTGCCGGGGCGCCGGTCGCAATCTTCCCCGAAGATCTGGTGGCGGGCAAGGTCGACGTCGCCATCGTCGGTGCGCCACTCGACATGGGATCGGGCTATCGCGGAGCCAAGGGCGGCCCGTCGGCGATGCGCACCCAATATGGCGCGGGCGGGATCGACATGTACACGATGGTCGATCCGTCCAAGGAGTTAAAGATCGTCGATTATGGCGACATTGCCGTCGACAACATGTCGACCGAGCGCACCGTCGCTCATGTGCGCGAACGGGTGGCGGAGATCGCCCGGACCGGCGCTATCCCCTTCATCGTGGGTGGCGATCACAGCCTGGAATATAGCGATGTCGCGGGGCTGGCCGATGTGCATGGCAAGGGCAGTTTCGGCGTCGTCCATTTCGATAGCCATTATGATGCGGGCAAGGGCGGCGTGCATTTCATAACCCATGGCGCTCCCGTCTATCGCGCGGTCAAAGAAGGCCATGTGCTGGGCAAAAATTACATTCAGGTGGGCCTGCGCGGGCCATGGCCGGAGAAGGAAGGCTTCGAATGGATGCGCGACAATGGCGTGCGTTACCATGCGATGCCGGAGATCGAGAAAAACGGCTGGCAGGCGACGATGGAACGCGCGCTGAAGGAAGCACGGGAGAGCGGCAAGAAGCTGTATGTCTCGTTCGACGTCGATGTGCTGGACCCCTCGATCGTTCCCGGCACCGGCACACCGGTTCCCGGCGGATTGACGATGCGCGAGGCCATTCCCATCGTGCGGCGGCTGTGCGCGGAAAATGAGCTGATCGGTTTTGAGATCGTCGAACTCGCGCCGGTGCTGGACCCGACCTATCGCAGCGCGTTGAACGCCAATTTCATCATGCACGCCTGCCTGACCGGGGTGGCGATGCGCAAGAAAGGCATCACCCAGCCGGGTTATCTGTCCGATCTGACCACCGACCATGGCCAACCGGGCAATGGCGAGAAAGCGGCGAAATCGGGCAAGGCGGAAAAGGTCGATCCCCATTTCGCGCGCGGCGGGCGTCGCCCCACGACCTAACCCGGACGCAATTTTCCGGGCGAAATGAAGTGAGCATTGGCGGATGTCGTTCGCCCCTTCGTTCTATACGTCATATGCCCCATGTCGTGACCCGCCGCGCCTGCCCACATGTCGTCCATGACCGTCCAGCACGCCATTGAACCCCCGCCGCGATCCCGGCACCAGCGGGTCGACGGGCGTGCGATGGTCGCGTTCGGGCCGCGCGGTATTCGCGACATGATGCAGGTCGCGCCCGCCCGGTTGCTGTTTCCCCACGGCCGCGACGGCGATTTTCCGCTGGCGGTGACGGTGACGACCTGCGGCGGGCTGACCGGGGGCGACCGGCTGGCGCTGGACATCATCGTCGATACGGGCACCTGCGCGACGATCGTGCCGCAGGCCGCTGAAAAGCTCTATCGCGCGCTGGACGAGGATGAGGCGACGCGCATCGACACCCGGATCAGCATCGGCGCGGGCGCGACGTGCGAATGGCTGGCGCAGGAAGCCATCCTGTTCGACCGCAGCCGGATGCGCCGGACGCTCGAAGTAAATCTGGCATCGGGCGCGCGGATGCTGGCAATGGAAATGCTGGTGCTGGGACGCGGCGCGATGGGCGAAACCTACACGCAGGGGCTGATCCACGACAGCTGGCGCATTCGGCGCGGCGGGCGGCTTGTCTGGGCCGATGCCCTGCATGTCGAGGGCGATTTCATGGCGACGGGCCGGGCTCCCTTTGGCTTTGGCGATGCGCGGGCGGTAGCGACGCTGGTCTATGCCGGGACGGATGCGGCGGACTATCTCGATCTGGCCCGCACACTTGTCGAAGCGCCGCGCGGCGGCGCGACCAGCTTTGACGGGCTACTGATCCTGCGCCTGACCAATGGCGATCCGCACGCCTTGCGCAAGGATGTGATGCGCGCGGCGGGGGTCTTGCGCGCCGCCATATTCGGATTGTCACCAACCATGCCAACCATCTGTTATTGCTGAACCCATGAACCTGACCGGACGGGAAAAAGACAAGCTGCTGATCGCGATGGCCGCCATGGTCGCGCGGCGTCGGCTTGAGCGTGGGGTGAAGCTCAACCATCCCGAAGCGATCGCGCTGATCAGCGATCATGTGGTTGAGGGCGCGCGCGACGGCCGATCGGTCGCCGCACTGATGGCGAGCGGCGGCCATGTGCTCAACCGCGATCAGGTGATGGAGGGCGTCGCCGACATGATCCACGATATTCAGGTCGAGGCGACCTTTCCCGACGGCACAAAGCTGGTGACCGTGCACAGGCCGATCCGATGATGGTCGACAAGATGATTCCGGGCGAGGTCATCACAATGGCGGGCGACGTTCTGCTCAATGCCGGGCGCGAGGCGATCAGCATGACCGTCGCCAACAGCGGGGACCGGCCGATCCAGGTGGGGAGCCATTATCATTTCGCCGAAACCAACCCGTCGCTGCTGTTTGATCGCGACGCGGCGCGCGGCTATCGGCTGGATATTCCATCGGGAACCGCCGTGCGTTTCGAGCCGGGGCAGATCCGGGATGTGCCGTTGATCCCCTATGCGGGCGACCGGATCGTCATCGGTTTTCGCGGCGATGTGATGGGAGCGCTCTGACATGCCGGTGACGATGAGCCGCCGCGCCTATGCAGGGATGTTCGGGCCGACCGTGGGGGATCGGGTGCGGCTAGGCGACAGTTCGCTGTTCATCCGGGTCGAGGCGGACCACACCGTCTATGGCGAGGAAGTGAAGTTCGGCGGCGGCAAGGTGATCCGCGACGGCATGGGGCAAAGCCAGATGTCCCGCGCGGACGGTGCGCCCGATACCGTCATCACCAACGCGCTGATCCTCGACCATTGGGGCATCGTGAAGGCCGATGTGGCGATCCGCGACGGGCTGATTTCCGCGATCGGCAAGGCGGGCAATCCCGATGTCCAGCCGGGCGTCACCATAGCAATCGGTCCCGGCACAGAGATCATCGCGGGCGAAGGCCGCATCCTGACCGCCGGCGGCATCGACGCGCATATCCATTTCATTTGCCCGCAACAGGTGGACGAAGCGCTCAACGCAGGCATTACCACGATGCTGGGCGGCGGCACCGGCCCGGCGCATGGCACGCTGGCGACGACCTGCACGCCGGGAAGTTGGCATATCGGGCGAATGTTGCAGGCGCTCGAAACGATGCCGATGAACTTCGGCCTGTTCGGCAAGGGCAATGCCAGCCAGCCACAGGCGCTGGAGGAGATGATCCGCGCGGGGGCGTGTGGGCTGAAGCTGCATGAGGATTGGGGGACGACGCCCGCAGCGATCGACTGCTGCCTGTCGGTGGCGGATGATTTCGATGTTCAGGTGACGATCCATACCGATACGCTGAACGAGGCGGGCTTCGTCGAAAGCACTGTCGGCGCGTTCAAGGGGCGGACCATCCACGCCTTCCACACCGAGGGTGCGGGCGGTGGCCATGCGCCTGATATCATCAAGGTGGCGGGGCTGCCCAATGTCCTGCCCTCCTCCACCAATCCGACCCGGCCCTACACCGTCAACACGATCGAGGAACATCTCGACATGCTGATGGTGTGCCACCATCTCGACCCGCGCATTGCCGAGGACGTCGCCTTCGCCGACAGTCGCATCCGCAAGGAGACGATCGCGGCGGAGGATATTCTCCACGACATCGGCGCGTTTTCGATGATGTCGTCGGACAGTCAGGCGATGGGGCGCGTCGGGGAAACGATCATCCGGTGCTGGCAGAGCGCGGACAAGATGAAGCAGCAGCGCGGGTCGCTGGAGTCGGACGATGCGGAGAGCGATAATTTCCGGGCGAAACGCTACATCGCCAAATATACGATCAACCCGGCGATCGCCCATGGCATTGCGCACATTGTCGGGTCGATCGCGGTGGGGAAGCTCGCTGATCTGGTGCTGTGGTCACCCGCTTTCTTCGCCGTGAAGCCCGATCTGGTCATCAAGGGCGGCAGCATCGCCACCGCACCGATGGGCGACGCCAATGCGAGCATTCCCACACCCCAGCCGGTTCATTATCGTCCGATGTTCGGGGCGCTGGGCCGGGCGGGCGCATTGTCGGGCGTGCATTTCGTGTCGGCGGCGGGAATCAGCGAAGGCATAGCCGAGCGGTTGCAGCTTGCCCGCCCGCTCGAAGCCGTGCGCAATACGCGCGGCGGCATCGGCAAGGCGTCGATGATCTTGAACGATGCCATGCCCGATATTCAGGTCGACCCGGAAACCTATGAAGTGCGGGCCGATGGCGAACTGCTGACTTGCGAACCAGCCACTGTGCTGCCGTTCGCGCAACGCTATTTCCTGTTTTGATGAAAGCTGATCCATGCTGACCGCCCATGACGTCATCCCTTATGGTCACTGGAGCGGCCCTGCCGCCGATCACATCATGCTGGACCATGATGCGCGGCATCGGCGGCGCTGGGTCTATACCGCCCATCATGGCACGATGTTTCTGCTCGATCTGGCGCGGGCGACGGTGCTGAACCATGGCGATGCGGTGCAACTGTCGGACGGACGGCTGGTCGAGATACTAGCCGCGCCCGAAGCGCTGGTCGAGGTGACGGCCGCCGATCCATCAGTCATGATGCGGCTGGCATGGCATATCGGCAACCGGCACCTGCCCGCCGAACTGCACCCCCACGCTATCCGCCTGCGCGACGATCATGTCATCAACGCCATGCTGGAGGGG
>JAECRT010000038.1:15965-29245 GCA_016000085.1 Sphingomonadaceae bacterium
CATCCCGCACTCGATGCCTTTGCCGCAAGGTGGCAGGATCGCCCGATGGCTCATGCGAGCGTGATGGCGCTGGCCTGCGCGGCCCATGCCATTCCGCTCGAACCCGCGCTCCATGGCTGGCTCCATTCCACGGCCGCAAACCTTGTGTCGGCGGGCGTGCGGCTGGTGCCGCTCGGCCAGACCGACGGGCAACTGGCGCTGGCTGCGCTGTCCCACGCCATTCCCGCCATCGCGGCCCGCGCGCTCATCACATCGCTCGATGATCTGGGGACGGCCGCGCCTGAACTGGAACTGGCGTCCCTGTCCCATGAAACTCTCTACACAAGGCTTTTCCGCTCATGATCTCTCATAACGGCCCCTTGCGCGTCGGCATCGGCGGTCCGGTCGGTTCTGGCAAGACTGCGCTGACCGACCGATTGTGCAAGGCGATGCGCGACCATCATAATATCGCCGCCATCACCAACGACATCTACACCCGCGAGGATGCGGAGTTCCTCACCCGTTCCGGCGCGCTGGTGCCGGAACGGATCATGGGCGTGGAAACGGGCGGATGCCCGCACACCGCGATCCGCGAGGATGCCAGCATCAACCTGGCCGCCGTGGACGAGATGAGCCGCCGCTTCCCTGGTCTGGAACTCATCTTCATCGAGAGCGGCGGCGACAATCTGGCCGCAACGTTCAGCCCCGAACTGGCCGACATCACCATTTACGTGATCGACGTGTCCGCAGGCGACAAGATCCCGCGCAAGGGCGGCCCCGGCATCACCCGGTCCGACCTGCTCATCATCAACAAGATCGATCTGGCCCCGCTGGTCGGCGCGGATTTGGGCGTGATGGATCGCGACGCGCGCAAGATGCGCGGCGAACGGCCTTTCCTGTTCACCAACCTCAAGGATAATATCGGCCTGCCCGCGATCATCGACTTCATCGTGGCGACCGGCGGGCTGCGTGTTTCCAACCCGGCACCCGCCGGCGAATGATGGACCGCGCCGCCTATGTCCTGCGCGAAAAGCGGCTCTACAATAAGTGGGTCGCAAGCCAGACATTGGAGGATTATGCGCTGCGCTATACGGCGGACAGCGCACGGCGATGGTCGGCGGGACAGGTGGCCAATACCGCGATCGGCGCGACCGCCTTCCTCGCCTGCGAAGCGATCGGCGCATCGATCACCCTGACCTACGGCTTTGCCAACAGCGTCGCGGCGATCGCGGCGGCGGTCGCGCTGATGTTCGTCATCGGCCTGCCCATCGCCTATCATGCGGCGAAACATGGGCTGGACATCGACCTGCTGACGCGGGGCGCGGGGTTCGGTTATCTGGGGTCGACGCTCACATCGCTCATCTACGCCAGCTTCACCTTCCTGCTGTTTTCGGTGGAAGCCACGATCATGGCGGTGGCGCTGAAGGCCATGACGGGGATGCCGATGAGCGTCGCCTATCTGGTCAGCGCGCTGATCGTCATTCCGATCGCGCTATATGGCATGAGCGCCATCACCCGGTTCCAGAATGCGACCCAGGGGATATGGATCGCGCTACAGATCGCGCCGATCGCCTATATCCTATGGTCCGGCCCGGTGGCGCTGGCGGAATGGAGCCGCTTTACCGGGCAGTTGGGCGCGCCCGACGGCAGCGTCAGCCTGCTCTATTTCGGTTTTGCCCTCTCCACCCTGCTCTCGCTGCTGCCTCAAATTGGCGAGCAGGCGGACTATCTGCGCTTTTTGCCTGACAAGGCGGAGATAGGCGGGGGCAAATGGTGGGCGGCGATGCTGGCCGGGGGACCGGGATGGACGTTGATCGGCGGCATGAAGCTGTTGCTCGGCTCCTGGCTCGCCCATTATCTGATCGGCAACGCCGCGTCAGCGAACGAGGCGTCCAGCCCAACCGCGATGTTCGACGCGATTTTCAATGCGATGTCTGGCCATTCCGGACTCTCGCTGGTGCTGACCGGCCTGTTCGTCATCATCTGTCAGCTCAAGATCAACGTCACCAACGCCTATGCCGGGTCGATCGCCTGGTCCAATTTCTTCGCCCGCCTGACCCACAGCCATCCGGGGCGCGTCGTATGGCTGATCTTCAACGTGCTGCTGGCGCTGCTGCTGATGGAAGTGGGGATATTCGACGCGATAGAGGCGATCCTGATCCTCTATGCCACGGTGGCGGCAGGGTGGATCGGGGCGCTGGCGGCGGACCTGATGATCTCCAAGCCGCTGGGCCTGTCGCCCGCGGGCATCGAGTTCAAGCGCGCGCATCTGTACGACATCAATCCGGTGGGCATTGGCGCGATGCTGCTGTCCATCCTGGTGGCGGGCTGCGCGCATCTGGGATTGATCGGACCAGTGGCGCAGGCGTTTGCGCCCGTGATCGGCATGGCGGTGGCGTTCACCGCCGCGCCGGTGATCGCCCTGCTGACCCATGGCCGCTATTATATCGCTCGCCGGTCGCGCTGGGCGGAGGGAACCGGCGAACAAAGCTGCATCATCTGCGAGAACCCGTTCCAGCCGGTCGATATGGCCCATTGTCCGATCTACGCCGCGCCCATCTGTTCGCTGTGCTGCACGCTGGAGGCGCGCTGCCATGATCGCTGCAAGTCCGACAGCCGGGCGACGCAGCAGGCCGCGCGATGGCTGGAGCGGCTGCTGCCCCACGCCGCCGCGCGCCATGTCCATACGCCAGTGGGGCATTTCGTCGCGGTGATGACGATGATCACATTGGCCAATGCGGGCGTGATGGGCGGCATCGGCTGGCAATTCGCCAAGCGCGCACCCGCCGCCGCGGCGCAGATTACCAGCCTGATGCTCGGCTTGTTCCTGCTCTTTTCCCTGTTCGGCGGAGTCATCGCCTGGATGATCGTGCTCGCACATCAAAGCCGCCGGTCGGCGATGCAGGAAAGCGAACATCATGTGCAGAAGCTGATGGAAGAAGTGATCGCCCATGACGTGACCGGCGCGGAGTTGCAAAAGGCGAAGGAGGCGGCAGAGGCCGCCAACGCCGCCAAGAGCCGCTACCTGGTGAGCGTCAGCCACGAGATCCGGTCCCCGCTCAACTCCATCTATGGTTACGCCCAGCTAATGGAGCGCGGGCATGATATCGCGCCGATCGAGGCGGCCAAGGTCATCCGCCGCAGCGCCGAGCATCTCACCAATCTGGTCGAGGGACTGCTCGACATTTCGCAGGTGGAAAGCGGCGTGCTGCGCATCAGCAGCGAGACGGTGCGACTGGCGCCCTTCGTCGATCAGATCGCCAACATGTTCCGCCCACAGGCGCAGTCGAAGGGCATCGAATTCCTGTTCGAGCGCCCGGAGCAACTGCCCGATTTCGTGCGGACGGACCAGAAGCGGCTGCGCCAGATCCTCATCAACCTGCTGTCCAACGCGATCAAGTTCACGCGCAGCGGCTCCGTCACCTTCCGCGTCGCCTATCGCAGCCAGATGGCGACGTTCGATATCATCGACACCGGCATCGGCATCGCGCCCGATGACCTCAAGCGCGTGTTCGATCCGTTCGAACGCGGCAGCAACCCGGACGCGCAGCGGCAGAAGGGGATTGGCCTTGGCCTGTCCATCACCCAGGCGCTGGTGCAGATATTGGGTGGCGACCTGTCCGTCATCAGTGAAGCCGGGCGGGGCACGCAGTTCACCGTGCGATTGATGCTGGGCCATGTGACGAACCCCGTGCCCGACAACCAGCCGGTCGATCGCATCGCGGGCTATCAGGGGCAGCGCCGCACCGTGTTGCTGGTCGACGACGACGCCGCGCAGATCGCGGTGCTGCGCGGGTTGCTGGAGCCACTCGATTTCCGCGTGGTCGAGGCGCTCAATGGCCGCGATGGGTTGGACGTCGCGGACCGCGAGACACCCGACATCGTCCTGCTCGACATTTCCATGCCTGGCGAATCCGGTTGGGACATTTGTCGCACATTGCGCGAACGGATGGGGTCGGCCGTGCGCATCGTCATGGTGTCCGCCAACGCCCATGAATTTCACCGCGGCGGCGACGGACACGCGGCCCATGATATGTTCCTGATGAAGCCGGTCGATCTCGACGCCCTGCTGGACGTGATCGCCGATCAACTGCATATCCACTGGACCGGCGATACGCCCGCCATCGCTGTCTATCCCGACGAGGATATGGCGCTGCCCAACCTGCCCGACGAAGCCGGCCCGATATTGGCCGATATCGAACAGAAAGCGATCATCGGCCATGTGCGCGGGATAGAATCCAGCATCAGTGCGCTGAAAAATATCGACGGCGCGCAGCCCCTCGTCGCCCGGCTGCTCGTCTATCTCGACCGTTTCGACCTCAAGGGGCTGATCAGAATCATAAGGGCCGCCCGATGAACACCCCCATTCCACCCCGATCCGATACCGTATTGGTGGTCGACGATACACCGGAATCGTTGCGTTTCCTGACCGACACGCTGGAAGCCGCACAGATTTCCGTATTGATCGCCACCAGTGGCGAAGCCGCGCTGGAACTGCTGGCGCATGTCGTCCCAGACCTGATCCTGATGGATGCGGTAATGCCCGGCCTAGACGGCTTTGAAACCACCCGCGCGATCAAGCAAATGCCGCAAGGCGCACCAATTCCCATCATCTTCATGACGGGCCTGACCGAAAGCGAGCATGTCGTCCGGGCGCTGGAGGCTGGCGGGGTCGATTATGTGCGCAAGCCCATCGTCGTCGAAGAATTGCTGGCCCGCGTGCGCGTCCACATGGCCAATGCCCGCCAAACGCAGGGCGGACAGTTCGCGCTCGACGCGACGGGCCGCAACCTGATCGCGGTCAGCGCAGACGCGACGCTGTCATGGAGCACGCCGGGGGCGGAGAAATTGATGGAAGAGTTGGAGCCGGGCTGGTCACGCACCGACGCCGCCGTGCCCGTCATGCTGCGCGCAGCGGTTGCCCGGTTGCTTCCCGACGATCTCCCGTCCGGCGCCACCGCAAAGACCGAAAGCGGCATGGGCAATACGGTCGAACTCATCATCGTGGGACGGCCACGCCGGGACGAAGTGCTGATCCGCATCAATCATCTGGACCCGCTTGCCGATATCGGGCGGCTCCAGAGCCATTTCGGCCTGACGCAGCGCGAGGCGGAAGTCCTGCTGTGGATCAGCTATGGCAAGCCCAATCGCGTCATCAGCGAGATACTGGTCATCAGCCCGCGCACCGTGAACAAGCATCTGGAACAGATTTTCGAGAAGCTGGGCGTGGAAACCCGCGCCGCCGCCGCCGCCTTCGCCGTGCGGGTGATCACGCATTAGGCGTTTAGGTCGGCTTTAGCCCGTCCCGGTGATGATCGCGGCGAAATCGGCCGGATCGACATTGCTGCCCGACAGGACGACCACCGCCGCGCCATCATGTTGCGGGGCAAGGCCGTACAGCATCGCCGCCAGAGCGACCGCCCCGCCCGGCTCCACCACGAGCTTGAGCGTCGTGAAAGCAAAGCGCATCGCGTCGCGCACCTGATCGTCTGTCACGACCAGTCCCCCCGTCACCAGCGCACGGTTGATCGGGAAGGTCAGCGCACCCGGTTGCGGCGCAAGCAGCGCGTCACAGATTGAGCGAGCCTCGGGTGCGACGCTTTCGCGTTCACCGCTGCGCAGTGCCCGGGCGGTATCGTCAAACCCGGCCGGTTCGACAGTATTGATGGCGACTTCGGGCGCCTGTGCCTTCACCGCTGTCGCAATGCCCGCCGTCAGGCCGCCACCGCCGCAACACACCAGAATCTGCGCCACTTCGGCCCCGGCCTGCGCGGCCTGTTCCATGATTTCCAGCCCCGCCGTCCCCTGTCCGGCGATGACGAAAGGATCGTCGAAGGACGGCACCAGTGTCGCGCCGCGCCGCAGCGCCAGATCGGTCGCGATCACTTCGCGGCTTTCGCTATGCCGGTCATAGGTCACGATGTCCGCCCCCAGCGCACGGGTATTGGCCAGCTTGATTGCAGGCGCATCGGCGGGCATCACGATGGTCGCGGGCATGTCCAGCAGCCGGGCGGCCGCTGCAATGCCCTGCGCATGATTGCCCGACGACCAAGCGACCACGCCCGCCGCGCGCTGCGCCGCGTCCAGCCGCGCGAGCCGGTTATACGCGCCGCGAAACTTGAACGAACCGGTCCGCTGCGCCCCTTCGAACTTGAGCAGCACCCGACGGCCACAATGCGCGTTCAGCACGGTATTCTCGATCAGCGGGGTCCGCACGGCGGCAGGCGCGATCACCCATGCGGCATCGCAAATATCATCGATCGTGACGGCGAGTGGCTGGGTCATCGGGACGTTGCCTTGTTGCTGCTATCAAACGGCGACTTCGCGCCATTCCCCCGGCTTTAGCCCGTCGATCGTCCATTCGCCGATCTGCCAGCGCACCAGCCGCAGGGTCGGCAGGCCGACTGCCGCCGTCATCCGCCGCACCTGACGATTGCGCCCTTCGCGAATGGTCAGCCGCAACCAGCAGTCCGGCACGCTCTTGCGGAAACGCACCGGCGGATCGCGGGGCCACAGGTCGGGGATCTCGATGCTCTCCACCTCGGCGGGCAAAGTCGGTCCGTCCTTCAGTTGCACCCCGCGCCGTAACGCCGCCAGCGCATCAGGGTTGGGATCGCCCTCTACCTGCGCCAGATAGGTTTTGGGCGTCTTGTACCGAGGATCGGCGATGCGCGCCTGCAACCGGCCATCGTCGGTCAACAGCATCAATCCCTCACTATCGAGGTCGAGCCGCCCGGCCGGATAGACGCCGGGCAAGGCCATATAGTCGGCCAGGGTCGGGCGACCCGATCCCTCGTCGGTGAACTGACACAGCACACCATGGGGCTTATTGAAAAGGATCAGTCGGCTCACAGCATATCCTCTTCATTGTCCTCGAACGCCACGCTGCCCTGATTGCACAGCGCAACGATCAACGCGATCACTTCGTCTGATGCTTCCATGTCAGCATGGAGCGCAACATGGTCCTGTGCGCACAATATCGCCGCGAATTCAGCGCTCGCACCGGTGCAGGCGAAGCTGCGCCCGTCGGCAAACAGCAACAGGCCATCGACATCTTGCCGGATGAAGGAAAGGCGGCTGGCCGGATTGCGGCACAGGGGCGTTCCGCTTTTCAGCGCAGATCGCACATCATCGGCATCGACCGGACTTTCGGGTCGCCAGTCCATGTCCGCATATTTGGGCATGCTGTTATATTCGCCGAACCAGCGCGCAAACCCGGCCCGGTCCATCAATGCCTCGCTCATCATCGCATGCAATCCAGCGAGGGCGTCGGGGCTAATTTCGCCGGGATTATCCTGCACCTGTGCGTCGCCATCGCGATAACGGTCGTCTTCGGGCAAAAGCTCAAGAATATGGTCGCTCCAGTGGCCCACCAGTTCACTGCGCGATGGCGCACGAAAGCCGATCGAGTAGGTCATGCAATCGTCGCCCACCGCAACCCCGTCATGGGCGATGCCCGGCGGCACATAAAGCATGTCGCCCGGTTCGAGTATCCATTCGTCGGTCGCATCGAAATCGGCGAGCAGGCGCAGGTCGTCATGCGGCAATAGCGGCGTATCCTGGTCGCAGGCCGCACCGATCCGCCACCGCCGCCGCCCCAGCCCTTGCACCAGAAATACGTCATACTGGTCGAAATGCGGCCCTACCCCACCGCCATCGCTGGCGAAGCTGACCATGACATCGTCGATCCGCCAGTTTGGCACGAAGCGGAACGGCGCGATGAGCGCGGCCACATCCGGCACGTGATGATCGACGGCCTGCACCAGCAGCGTCCATGGCGCCTTGCCCATGGTATCGAAGCGCGTTTCGGGGAAAGGGCCATGTTCGAGTACCCATTTGGTGCGTTTGCGCGTGACCAGTCGCGACTCAATCCCTTCTTCGCAGGCCAGCCCGGCCAGATCGTCCGGCTCCAGCGGATTGATCCAGTTGCCCCATGGATTGCGGATCAGCAGCGGCTTTTTCTGCCAATAATCACGCAGAAACGCCGCGCTGTCGAAATCAACCATCTGCATAGAATTAAGTGCCTGTAGGGACTGCGCCATGGCGTGGCGCCCCGCGCGCCAGAAGCCGAATCATATTTCGCCGACTGTCCGATCATTCAACCCCTTGTCGGAAAGCGGGGCGCGCATAAAGGCGCAATCGACGAACTTCGATGCCCGGCTGAAGGGAATGCACGGATGGAGGAGGTGTCCGCAGCTCCCATGCGCTTCTGCGCGAATGATTACAGTCCCTATCGGTGGGATTTTTTAACTTAAATTAGATTCTACCCGCCTTGGTCATTGATTGCGACCACCAGACTTAGAACAGATTAGTGGTTTACTCTTCGCCACGACGTGATTTGCTATGTCCCCCCTCAGTGATGGTTTTCAAAAAATTAACCTCCCCTGTGCATATGGATATTTATTGAACCGAAACTTCAGGCGCCTCATCAATCATGATTGCATTGAGTAATATCATTCGATTGGCAGGCAGACTGCGCCGCGACACACGCGGCAACGTCATCATGCTAACCGCTGCAGCGATTTTTCCCATAATCGGCTTGTCCGGCGCGGCACTGGATATTGCGCGGATATATCTGGTCAAAAATAAACTGCAGAATGCATGCGACGCCAGCGTTCTGGCATATCGCCGCTCGATGAATGGCAACAACGTAACCACCGATACGGAGCCAAGAGCGCGCAATTATTTCAACGCTAACTTCGCGCCCGGCCTTTATGGCAGCGGCACGCCTGCAATGACTTACAGCGTGGATACGCAGAACACCGTGCACGGCAGCGCCAGCGTCACTCTGCCGATGGCCCTGATGCGCGTGTTCGGTTTTCAACAGACCACCCTAAGCGCCACTTGCGATGCCCAGCTCCAGTTGCCCAATACCGACATCATGTTCGTGCTGGATACGACCGGTTCGATGACTGATACAAACCCGGGCGACAGCAGCAACAGGATCACCGGGCTGCGCAAGGCAGTCATTGATTTTTACAATATTCTGGAATCGGCCAAGGTGGCTGGTACGCAAGTGCGATACGGTTTCGTGCCCTATTCCAACACCGTCAATGTCGGCATGTTGCTTAAGAGCGAATGGTTGGCGAATACCGCCACCTATCAGTCGCGCGAGTTCGTAACGCAGACGACCCTGAAAACCAGCACTTCGGGTGCCTACCAGACGACCTATACGGCCTGGACTCCAGACGACTTCACGACGATCATTTTGGCGGGCGACCCCGAAAATTGCATGGCGCCTACTGGCAACCTGGTCACGAGCGGCTCTTCCAGTTCGAGCTGGAGCCCCAATGGATCGGCCGTGCCCAAGTCGAGGACTAACTATCGCACATTGAATGGCAGCAGTTATTCCGCCGCCACACAGAGTAACGGCACCTGCAAGATTACGCAAAAGACATATAATAATGTCTCCCAAACCCGTACCGAAACATATGCGGAAAATCCCAATGGGGGCGATCCCGTATATACGACCTATAATTACTGGAATTATAAGCCCGTCAGCTACGATGTGAGCGCACTTAAACCACCCTCCGGCGGCACGCTCAACGCCTATATCGCTAATCCGGCCAGCCCTGCTGCCGGTCAACCTTCCACTGCTACCGCCGGCGCGGTTGTAGCCGTCAAATGGGTCGCCGCGTCGGCCTGTATCGAGGAGCGCAAAACATTGCGCCCCCAGGAAATAGGCACGGCCTATGACATGGATGTCGATATGGTCCCTAACCCGGCCAACCCCGATACGCAGTGGAAACCATGGCTTCCGCGCATAGTTTTCGCCCGGAACGTAGGTAGCTATGTCGGTATCGATGCGTCGAAATGGACGTGGAGCTACGGCGCTACCCTCAATTCGACCGCCACATATGCCAATATGTCGAGCTTTGCCAACGATCGTGCGGCCTGCCCCAGCCCGGCACGAAAGTTGATGTCGAAAGAAGCCGGCCTCACGCCAACCGTTCTTTCAAACTATCTCAACGGCTTAAAAACCGTGGGTGACACCTATCACGACATCGGCTTTCTATGGGGTCTGCGCCTTGCATCGGCGCAAGGCATCTTCGCTGCGGAAAATGCCAGCGCGTCCAACGGTTTCGACATCGCCCGCAACGTCATTTTCATGACTGATGGCGCGACGGAAACGCACATTCAGGATTATGACGCCTACGGCCTGTCCGCGCTTGATCGTCGCCGCACGCCCATTGCCAACCTGCCCGACGACGACGGCCAGAACGCGATTGTCGAAAGCAGACTGTCCAATTATTGCAAGGTCGCCAAAGGCAAGGGCATGACGGTTTGGGTCATCGCTTTTGGAACGGAACTCACTTCGACCCTTAGCGATTGCGCGTCGGAAGGCCGGGCCTATCAAGCGGACGATTCAACCCAACTTGCTACCACCTTCGCCGACATCGCGTCGCGGATCGCCCAATTGCGGCTGACGCGATGATGTCCCGCCTGTCGATTTGCCGCATGGACATGCGCGGTGCGGCGATGATGGAGTTCGCGCTGGTACTGCCCCTCATGCTGCTGTTGATCTTAGGCGGCATGGAGATCGGCCACACCATGTACGTGCAATCAGTCCTGGTCGGCAAATTGCAAAGGGCGGCTCGCGACATGAGCCTGGAAGGCGCAACTAACGACACCACCATTGCCGCCATCAAGGCGGAGGTCACGAAGGGTGTTCAACAGGTGATGGCCGGCGCAGACGTGGCTTACGACGTACGTTCATTCCACGATTATAAAAATGCAGCGAACCGGCCGGAGGAATTCGGTGACGCCGATCATGATGGCGCCTGCAATCATGGCGAAATATTTGTCGACAGCAACGGCAACGGTCAATGGGATGCGGATGGCTCACGGGAGGGACGCGGGGGCGCCAAGGACGTCCTGATGATGACGGCGACCGTGTCTTATGCCCGCCTTGGCTTGGGGAATTTCTTCGCTGCCGATCCCAATGTGCGCCTGGTCGCCACTACGCTGTTGCGCAACCAGCCAAGCACCACACAATCGCAACCCAATACCGGGATTTGCCCGTGAACTTACCTACGTCAGGTCTCCTCCGGGCGATTGCCCGTGACAGGCGCGGCCTTGCGGTCACGGAAATGGCGTATTGCCTGCCCATTTTGCTATTACTGACGCTATGGCTGTTCGAAATCACCAACTATGTGATCGTCAAACAGCAGGTCAGTCAGTTGGCGATCCAGGTCGCGGACAATGCTTCGCGCATTGGCACCCAGAATACCGTGCAGTCGGAAATCGATGAAGGACAGGTCAACGATCTCTTCATCGGTGCCGGCTTGCAAAGCGGACGGCTGGATATCCTTCGCAACGGGCGGATAATTCTATCCAGCCTGGAAGTCGATCCGGCCTCTCCTAACGGACAATATATTCATTGGCAGCGCTGCTACGGCACGCTTGCTTACCCTTCCAGCTATGGCGTCCAAGGGGATGGCAAGGGCAACACGAACGTCAAAGGCATGGGACCGGCCTCGGCACGCATCACCGCTACTGCCACCGCGCCAGCCATGTATGTTGAAATCGGCTATAACTATCGACCGATGATCACGAGCGCCTGGATACCTTCCGGCCCAATAAAAGAAGTCGCTTCCCTCATCGTGCGCGACAATCGCGATACGTCCGGCACGGGTATTAAGGCCGTCGCTGGCACGACCCCTTCCACCTGTTAACAAGCAGCATTTCGGACACTGTCGTTCGCAGCGAAGGAATTGCGAGTTGCCCTCGATAAGGTGACCGTCAATCTCCAATGGAGAGACGCCGTACAAAGGTTGACGCCTGACCTCCCTAGGCTAGGACGTCGGCAAGGCGAGTACAAATCTTTAGCTAAACGCGTCTTTCTCTCCCATCATCAGGCGATAATTTTAATTTCATAAACAAATAATATATCCGATCGCTTGAGGGGGGAATGAATGGGCAATAGGTTAACGCACTTTAACAATGATGCTGTAGAGAGCGATTTTCGCCTTTCCGAGCGCGTCGCACGCGTGCCGATGGTGCGCCTGTACGGCCTAATGACGCTCGCACAGTTTCTTTGTTATGCCCTTATAAATCCCGTTTTCTTTCATAGCGATGATGCAACGCGAATAAGCGCCGTGCTGGTCGTGAGCCTGATCGTCCTTGGCATTTACATAGCCAGCACCTTCTGGGATCGATATGTTGAACATCCCGCCATCGATTTTGGCGCATTATTGGCGCTCGGCCTGCTGACCCTTGTCACCAACATATTGCTGTGGCACGGGGCGGCGAGCTTGGGCGGTGAGCGATACGCTAACGTCGCAATCAACAATGCCGTGGTGTGTGCGTTCGCAGCGATCGTGCTTTCCGACCGGTTTCGGTGGTTTCTGGCATGGTTGACATGCCATGCAGCCGCTTTCTCAACGGTTTTGATCTTTTTCGAAGAAACGGCAGCCGGGCGCACCTATTCGGCCTTGAGCTATATCACTGGCGCCGCCATCGCCCTCTTCATCAGCTGGTCGCTCGGCCAGTCGCAACGTGCGGCCTATGCGATGCGCAGCGCACTGGATGTCGAACGCCGTAAAACCGAGGAACTCCTCTATAACGTCCTGCCTGAAGCGGCCGCCAGAAGGCTGAAGGACGGCCACGTGGTCGCGGATGCTTACTCAGACGCCTCGGTCGTTTTTGCCGACCTTGTAGGCTTCAGCAGGCTCGCCAAAACGGTGTCTCCCGGGCATCTGGTCCAGCTACTCAATGCGTTTTTCAACCTGGCTGACCGCTGCGCCGCTGAACATGGGGTGGAAAAGATCAAGACGATTGGGGACGCCTATCTCGCGATTAGTGGAGGCAATGTCGCTTCGACAAACAGCGCGGACGCTGCGATCGCTTTTGCGCAGGCCTTGATTGACGGGATGGAAGATGTGCGGGAATCGACCGGCCTGCCCATCGCTGTCAGGATCGGCATCAATAGTGGTCCGGTAGTAGGCGGCGTTATCGGCGCAACGCGCATGGCATATGATTATTGGGGCGAAACGATGAATATGGCCAGCCGTATTGAGCCACACGCCGAACCAGATAGCATTGCCGTTTCCGAAAGCAGTTTCCTGCGTTGCAGGCATAAAGGGCTCTTCAATTCACCTGAGCAGGTCCAGCTAAAGGGCGTAGGCGAAACGATGATATATCGATTATCCTCACAAACGCCCGCGCAGATCGCAGCGCAGTAGTACTTCTGAAGAAACCAACGGTCAGGTTGGTTCCAGCGCCCCCTATTTCCGTCCTTGCCGATTCATTTTATGGAGGTTGTGGGCTGTAGCTGCGAGGAGGAACTCGTCTCGGGCGCC
>JAECRT010000039.1:0-4437 GCA_016000085.1 Sphingomonadaceae bacterium
GTCACCATCCGGGCGGCCAGTTCGCGCTCGCCCATGACGACATGGGCCACGCCCAGCCCTCCCAGATGCGCGACTTCGGCATCGGAATGGGCGCGCACGACAACCTGCAAATAGGGATTCAGCCGGTGCGCATGGTCATGGATCGCGCCACCCTCAAATCCCTCGGGCACCGCGATCAGCAGGTGCCGGGCGTCACCGATGCCCGCAGCCAGCAAATGCTTGTCTTCCAACGCATTGCCCCGCACGACCGACAGGCCCGCGTCCGCAGCCTCCTGCGCCTTCTCCGCATCATCCTCCAGCACGACGACATGCTTGCCGCTGCCCGACAGGTCGGCCGCGATCAGCTTACCCACCCGGCCATAGCCCACGACAATGACATGACCGCTGCGCACCGCAGCCGGTGCAGGCGCTGCCTGTTCTTCATCCTCATCCTTGCGATGCACCCGCACGATGAGCGAGAAAAGGATCGGATTGAGGAAGATCGACACCATCGCACCAGCCAAGATCAAATCGCGCGCTTCGGGCGGCAAGACACCCAGCCCCGTGCCCAGCGATGCCAGGATGAAGGAAAATTCGCCGATCTGCGCCAGGCTCGCGGCGATGGTCAGCGCCGTATCATTGGCATGGCCGAATGCGCGGACAATGCCCCAGGCCGCGATCGACTTGCCGATCACGATGATGAGCACCGTCGCCAGCAACGGCAGGGGCTGTTCCACCACCACTGACGGGTTGAACAACATACCCACCGAAACGAAGAACAGCACCGCAAAAGCATCGCGCAGCGGCAGCGTTTCTTCCGCCGCCCTGCGGCTGAGCGGTGTTTCGCCCAATATCATGCCCGCAAAGAAAGCGCCCAGTGCAAAGGACACATCGAACGCCAGCGCCGCGCCGAACGCCACGCCCAGCGCGATCGCCAGCACCGCCAGCCTGAACAGTTCACGCGATCCAGTATGCACGACCCAGTGCAGCGCCCAGGGGATGATCCGGCGCCCCACGATCAGCATCACCGCTACAAACCCCGCCACCTTGAGCAACGTGCCCAGCAACGGCCCGACGAGCGCTCCGGCCCCGGCCCCGGCGTCAGCGCTGTTTAGCACGCCCGCCAGCGCAGGTAGCAGCACGAGCGCCAGCACCATCACGAGATCCTCGACGATCAGCCAACCGATCGCGATTCGCCCCCGCCGCGTCTCGACCAGATCCGCCCCCTGCAACGCGCGCAGCAGCACCACTGTACTCGCCACCGACAGCGCCAGGCCAAAGACGATGCCGCCCATCAGCGACCAGCCCATGAAATGCGCCAGTCCCATGCCTAGCAGCGTCGCCACTGCAATCTGCACCAGCGCGCCCGGCACAGCGATAGCCCTGACGGACAACAGGTCTTTGAGCGAAAAATGCAGACCCACCCCGAACATCAGCAGGATGACGCCGATTTCGGCCAGTTCGTTGGCCAGTCCGCCATTGGCGACGAAGCCGGGCGTAAAAGGGCCGACCATGATCCCGGCGACGAGATAGCCGACAAGCGGCGATAATTTGAGGCGATGGGCGATTGAACCCATGATGAAGGCGACAACAAGACCGGCGACGATGGTGCCGATCAAGGGCGTATGATGGGGCATAGGCAAATTTCCATTCCGTGGCGACGGGCGGCAGGCGTCACCGCTGTGGCGCCCGTCGGCAATATAGCATTATCAATCCATGAGAGGCAGCATCAACGCCGCCAGTCCTGTAGCGGCGATGCCAAGGCCAGCCATGACGACCGGACCAAACCACCAGGGCGGCCGATTGCGACCGCCGCGCAATATTTTGCGGGGCATGAGACACGCTCCTTCTATCCGACGAAGACCCGGTTGGCGGGCCGAATGCGTCAGCGACGGACAGGTGGAGCGCGGGCGCGTCGGAAGAATCGAACTGTGCCCGGTGCCGGCACGGATAGTACGGGCATCAGCGGGGAAGCGGTCAGCAGGCGCAAGAGAAGGAAGGACAATGCAACCGCGATCGTCACAGATAGCGCCACATGTCCGTCGTCACCGTCAGGCTGCGTGGCCTGCACCGCTTGCGGAGCGGCAGGTGTTCGCGCCTTTATCACTACATCTACGGTAGCCGGGTTAAAGGCCGATCCGGTCATCCGGCTGAGCGGCGTCCCCAGCGGCGCCAGCGCCGACAACAGCGCCACGGCAATCACCATCCACAACGCCACGACATAAGGCAGACGCATTGTCATCCTGTGTCGTGGCGCATTCATGGGTGATATTGTCCGATCATTCCGCTAAGATAGGGCGCGCAACGCGGGAAAACCACCCCCGCAATCAGTGCATCGCAGTTGACAGCCCCGAGTCATTCCACTAACGGGCCACATTCCCGCGCGGGTCCGAAAGGTTTAGTCCTCGACGAGCTGCGTAAAGCAGATTTGAACAAGAAGAGACAAGCCATGTTCGCTATCGTGCGCACGGGCGGCAAGCAGTATCGCGTCGCCGCCGGAGACAAGATCGTCGTCGAAAAAATGGCCGGTGAAGCCGGTGATAAAGTTACCCTGGACGACGTCCTGCTGGCCGGTGAAGGCGGCGATCTCAAGGATGTGAGCGGTCTGACCGTCGCAGCCGAGATCATCGCGCAGGCGAAGGGCGAAAAGGTCATCGTCTTCAAGAAGCGCCGCCGCCATAACTATCGCCGCAAGAACGGTCACCGTCAGCGTCACACGATCCTGAAGATCCTGAGCGTGGGCAGCGAAGACAAGAAGGCCAAGAAGGCCGCCGCCAAGACCGAAGATGCGGCTCCGGCCGCTGCCGAAGCCTGATCGCTTCGACAAGATATTCAGGAGTTTTAGACAATGGCACATAAGAAAGCTGGCGGTTCATCGCGTAACGGTCGCGATTCGGAATCGAAGCGCCTTGGCGTCAAGAAGTTCGGCGGTCAGGAAGTGATCGGCGGCAACATCATCATTCGCCAGCGCGGCACCCGCGTCTATCCCGGCCGCAATGTCGGCATGGGTACGGACCACACGCTGTTCGCACTCAGCGAAGGCCGCGTGGTATTTCACGCTGGCAAGCTCGGCCGCAAATATGTGTCGGTCGACGCGATGGCCGAAGCGGCCGAATAACGGACGATCGATGAAGGATCGTCCTGAATGGGGCGTTCCTTCCGCTTGGCTGGCCATTAGGCCAGGCGTGCGATGATCGAGGGAAAAAGGGGCGCTCCTGCCAAAGGAGCGCCCCTTTTTCCGTTTGCATAATATAACGGATCGGGCCTCTCCCCATTTCCCTCAAGTCATTGGAACGAAACCGCTTCCTGCGCGTCATGCAAGGCGGAAACCGTCCAGATCAGAGCGTCGTCAAGCCGTCATCATTGTCGGTTAAGGGCGCGAAGAAAGAGGAGAGACGAGAATGTTTGCCCGTACCCCCCGCCTGCTCCTGCGTCCGGGCTGGATGGAAGACGCGCCTGCGCTGACCCAGGCGATCGGCGATCCGGCCATCCTGCGCAATCTGACCCGCGCACCCAGCCCCTATGCCATGGCCGATGCACAGGCTTTCCTGGCGCTGCCGCAAGACCCTTGCCTGCCGCGCCTGCTGGCCTTTACCCGCACCCATGGCGCGCCGCGTCTGATCGGCGGCTGCGGCGTCGCGCGCGCGCAAGACGGCACGCCCGAACTGGGCTATTGGATCGCTCGCCCTTATTGGGGGCTAGGCTTTGCGACCGAAGCGGCGCGTGCCGTGCTGGGGATGGCGCAGGCCAATGGCATCCGCGCCATCCGCGCAGCCCATTTCGCCGACAACCGTGCTTCAGGCAATGTCCTGCGCAAGCTGGGCTTTCGTTATACTGGTCGGGTAGAATCCTGCTTCAACCCCGCACGGGGTGGCACGGGCGACTGTCTGATCTTTGAACAGGGCAAACGCGTAGCAGACCTGAGCGCTGACTATGCCATGGACCTCTACGGCGACGCGCAGCCCGCCATGGCCGCTTGAAACAGCCTTGCGCCGGTCGGAGAACGGACTGCATGTCCCGCCTCTCGCCCGGCCCTGATGTTCAATCGATCGCGGCGGTCGATCCGGTCGGAAATTCGACACGGGCAAATTCGGGATAGACGTCTTTCAGGATCACGATCTGCGCGGCGTTATCCACGCGAACCAGATACCATTGGTCCTCATCCTTCAGGGCCAGGGTGCTCGTCTTGCTAAGCAATCGCCCAACCTGCGGCAATGCGATCACGCTCTCGGTCGGAATGAGCATATAGCTGCGGCTGCGATCGGGGGTGATGCCCACCACGGCGGCAGCCATATCCATGCCAAATGAGACGAATGTCGCCCCCTTGATCGCATCGGCGATGCTCGCGCCGACCATCGCCTTGAATTCGGCTTCGGGCAGGCCGACTGTCCCCGCGATGGCGCGCAACAGGCGGGGCGGGACGAAATCGAGACTGTCGGCCATGCGGCCAGCCTTCAT
>JAECRT010000039.1:4537-29049 GCA_016000085.1 Sphingomonadaceae bacterium
CGAAGCGAGATCGTCGTCCGCCCATGCCATGACCGCCGCCATCGCCTCGCTGGTGATCCCCTTGCCCCAGGCTTGCGGTCCCAGCACCCATCCCGCCTCCGGCACGCCTTCCAGTTCCGGCAGGCCGCGCGCCGCGCTCATCAGGCCCACCTCGCCCAGAAAAGCGCCGCTTTCCCGATCCTCCATCGCCCACATGCCATAGCCCAGCATCGCCCACATGCCGGCATAGCGGAGCATGCGAAACCACACCGCCTGCGCATCCTGTGGCGATCCGCCAATATGCCGCACGACCTGCGGGTCGCTCCACAACGCCCGACAGGCGCCATAATCCTCCACCCGGTGCGGGCGCAGGATCAGGCGGTCGGTATGGAGAAGGGGCGCATTGCTCATGCACGGATAAAAGCGCGCGCCTGCCCCACGGTCAAGGCGCGGACGCTTTCGATGAAATAGGTTTCGCCGCGTGGGAAGGTCACGAAAAGCCCGTTGCAGAAAGCCGTGGCGAACGGAGCGCCGTTCAGCCAATGTCGCGCGGCGTGATGGTCAGATCGACGGGGGTCATGGCACGCTCCCACGACTTACTTCGATGTAAATATGAGTTACTTGCACCCATGCCGATAAAGCGCTCGCGCCTCAGCCCAGATGAAAGCCGCCTCGTTGCAGTAGAGGCTGCTCGCACTCTGCTGATCGAAGCGGGACCACAGGCCGTCACGCTCAAGGCCGTGGCGGGCCGGATCGGCCGAACCCACGCCAATCTGCTGCATCATTTCGGGTCAGCCGCCGGTCTGCAAAAGGCGTTGGCGGCTTATCTGGGCGACACGATAACCGCGACTATTGGCGAAGCCGTCGATGCGGCGCGACGCGGCGAAGTGGAACCCCGGCGAATCGTCGACATGACATTCGACGCCTTCGATCGCGACGGCGCGGGGGCGCTGGCAAGTTGGATGCTCGCGTCGGGCAACGAAGATGCCCTCGATCCGGTGGTCGACGCGATCCACCGCCTGGTCGACAAGCTGGCCGCGACCGCGCCCTTCCCCGACATGGGCAATGTCATCCGCGAAAATACGCTGATGCTGGTGCTGCTGGCTCTGGGCGATTCGCAAATGGGCGGGCCGATGGCCGCGGCGCTGGGACAATCGCGCGAAAAGGCTCGCGAAATCGCGACCCGCAGCCTCACTATCGCCCTGATGCACGAGGCTGCTTCACGCGCCGCACAAGCCGAGGTTTAACTTTCGGCCGGATAGCGCTATGGGCGCGCCATGCATTTTCTCGATCAAGCAAAGATTTTCATCAAATCCGGCTGGGGTGGCCCCGGCGCGGTCAGTTTCCGGCGCGAAAAATATGAAGAATATGGCGGCCCGGACGGCGGTAACGGCGGCAAGGGCGGCGACATCATTTTCGAAGCGGTCCCCGGCCTCAACACCCTGATCGACTTCCGCTATACCCAGCATTTCAAGGCGCAGCGCGGGACTCCCGGCATGGGCAAGAATCGCTATGGCGCGGGCGGAAAAGACCTGATCGTCAAAGTGCCGGTCGGCACGCAGATTCTGTCCGATCCCAAGCCGATCGAAGGCAGCGAAGACGAAGACGGCTATCCTGAATATGAAGAGCAGGAAATTCTGGCCGACTTCACCGAAGTGGGCCAACGGATGACCTTTCTGCGCGGCGGCGACGGCGGCCGTGGCAACATGTCCTATAAAACCAGCACCAACCGCGCGCCGCGCCAGCATGGCACTGGATGGCCGGGTCAGGAAATGTGGGTATGGCTGCGGCTGAAGCTGCTGGCCGATGTCGGGCTTGTCGGCATGCCCAACGCAGGCAAGTCGACCCTCATCAACCAGGTGACCAATACCAAGGCGAAGGTCGGCGCCTACGCCTTCACCACGACGAAGCCCCAATTGGGCGTCGTGCTGCACAAGCAGCGGGAATTTGTGCTGGCCGACATTCCGGGCCTGATAGCGGGCGCAGCGGAAGGCGTGGGGATCGGCGACCGTTTTCTGGGTCATATCGAGCGGTGCCGCGTGCTGCTTCACCTGATCGATGCCACCGGTGATGATCCGGTCGAGGCGTTCCACATCGTGCAGGACGAACTTGCCGCCTATGGCGAAGGTCTGGACGAAAAGCCGCAAATCGTTGCGCTCAACAAGGGCGATCTGTTGGGATTGGAACTGATGGAGGATATCGCCGATCAGTTGCGCGAGGAAGGCGTGGAGGATGTATTCATCATCTCCGCTGGAACCGGTGAGGGCGTCGAGGCGCTGCTGGACGCAATCCTTCCCATCGTCGGTCAAGCAAAGTCGACCGATAGCGAAGACGGCGATGAAGGCGAATCGACGTGGTCGCCGCTCTGACAGATAGCCTCGCGCTTTCCGGCTTCCCTCCCCCTCTCATACGGCGCCTGGTCATCAAGATCGGCTCCGCGCTGCTCGTCGATCCATCGGGCGCAGTTCGGGTCGACTGGCTGCGCACGCTCGTTGCGGATATCGCGGAGCGCAAGGCGGCAGGGCAGCAGATCATCATCGTATCGTCCGGCGCCATTGCGCTGGGCGCGCGGCGGCTGAAATTGCCAAAGGGCGGGCGTGGTTCGCTGGAGGATGCTCAGGCGGCGGCCGCCACAGGCCAGATCGCCCTGTCGCAATGCTGGGCCAGCCTGCTCGACGAGCGCGGGATCACCGCGGCGCAGATGCTGGTGACGCTCGACGACCTGGAGAATCGCCGCCGCTATCTCAACGCTTCGGCAACGCTGGAGCGGCTGATGCAGTTGGATGTCGTCCCGGTCGTGAACGAGAATGACAGTGTCGCGACGGCTGAAATCCGGTTCGGCGACAATGATCGGCTGGCGGCGCGTATCGGACAGGCGGCACGGGCTGACGCAGTTGTTCTGCTGTCGGACGTCGACGGGCTTTACACTGCGAACCCGCACGCCGATGCGAGCGCGATGCTGATCGAGAGGATAGAGAAGATCGACGCGCGGATCGCGGCCATGGCGGACGGCGGATCGGCGTCGGGCATGGGTTCGGGGGGCATGACCTCCAAGATCGAGGCCGCACGGATCGCCACGGGCGCGGGCGCGCATCTTGCCATCATTTCGGGTAAGGTCGACGCGCCACTGTCCCATTGGGCAAAGGGGGGCACGGGATCGATCTTTGTCGCCGCCGCGACGAAGCGCGCGCGCAAGGGGTGGCTCGCGGGACGGCTAACGGTGCGCGGACGCATTACCGTGGACGCAGGCGCTGAACGGGCGCTGGGTAAGGGCAACAGCCTGCTGCCCGCTGGCGTGGCCCATGTCGAGGGTATTTTCGCGCGCGGCGATGTGGTGGACATATTGACGCTGGATGGCCGCGTGATTGCGCGCGGACTGATCGAATATGACAGCGAAGCGGCGGCGAAAATTGCCGGGCGACGCAGCGAGGATATCGCTGCGCTGCTGGGCGAGATGCCGCGATCGGTGCTGGTCCATCGCGACCATATGGCGATGGTCTGACGCTCATGTCTTTGAGAATTGCGATGACGGGCGCGACGGGATTCGTCGGCGCCGAAACGCTGGAACAGGCTTTGGCGGACGGGCATCACGTCACCGCCCTGACGCGCAGGGCGCAACCGCCGCGCGCGCAGTTGAAATGGGTGCCCGGCTCGCTGGAAGATGCTGCCGCGCTCGATACGCTGGTGCGCGACAGCGATGTGGTGATCCATATTGCAGGCGTGGTGAACGCGCCCGACCGAACGGGATTCGAGGCGGGCAATGTACGCGGCACGATCGCGGTGGTGGATGCAATGCGTAAGCGTGGCATCCGGCGACTGATCCATGTTTCCTCGCTCGCCGCGCGCGAACCGGACCTGTCGGATTATGGCTGGTCCAAGGCATTGGCCGAACGCCAAGTAAAGGCGAGTGGCCTGGATTGGACGATCGTGCGCCCGCCGGCCATCTACGGACCAGGCGACCGCGAAATGCTGGAACTGTTCCGCATGGCCAAGCGAGGCTTGATGCTGCTGCCACCAGGCGGACGGCTATCCGTAATCGCGGTCAGCGATCTATCGCGGCTGCTGCTGCGCCTTGCCGGTGAGCGGGACATGAGCCTGACCCAGACTTATGAAGTCGACGACGGGGTGGCCGGCGGCTGGGATCATCGCGATTTCGGCGCAGCGATCGGCCGCGCCATCGGGCGATCGGTCCGCACCGTGGCGACGCCCGGCTGGCTGCTGACCCTTGCGGCGCGGATGGACCGGATGGTGCGCGGACGCCAAGCCAAGCTGACGCTCGATCGCGTGAACTATTTCTGTCATCCCGACTGGGTCGCCGCGACCGGCCGTCATGCGCCCAGGCAATTGTGGATGCCGCAGGTGTCGAGCGAGGATGGGCTGAAGGCTACGGTTGACGCCTATCGCGCCAAAGGCTGGCTGTAACCGGAAGGTTACTGGTCTGCCGGCGCGGGCTTTTTCGCGCGCTGTTCTGCCAGAAATTCACTGATCGCCTGCCCGCTCGCGTTGAGCAGCGGATAGGTGCGCGCGTCGGACAGCCAGTCGGGACGGCGCGCGCCACTCCCGTAGAATGTATCGTAGACGAGGCTGAAGGCCAGAAAGACAAGTGTCGCGCCGATCAGTCCCTTGACCGCGCCGAAGCCACCGCCCAGCACCCGGTCGACCGGTCCCAGCACGGACTGTCGCGTGCGGCGGCCGATCGCATGGGCGATCAGCTTCCCCGCGCCGAATGTCACGCCGAACACCAGCACCAGCGCCAGGACGGCTGCGCCGCTGGGCGAACCGACCAAAGGCGCGAGCATATCGGCAGCCACGGCGTGGAACAGGCGGATGGCGAAGATCGCCAGCACCCACGCTATCAACGACAGGGTTTCGAGCACGAAACCGCGCAACAGGCCCAGCACGGCGCAACCGCCGATCGCGAGCAGGACGAGAATGTCGACGGCGTTCATCGCCCGCGTCGCTATCCCCTACCCAGCATCTGGTCAACCAGTTGGGCGAGGGTGCGGAAACCGCTGACCGCAATCCCCTTAACCCCATCGGCCGCCGATGCGGGGATGAAGGCGCGGTTGAAACCCAGCTTGGCCGCTTCACGCAGGCGCAGAGGCGCATGGGCGACCGGGCGGATTTCGCTCGACAAGGCAATCTCGCCGAACAACACGACATCGGGCGGCAGCGGCTTTTCGGACAGGGCGGACACCAGCGCGGCCGCCACCGCCAGATCGGCGGCCGGGTCCGACAGGCGATAGCCGCCCGCGACATTGAGATAGACTTCGCAGGTCGAGAAGCTGAGGCCGCAGCGCGCCTCCAGCACCGCCAGCACCATCGCAAGCCGCCCGCTGTCCCAGCCGACCACTGCCCGGCGCGGCGTCGCCCCGCTCGACAGGCGCACGACCAGAGCCTGAATTTCGACCAGCACCGGCCGCGTTCCCTCCAGCGCGGGAAAGACGGTCGCGCCTGTCACCGTCTCGTCGCGATGGGTCAGGAACAGGGCGGATGGATTGGTAACCTCCTCCAGCCCTTCGGAAACCATGGCGAACACGCCGATCTCATCCGTGCCGCCGAAGCGATTCTTGATTGCACGCAGGATGCGATATTGATGGCTGCGCTCCCCTTCGAACGCCAGCACCGTATCGACCATATGTTCCAGCACCCGCGGTCCCGCGATGCTGCCATCCTTGGTGACATGGCCGACCAGAATCAGCGCTGTTCCCCGCTGCTTGGCGAAGCGAATCAGTTCCTGCGAGGAGGCGCGCACCTGGCTGACGGTGCCGGGGGCGCCTTCGATCAGGTCACTGTGCATCGTCTGGATCGAATCGATGACCAGCAACGCAGGCGGCGGCCCCTCCCCCAGCGTGGTCAATATGTCCCGCACCGACGTCGCGCTGGCCAGTTGCACCGGCGCATTGCCCAGCCCCAGCCGTTGCGCGCGCAATCGTACCTGGTCGGCCGCTTCCTCACCGCTGATATAGGCTACCGACAGCCCACGCGCGGCGATTCGTGCCGCAGCCTGAAGCAGCAGCGTCGATTTACCGATGCCCGGATCACCACCGATCAAAGTGGCGGACCCGGCGACGATACCGCCGCCCAGCGCGCGATCGAACTCCGCGATGCCCGTGCTGGTGCGTGGCGGCAACTCCACCGTGCTGTCCAACCCCACCAGCGTGATCGCCCGGCCGCCATTTTGCAGGTCATGCCGCGCGGAAAAGGCCGTTTCGGGCGCTTCCTCGACGATGCTGTTCCATTCGCCGCAATCCTCGCACTGGCCCTGCCACCGGGCGGCGACGGTGCCGCATTGCTGACAGACGAATTTGCGCTTTGCCTTTGCCATGATTGCTGCATATCAGAACATATGTGGAACACAATCCGATCTTGCAGGTGGCGATGGAAACCCCGGCCGTGCTGGCGCATTAGATAGTCATGCCCACTATCCGCGTCGCCAGTTATAATATCCGCAAAGCCATCGGCACTGACCGCCGGCGCATGCCAGAACGGGTGCTGGAGGTATTGTCGGAGGTCGATGCCGACATCATCGCCCTGCAGGAAGCGGATCGCCGCTTTGGCGTGCGAACCGCCGCTATCCCACCACTGCTGATGGAGAGTTTAAGCCATTACAAACCGGTGCCGCTCAACGTGCAGCATGATTCGATGGGTTGGCACGGCAATGCAATCCTGGTGCGCAAACAGGCGGAGATCGCTGCCTATGACGTATTGCACCTCCCCTGCCTGGAGCCGCGGGGCGCGACGATGGCGGAAGTGACGCTGCATGGCGTAACTTTGCGGATATTCGGCATGCATCTCGATCTGTCCGGCCTGTGGCGACGGCGGCAGGCGGCGGCGGTGATCCATGCTGCGGCACAAGGCAACGCCTTGCCCACCGTGCTCATGGGCGATCTCAACGAATGGAGCGCGGGACGCGGATGCCTGGCCGATTTTGCACGGCATTATCAGTTCGCGCCGTGTGGGCGCAGCTTTCATGCGCAACGGCCCGTGGCTCGGCTCGACCGCATCATGCACTGCGACCGGCTGAGCCTGTCCGATTGTGGCGTGCATGAAAGCGCGGCAGCGCGCCGGGCGTCGGACCATCTGCCAATCTGGGCTGATTTCCATCTCGGCTGACGCGCCCTCGACAAGCGACACGGCCTCTGCGAGTTTCACGCCATGAAAGAGCGGGAACTCAGGCTCGCGCTGGTCTGCTATGGCGGCATCAGCCTGGCAATCTACATGCACGGCATCACCAAGGAAGTGTGGCGGCTCGCGCGGGCCAGCCGGGCCTTTCACGACGGCGCACCGGCCGGTGAGGGCAGCGAAGGCGTCTATCACCGGCTGCTGGGCGACATGGAAGCGGCAAGCGGCGTCCGCCTGCGGGTGATGCCCGACATCATCGCCGGCGCGAGTGCCGGCGGTATCAACGGCATATTTCTGGCGCAGGCCATCGAAACTGGCCAATCGCTGGAACCGCTGACCGACATGTGGCTGGACAATGCCGATGTCGACCGGCTGCTCGACCCTGACGCCCGCCCCACCCGCGCCATGACCAAATTCTGGGCGACGCCGTTGGTGTGGATGGCTGCGCGGCGACCCGGTGACGCCATCGAGCGCACCGTCGCACCCGACACGCGTGAGGAAGTGCGGCATAAATTATCGCGCTTCATTCGGTCGCGCTGGTTCGAACCACCCTTTGGCGGTGAAATTTTCGCGACCATGCTGCTCGACGCCTTCGACGCGATGGCCGCCACCGGACGCGGACCGCCGCTGCTGCCCGACGGCCATCCACTGGACCTGTTCGTCACGGTAACGGATTTCGAGGGGCATCCCCAAAGCCTGATTCTCAACAGCCCGCCACAGGTCGTGGAGACGGAGCACCGGCTCTCGATCGGCTTTCCCGCGCGCGGTCGGAGGCAGGCCGACCAGCCACGCGCCTTTGCCGATCCCGCCGAACTGGTCTTCGCTGCCCGCGCCACGGCCAGTTTCCCCGGCGCCTTCCCACCCTTCACCGTGCGAGAACTTGACCGGGTGCTGGAAAGCCGCGAACGCGCATGGCCCGGCCGCGACGCCTTTCTCGCGCGCGTGCTGCCACGCCACACCGCGCGCGGAACGGCCGAGGATGCTGTGCTGATCGATGGATCGGTGCTCGCCAACGCGCCCTTCGCACAGGCCATCGGTGCGCTGCGTAATCGCCCCTCACGGAGGGAGGTCGATCGGCGCTTCGTCTATATTGATCCCAAGCCGGGGCATCGGTCGATCCGTCTTAATCGACAGGGCGAACAGGAAGACGCGCCGGGGGGCGCCGAGACGCCCATACCCGGATTTTTCCGCACCATTTTTGGCGCGCTATCCGACATTCCGCGCGAACAGCCGATTCGCGACAATCTGGAGGCGATCGACCGCCATTCCGCGCGCATCCGCCGGATGCAGCGCATATTGGATGCCCTGCGTCCAAGCATCGAGGCAGAGGTGGAAAGCGCCATCGGGCGTATCCTGTTTCTCGACCGGCCCACCCCCGCGCGTCTGTCGGCGTGGCGCGGCAAGGCCCAGCAACGGGCGGCAAGCGCGGCGGGCTTCGCCTTTCCGGCTTATGGCCATCTCAAATTATCGGGCATCGTCGAAGCGCTTGCCGCGCTGCTGTTTCAGTTGAGTGGCGAAGACAGCCCGATGATGCGCGAAAATTATCGCCAGGCGATCTGGGCGCAGGTGCGGGCGGACAGCGCGGACCAACTAGGCGACGATGATCCGTCAGCGTCGGCTGCAATCTCTTTCTTCCGTACCCATGATCTTGCCTTTCGTATCCGCCGTCTGCGCTTTCTGGCCCGACGACTGGCCGAAACGCTGGAAAGCGAAGACATGGCCGGGAAAAATGGCAACGACGTCGCGGCGCAGGCAATGCACGACGCCATCTATCGGGCGCTGGCCATTTACGCGGCGTGCGAGGAAAGCGATTTTCATGGCGCGGCGATGGTCGCCGCCGCGAAAGCAGTGCCGAACGACGCGGCCGCAGCATTGGCTGTAATCGCGCGGGACCGAGGCCTTAAAGCGCGGGACGAGGAAGCAGACCTCATCCTGGCCGAAGCATTCGCCGCACTACCCAAAGGTGGCCGGCGGACGATGCTGCTCGCCTATCTCGGCTTCCCCTTCTACGATATCGCCACCTTACCGTTGCTTCAGGGTGACAGTCTGGATGAATATGATCCGATCAAGGTCGACCGGATTTCGCCCGAAGACTGTTCCGCGATCCGGGCGGGCGGGGCAGCCGCGACGCTCAAAGGCATAGAATTCAATAATTTCGGTGCGTTCTTTAGCAGGGCCTATCGAGAAAACGACTATCTGTGGGGGCGGCTCCACGGGGTCGAGCGACTTCTGGACATCGTGATTTCGGCAATGCCCGCAGCAAGCCGTCTTTCGCCCGACGCGCTTGCCGACTATAGGCGGGCGGCTTTTCTGGCGATCCTCAATGAGGAAGAGTCGCGGCTAACCCATGCCGCGGACCTGATCGCCAGCTTGCGGGAGGAAATCGGGTGAGCGGGCGTTTGGTGCTGGTTCCGATTGTCATGATGCTGGCGCTGGTCGCTGGCTGCCGGGCGTCCGATGAAGGGGCGCAGGCCGACAATGGCGTTGCCCCACGGATCGCCACGGTCACGCCCGAAGCCCCCCCTGCGCCTGTCACCCCTCCCCAGCCCGAAGCGGCCCCGAGCCCGCCGCCCAGGGCCATGCCGGTCGTGACCGTGCGTGCGCAACCCGCGCCCTATTTTCCGCTCGACCTGCCCCCATCAGACGTGGCGGCCAGTGCCGAGCCTTTTCCGCGCGAAGTGACGGCTTTCATGGTCGCGCGCGATGGCTGCGACCATTTCCGGGGCGAGGAACCCTATGACGCAGAGCGTCGCGCCTATATCGACGAGAATGTCGCCGAACTGTGTCACGGCACCGACGCGACGCTGGCCATGCTGCGTCGGCGCTATGCCAGTGACACGTCGGTGACTGCGGCTCTCAAGGGCTACGACGCGCGGATCGAGGGGCAGGAAGCCGAATAGTCCGCGCTATTATATCAGCGCCTCGATTGCATGGGCCAGGTCGATGTCGCGCGTGGACAGGCCGCCCGCGTCATGGGTGGTCAGAGTGATTTCCACCCAATTATAAACATTCTTCCATTCGGGGTGATGATCGGCCTTTTCCGCCATGATCGCAATCCGCGTCATGAAGCCGAAGGCCGCGATGAAATCCGTGAAAGTGAAGCGGCGACATATGCCGTCCGGTTCTGACACCACCGTCCATTCCGGCAAATCCGCCAATGCCAGCGCCCGTTCCTCATCACTGAGTTTACCAATCATGTCCCTATCCTCTTAAATCGCTTTCGCTTATGTGGCAGCGATGTCGCATTCCGGTCAATCGCCCCGTTTCGCCCCCACCGCTCAGGAGATCGAGGTGCTGGCGCTCGAAGCGCTGGGACGCCTGCCCGAACCTTTCCGCGAGCATTTGGCCGATGTCGTGCTGTTCGTCGAGGAATTTGCCGACGCCGCCATCTTGCGGGAGATGGAAATTGACGATCCCTTCGGCCTGACCGGCCTTTATTCCGGGCGACCGGTGGGGCAGGAAGCGCAGACCGGCGACACGCCGCCAACCGTCCACCTGTTCCGTCGCCCGCTGCTGGACGAATGGGTCGAAACCGGCGTGCCGCTAGAAGCGCTCATCACCCATGTCGTGGTGCATGAAATCGGCCATCATTTCGGCCTGTCCGATATCGACATGCATGTCCTGGAGGATATGGTCGCGCTATGAGCGGGGCGGCCTTGCGGCTTGATGATGTCGCCTGCCTGCGGGGTGGGCGGATGCTGTTCCGGGGGATTACGCTGACGATCGCGCCGGGTGGCAGCGCGTTGCTGACCGGCCCCAATGGCGTGGGCAAATCAAGCCTGCTGCGAATCTGCGCCGGGCTGTTGCCGATCTTTGCCGGGACGATGACGCGCGAAGGCGGTGTGGCGCTGGCCGACGAGCGACTGGCGCTCGACATGGAATTACCGCTCGCCAAAGCACTGGATTTCTGGGCGAGAATCGACCGGGCGAAGGACAGCGCGGTCGATGACGCACTGGGCGCGATGGCGCTGAAACCGATCGCCGATGTGCCGGTGCGGATGCTGTCGACCGGGCAGCGCAAGCGGGCGATGCTGGCGCGGGTGATCGCCAGCGGCGCGGGCATCTGGCTGCTCGACGAACCGGGCAACGGGCTGGACAGCGCATCGCTTGCGCTGCTCGGTGGGGCGGTGGCGGCGCATCTGGCGGGCGGAGGAATCGTTGTCGCCGCTTCGCACCAGCCGCTGCCGCTAGCCGCGCCGGTGATGCTGGAACTGACCGATCATCAGGCGGTAGAGGCGGCGTGAGGATGCTCTGGCTGCTGGCATCGCGCGATCTGGCGAGCGCCTGGCGATCCGCCGGGCTGTGGCTGCCGGTCGCCTTTTTGTTGCTGGTCGCCAGCCTCTATCCCTTTGCGGTCGGTCCTGACGCGGTGCTGCTGGCGCGGACCGGCGGCGGCATGTTGTGGATCGCGGCGCTGCTCGCCAGCCTGCTGCCGGTTGATCGGTTGATCGCGCCGGACCGGGATGCAGGCGTGCTGGACCAGATTGCGCTGCGCGGCATTGGCGAGGAGATGGTGGTGCTCGCCCGGCTGATCGCGCACTGGCTGGGCTTTGGTCCGCCGTTGATGATCGCCACCCTGCCCGCCGCGGCGCTGCTCAAGCTGGACAGCGGCACGATCCTGATGCTGGAGGCCGGGCTGTTGATCGGCACGCCTGCGCTGGCGGCGCTGGGGCTGCTGGTCGCGACACTGACGGCGGGGTTGCGGTCGAGCGGAGCGCTGGCGGGGTTGCTGGCGATGCCGCTGGCGGTGCCGCTGTTGATCTTTGGCGCGGGGACGCTGGGCGATGGCAGTGGGGCGGCGTTGAAGTTTCTGGGCGCGGCGTCGCTGCTGCTGGTGGCGATCACACCCTTTGCCGGGGGGGCGGCGATCCGGGCGGGGCGCGAATAGCTTAACTTCGCACATTTCCCGGTAATTCTGTTATTTTGTTGCCTGATCCTGATCCTATCGGAAAGTCGAGACAGCAGGACCATGATGGGAAAGAGCCAGCCATTCTCATGCCACAAGGGGGCGCTGTAGGACAGTTGCACGGCGGGTGTACGACCGTTCCACTGGGACAATCGGTCCGCTGTCCCCTGCTACGCGCGATCGACTATAGCGCGCGGCTTGAGGGAGTGATTCATTGCAATTTCGGTTTGCCACGACGGTCATCTTGCTGACCCTTGCCGGTTGCGGCGATGATCGACGGGACGAACGCCTGCGAGCGGCCGGTCCGAACCCGTCATTGGACGCTCTGTTGAAAGTGGCCGACGCCGATGCCGGAAAGCGCAAGTTTGGCGTATGTGCGGCGTGTCATAACGCCAGCAAAGGCGCGCCCGACGTCGGCGGACCCAACCTGTATGGCGTGTTCGGGCAGCCTATGGGGCAACATAGCAGGCGTTATGCCTATACGGCGGCGTTGATCGACGCTGGCGGCCGGTGGGACAGTGCGACCCTCGATGCCTGGATCGCCAGGCCGCAACAGATTGTTCCCGGCACCTCCATGCAGTTTGCGGGCGTCCGCGACCCGCTCGATCGCGCCGACATCATCGCCTATCTCGCGCAGCAGTCCGATTGACGCGCCAGCGCGCGCCTGCTCGACATCCCTCCCCTTTCCTCTTGCTCGACATCGTCCTGCACATGCCCCAAAGGCACCGTCATGCTTGCCCTTGCCGCCTCCGCGCTGTTCGTCCTGATCTGGTCCACCGGGTTTATCGTCACGCGCGCCGTGGTGCCCCATGGCGCGCCGGAACTGATATTGGCGATCCGCCTGACGCTGACGACGCTGCTGCTGGGTGGGGCGGCGCTCTGCGCGCGGCAGGCCTTTCCGCGCGGACGGCGGCTGGCGCTGCATCTGGGCGCCGGGGCGATGCTCCATGGCGTCTATCTGACGGTCAGCTGGTGGGCGGTGAACAATGGGATGCCCGCTGGGATCATGTCGCTGCTGGGCGCGACCCAGCCGCTGATGGTCGCAGTCGCGAGCGTTGCGCTGCTGGGCGAGCGATTGCCGACGCGCGCCTGGGGCGGGCTGGCCATTGCGATAGCCGGTGTCGCCTGCGTCCTGCTGCCCGCCATCACACGGAGCGGGGCGGGTTCGATCAGCCTGATCCCCGCGGTCGCGGGGATCGTGGCCGTCATCGGCATGACCGGCGGGACGCTGATCCAGCGCGGGGCGATTGCTGGTGACCCGATCCTGATGTCGGGCGCTGTGCAGAATTTCGGCGGCGCGCTGGTCGCTACGGTCGCGACGCTGATCGTGGGGCAATGGTATTGGGATAATGACCCGATATTGTGGATGGGCCTTGGCTGGTCGGTGCTGGGCCTGTCCGCGGCGGGGCTGAGCCTGCTGGTATGGCTGGTGCGGCATCAGGGGCCGTCCGCCATGTCGATGCTGTTGCTGCTGGTGCCGCCGCTGGCCGCGATCGAGGCCTGGCTGCTGTTTGGCGAGCGACTGGGACCGGTGCAGTTGATCGGCTTTGCGCTGGCGCTGGGCGGGGTGCTGCTGGCGCGGTCGCGGGGGAAGCCGCGCGCGGAGGTCGTCGAGCCGGCCTGAATTTTTTCGATGCCGGGCCACGCCAGCCCGCGTCATAAAAATGTCATCGCCTGACACATACCGGTCATGTTCGCGCGATAGGCATGCGCGCCATGCGCAAGACCAAGCCCTCATTGCCCGCACAGGCCGCCGACATTGCGATGCAGATGGCATTGCGGCAGATCAGCTTTGGCGCAGCGACGGTGCCGTCCAGTGCGTCCGCTTTGCCCCCTGTCGCACCGAACGGCGATACGCTGGTGCTGCGGCGGCGCGAATGGTTGCTGGAGGTGATGGAGCAGCAGCGCGCCCTGTCCCCCTATGCGTCGGGGTTGCTGACGGCCGAGAATCTGTCTGGCGATGATTTCCTGCATAGCTTCTATGCGCCCGGCCGCCCCGTGCTGATCCGGGGCGCGATGACGGGCTGGCCCGCAATCGAGCGATGGACGCCCGACTATCTGGCGGAACGCGTGGGCGACGCGGTGGTGGAATATCAGGGCGGTCGCGCGGGTGTGGGCGATTATGAACTGGCCAAGGACCGGCATAAAAGGCGCGGCGCCTTTCGCGATTTCATCGCATTGGTGCGCGATGGTGGCAACGACGCCTATATCACCGCCTATAACAGCGCGGCGAACCAGAGCGCCTTTGCGCCGCTGGCCGATGATCTGGGCCAGATTGACGCCTATCTGACGGGCGCGCCGGGGATGTTGTGGATTGGCGGCGAAGGCGCGTTCACGCCGCTGCATTTCGACCTGACCAACAATCTGCTGGCGCAGGTGACGGGGACCAAGCGCGTCATTTTGATCCCACCGTCACAGACCGGGCGGCTGGCCCATCGCCGCCATGTGTTCAGCGATGTGCATGACGTGACCGATCCGGCGCGAATCGCCGCCCATCCGCAAGCGCGCGACGTCCTGCGCTATGAGGTGATGCTGACGCCGGGCGACCTGTTGTTCATCCCCATCGGCTGGTGGCATCAGGTGCGGTCGGAGAGTTTCTCCACCATGCTGACCTATACCAGTTTCCTGTGGCCCAATGCGGGCCATGAAAACTATCCGGCGGGATAAGGCGATCAGCCCTCGCGCAGCCGTTCATGGTGGCGGATCACTTCGTCGATGATGAAGCGCAGGAATTTTTCGGTGAAATCCGGGTCCAGCTTTGCGTCGAGGGCCAGTTGACGCAACCGGGTGATCTGGCGTTCCTCGCGGCCAGTGTCGGCGGCGGGCAGCGCGTGGGTCGCCTTATATTCGCCGACCGCCTGCGTCACCTTGAACCGTTCGGCCAGCATGAACACCAGCGCCGCGTCGATATTGTCGATGCTTTCGCGATAGCGTTGCAGGGTATCGTCCAAGGCGCTTCTCCGGTCAGGGCGTCGAAATGGGGCATTATGCCCCAACCGCCGCGCTTTTTGCGCTATCTGACCGATCAGGCAAGCTATTCCCGCTTGCCATTAGCATTTTGCACCGCCACATGGCGCTTGTCATGACAGCACCCGCCTCCGGTAACGTCCATCCGATCGGCCGCGCCAAGCGCGATCCATCCCTCGCCCCCATCATGTCGCTGGTCGCAGACGGCATGAATCAGGTGAATAGCGTCATTCTGGATCGGATGCAGTCGCGCATTCCGCTGATCCCGGAACTGGCGGGGCATCTGATCGCAGGCGGCGGCAAGCGGTTGCGACCGATGCTGACCCTGGCCTGCGCCGATCTGGTCGGCTATGCGGGCAGCCGCCACTACAAGCTGGCCGCCGCGGTCGAGTTCATCCACACCGCCACCCTGCTGCACGACGATGTGGTCGATGGTTCCGGGCTGCGCCGGGGTCGCAAGACCGCCAACATCATTTGGGGCAACAGCGCCAGCGTGCTGGTGGGCGATTTCCTCTTCTCGCGCTCGTTCGAGCTGATGGTCGAGGCCGAATCGCTCAAGGTTCTGAAAATCCTGTCCAACGCATCGGCCGTGATCGCGGAGGGCGAGGTCAACCAGCTGACCGCCCAGCGCAAGATCGACACGAGCGAAGAACAATATCTCGATATCATCGGGGCCAAGACCGCTGCCCTGTTCGCCGCCGCCTGTCGCATATCCGCCGTGATCGCCGACCGGAACGAGGCGGAGGAGCAGGCGCTCGACGTCTATGGCCGCAATTTGGGGATCGCGTTCCAGCTGATCGACGACGCGATGGATTATGAATCCGACGGCGCGACGATGGGCAAGGATGCGGGCGACGATTTCCGCGACGGCAAGGTGACGTTGCCGGTGATCCTGGCCTATGCGCGCGGCAACGACGAAGCGCGCGCCTTCTGGAAGGCCGCGATTGCCGGACACCGGATCAGCGAAGAGGATCTGGCCCATGCGACCGGCCTGCTGCGTCAGTCCGGGGCGATTGCCGACACGCTGGCCCGCGCGCGCCATTATGGCCAGCGGGCGATCGATGCGCTGGGCATGTTCGATTCGGGCAAGGCCAAGGCGGCGCTGACCGAAGCGGTCGAATTCGCCATCGCACGCGCCTATTGAGGGTACGGGTCGAAGGATCGTCCTTCCTTCCGTTCGTCATCAAGGCCCGTCATTCATGATCCTGTCCCCCGAAACCCTGGGCTTCCTGATGGCCGCCGCGCTGATGGCGGGATGTATCGACGCGATGGCGGGCGGGGGTGGACTCATCACCCTGCCCGCGCTGATGGCGGCGGGGATTCCGCCGGTGCAGGCGGTCGCGACCAACAAGCTGCAAAGCTGTTTCGGGACGTTCGGCGCGTGTGTCGCCTATGCCCGGCGCGGGCATATGGACATCAAGACGTACAAGGCGCCGATCATCGCCGCGTTCATCGGGTCGATCGGCGGAGCGTGGCTGGTGCAGCGGGTCGATCCGTCGATCCTGGCCGGGCTGATGCCCGCGCTGCTCATCACCATCGCCGCCTATTTCACCTTTTCACCCAAATTGGGGGATGCGGACCGGCATAGCCGGGTGGGCATCAGCGCGCTAAGCGGGCTGACCGGGGTCGTCGGCTTTTATGACGGGTTTTTCGGACCGGGCGCGGGCGCTTTCTACACCACCATCTTCCTGGCGCTGGGCGGCCTGTCGATCCTGCGCGCCACTGCCCAGACCAAGGCGGCCAATTTCGCGAGCAATGTCGCGGGCCTGCTGACCATGGTGGCGGGCGGCCATGTGCTGTGGATCGCGGGGCTGACGATGGCGGTGGGCAGCGTCATCGGCGGACAGGTGGGATCGCACCTGGCGATGCGGTTCGGGTCGCGGCTCATCAAGCCGCTGCTGATCGTCATGTCGCTGGCGCTGACGGCCAAGATGCTGCTCGACCCGAAAAATCCAATCCACATCTATCTGTTCGGATAAGGTTGCGGAGTGCGCCGATTGGCGCGAAAGCGGCGCATATGAGCGCCTTGCCGATCCATGATGTGCTGCCCGACCTTCTCGCCGCCTTGCGCGTGGGTAGCAGTGCCGTGCTGGTCGCACCGCCGGGCGCGGGCAAGACGACGGCGGTGGCCCCTGCCCTGCTGGACGAACCATGGTGTACGGGACAGGTGCTGCTGCTGTCGCCACGCAGGCTGGCGGCGCGGGCGGCGGCGGAACGGATTGCGCAGATGCTGGGCGAACAGCCCGGCGGTACGGTCGGCTATGCCACGCGGATGGACAGCAAGCAGTCGGCCCGGACGCGGCTGTTGGTGCTGACCGAGGGCATTTTCGTGCGGCGGATACAGGATGACCCGGAACTGGCCGGGGTGTCGGCCGTGCTGTTCGACGAAGTGCATGAGCGCAGCCTGGACAGCGATTTCGGGCTGGCGCTGGCGCTGGATGCGCAGGCGGCGTTGCGGCCCGACCTGCGCATTCTGCCGATGTCGGCGACGCTGGATGGGGTGCGCTTTGCCGCCTTGCTGGATGACGCGCCGGTGATCGAGAGCGAGGGGCGCATCCAGCCGCTGGCGCTGCGCCATATCGGCCGCGCGGCGGAAAAACGGATCGAGGATGAAATGGCGGCGGCGATCCGCCTGGCGATGGCCGAGGAAGCGGAGGGCGACCTGCTCGCTTTCCTGCCGGGCGTGCGGGAAATCGAGCGGACGGCGGAGCGGATCGAGGGGCTGGATGCCGAAATCCACATGCTGCACGGATCGCTCGACCCCGGCGCGCAGAGGGCCGCGATCCGGCCGTCGCGCGACGGGCGGCGCAAGGTCATATTGGCGACCAGCATCGCCGAAACCAGCCTGACCATCGACGGGGTGCGGATCGTGGTGGACAGCGGCCTTGCGCGGCGGCCCCGCTATGACCGGGCGGCGGGCGTCACGCGACTGGTGACGGAACGCGCGAGCCAAGCGTCGGCGACCCAGCGCGCCGGGCGCGCGGCGCGGCAGCGGCCGGGTGTCGCCTACCGCCTGTGGGAAGCGGCGGCGAGCGCGGGGATGCCGCCGTTCGATCCGCCGGCGATATTGGAAAGCGACCTGTCGAGCCTGTTGCTCGATTGCGCGCTGTGGGGCGTGGCCGATCCGACGAGCCTGCGCTGGCTCGACCCGCCGCCCGCCGCCGCCACCAGCGAGGCGCGCGGGCGGCTGAGCGCGCTCGACGCGCTGGATGCGGACGGGCGGATCACCGCCCATGGCAAGGCGCTGGCGAAGCTGCCGCTGGCCCCGCGTATCGCGCATATGTTGGTGCGCGCGGGCGAAATGGGGCTGGCGCAGGTCGCCGCCGACATCGCCATGCTGTTGGGCGAGCGCGGCATTGGCGGGCAGGATGTCGACCTGACGCAGCGGCTGCAACGCTGGCGGCGGGAGAGCGGGCCGCGCGCGGACGCAGCGCGGGGCATGGCGCGGCGATGGGCGAAGCTGGTCCCTGCATCCAGCACGCAGGCGGGCGGCGCGCATGATGTCGGGCTGTGCCTGGCGCTCGCCTTTCCCGACCGAGTGGCCAAGCGCCGCTCCGCCGATGGCGCGGATTGGGCGAGCGTGGGTGGGCGCGGCTTCCGGCTCGATCCGCACTCGCCACTGGCGCGCGAGGAATGGCTGGCGGTGGGCGAAGTGCAGGGCAGCGCGGCGGGCGCGCGCATCCTGTCCGCCGCGCCGATTGGCGAAGGCGAAGTCGCCGCTCTGTTCGGCCATCGCATCGCGCAGCATCGCACCGTCCGCTTCCGCTCCGCCAATGGCGGGATCGAGGCGTTGCGCGAGCGGCGGCTGGGCGCGGTGCGGCTATCGTCCGGGTCCGACGACCGGCCCGATCCGCAAGCCGTGGTCGCGGCGCTGACCGATGGCGTGCGGCAGGGTGGACTGGACTTGCTGCCATGGTCGGAGGCCGCGCAGTCACTGCGGATGCGGGCCGATTTCGCCGGGGTGGAAGCTTTGTCCGACGCGGCGTTGATGGCCGGTCTGGACGAATGGCTGCCGCCTTTGCTGGCGGGGAAAAGGCGGCTGTCGGACATTGACCGGTCGCATCTGTCGGGCGTGCTCGACGGGCTGATCGGATGGGACGGCAAGCAAGAGGTCGACCGGCTGGCCCCACCCGATTTTCGGTCGCCCGCGGGCAGCAGCCATGCGATCGACTATACCGCCGAAGGTGGCCCGCGCGTCGAATTGCGGGTGCAGGCGCTGTTCGGCCTGGCGCAGCATCCGGTGATCGGCAGCGCGCGCATCCCGCTGGTGCTCTCGCTTACGTCGCCTGCCGGGCGGCCGATCCAGACGACGCGCGACCTGCCCGGTTTCTGGGCGGGCAACTGGCGCGATGTCGCCAAGGAAATGCGCGGCCGCTATCCGCGCCACCCATGGCCCGACGATCCCGCGAACGCCAATGCGACATTGCGCACCAAAAACGCCGATGCCAGAGGACATGGCCCCCGCAAGTCTTGACTTGGCTGGCCGCACTGGTGCAACGCAGCATGACGATTTACCGGAGTCTTTCGCGATGAACGCGCGCATTTATCAGATCCAGAAGAACGCCCTGCAATCTGGCAAGGCACTGACCCATAAATGGGTGCTGGAATATGTGCCCGCCGAAGCGAAGCAGGCCGATCCGCTGACCGGCTGGGCCGGTTCGGGCGATACGCGCCAGCAGTTGAAGCTGAGCTTTCCATCGGAAGCCGCCGCGCGCGCCTATGCCGAAAAGCAGGGCGTGTCCTACACCGTCATCGCGACCCCGCCCAAAACCCTGAAATTGCAGGCCTACGCCGACAATTTCCGGTAAGCGCCGCGCCGCACCGAGCCATTTCGGGCGCGATGCTGCCCGATTGCCGCCTTATTCCCTTGCCAAAGGGCGGGCTGAAGCGGCAAAAGCCGGGCTTTGACGGGAAGACTAGACCAGAATGACGGATCGCACCGAGATTTTCGACAGCGTTACGGCGCAGATCGCCCCCTTCAACAAGAAGGGCGTGGCGCTGACCGAAGCCACCAGTTTTGCCGGCGACCTGGAATGGGACAGCCTGACCGTGATGGATTTCGTCGCGGCGATCGAGGATGAATTCGACATCCTCATCACCATGAACATGCAGGCCGAAATCGAGAATATCGGCCAGTTGGTGGATGCCGTCGTCAAGCTCAAGGCGGCCTGATTTTCGACACCCCGGCCGGGTCCGGGGTGCAGCCCCGGAGCGCCCTGCCCGGCGCCCCACATGCCGGACCGGGTCCGGCTGGACGTTTGGGAAAGACGAGACACATGACACAAGCGGTGACCGAAACGCGCGACCTGTTTTCCAAGTTCGACGCCCTGATCGCGGAGCGCGAAGCGTTGCTGGCGACGGGCGTGCGCGATCCTTTCGCCATCGTGATGGACGAAGTGAAGTCGCCGACCCAGGCCGTCATCAAGGGCAAGGACACGATCCTGCTGGGCACCTATAACTATATGGGCATGACGTTCGACCCCGATGTCGTCGCGGCGGGCAAGAAGGCGCTGGACGATTTCGGCGCAGGCACGACCGGCAGCCGCGTGCTGAACGGCACCTATCAGGGTCATGCCGATGTCGAGGCGGCGCTCAAGGAATTTTACGGCACATCGTCCGCCATGGTCTTTTCGACCGGCTATCAGGCCAATCTGGGCATGATTTCGGCACTGGCTGGCAAGGGTGACTATGTCGTGCTGGACGCCGACAGCCATGCGTCCATCTATGACGGCTGTTTCCTGGGCGATGCGGACATCGTGCGGTTTCGCCACAACAGCGTCGAGGATCTGGACAAGCGGCTGGGCCGTTTGCCCGCCGATGCGCTGAAACTGGTGGTGCTGGAAGGCGTATATTCGATGCTGGGCGACGTTGCCCCCCTGCCCGACATGGTCGCCGCCGTGCGCAAGCACGCCAATTGCATGATCCTGGTCGACGAAGCGCATGGCATGGGCTTTTTCGGTCCCAATGGCCGCGGCGTTTATGAAGAACAAGGCGTCGAGGCGGACGTCGATTTCGTGGTCGGCACCTTTTCCAAGTCGGTCGGCACGGTCGGCGGCTTCTGTGTATCCAACCATCCCAAGTTCGAAGTGATGCGGCTGGTCTGCCGCCCCTATATCTTCACCGCGTCGCTGCCGCCCAGCGTGGTTGCGACCGCCGCCACCTCCATTCGCAAGCTGATGCATGCGGGCGAGAAGCGCGCGCATCTGTGGAAGAACAGCAAGCGGCTGCACAAGGGGCTGACCGACCTGGGCTTCAAGCTGGGAACGGACACGCCGCAATCGGCGATCATCGCCGTCATCCTGACCGACCAGATGCAGGCGGTGTCGATGTGGCAGGCGCTGTTGGAACTGGGCCTTTACGTCAATATGGCGCGCCCGCCCGCAACCCCCGCCGGCATGTTCCTGCTGCGCTGTTCCCTGTGCGCAGAGCATTCGGACGAGCAGGTCGAACAGATTATCGGCATGTTCGCAGCAGCAGGCAAGGCCACGGGCGCGATCGGCTGAGGCCAGGCTGCGGTGGTCGGCACAGCGGAACGGGAACTTTTTCGCTCCGCTGTTTGACCGGCATGGCTGTTGGGCTAGGATGAAGACCTATGGCCAACGGCGAATTCATCGATACGGACGAGCAGGGATGGCGCAGCGCGTTCACGCGCGCCATGCCCCTGGTCCTGGTGGCGCTGCTCATCGGATCGCTGGGCGCGTTGCTCTACAGCGCAAGCAACGCATCGCGCGATCATGAAAGAGCGCTGGCGGAACAGCGACGCAGCTTTGAAATCATTGCCCTGGCCCGCGCGTTCGAGGCCAAGACCGCCCGCGCCGAAGTGACGCTGGCCCGCTATGTCATCAGCCTCGACCCCGATACCGGTCGCCTGTTTCAGGACCAGTGGCGCAGCGCCGCGAGCCAGCTCAAGGCCATGAACTACGCCACGAAGCAGGCGGACTGGCAGCGCGGCAATGTGAACGCGCTGCAATATGCCTTTCTGCAACGTGGCAAGACGCTGAATGAAATCGGCCTGCGCACCACCTATGACCAGAAGATGTCCGCGCTGGGCCGTTTTCATCAGGCGGGCAAATCGCGCGACCTGTTGCGCATCACCGCGCTGCTCGACCGGGTGATCCAGGCGGAAAATGGGCGGCTGCGCGAACGCAGCATGGCAGTGACGCTGGCGGGGAACCGCACCGAACTCGTGGGCCAGACGTCGCGCCTGCTGGGGCTGGTGATGCTGGTCTGCGTGCTGTTCGCCGCCTGGCTGGCGAACATCGCCTTTACCGAACGCCATAATGCGCGGCGGTTGGCCGACATGGAAACGGAGCGCGCCGATCGACTGGAAGGCGCCGTCGCCGCCCGCACCGCCGAATTGTCGGACGCCTATCTACAGCTGAAACAGGAATCGGCCGAACGCGAGGCGGCCGAGGAAAATCTGCGCCAGATGCACAAAATGGATGCGGTGGGCCAGTTGACCGGTGGCATTGCCCATGACTTCAACAACATGCTCGCGGTCGTGGTCGGCGGACTGGAACTGGCCAAGCGCAACATCCGGCTGAAACCGGATGAAGCGGGTCGCCATCTCGACAATGCGATGGAGGGCGCGAACCGCGCCGCCGCCCTGACCCGCCGCCTGCTCGCCTTTGCGCGGGCCGAACCGCTGCTGCCCAGCGCGGTCGATCCCGATTCGCTGCTGGGCGGGATGGTGGACCTGATCGACCGGACCATCGGCGACCAGATCCGTGTCGCGATCACGAAGGAATCGCGAGGTTGGCGCATCTTCGTCGACCAGCATCAGATGGAAAATGCCATCCTGAACCTGTGCGTCAATGCGCGCGACGCGATGGACGGGCGCGGGCGACTGACGCTGTCGACCGGACAGGCCATACTCGGCGCGGGCGAGATCGGCGACTGCGCGGCGGGCGATTATGTGACGCTGAACGTGACCGACGATGGATGCGGCATGGCGCCCGACGTCCTGAAGCGGGTGTTCGAGCCGTTTTTTACCACCAAGCCGATCGGCAAGGGTACGGGACTGGGTCTGAGCCAGATTTTCGGCTTCGTGCGGCAGTGCGGCGGCGAAATCCGGATCGATTCGACGCCGGGCGAAGGGACTAGCGTGCATCTCTATCTGCCGCGCCAGATCGGTGCGGCTGGCGTTGGCGAGAATGACGATGGCGCGATGGAGCGGACGCCGGTGCTGCACCCGCCGACCCGCATCCTGGTGGTGGAGGATGATCCGCGCGTGCTGAACCAGACGATGGCGGCGCTTAGCGAGTTGGGCCACCTGCCGATCGCCTGCGATCATCCGTCCAAGGCCGTCCGGCTGCTGGCGAACAATGCCGATATCGGCCTGATTATCAGCGACGTACTGATGCCGGAGATGACCGGGCCGGAAATGATCAAGGCGCTGCCGCCGCAGCATCGCCACCTGCCGGTGCTGTTCGTGACCGGCTATGCCGGGGACACCACGGAAAGCGCCGATTTCGCCGGGCATGACGTGTTGCGCAAACCCTATACGCTGCTGGCGCTGGGCCAGGCTCTGTCGGGCGCGCTTAGCGGGCAAACCCTTAGCGAATCGCACCACCCAGGAACAGCCGCGGCAGCAGAGTGACCGCGCCCAGCAGCGGCCAGCGCCGCTGCCAGGGCTTGATGACGATCGCGGTTTGGGCGTGACGATTGATCTTCCACGCCAGATAATCGATCCCACCGGCATAGGTGAAGCTGGCCTTGGCGAGGCGGACGACCGAGAGATATTTGCCGCGCCGTTGCAGCCCGCGCCAGCGCCGCGCGGCGTCGGCGGGCGACGGTGGCAACCCCTGCGCCAGCGCCGCCTCGCCAAAGCGGCGATAACGATCCGGGTCCGCGTCCACGATAGAGAGCGAGCGGCCCTTCTTTTCGGCGCGCAGTTCGGCATTGTAGGTGAGGGTGAAGCCCGCTTTCCACAGCGCGAGGGCATCGCCCTCGCCCGTCATCGGCCGGGCGAGCGACAGCAAGGTCGGCGCGGCCTGTGCGACGGCGGCGATGGCGCGTTGCCGGGCCATTGCGTCCGCTGCCCAAAGCAGGCGGGAAGGCTGGGCAAAACGCGCCCAGACCGAGACATTATCCGCGCCCACGCTGTTGAGGCGCGCGAAGTCGGCTTCGGACAGGACCGCATATTTGGCGATCAGCCCCTGATGTTCGAAGGGGAAGACATTGGGCGGAATCAGCCGGTTGGCCCGCGCCAGCCAGCTTTGGCCATAGGCGGACGGGTAGTCCGAAACGATCAGGTAGAAATCCAGCATCAACCCGTCGAGATTGGCTTCGCGCAGGCAGGAGCCATAGAACAGGACGGCACGGGCGGCTTGCGGATATTGGGCCGCAAGAGCGCCTGCCATGGCGGCGGCGCGCGGATCGGCAGGGGCACCGAGTTCGGCGGTGACGAGGGAAAGAAGGCTGTTGGGCATGGTTGCCCGCCTTAGCGCGCGCGCAGCAGCAAGGACAGGTTGTTCGCGGGCATATCGATAATCTGGTCGAGCGCCAGCCCGTGCGAGGCGGCGGCCGCCGTCAC